>JAQTNV010000059.1 GCA_028713675.1 bacterium
GTCCCGCACTCGCGGCATTTGCCCTCGGCATCCACCTCGCGGGGGTAGCGGTAGCCGTGCCGGGGACAGCGCATGGTTTCCATCCGCACCATCCCCTGGGTCAGCAGATTTTTAAAGGGCTCGGACTGTTCCTGGAGCCCGAGATCCCGGAGCACCCGGGTGTAATAGCGGCTGTAGAGCAGGTGCAGGATGGCGTGCTCGATCCCCCCGACATACTGGTCCACCGGCATCCAGTGCCGGATCCGCGGGTCGAACATGGCCTGTTTCTGGTCGGGGCAGGCGTAGCGGGAAAAGTACCAGGAGGATTCGACAAAGGTGTCGAAGGTGTCGGTTTCCCGCCGGGCCGGGCCCCCGCAAACCGGGCACCTGGTTTCCAGGAACTCCGGCACGGTGGCCAGCGGCGAGCCGGCCAGGCCGGTTAATTTCACGTTCTCGGGAAGGACGACCGGAAGCTCCGCCTCCGGGACCGGCACCGTCCCGCATTTCCCGCAGTAGATCGCCGGGATGGGGCAGCCCCAGTAGCGCTGGCGGGACACCCCCCAGTCGCGGAGCCGGTAGAGAACCCCTTTCCGGCCCAGGCCTTTTTCCTCCAGGAAATCCAGGATCCGCGTGATGCCTTCCGGGCGGTTGCGGGTCCCGCTGAAGGCCCCGGAGTTGACCATCGCCCCGTCGCCTTCGTAGGCCTGGGTCATGGTCTCGGGAGCAAGCTTTTCCCCCTCGGGTTGGATCACCACCAGGACGGGAAGCCGGTATTTGCGGGCGAACTCGAAATCCCGCTGGTCGTGGGCGGGGACGGACATGACCGCCCCGGTCCCGTATTCGAGCAGGACGAAATTGGCGATGTAGATCGGCATTTTCAGGCCGGTGAGCGGGTTCAGGCAATAAGCGCCGGTGAAAGCCCCTTCCTTTTCGTAATCGGCGCTGGCGCGCTTTTCCCGGGAGAGGCGCTTGGCCTCGGCGGCGAAGCGGGCCACTTCGGCGGAGTGTTCCGAGCCGGCGGAAAGCCGGGGAACCAGCTCATGTTCAGGGGCCAGGACCATGAAAGTGGCGCCGAAGAGGGTGTCGGGGCGGGTGGTGAAGACCCGGATCCGCTCCGCGCCCGGGAGGGGTTTTTCCAGGGGGAAATCCACATAGCCCCCGAGGGATTTGCCGATCCAGTTCCGCTGCATGGTCAGAACCTGTTCGGGCCAGTTCCCCAGGGTTTTCATCCCCTCGAGCAGCTCCTCGCAGTAATCGGTGATCCGGAAGAACCAGCCGGGCAGGATGCGCTCCTCCACCGGGGTATCGGTGTGGCGGTAGCAGCAGCCGTTCTCGACCTGTTCGTTGGCGAGGACGGTCTGGCACTCCGGGCACCAGTTCAAACTGGTTTCCTTCCGATAGGCCATTCCCTTTTTGAGCATCCGGACGAAAACCAGCTGCTCCCAGCGGTAATATTCGGGATCGCAGGTGGCCAGCTCCCGCCCCCAATCGTAGGAAAATCCCAGCCGCTTCAGCTGGCCGCGCATGACCCCGATATTGTCCCGGGTCCAGCGGGCGGGGTGGATCCCGCGCTCGATCGCGGCGTTTTCGGCCGGGAGCCCGAAGGCGTCCCAGCCCATCGGGTGGAGGACGTTCCGGCCGCGCATCCACTGGAAGCGGGCGACCACGTCCCCGATGGTATAGTTCCGGACGTGCCCCATGTGCAGGCGCCCGGAGGGATAAGGGAACATTTCCAGGAGATAGTATTTCGGCCGGGGGTCATCCTCCCGGGCCCGGTAAATCCCGGCTTCTTCCCACCGCGTCTGCCAGCGGGTTTCAACCTGCCCGGGTTCGTACTTGAGTTCTTCCATGGCGCGTTACTCGACGATCCCGAGAAGCCGCTTGACGGTCTTGAGGATGACCGAGCCGGGGGTGGGCTTGGTCAGGTAGGCGTCCGCTCCCAGGGAGAGGGCCCGGTCCCGGTCGGCCTGGGCGCCCTCGGTGGTGAGGACCAGGACCGGGATCTTGGAATTGAGCGGCCCCTTGCGGATCAGGGAAAGCAGTTTGAGCCCGTCCATGATCGGCATGTTGATGTCGACCATGACCAGGTTGAAGTTTTCCAGGTTGAATTTCTTCAGGCCCTCCACCCCGTCGGCCGCCTCGGCAATCACCACGCCCGGAAGCCGCCGGAGCGCGAAGCAGATGAACTGCCGCATGGTCGGGGAATCCTCAACGACAAGGATTTTGATCGGTGACATCAGCGGGTCAGCAGGTCGATGAATCCGCGGAAGGTGGAAAGCCGGCGCTCGGATTCCGAGTAGAGCCGGGAGCTGAAAATGGCGGTGGCGGCGTGTCCGGCCAGGAGGGTGAAAAGCTCGTAATCCACTTCGGCGAACTGGGTTTTCTGCCGGAGCAGGCGGTAAAGCACGATCACCCCGATCACGTATTCCTTGATCTTGAGGGGGATACAGACCAGGGGGTTGTTGATTTCCGTCTTTTCCGGCGAGGCGAAGTCCTTGCGGATGTAATTTTCCCCGGTCTCGGCCACCTTGCCGATGATGCCTTCCCCGATGGTGACGGCGGGAAAATCGTCCTGGGAAATACCCTCGGCGGCCACGACCAGGAGCTTGTCTTTTTTCTCGTCCCGGAGCAGGAGGACGAACTCCTCCGCCCCGATCAGGTTGATCACGATTTCCAGGATGATCTGGAGCACCTCCCGGTAATCCAGGGTGGAATGCAGCTGGTAGCTGGCGATGTAGAGATTGGCCAGGTTGTTGTTTTCTTCCTCGATCTCGACGTAGCGCTGGGCGAAATCCTGGTTTTCCTGCTCGATATTCGCGTACTTTTCCCGGAGCTCTTCCTTCTCGCGGACGAGTTCCTGGATCCGGCGCTCGAGGTCCTGGATGGCGGTCTCCGGCTGCATGGCCCGCCGGAAATCGTTGTTTTCCTCTTCGAGCCGGACGACCCGGTAACGCAGCTTTTCGTTGATCCGCAGGAGTTCCTGGGTGAACTCCGCGCCTTTCTTGAAGACCTGCAGGAATTCCTGGGCCCGCTGGGAGACTTTGCTCTCTTCTTCCTTTTCCGCGCGGTCGTCCGGGGTCTGGGGGATTTCGGCTTCGGGTTTTTCCATGGTTTAAACGGCTTTTTTCCGGCGCGCCGGGACTTTCCCGAGCCGGGCGAAAGCGGGTTTAAGTTTCAGATAGGTCCGGTCCAGATGCTCGGGCACCACCTTGACCTCGGCCAGGGCGGGCATGAAATTGGTGTCGCCGTTCCAGCGGGGGACCAGATGGAAGTGCAGGTGGTCCGCCACCCCCGCGCCGGCCACCCGGCCCAGGTTCATTCCCAGGTTGAAGCCTTCCGGGGCCATGGTTTCATCCAGAATCCGGACGCATTCCTGGAGCATGGCGAAAAGGGCGGATTGGGCCTGGGCCGGGAGGGAGGTGAGGTCGCCGGTGTGCTCCACCGGGCAGATGAGGAGATGCCCGCAGTTGTAGGGAAATCGGTTCATCATGACCATGACCCGCGGCCCCCGGTAAAGCACCAGGTCGCGGCGGTCGGTTTTGCGCCGGAAACGGTTGCAGAAAATACAGCCCTTTTCCGGTTCCTGCCGGATGTATTCGATCCGCCAAGGCGCCCACAGGTGCTGCATGGTTCACCACCCGGAATCGAATTTAAGCTGGAGCCGGCTCGAAGAGGAATTCTGGTTTTCCAGCAGGTCCCGCCAGCGGGGGAACCGGGAGGACGGATAGACCAGGACCGGTTCGCCCGAGATCCCCACCTTGCCGGCGAGGTACTCGACCGCCCGCTGGAAGCTGCCGAGCTCGTCGACCAGGCCCAGGCCCTTGGCCTCGACCCCGGAAAAAACCCGGCCGTCGGCCAGGGCGGTTACTTTCGCCAGCGGCAGCTTCCGGGACTGGGAAACCGCCTTGATGAACTGTTGGTTGATCCCGTTGGCGAGCTTCTGCAGGTACGCCTCTTCCTCCGGGGTCATCTTCCGGAGGGGAGAGCCGATATCCTTGAACTTTCCGCTCTTGATGGTTTTGGTCTCGATCTTGGCCCAGTGGAGCAGGCCCTGGACGTTGACGGTCTCCATGATCACGCCGATGGAGCCGGTCAGGGTGCCGGGATTGGCAAAAACCCGGTCGGCGGCCACGGCCACGTAAAATCCTCCGGAGGCGGAAACCGATCCCAGCGAGGCCACCACCGGTTTTTTCTCCCGGAGCTTAATGATTTCCTCGTAGATTTCCTGGACCGGCGCCACCGCCCCGCCCGGGGAGTCGACCCGGAGGATGACCCCCTTGATGGAATCATCCTGGCGGAACTTGTGCAGGCGCTCCACCAGCAGATCGGATTCGGTAATGGTTCCCTGGATCTCGATGATCCCGATTTTGCCTTTGCCCAGGCCGGCGAGAAAATTCCCGCCGGATCCCGGGGAGCGCAGGGCGAAGAAGAGCATCACCAGAAAGGAGAAAAGAATCAGGAGGCCGGAAAAAATTCCCAGCCGGCGCACGGCTTGGTTCATAAATTTATTTTGTCGGAGAACCCTTTTTTAGACACGGATTGTCACGGACAAAACGGATTTGATTCAAATCCCTTCAGATTTTCAGAATCCTGAATTTATCCGGGATAAATTCTAAAAATCCGAGTGATCCGTGTGATCCGCGTCAAGTTTTACTCTAAAGCCTTCAGCGAAAGGCCGATCCGTTTTTCCTCCGGGTCCACGTGCAGGATCATCACCTTGACCTCGTCGCCGGGCTTGGCCACGTCCTGGGGGCTCCGGACCCGCTCGTTGCTCAATTCGGAAATATGGATCAGGCCTTCCACGCCCGGCTCCAGTTCCACGAAGAGGCCGAACTCGGTCGCGCCCCGCACCAGACCGGTGATCTCCTGGCCCGGGCGGTAGCGTTCGGAGATGCCCACCCAGGGGTCCGCTTCCAGCTGCTTGATCCCGAGGGAAAAACGCTCGTTTTCCTTGTCGATATTCAGGACCGCGGCTTCGACGATGTCCCCCTTCTTGTAGATTTCGGAGGGGTGGGAGACCCGCCGGTTCCAGGTCAGGTCGGAGATATGCACCAGGCCGTCGATCCCTTCCTCCACCTCGATGAAGATTCCGAAATCGGTCACGCTCTTGACCCGGCCCTTGATCCGGGTGCCGAGCGGGTAGCGGTCGGGGAGGGTTTCCCAGGGATTGGGCTCGATCTGGCGCATCCCCAGGGAGATCCGCTTGCTGGCCGGATCCACGTCCAGGACCGCGGCCTCCACTTCCGAGCCCACCTCCACGATCTGGGAGGGGTGCTTGATCCGCTTGGTCCAGGACATTTCCGAGATATGAATCAAACCTTCCACCCCTTCCTCGAGTTCCACGAAGGCGCCGTAGTCGGTCAGGCTGACCACCTTGCCCTTGACCCGGGCGGACAGGGGATATTTTTTCTCCACGTTGATCCAGGGATCGGACTTCATCTGCTTCAGGCCCAGCGAAACCCGTTCCCGCTCGGGATCGAATTTCAGCACCTTGACCCGGATCTTGTCGCCCGGGTTCAGAACCTCGGAAGGATGATTGACCCGTTTCCAGGAGAGATCGGTAATGTGCAGCAGACCGTCGATCCCGCCCAGATCAATGAAAGCGCCGTAATCCAGGATGTTTTTCACCACCCCTTCGATCTCCTGTCCCTCTTCCAGGTTGCGCAGGGTTTCCACCTTGAGCTTTTCCCGTTCCTTCTCCAGGACCGCGCGGTGCGAAACCACCACGTTGCCCCGGGTGCGGGTGAGCTTCAGGATCTGGAGGGGAATGGTTTTTCCGACGAAGGCGTCGAGGTTCCGCACCGGCTTGATGTCGACCTGGGAGCCCGGCAGGAAAGCCTTGATCCCGATATCCACGGTCAGGCCGCCCTTGACCCGGGAGATGACCCGGCCTTCCACCCTGGCCCCGGTTTCGAAGATCTTGTTGAGTTCCTCCCAGACCCGGATGCGCACGGCCTTGTCCCGGGAGAGCAGGATCAGACCTTCCTCGTCTTCCTTTTTCTCGACCAGGACCTCAACCTCTTCCCCCACCTGGGCGGTGAACTGGCCGTCCGACCCGTAAAATTCGCGGATATGGACGGTGCCCTCGGACTTGTAGCCGATGTCAACCAGGACCGAGTCCTGGGTGATGGCGACAATCTTCCCCTTGATTACTTCCCCTTCCCGGATCTCCTTGAGTCCCGTTTTCAGGAATTGCGAGAGATCGATTTCTCCTTCGCGGAGTGTGACTGGAGTTACGTTCGCTTCGGACAATTTTCCCCTTCCTTTCTTCTTGGCTTAGGCCCAGAGCCTTTCCCAGTTGAATAAATTTCCTCTATCATACGTTCGATCAACCATAACGGGGTCGAGGTCCCCGTGGTGACACCCAGCGCATACTGGGATTTTTCCCTCCGAAAATCAAGCTCTTGCAGGCGCTCAATCTGGAAGGTGCAGGGATTAACCTTCCGGCAGATTTCAAAAAGCCGGGAGGTATTCGCACTGTTTTTACCCCCTATAACTAGCATAGTGTCGACCAGTTTCGCAAGGTCTGAAGCCTCTTCCTGGCGCTTTAGGGTTACAGGGCATAGGGTATTGATAATCCTGAGTTCTTCGGTCTTTCCCAAGAGGAAATCCACCACTTCCTGCACTTTATGCAGGGGCTGGGTGGTCTGCGCCACCACCCCGATCCGCCCTTTCAGCTTTATTTTCTTCAGGTCCGCGAGCCCCCCTACCACCTGACCCCGGCCCTTTTCCTGGCTCAAGACCCCCTGGACTTCCGGATGGTTCCGGTCTCCCACCACGATCACCTTGTATCCTTCCCGGACGAGCCCCCGGTAGGCCGCCTGCAGGCGCTTCACGATCGCGCAGGTGGTGTCGATTATACACAGGCCCCGCTTCCGGGCCGCGGCCAATTCGCCCGGGGTGGCGCCGTGCGAGCGGATCAGGAGGCAGGCGCCGCGGGGAATCTCATCGATGCGCCGGACCACTTTGAGCCCCATTCCGGTCAAACGCTCCATTTCCGGGGGGTTATGAATGATCGGGCCGATGGAATAGATCGGGTCCCGCCTGGTTTTCAGGGCCGATTCCGAAAGCTCCACCGCCCGCTTGACCCCGGAGCAGAAACCGATGGAACGGGTGGGGATGATTTTCAGGCGCGGACAGGGTTTTTTCGATATTTTTGGCATAATCTTTTTTATTCGTTGGGGCAGCCTTCTACGGCCGCCCCTTTCACATTTGAATACTTAATTGGATTGTCATTGCGAGCGACCGGAGGGAGCGTGGCAATCTCTTGACTCAGGCTGAGATTGCTTCGTCGCTAACGCTCCTCGCAATGACAACCAAATGAGAAGATCTGTTGGACTCACTGCCCTAACTCTTCCCGATCTGCCGGAGCATGGTTTCCACCACCTCCGCGATCCCCAGGCCGGTGGTGTCGATCACGACGGCCCCTTCCGGGACGATCAGGGGGGAGGCTTTCCGGGTCCGGTCCCGCGCGTCCCGGGCGGAGATTTCCGCCTCGACCTCTTCGGTCTTCAGACTCTCCCCCTTTCCGGCCAGTTCTTCCTGGCGGCGCCGGGTCCGGGTGGAAAGGGAGGCGTCGAGAAAAAACTTATGTTCCGCTCCGGGGAAAACCACGCTCCCCATGTCCCGTCCCTCCGCGACCAGATTGCCGTCTTCCGCGATTTTCCGCTGGCACGCGAGCAGGTCCCGCCGGACCTCGGGAAGGGCGGAGAGGAGGGAGGCCAGATCGCCGATCTCAGGCAGATAGAATTCCGGCCGGGGATGAAATAAATCCAGGCCGGGGATGAGCCCGCAGATTTCCGCCCGGTCGTCGGGGTCGATCTTTTTCTCCCGGACGGCGAAGGCCAGGGCCCGGTAGACGCTCCCGCTCTCGAAGAAACGGAAGCCCAGCCGCCGGGAAAGCTCCCGGCCCACCGTGCTCTTGCCCGCCCCGGCGGGCCCGTCAATGGTGATGATCATGGATAGATTCCTAGCCTTCCGTTGCGCGTTCCAGAAAAATTTCAAGATCCCGATTCCCGATCAGAGACCGACTGCGGAAATTTAAATTTTTCCCGCGGGGACGAGCCCCGGTCGAAGCGCTCCGGCCCGCCCCGGCGGGCCCGTTAAAGGTGATAATCATCGATAAATCTCAAATTTAGAAGTTATCCTTATTATTGCTTGGCGGGGAAGGGCGGTCAATTTGCTGGTCGAGCCGGCCATCCTGCCCGCAGGGATTTTCCGGACGGATTCCATCCCCGCGGAAAGATGTTCCGGAAGGAGATTGCGGCAACGTCCCGCCGGGCGAAAGGAAGATTTTCTCCCGGGGAAAGCGGAGGCGGCGTCTCCCGGAAAGGTCGATCCTTCGGTTATTCCCTCAACTAATCGCGAACCTGAGGCCGGTTCGCCGAATTAATTAAAGGTAACCAGGTGACTGTGCCCAAGGGAAACCGAGGACTCCTGGGCGACCTGGGTCCCGTCCTTGATGTCGGTCATCTGGGTTGCCGACAAGTCGAGGGTATGGCTGTGGGTGGCAGTGCCCTGGATGTCCAGGGTCACCGCCGCGCCGGCTTCGATCTGCGCCTGGGTCAGCATGGCTACATGCCCGTGATTGTTGGAGACCACCCCGGTAAGATCGCCGCCGGTGTAAGTTCCGCTGCCCGAGCCCGAGCCGCAGGAACTGCCGAGCGCGATCCCCAGGGCCGTGAACACCGCCAAAAACCATTTGAATGTATTCATGAGCCGCTCCTTTCTTGAAATTGATCGAATCAAAAGCCCCGTCAGCGATCGTATCGCCGAAAATCGGAAAGTCTGAAAAATTTCTGTGCGCCCCCGGACAAGACTCCTCCTTCCGCTATCGGTAAAAGCAATCGGCGTGCCAGTTAAACCCGGAAGGATTTTTCTTTAAATATTCTAATGATTACAGGATGTTCGGTGATATTTCCGATTAAGGATGACTTTCGGAGATTCTCTTGAGTCCGCCTGCGGGCCAGGAATTTTTCCTATGAAACAGGAATTAAACGGTTGGAATTGAAAGATCGGCCCCGAGGGATTTTTGCCTAGTCCGTAACCGCGGGCTTGAAAATCCGTCCCGTTTTTTCCGCCGGACAATAAAATTTCCTTGTCCGCGAAGTGATTCACAACGGCTTCCGGATTGACTGTCCCGCGTTGATCAGGCCTAACAGATTGAAATAGCTTGAATCGGACAGAATATTCCTGGTTCCCCTCCGCCTGGCATGCAAATTGCTTTCATTAAATGTTAAAGCGCACCGAGAAAACCAACCAGGAGGCAATCATGGCGGAGAAAAAAAGAGCAAAATACAACGGCATCTGGCTGGCGGCGGCCGTCTGCGCCCTTTCGCTGATCGGAATGTCCTCCCCCAGCCAGGAGGATGAAGACCTGCGTAAAAAGGCGGAGGAGATCTTCGGTGCCCTGCCCCGAGTCATGTCCTCGGAAAAGAACCCGATCACGCCCGAAAAGGTCGGCCTGGGGAAAATACTTTTCTATGAACCCCGTGTTTCCTCGGATGGAATGTTAAGCTGCGCCCGCTGCCACCCGGTCAGTCTGTACGGGGCCGACGGATTGAAAACCTCGGTCGGGACCAATTGCCAGGTCTTGCCCCGAAACTCGCCGACCGTATTCAACGCCGCCAGCCAGATTTCCTCGCACTGGGCCGGAAACCTCACGGACGTGGAGGACCAGGCCCAACACGCCTTGATCGCCGCCTACGGGACCGCGTCCGGAGCGACGGCGGAGGAAAAACTCAAGGCGATCAAGGGGTATGGCCCGCTTTTCGCGCGGGCCTTCCCGGGGGAAAAATCCCCGGTTAACGCGGAGAATTTCGGGAAGGCGGTGGGGGCCTTCGAGAGGACGATGGTCACCCCCGCGCGCTTTGACCGCTTCGTTCAGGGCGACGGGAACGCCCTCGCCGACGGGGAAAAACGCGGGCTCAAGACCTTCATCGAGACCGGCTGCATGACCTGCCATTCCAGCCCCTATTTCGGCGGCCAGGTCTATCAGAAGTTCGGCGTGTTCGAGCCCTACCAGAAATATACGAAAAGCACGCAGCTTGACGAGGGCAGGTCCGCGGTCACGAAAAACGAGGGCGACAAATACGTGTTCAAGGTCCCGATCCTCCGCAACGTCGAGATGACCCCGCCGTATTTCCACGACGGGTCGATAGCGGGGCTCTCCGACGCCGTCCGGATCATGGGCAAAATCCAGCTGGCCAGGAATCTGACGGAGAAACAGATCGGGGAGATCGCGGCTTTTCTGAAATCCCTGACCGGGGAAATACCGGAGGACGTCCTCAAGGTGCCGGTGCTCCCGGCCGGGGAATAGGCGCGCCGTTTATCGGATTTAACGTTTATTAGTCAGCAGCCGGGAATGGAAAAAATCCAGGCCGGGGATGAGCCCGCAGATTTCCGCCCGGTCGTCGGGGTCGATCTTTTTCTCCCGGACGGCGAAGGCCAGGGCCCGGTAGACGCTCCCGCTCTCGAAGAAACGGAAGCCCAGCCGCCGGGAAAGCTCCCGGCCCACCGTGCTCTTGCCCGCCCCGGCGGGCCCGTCAATGGTGATGATCATTCTTGGTTAAGGTTAGTGGCCAAAGGTGAAAGGTGAAGGGTTAGAAAAATAAATTCTGATTTCTCGGCTTCATTACCCGGGCGAGTTTATTTTCTTTTGGTGAGGCTTTCCAGGTCCCGGTAGAACTGCGGGTAGGAGATCTTTACCGATTCGGTGCCCTTGACTTCGGCCCCCGCGCCCGCGGCCAGGGAAGCCACGGTGAAGGACATGGCGATCCGGTGGTCGCCGGCGGAGATGAAGCTGGCCGGCTGAAAACCTTTCCCGCCTTGGATGTCCAGGCCGTCGGGGAATTCCTTGACCTCCACCCCCGCCCGGGCCAGCTCCCGGGCCACCACCTTGAGCCGGTCGCTTTCCTTGACCCGGAGCTCGCCCGCGTCCCGGATCCGGGTCGGGCCTTTCGCCGCCGCGGCGGCGATCGAGAGGATCGGGATCTCGTCCAGCATCCGGACGATCAGCGCGCCCGAAAAATCCGCGCCTTCCAGCTTCGAGGTCCGGGCCCGGAGCGTGCCCCAGGGCTCCCCGCACATTTTTCCTTCCGGGGTGACCGTGATGTTCCCGCCCATTTTCTGCAGGGCCTCGATGATTCCGGTCCGGCCCGGGTTCAACCCCACGCCGGTGAGTGTGACGTCCGAACCGGGGAGGATCAGGGCCGCGACCAGGAAGAAGGCGGCGGCGGAGATGTCCCCGGGGACGGTGATTTCTTGGCCTTTAAATTCCGGGACCGGCGGCTCGATCCGGACCAGGCCTTTCCCCTGTGCGAGGGGTGAGCCGAAAAACTCGAACATCCTCTCGGTATGATCCCGGGAACCGCCCGAGCCTTCCGGCTCCAGGACCTCGGTGGGTCCTTCCGCGAAGAGCCCGGCCAGGATGATGGCGGATTTAAGTTGGGCGCTCGAGACCGGCATCTGATAGCGGATGCCCTTGAGCTTCCCGCCCGAGATGGCCAGAGGGGCTTTCTTTCCCCCGTCGCGGCCGGCGATCCGGGCGCCCATGAGTTTCAGGGGTTCGGTCACCCGCCCCATCGGGCGGCGGGAAAGGGAGCGGTCCCCGGCGATGACGGAGAAGAAGGGCTGGCCGGCGAGGAGCCCGGTCATGAGCCGGAGGGTGGTCCCCGAGTTCCCCGCATTCAGGATTTCCTCCGGCTCGGAAAGGGAATTCCGGCCCTGGCCTTTGACCAGGTAGGTTTTCTCATCCTTTTCCCGGATCTCCACGCCGAGTTTCTGGAAAATCCGGAGCGTGCGGAGGTTATCGTCACCCCCGGAAAAATTCTTGATCAGGCTTTCGCCCCGGGCCAGGGAAGAGAAAATGATCGCCCGGTGGCAGACCGACTTGTCCCCCGGGAGGGTGAGTTTTCCTTTGAGCGCGACCGGTTTTTTGGGGCTTTTAAAGAGCATCGCGGTATTTTTTCGCCTCCGAGAAAAATTCGAGGATTTTTTCCGGTTTTCCTTCCTTAATATACGCTTCAAGCTCCGACAGCCGTTTCCGGAAATCCGCCAGGATCTCGAGCATCGGTTCCCGGTTCAGGGAAAGGATGTCCCGCCAGAGTTCCGGGGGACTCGCGGAAACCCGGGAGAGGTCCCGGAAGCTTCCCGCCCCGGTCCGCCTGACTTCCTCTCCGGAAAAACGCCGGCAGACCGACTGGACCAGGCTGGCGGAAACGGCGTGGGGGAGATGGCTGACGGCGGCAAGAATCAGGTCGTGCGCCTCGGGGTCGAGCTCGAAAACCTGGGACCCCACCTTTTCCCAAAGCCGGCGGATCTGAGTCACCGCGGCCGGATCGGTCCTGGGCGTGGGGGTAAGGATCACCCGGTTGCCGGCGAAAAGCCCGGCCCGGGCCGCGCCCGCTCCGCCTTTTTCCGCGCCCGCCAGGGGATGCCCGGGAACGAAGGCCAGGCCGGGTTTCAGGGCCGCCTCCAGCTCCCGGACGATCGGGGACTTGACGGAGCCGACGTCGGTGAGAAGCGCCCCCTTTTTTAAGTGCGGGATAATCCTTTTCCCCAGGGGGATGATCGCCCCCACCGGGGAGGCCAGGACCACCAGGTCCGCGTCTTTGACCCCGCTTTCCGGGTCCGGCTCGAAGCGGTTGATTATTCCCCGGGAAAGGGCCAGTTCCAGGTTCTCCCGGGAGCGGCCGACGCCGACGATCTCGGCGGCGATCCCTTTTTCCTTCAGGTCGAGGGCGAGCGAGCCCCCGATCAGGCCGACCCCGATAATTGTCACCCGTTGAAAATGAGGCTCCATTTGCGCGGCGCTGGAACTATCCTAATTGGTTTCGGAAAACCGCCCCGGAAAAATTCACGCTGGTTCCGGTTTTCCTCCTCCCCCGGGCAGCGATCTGCGTACGGAGAGAAGGAACGGAATCGAAACCAGCTCCATGATTACCGTGAACCATATTATATAACTGATCGAGTGCTCATAGAAAATCCCCATGAGTCCCGCGCCCAGGAGCCAGGCCAAACCGTAAGCGGTGTTGAAGATCCCGTAGGCGAGCCCCCGGCGCGCCATCGGGATCAGGTCGGCGATCGCGGCCCGCATGATGGTCTCCTGGATGCCCATGGAGATCCCCCAGAGGACGATCGCGGCCAGGATCAGGCCGGGGCTCAGGGAGAAGCCCAGGAGAGGAATAAAAATAGTGAAGACCGGGATCGAGAACAGGGAAAGCAGGCCGATCCGGTCGTAGATTTTCCCGATGATCAGTGCCGCCACCGCGTCCACACCCATGGCCACCGCGTAAAAGAGGGGGATCTGGGCGTCGGAGATCAGGGCGTGTTTCTGGAAGTGGAAAGCCAGGAGAGGGAAGCTGGCGAAACCCGCCATGCTGAAGAGGATGAAAAAGGTGTAGAGCCAGAAGACCCGGGGGAGTTTTTTCCCTTCGGATACCACCGCAGTGCCGGAGGGCTTTTCCAGTTTTTCCGGGGCGGGCACCTTCTTCCAGGCGAAGTAAAGCACGACCAGGACGAGGATGCCGGGGATGAAAAGAAGTTTAAAACCGAGGCGATAACCGTCGTGCAGGAAAAGGACCACGGTGAAAATCAGGGGCCCGGCGAAAGCCCCGATCTGGTCCAGGGCCTCATGGATGCCGAAGCCCAGGCCCCTCCCGACCTTCTGGGTGGCGTAGGAGAGAATGGTGTCACGGGCCGGGGAGCGGATGGCCTTGCCGAGCCGCTCGGCGATGATCAGTCCGGCGGCCAGGGGCCAGTTCCCGGCGAAAGCGAGAAAGGGGATGGCGAGGATCAGGCCGTAACCCAGGGTGGTGAAAAGCCAATAGCGCTCGGTGCGGTCGGCCAGATAACCGGTGGCCAGGCGGATGGCATAGCCGATAAATTCCCCCGCCCCGGCGACGAAGCCCACCGCGGCGGCGCTGGCGCCCAGGGTGGCGAGGAACGGCCCGGTGATGCTGCGGGCGCCCTCGTAGGTGATGTCCCCGCAGAGGCTGACGATCCCCATCAGGATGATGATCGAGAAAGCCTGCCGGCGGAGGGCATCCTCGCCGGAGGGAAGCGTAGAAGATGAGAGGTTGTTTCCCTTTTTTCCGGAATCCATTTCTTGGTTGTCATTCCGGGCTTGACCCGGAATCCAGTTATTAAATCTGGATTCCCGCTTTCGCGGGAATGACGTTTTTAGAATTAAGGGATCGTTAGGCGCACCAAGGTAAGCTTTTTAAAGGATTTTTTTCAAGGCCTGAATCAGCCGGGCATTTTCCCGGGGCAGGCCGACGGTGGCCCGGAGCCAGTCCGGCAGCCGGTACCCTCCCATCGGGCGGACGATGACCCCTTCCCGGAGCAGGAGCTGATAATATTTGTCCCCCCCGCCGGGGACCTCGAAAAGCACGAAGTTGGCCTGGGTGGGAACATACCTGAGCCCCAGGCGCTTGAACCCGCGATAAAGAAATTGGAGGCCCCGGCGGTTGTTCGCCGTGGTTTTCTTCAGGAAAGGGGTGTCGGTGAGGGCCGCCCCGGCGGCGGCCTGGGCCACGGAACTCACGTTAAAGGGTTGGCGGACCCGGTTCAGAAAATCCGTGACTTCGGGCCGGGCCACCCCGTAGCCGATCCGGAGGCCGGCCAGGCCGTAGACCTTGGAGAAGGTCCGGAGCGCCACCAGGTTGGGAAAGCGGGAGAGCAGCTTGAGGCTCCGCGGGTAAGCGCGGTCGGTCGCGAACTCCGCGTAGGCCTCGTCCATGACCACCAGGATATTTTTCGGGAGCCCGCGCAGGAAGCGGACGAGTTCCTGCTCCCGGACGATGGTGCCGGTGGGGTTGTTGGGGTTGGCGATGAAGACCAGAGAGGTCTTCCGGGTCACCAGCGAACGCAGGGCCGGGAGATCGTAAGTAAAATTTTTCAGGGGGGCCTTCCGGAGCTTCCCTCCGGCGGCTTGGACGACCAGATCATAAACCAGGAAGGTGCTTTCCGAGGTGACCGCTTCGGACCCGGGTTTTAGAAACGTCCGGACCAGCAGCTCGATGATTTCGTTGGACCCGTTTCCGAAAACGATCCAGTCCTCCGGAACCCGGAGCGCGGCGGAGAGGGCCCGTTTTAAAATGAAACAGCTTCCGTCGGGGTAGCGGTTGATCCCGGCCAGGCTCCGGGCCAGCGCCCGCCGGGCCCGCGGGGAGGGCCCGAAGGGGTTTTCGTTGGAGGCCAGCTTGATCGCCTTCCGGATTCCCAGTTCCCGCTCGAGTTCTTCGATCGGCTTGCCGGGGACGTAAGGGGTGAGGGACTCAATCTCTTTGCGTGCGGGCTTAATCATCTGAAAAGTTCCTTTTCAAATTCCAATTACCAAGCTCTCCTTCGGCTCCGCTCAGGACAGGCAATAACCAAGCAAATAAACAACAACCAATTTTCAAAAACTACAAACCCGAAACCCGAAACCCGAAACCGAGGCCTTCGTTTATCTGCTCCGGGCCTGGAGTACGATGAACTTTTCCTTTTTCCCGGCCCGGCCCGGGAAGGTTCCCTTTTTTACCACGGTCAGGTCCGGGGGAAAGACCGCTTTTTTCCCGGAGACCGCGATAATTCCATAATCCGCCCGGCCGGTTTGGAGCGCCCGGAAAATCCCGGAATTTCCGGAACAGGCCAGGAAACGCGCGCTCCGTCCGAAGTTGTAAATCCCCGCCGTCCAGCCGGGCCCCGGCGCGGGCCCCGGGTAAGCCACCCGGATCGGGCGGAAAGCCGAGCGGCAGGCGGAAAGAATTTCCCCGAAGATAAATTCGATTGCGGACGCGGGCAGCGGTTTACGGCTCAGCGATTTCAGCCGGGACAGGATTTCCTGCTCCCGGGAGGGATCGTAGGGCGCCCGGCCCAGCCGTTTTTTCCGGGCCCCGATCCGGGCGGAGGTTTTCGCTCTCCGGTTCAGCAGGGAAATGATCCCGGCATCGATCCGGTCGATCTCGCGGCGGAGGCGCTGAAGCTCTTTTTCTCTCATCAGATAAATCGGGCGGGATTTCCCCGCCCGATGCAGAAACCCGGTCAAACGAAGTTATTTTACTTGCGAATAATGGTGAATTCCACCCTCCGGTTCTTGGCCCGTCCCCCCGGGGACGCGTTGTCGGCGATCGGGCGGGATTTCCCGTATCCCGTGGCCTTGAGGCGATCCGCCGCGACCCCGTGCTGGGACAGATACTTCATCACCGCGTTGGCCCGGTTCTGGGAGAGCATGATGTTGGCGGTGTCGGAACCGATGGAATCCGTGTGGCCTTCAATCAGGATGGAGAGGGTGGGATTGCTGCGCAGGATGTCGGCGACCTCGTCCAGGAGCCCGAAGGATTCCGGCATAATGATGGCCTTCCCGGTTTCAAAGTGGATGGTCTCGTTGATCTCGATCTTTTTGTCCGTGAGCTTGGCCTTGGTCAGGGGCTCGAGCACGAATTCGGCGATGGTCTTCTTGCCGCCGGCGATCTGGACCACCTTGAGGTCGGACTTGAAGCCCTGGGCCGCGGCCCGGACGGAATAACTCCCGGGTTTGAGCTTGATGAAGAATTCGCCGGTCGCGGGGCTGGCCGGCAGGTTTTGGATTTCCGCGCCCTCGAAGGAAATCACCGCCGCGAGGGGCTGTTTGTCCTGGTCCACCACCTTGCCGGCGAAGGCGCCTTCCATCACCGGTTCCGCCAGCGGTTCCAGGATAAAGTTCACCAGGGTAGGCAGGCCCTTCTGGATCTGGGCGACCTGGACCTGGGGCTTATAGTTCTGGGCATTGGCCGTGACCTGGTAGGTCCCGGGAGCGAGAGACCCCTTGTATTGCCCGGTGTTGGGATCCACGGCCAGGTTCAGGATCCGCGGGTCCCCGAAGCTCACCACCGCGGCGAGCGGCTTATTGTCCTTGGACTGCACGGTGCCGAGGATGGTCCCGGACTCGACCGCCTTTTCCTCAGCCTCGAGGACAAAGTTGACCATGGTCGGCAGGCCCTTCTCGATCTGGGCGACCTGGACCTGGGGCTTGAAGTTCTGGGCGTTGGCCGTGACCTGGTAGGTCCCGGGCAGGAGGGCTCCCTTGTAGGAACCGGAAACGGGGTCGGCGGCCAGGTTCGGGATCCGCGGGTCACCGAAACTGATCACCGCGGCCATCGGCTTGCCGTCCTTGGACTGCACGGTGCCGAGGATGGTCCCGGTCTCGGGGGCCTTCTCTTCCGCTTCCAGCTGATAATCAACGATCGTGGTCCGCTTATCTTCGATCCGGACCAGCTTGATTTCCGATTTGTAACCGTTCACCGAGGCCCGGACCCGGTAGCTCCCCGGGGCGGCCTGGCCGTTGTAAACCCCGGTCGTGGGATCGGCGGCCAGGTTGGCGATCTTGGGATCGTCGAAAGAAATGACGGCCGCCAGGGGCTGGGTGGATTTCTTGTCCGTCACCTTGCCGGTGATGGTGCCGACCTTGACCAGGCGCACGAGCCCGAAATCCAAGGTAGACATCATCCCCGCTTCAACGTTGGCCGTCTGGGAAGCTTCCTGGTAGCCTTCCTTTTCGACCTGGAGGGAAACGGTCTGGGGGAGGAACTCGCAGGTGGTGTATTCCCCGCCGGAACCCGAATAGAGCCGGGTCAGGTTGGTGCCGGGGAAACCGATAACCGCCCCTTCCAGGGGCTGGGAGTTTTCCTGATCAAAAATTCTTCCGGAAATGGTGCCTCTTTTCGGGGGGGCGGCCACGATCACCGGGGGAGGCGCGGGGGCGAAGGTGTAACTGATGCCGGCGACCAGGGCCCAGTCCGGGGCCACTTCTTCCGAAATCGCCGTGGCGGGCCGGGACTGGGGCCCGGAGATTTGCTGCAACCCCGGGTAAAGCGGGTAATTCTCCTCAGCCCCGAACAGACCCATCCCGAGATCGCAGGCCAGGTCGATCGCCAGGCCCCCCACCGGGGTGATTCGGAATCCGGGGGTGATTCTCTGGGGACTCTGGTTGAACTGGCGCCAGCCCCCGCTTTTCGAGGTGTCGACGTACTGCTCGGTGGAGTACTCCACGAAAAAGGAAAGGTAGCGCTGGGGAACCTCCAGGGCGGTGCTCAGGAGGAGGGCGTCATTCTCCTCCATCCCGAGGGCGTAATAGGTCGAAGGGGATTGCAGGGCCGTCTGGTTCGCCATGTCTCCGGCTAATTTCATGGAATAGTTTTTCTGGAAGCCGGCGTTGAGATGCCAGCGGAGGGGGATCGGATTGCCTTTCAGCCGGTTCCAGTCGAAGGTGAAAAGGAACTTGCCCCCGTATCCGGTGGCGTCCCACCGGTAGCCGACTTTTCCCACGTCGGAGTAGAGCCGGGTGAAAATGTCGAACCCCACGCTGAGGGCGGCTTCCGGATCGTAACCGATTTTAAATCCGGTGGTCAGATCCCCGATGCCCTGGGTGAGAAATTTTCCCGCCCCGGATTCCAGGGTCGCCTGGTTGGAAACGGTTTTCGTCGAGACGAACAGTTCCAGCCAGTCGGCGGCGGAAAGGGTGGCCTGGTAGGTTCCCTGGAAGCGTTTCTGGGACAGGCCGGGCTCCAGGAATTCGCTCCGGTTTCCCCGGAAGTACTCGGAGTCCCAGTAATTGAAATTCGCGCCGATGCTGAAGACCCCGTATTTGGGGGTGTAAGCCGAGATGACCCGGAGAACGCCGGTCCGGCCTTCAATTGCCGGGGAAGGCGTGGGGGTGTTTTCCGCCCGGGAAACCGGGGCCGAGAGCCCCAGGCCGGAGGTAATAATACCTAAGGCGATCAAAACCCGCGCAATTTTTTTCATAATTTTTTCCCTTTGAGTAAAAGGTTTGGATTCAAGCCTTTTCTATATAAATGATATTTTAACCTAAAAATGCCTGTCAAGGAAAACCCGCGACTTGAATTCCCGTAATCAAGCCCTCGGCTTTTCCGGTTTGAATCCCGGCTCCGGGCCAGGCTTTCCCCTTCCGGCCGGGAAAAGCCTTCCGGGAATCTCGACGCGGATAGCGGGCGGACCAGGCGCTGCCGAAGGCGGATGACAACCGGGGGGAGATGATTAATTCCGGGCTTGTTTGGGTTTCCCCGGGGATTATATACTTTTCTAAATATCCAAATTCCAACCGCCATGCTGATGTCAAAACCGGAAAATCCGGGAAATCTGATGCCGCGGTTAGCGGCGGACTGCATGTTGGGCAAGCTCGCGAAGTGGCTGCGGATTCTGGGCTTTGACACCTGGTATTCCAATTCCTGGGATGAGGGGGAACTGCTGGCCGGGGCCCGGGCGGAAGCAAGGGTGATCCTGACCCGGGATACCCGTTTTTTCCGCCGGATATCGGATTCCGACCGGGCTATCTTCATTGAAAACGACAGCTTCTGGTATCAGATCCGGGAAGTGATTTCAGGTTTGAATTTCATTCCCCCGGCAGAAAGGTTCTTTACCCGTTGCAGTCTCTGCAACCATCCTTTGCTTGAGCTTCCCCGCGAGGAAGCCCAGGCCCGGGTTCCGGAATATGTGTTTCGGACCCAGGAGCATTTCGCTTTCTGCTCCCGATGCGGGCGGACCTACTGGAGCGGCACCCATCAGAAAATGGCGAAAGAAATGCTGGAGGAAATATTGTTTCCCTCCGCCCCGGAACAGAACTTGCCGAGGTGAAAGGAAAAGCGGTTAGGTTGATCGGTTGCGGTTGCGCAGCTGGTTTCGGTTAGGTCGTACGGTTGGGTTTGAAAAAAAATCCGTAAGACGTTGCCCGGATGACGAAACGAGCTGCGCAACCGATTGACGTGAGCCGAGAACTATTACATCAGAGAACTTTGCTCACGGGGCGTCGCGGCAGCAGCGGAACCCGAGGTCGGGGCTCCGGACCGGCTGCAGGAAGTTTTCCCGGGTGGCGCACCGGGTGGCCCAATCGGGACGGCTGGATGATCCGCCCTTGACGGTCCGGTCGGAGATATCCGGGGAGAAAGCGTCCTCGGTCCATTCCTTGACGTTTCCGGAAAGATCATAAACTTCGTAATCACTTTTACATTTCTTTTCCTTGCCGCTGGCCAGGACCGCGCGTTCCTTCCCCTGGGGATCCTGGGTATTACAGGCATTTCCATCCCAGCGATTGCCGTAGGGGTATTTATTATTCCTGGTCCCCTTGCAGGCTTTTTCCCATTCGGGTTCGGTGCAAAGCCGGTTGCCGTTGGTCTGGCAGATTTTTTTCGCTTCAGACCAGGTGGTGTTGGTCTTGGGCGTGACGCCTTCCTTATTGGGATATTCGTAAGCGTCGATGCAGTAAGCGGGAACGCTTACCGGTTTGTTGGGAAGCTCGGAGTAGTCATGGTCGGAATCGTCAGGGGAACTGCCCATGGTGAAACTGCCGGCGGGGATGTAGGCCATCCCGGCCGGGCATTTCCCGGCTGCGGCCGCGGCCGGGGCTTCTTTTTTCGCCTGGGCGGTTTTCGCTTCTTTTTCCGGTTCGGTCGGAGGGGCTTTTTTCGCCGCCTTCGTGGCGGCCTGATCAAACGCGGTTTTGGAGGCTTGGGCGAGAGTGATCGCCTCCGGGACCTTGCCCTGGGCCAGGGCCTTGCGGGCGGCGTCGAGTTTGGCGCTTCCTTCCTTGAATAGTTCCGGCGCCCCGGCCTGGGCCTGGGCTTTGGCGGCGTCAAGCTGGCTGGTTTCCGCCTGCCGGACGATCTCCTCGGCCCCGGCGGATTTCTTCTTTTCCTCTTCCCGCTGCTTTTCCTCGAGTTCCGACTGGGCTTCGTCCACCAGGGCGGCGATGGCGGGCAGGGCGGCCTGGGCTTTTTCGTATTCTCCGGCGGAGATCATTTTTTTCATGTCTTCAATCCGGGGCCCGGCCTTGAGAAAAACGGAAATATTTTTCCGGCCCGCTCCGGCCTGTTCCATCTCCTGATAAGTTTTAATGATCGCCTGGGCTTTTTCCTTGACCTCCAGGGACAGGCGGGAGTTCTTCTGGCGATGGGTTAGAAAAAATCCTCCCACCACCACAATAATGATGATTCCCAGCACTGCGGCAATCAGGGGGGCCTTGGAACGGGAGGGGACCGGAGATGGAGCCGCGCGCTCTAAGGTTTCCAGGGGAAGCGGGGGTGCCGGGGCCGCCGGGGTGATTAGCTGTTCGGGAGCCGGCGGTTCCGGAGCAGGCGGCTCGGGGATGTGAACAGGTTCGGGAGCCGGCGGTTCGGGCGCAGGCGGCTCGGGGATGAAAACAGGTTCGGGTGCCGGAGGTTCCGGAGCAGGCGGCTCGGGGGTGAAAACGGGTTCGGGAGCCGGCGGTTCGGGCGCAGACGGCTCGGGGATGAAAACAGGTTCGGGTGCCGGCGGTTCGGGAGCAGGCGGCTCGGGG
>JAQTNV010000060.1 GCA_028713675.1 bacterium
ACTTTCCTGAATCAGGGCGGGGTCAACGGCAGCTTCTATTTTTTCCTTCTCCACCTGGTCACCCAGATCTCCACCTCCGAATTTGCCCTGCGTTTTCTTTCCGCCGTTTTCGGCTCAATCTCAATTCTTTTAATCTATTATCTCTCAACCCTCCTCCTGAACGGCCGGCGGGGCCGGCAAATGGGGATTTACGCCGCCATCCTTCTGACTTTTTCTCC
Organism: bacterium; assembly: GCA_028713675.1. Taxonomy (GTDB): domain Bacteria; phylum Desulfobacterota; class JAPLJL01; order JAPLJL01; family JAPLJL01; genus JAPLJL01. The sequence continues at coordinate 219 of JAQTNV010000060.1, forward strand.
CTTCCATCTAATCCCCAGCCAGTTCACCCGGGGTTATTCCCTCCTCTTTCTTCTCACTCTCGCCGCGGCGATTTTCCAGGTCCGGGCCCTGCTTTATCAGCGCGCGAGAGATTTCCTGGGTTTCGTTGCCTGCGGCATCTTGCTTTACAATACCCATTTTCTTTCCATCAATTTTATCGGCGGCCAGGCTCTCCTGGCCGGCTGGTATTTCCTTTTCAACGCGGAAAATCGAAAGCGCTTCCTGCTCCGCTGGTCTGTTTGTTATCTGATCATTTTCGCCGGGATCTGGAGGGTTTTTCTCGATATCCGGGGGTTTTTCGTCCGGGCCCAGGCTCCCCCGGACCAGCACTGGTGGTTGACCAGGACTTCCCCCGCCCCCGGCCTGAATGAAATCTGGGAAACAATAAAATCCTTCAGCATCGGGCCCTATCCGGAGCCGATGCTCCTGACCGGCCTGGCGGTTATCCTCCCCTCGCTCTTTCTGGCGGGGTTTCTCTCCCGCAAGGTTAAAACCGGATGGCTCCGCAGCTGGGAATTTTCTTTCGGACTGTTTCTCTTGGTTGTGCCGGTTACCCTCAGCTTTTCCCTGTCCCGGGGGGAAAATATTTTTGCTCCGATTTACCTCTTCTTCACGCTCCCTTTTTTTTATCTCCTGGCGGCCCGGGGGTTGCTGGCGATCCCGGTCCGGATCGTCCCGGAATTAATTCTCTGCGTTTCCCTGATTGCCCCCCTGTTTTCGATTCACCAGATTTTTACCGCCCCCCGGTACCCCGACTGGCGGAAAGCCGTCACCCAGATCCTCTCCAACCAGGGCCCCGATGATATTGTCGCCATCAACGCCAACTACACGCATATCATTTTCAATTATTACGTCCGGAATATTCCCCTCGACCTTCGCCCCCCCGTCTACACCATGAAGAATTACAGCGGTGACGAAAAAATGGCGGATAGCGAACTTGATCGAATCGGGAAGGAATTTGATGAAATCTCCCGGAGCTATCGAAGGATGTGGCTGATTTCCGATTACGTCTGGGAAACCGACCCGCTCAATCTGGTGGAGGTGGAGGCCAAGACCCGTTACCGGGCATCAACCTACTGGCCCGGCCCCCCCCGGCTCTTTCTTTTCATGCTTTCCCCTTCCCCGGAAAAATAAAGCATCAGAGTTTAGAGTAGAGAGTTAAGAGGGTTTAACAAAAAAAGGAGGAAAAAAATGGAGACCAAGCAAATCATCCCCTGCCTGGATATCAAGGATGGAAAAGTGGTAAAGGGCATTCACTTCGTCGATCTTAAAGTCGCCGGGGACCCGGTCGAAAATGCCGCTTTTTATGAAAAAGAAGGAGCCGATGAACTGGCCTTTCTGGATATCAACGCCACGGTGGAGGGACGGAAAACCACGGTAGAGCTGGTCCGCAAAGTGAGCAAGGCGATCCGCATCCCCCTCACGGTCGGGGGCGGCATTAAAGAACTCCAGGATATCGACACCATCCTGTCCGCCGGCGCCAGCAAGGTCTCCATCAACACCGCCGCCATTGAAAAACCCGAGTTGATTCAAGAAGCCGCGAAAAAGTTCGGATCGGGAAAGATTACCATTGCCATCGATGCCAAGCGCTTCTCGGGTAAACCCGGATGGGAGATCTATACCCATGGGGGAAGAAAACCCACCGGGAAGGATGCGGTGGAATGGGCGAAAAAGTTCCGGGATCTGGGAGCAGGCGCGCTTCTCCCCACCAGCATTGATGCGGACGGAACGAAGGCCGGTTACGACCTGGAGCTGACCCGGGCCCTGGCCGAGGCCACCGGCCTCCCCGTGATCGCCTCCGGGGGAGCCGGGAGCCTGGAAGACCTTTTTCTCGCCCTGACCAAAGGGAAGGCCCAGGCCGCCCTGGCCGCCTCTATCTTCCACTTTCGTGAGGTTACTATCAGGCAGGCCAAGGAATATCTTAAAAGCAAAGGGGTTTCAGTCAGGATTTAAAAGGGCATAGAGTCCTAAGTCCTAAGTTCTGAAACCTAACGAACACAACGAAACCCAAGATTGTTGTCCCGGATCGTCGGGCCGAAAAGGTCCCGGCCGGCTACGCGCAGGTGGTGCGGATCGCTGGACCAGCATCCGCCGCGAATAACACGGTTTATTCCCGAAGAAGGCCCCGCAGGATCGTTTGTCGGACTAGACGAGTAATAGAGCCCATCATACCAGTCATTCACCCACTCCCACGCATTCCCCGCCAGATCATAAAGACCGTATCCGTTCGGGGTAAAACTCCCCGCCGCAAGGGTATCACCCGGAGAACAGGAATCGTACTGCGCCCCATTGGGGGCCCCCAAGTCGCAGGTCGGATCATTATCCCCCCACGGATATCTTTTGCCTGACAAACCTCCCCGGGCCGCATATTCCCATTCAGCCTCTGTCGGCAGCCTGCCCCCTATCCACTGGCAATAAGCATTCGCCTGATGCCAATCCACGTAAATCACCGGGTATTTATCATAGTTTGGATTCCCAAAGTAGGAAAAACGGGCATTCGAAAAACTTTTTACCGGAACAGTGCATTTCCCGGAGTCCACGCAAGCCCGGTACTGGGCGTTGGTAATCTCGTTTATGTCCATCCGGAAAGCTGCGACACAGGCACTATGAACCGGCCTTTCGTCGGAATCCCCTTCGCCAAAAACATCGCCCATATTGAAACAACCGGCGGGAAGGTAAGCCGTCGGCTCACAATTATTCGTGGTTGCGGTTGCCTCCATGGAATAATCGGAAAAAACTTCCGAGGCATATGCATAAACCCGGTAATAATAGGCTTTTCCGCAAATCAGTCCGGTTCCGATATCCTGGTAACCGGTCGCCAAGGCCCCCGCACTGCCAACTTGAGTGTATTGGCCGCCTGCCTCCGTTTTCCGCTCTATCCTGAGCCCGAGCTTATCGGGGTTGGTATCTTCCCAGGTTAGATCAATTCGCCCGCCAGAAACGGGAATTCCCTGGAGATTAAAAGGAGCCAGGAGAAGCTTAATACCCTTCGCCTCGCTCGGAATGCTCTCTCCGTTCCCTGGCCCGACCGCCGTTACCCGATACCAATACGACTGTCCCTCAGCCAAACCCGAATCCGTATATGAAGGATTTTTCACCTCACCAATTTTCGCGAAACCGCTTCCATCCAACGAACGATAAACATAATATTGCACCGCCCCTGTGACCACATTCCAGGAAACCGTCACCCTCCCAATCCCGGTCTGGTTCAAATTGAGGCCGATTATTTTGGTAGAAGGAATTATGTTCTCCGCCTCGCTCGGAACGCTCTCTCCGTCCCCTGGTCCAACTGCCGTCACGCGAAACCAATATGACTGCCCCTCAGCCAAGCCCGAACCAACATAAGAAGGATTTTTCACCTCGCCAATTTTGGAGAAACCGCTTCCATCCGGCGAACGATAAATAAAATATTTCACCGCCCCTGTAACCGCATCCCAGTAAACCGTCACCTCCCCAATCCCGGTCTGGTTCAAATTGAGGCCGATTATTTCGGTAGAAGGAACTATGCTCTTCGCCCCGCTCAGAATGCTTTCAATGCCATCTACATTAACCGCAGTTACCCGAAAATAATAAATTGCTCCTTCGGTCAAACCGCTTACGACCCAGGATGTGGAAGTTGTCTCCCCTATCCGGTTTTCCGGGGAGGTAGAAAAATCCTCTTCAACATCCTGATAAATGACATAACCGGCCGCTCCGGGAACGGTGTTCCAGAAAAGCGTGACCTGCCCGATTCCGGTCTGGGTGACGGAAAGGCCGACAATCCCGGTGGAGGGAACAGTACCGACGGAAGCACTGAAATCGCCCTCGTTCCCGGACGAATCCGTCACGCAGACCAAAAATGAATAATTCTTCCCTTCGGTAAGGCCGGTAATTACAGCGGTGGTGGCGGGACCTTCCCAGACCTTTTCATATCCGGTTGGGGGTGAGGAATTAGGGGTGAATTTACCAAGAGAGAGATAATTCAAAGAGGATTGTGACGCATCACCACCGGCCAGATAAACCCGATAGCCGGCTACGGCGGGAGAATCTATCGGGTTCCACGACACTGTCACTTCTCCGATCCCGGTCTGGATTACGATTACATCCAAGGACTGGTACCTCGGGCTTTTGGGATCAAGGGGATTGCTCCGCTCATAACCGCAATTAAAGAGCAGGGAGCAGAGAAGAAGTAACAAAGGGGAAAATACCCAATTAAATCGGCGGGGCGGGACGAATGATCTTGTTGTTTTATTAATCATCTATCTACCCAACCATTTAGAATTTGAACTCCATTCCCAAACCTGCCGGGAAAACAAACGCCTGAAAGCCTGACGGCCGGATGGAGGAAAGGTTTTGATTATCACCCTCTCCCTCGCCCTTCCTTGAGGGGGAGGGATTTCTAGAATTATCTGTTCGAAAAGTAGATCCGACACTTGAATCCTCGGCCCCTGGAATCCTCGACTCCTTTATTTCTATTGGGATCTGCGGGCGGAGATACCAGACAATCGCCGCGGTTATCAATCCCGCGCCGGCCACCCCTAGGCTGACATACATATTATCCCGGTCATACCCTGCATGATCCCAGTAATAATTGATTTTCTCATGTGAAACCGCTTTTTTGTAATTATCATAATTATGGTAAGACCTGATGCCGAAGTAGACTGCCAGCCCCGTTCCTGCCGCGGCCAGTCCAAGCGTGGAAACGGAAATAATATTATCGGTCATTCTTTTTTTCTTAAGATGTCTTATATATTCCGGGGTGTAACTCAACTTAGCCTCAACTTTTTGCTCTTCCCCGGCTTTTACCTCCACCTCGGTCTCAAAGGGCAGACAATTTTCCCCGTTTATCTTCACCCAGTGGGAACCTGCGGGAAGTAAATATTCAAGCGGGGTCTTGCCCACCTGGTTGCCCCCGATCTCCACCTTGGCTCCCGGGGGATCGGAGCTGACCGTGATTGTCACCCCTTTCGCAAGGCTGATAGTCACGGCCTCATCCACTTGCGCTTCAGCTCCCGCGGCAGAAAAGACCGGCCAGACAGATGCCACCAATAGCACCAGGGGAATAAATATGGAAATGCCCAATTTGGACCGCATAACGCCCTTCCTAATATAGTTAATATATAATATTAGATATCTGATTACATCTAATTGATATTTAATAATAATTTCTAACAAATTTGGCTTGATATAAGTTTGGTAAAATTAGAGAGAAATAAGACAAACTGGCCAGCATACTGCAAATAATTTTGAAGGATAAGGGATCGGCAGAATTTGATCCGTTTCTTTCTTTTTACTTCTTACCTTTGACCTTTGAGCTTTGAACTTTGAGCTTATGCTCATCCCACCGTAGTCAGGCCGCCGCTCACGCTTAATACCTGTCCGGTAATGTAGTCGGAACACGGCGAGGCAAAGAACAGGACCGTTTCGGCGATCTCTTCCGGCCTGGCCACCCGCCCGAAGGGAATGGCCTTTACCAGGGCCTGGACCACCTTGTTCGGCTGGGCCCGAAGTAGGGGCGTATCCGTCGGACCGGGACAGACGCTGTTCACGTTGATATTGTACTTGGCCATCTCCCGGGCCAGGGACTTGCTGAAGGCAATCACCCCGCCTTTAGCCCCGGCATACACGGTTTCCCCCAGGCTTCCCACCCGGCCGGCATCGCTGGCGATATTGATAATCTTCCCGGCCTGTCTCTCGATCATTGGATCCAGAACCGCCCGGGAACAGTGAATCACACCCATGAGATTGATCGCGATGATTTTATTCCAGAATTCCGGTTTGGTCTCGATAAAAGGCTGGACCCGGTCCCAGCCTGCGTTATTCACCAGTATATGAACCTTATCCATGGATTCCATCGCTCTCCGGGTGGCATCTTCCACCGACTTCCATTCCGTCACGTCAACTTTAAAAGCTTCCGATTTCCGGGAAAGCTTCCGGATTTCCTGGGACGTAGACTGGGCATTTTCAAAATTCAGATCGAAGACAGCTACATCCGCCCCGGCTTCCGCCAGTTTCAGGCAAATGGCCTTGCCGATCCCCTGCCCTCCGCCGGTTACAATCGCCGCTTTACCTTTTAAGTCCATGTTTTCCTCTCGCTGAATTTATTGTTTCTGGTTTCGGGTTTGGAGTTTGGAGTTTGAACTTTGAGCTTTGACCTTTGAGCTTGATTCTTATTTTCCTTTAAACTGCGGTTTTCTTTTATTCACGAACGCGTCCAGGCCTTCTCTGGTGTCCCCGGTCCGGAGCACCTCCAGGAATTCCCTGAGTTCAAGCTTCAGCCCCTCCTGGATGGGCAGATCCAAGCCGACCCGGATGCACTTTTTGACCGCCGCGATGGCCAGGGAAGCGCGGCCCGCCAGTTCGGCGGCAAACTTGAGGCTCTCGTCCCGGAGCGTCTCCGGATCATAAACCCGGTGAACCAGGCCGATCGCCAGGGCCTCGTCCGCGGACAGCACCTTGCCCATGGCCATCATTTCCAGGGCCCGGGCCTTCCCGATCACCCGGGGAAGGCGCTGGGTTCCGCCCGCCGCCGGGAAAAGCCCGATACTGGTCTCGGGCAGTCCAACCGTCCCCTTCCCCCGGGACATGAAACGGAAATCACAGGCGAGGGCAAACTCCAGCCCGCCTCCCAGGGCATGGCCGTTGATCACCGCGATGGTCGGCTGGGGCAGGGCCTCGAAGCGGCTGGTCACCTGCTGGAGGCGGGAAATGTAATTATCCATGAACCTGACCAGTTCCTCCCCCTCCCGGGCGTGCATCATTTTTATATCCGCCCCGGCGATGAAGGCCTTTTCCACCTCGCTCAGGATCACTACCGCCCGGGATTCTTTCATCTTCTCCAGGCGGTCCAGGACCCGGTGGAATTCCTCCACCAGATCCAGGTCTAGGGCGTTGGCGGGCGGCCGGTTCAAGATGACCTTGGCGACCGCCTGATCGGTTTCAATCCTGATAAATTTCTCCGCCATTTTTTCTATCCTTTAGAAATTCTTACTTGTTTAAGCTTGCCTTTATCCTCTCGCTCGCCTCAATCGCGTCCTTGGCGTATATATCGGCGCCGATCTTCCGGGCATACTCATCGTTAACCACCGCCCCGCCGACCGCGGTTACCGCTTTGACCCCCTGCTCCCGGAGAAGCTTGACCACTTCCTCCATCCTCCCAATCGTCGTGGTCATCAGCGCCGACAAACCCACAACCTCCGCTTTTTCCGACCGGGCCGTTTCCAGGATCTTTTTCGCCGGCACGGATTTGCCCAGGTCAATCACCTGGAAACCGTTGGCCTTCAGCACCGCGCCCACCAGGTTCTTCCCCAGGTCGTGAATATCGCCCTCAACCGTCGCGAGAATAATCTTCCGTTTCCGGGCCGTCTTTTCCGCGGGCAGATGTCTCTCCACCATCTCCAGGGCGGAAGCCATCGCCTCCGCGGCCAGCATCACCTGGGGGAGAAAGATCTCGTTCCGGCCGAATCGGTCGCCCAGCTCCTTCATGGCGGGAAGAAGCTTTTCCTCCACGACTCTCAGTGGTTCGCTTCCCGAACCGATCAGGCGCTTCACCTCTTCGTTTAACCGGTCTTTTTCCCCGGAGGCCAGATAGCGGTAAAAAACATCCTGGTTTTTTGTTTCCTCCCGGTTTCCAGCGAAAAATCTCAGGTATCGGCCCGCGGCCGGGTCCTGGCCCAGAAGGAGCCGCGCTGCGGCCAGGGCTCCCTGGGTCTCCCGGTTGGCGGGATTGCCGAAAAACACCTCGGCGCCCTGGGCCAGCACCATCGCGAGGAAATGGGCGTTGAGCGTGGACCTCTCGGGAAGGCCGAAGGAAACATTATCCACCCCCAGGATCACCGGCAGTCTCAGCCGTTTTCGGATCAGGGAAAGGGATTTGAGCGTGGCCTGCGGACCATCCGGGGCCGCCGAAACCGTCAGGACTACCGGGTCGATGATCAGGTCTTCGGCCGGGAAATCGTGCCGGCGGAAATAGGACTTGATTCTCCGGGCCAGGCGGAGCCGGCCCTCGGGTTCCTCCGGGATCCCTTTCCCGTCCAGGGTAATTCCCACCACCGCGGCCCCGTATCTGCGGGCGAGTTTAAGGATTTCGGAAAGTCTGGCCCGGTCCGCCGAAGTCGAATTAATCAGGGCCTTGCCGTCTGCCGCCCGGAGACCGGCCTCGATCACCCGGGGATCCGGGGAATCGATCAGGACCGGAAGCGTGCTGGCCTGGTTGACCGCGAAAATAGCCTTTTCCATCAGCCGGGAATGATCGGTCGAGCCCTTGATCCCCACGTTCACATCCAGGAGATCGGCTCCCTCTTCCTCCTGTTTCCGGGCTTCCTGCCGGACTTCGTTAAATTCCTCCCGGGCCAGTTCCTCCGAAAGCAATTTTTTCCCGGTCGGGTTGATCCTGCTCCCGGCGAGCAGAGGCCCCTGGTCCCGGCTGATGACCAGGAAACGGGTGCGGCTGGCCATTTTGAGACCGGAGACCACCCGGCGGGCTCCGGCCGGGGATTTCAGTTTCTTCACCGCCTCGGCAATCTTCTGAATGTGCCGGGGATTGGTTCCGCAGCACCCGCCTAAAACCCTGACCCCCAGCGCGTAGGCTTCGGGAACCACGGCGGCCATTTCCTCCGGAGCGGCCGGATAAACCGTGGCCCCGTTCTTTAATACCGGGAGCCCCGCGTTGGCCTGAAAAATCAGGGGGCGATGGGTAAAGGACGACATCCGCCTCAGGATTTCCAGCATGTCCTTCGGGCCATGCCCGCAGTTGGAGCCGATCACCTCCACTCCCAGGGAATCGAGAATGATCGCGGCCGCCTCGGGCGGGGTGCCGAGAACGGACCTGTCCCCCGCGCTGAAAGTCATCATCGCGACGATCGGTTTCCGGGTCAGGCTCCGGACGGCGATCACCGCCGCTTTCAATTCGCGGATGTCCAGGAAGGTTTCCAGGTGAAACAGGTCAGCGCCTCCGGCCAATAAGGCCCGGGCCTGCTCGGTATAGATTTCCACCGCCTCGTTGAAAGTCAGTTCTCCCAGGGGTTCGACAAACTTCCCGGTCGGCCCGATGGAAGCCGAAACCAGGGAGTTTTCCTTCCCGATCGCTTCCCGGGCAATCTCGACCGACTTCCGGTTTATCTCTTCCAGTTTGCCGGTCAGGCCGTATTGGGAAAGCTTGACCCGGTTGCCCCCGAAAGAGTTGGTCACCATGATTTCCGCCCCGGCTTCGAGATAAGCCCGGTGGACCTTCGCCACCAGCTCTGGCCTGGAGATATTGAGTTCCTCCGGAAGGCCCCCCGGCGGGAGGCCCAGTTCCTGGAGCATGGTCCCCTTGGCCCCGTCGAGGACCAGGATGCGGCGCTTGATTTCTTTCCGGAAATCCATGACCTTCTTCGTTTTCATTTGCTTTATTCTGAGTATTTTCCGCCGTTTGTTCTTATTTTCTCTCTCAGCCCTTTGCCCTATGCTCTCTTCCCTATGCTTTTTCACCGCAGCGAAACCTTGGAAATCTTGGTAATCGGCCGGCGGAAAAATCTTTCCCCGACCCTCATGAATTTATCCGGATTGTCGGTCACATAAAAACGCAGACGGCCGGAATCCTTTTCCCGGGCCAGTCCGGTCCCGTCCAGAAGCTCTTTCACCTCCCGGGCGGTTTCCACCGCCGAATCTATCAGCTGGACTTTCCGGCCCAATACTTCCTGGATCACCCCCTTGAGCAAGGGGTAATGTGTGCATCCCAGGAGCGCGGTATCTATGGATCGGGACTTGAAGCCCTGGAGGTAGCGCTCGGCCACCAGCTTCGCCACCCGGTCTCCCACCCACCCTTCTTCCGCCAGCGGGACGAAAAGGGGGCAGGGAATCGCGGTAACCCGGGCCCGGGGGTTGAGGGTCAGGATATATTTTGCGTAAGCCCCGCTCCGGATGGTGGCTTCGGTCCCCAGCACCCCGATCCGGCCGGAACGGCTGGTCTTGACCGCGGTCCTCGCTCCGGCCTCCACCACCCCCAGGATGGGGAAGGAAAATTTCCGCTGCAGCTTGGGCAAGGCAATGGCCGAAGAGGTGTTGCAGGCCACCACGATCAGCTTGACCCCGAAATTCATCAGGAAAAGCACGTTTTCCTCGGAATAGCGGATAATGGTTTCGGGGGAACGCGCCCCGTAGGGGACCCGGGCGGTATCGCCCAGGTAAATCATATCTTCTCCCGGCAGGAGATCGACCAGTTCTTTCAGAACCGTCAGGCCCCCGATGCCGGAGTCGAATACCCCGATCGGCCGGTTGGGTTTAATCGCTGGAATTGAAATCATCGGTTTCTCTTTCCCTTGTTTCTGGTGCTCTTGTGCTCCGGTGTTCCGGTGCTCTTATTTATTAGACCTCTGAATTTTTTTAATGATCGCGCTGGTTGATTTACCCCTCGCCAGGGGAATCCGGCGCACCCGGCCCCCGTAAGATCTGACCAGTTCGCCGCCGACAATCTGGTCGGCCTGCCAGTCCGCCCCTTTCACCAGCACGTCCGGCCGGATCAGTTCGATCAGCCGGATCGGCGTGGGCTCGGCAAAAATCACCACCGCATCAACAAACGCGAGCGCCGAGAGCAGTTCCGCCCTTTCCCCCCCAGGAAGAACCGGCCGCCCCGGACCTTTGATCTTCCGGACCGATGCGTCCGAGTTCAGGCCCACAACCAGGAAATCCCCGGATTCCCGGGCCCGGCGCAGATACCGGATGTGCCCCACGTGCAGAAGGTCGAAGCAGCCGTTGGTGAAGACAACCTTCTTCCCGCGCTTTTTCAGTTTCGCCGCCAGGGATTTGATCGCCCGGCGTGAAAATATTATTTTTTTATTTTTCATTTACCTCATCTTTCTCTCGTAGGGGAGCCCCTAGTGGGCTCCCTTCTCGGGCGGGAACCCTTCGGCTTCGCTCAGGACAAGCAAGCCCCACCCCTACACAGTCTCAAGATATTCGCAAGCTAAAGCTTGCGGCTACATCTTCTTAAATTAATGATGTTGAAAAATACCTTTCCGCCCGGTCGGGGAGCACCGTCACGATATTCCCTTTCATCTTCTTCGCCAGCTTCTGCGCGCCCCAAACATTGGCGCCGGAAGAAGTCCCCACTAGGAGTCCCTCTTTCCTGGCCAGCTTCCTGGTGGTGTTAATGGCATTATCGTCCGAAACGGTAATCACCTCGTCAATCAGCGACCTGTTCATATTCACAATCTTGGGGACGAATCCGTCCCCGATTCCCTGGATCTGATGAAACCCCGGTTCCCGCCCCAGGAGCGCCGCGCTGTTTTCCGGTTCCAAGGCCACGATTTTGATCGACTTTTTCTTTTCTTTGAGATATTTTCCCACTCCCATCAGGGTTCCCCCGCTCCCCACCCCGGCGATGAAGGCGTTCACCTTTCCATCCATCTGCTTCCAAATCTCCCGGGCAGTGGTTTTGTAATGGATCTCCGGGTTCCGCGGGTTCTCAAACTGCTGGGGGACATAAACCCGGCGGTTTTTCCGGGCCAGTTCCTTAACCTTGTCAATGCAGCCGTCCACACACTGCTTGGCCGGGGTCAGGATCAATTCCCCGCCCAGGGCCTTGATGATCTTTTTCCGTTCTTCGCTCATGTCTTCCGGCATCACGATGATGACCCGGTATCCCTTCTGCACCCCGACGAACACCATCCCGATGCCGGTGTTGCCCGAACTCGGCTCCACAATGATTGAACCTGGCCGGAGTTCCCCGGAGCGCTCCGCCTCCTCGATCAGGTATTTGGCGATCCGATCCTTGACCGAGCCGGCGGGATTTAAAAATTCCGCCTTGGCAAAGATCCGCCCCCCTCCGATTTCTCGGAGCTGAAGCATCGGGGTGTTGCCCACATAATCCAGAACGTTTTTACCTTTCATTACCGGAATCTCCTTTCGAGAAAAAATATTCCCTAACTCTCCGTATTATGCAACCCACTTGATTATAGAATCTGCCCTTATTGCTGGCTATGTAGGGGCGGCCCTCCGTGGCCGCCCGCGGGAGCCGGCTGAGCGGCTACCCTACAAAGAAAAGATATATTTCTGCACATTTTTGAAACATCACGCCAGTCGCATCACTTTATCAAGACAGTTTTGATCCTCCTGTCCATTTTAACCTGGAATTGCGCCGGTGATCCTTTTATTTTCACCGGATTCATCTCCGCGGAGTCAACCGCGTAGACTTTTTTTACCCCTTCCAGACTGGTTTCCACCTCAACTTCCAGATCGGTTGTCCCGGAACGGAAAAGCCTGATGATGATCCCCTGGCCGTCCTCCGACTGCTTGACCGCCGTCACCAGGACCCGGGGATCTGAAACCTGAATCAGGCTGGCCCCGGAAGAAAGGCTTCCGGGATGCGAGCCGGTCTCCGCCGCGATCAGCGGGGAATTGAACCCCAGCCCCCGCGACCAAAGGTTCGCTTCCGACCATCCCTGCCCCGGATGCGGATACAGAGCGTAAGCCAGGCTGTGCTCATCCGGATCGGTCCCCCGGGCGCCCAAGAGGTCCCAGGTCTCCATCGGCGTGTTCCGAAGGAGTATCAGCTCCACCTTCCCGTCGTCGCCATAATGCCAGGCGCTGGCCCCCCGGGAAAGAAAACCGAGGGCCAGGCTCGAATTGGAAAGATCAAACCATTCCAGTCCCGGCCAGAAGGTGGGATGGAAAAGCTTCTCCGCGGTCCGGGTGGCTTCTCCGAAAGGAATCGCCATGGCGGCGCTTCCCCCGGTAACCGCGGTGTCAAATTTAACCGTCAGGCTGTGTTTTTCCTGGGCCATCCTGCCGGTGGTCAGGAAATCCAGCCGGGGAATTCCCGCGGCGATCCGGTATTCCCGAGCCACTTCTTCCCCCCCGATTGTTGAGATGACCTTAACTATCCCCGCCGTCGGCCCCGTCGCCAGGATCTGTGCCTGAGCCGGGCTCTGGCTTCCCCTGGCCAATTCCGTGAATTGCGCCTTGCCCTCCGATTCGTTACCCAGCCGCCAGAGCCCGCCTTCGTCGTAATAAAGAACCGGATCATTGGAAGGCCCGGTGACCAGATTATGGCCGCCGGCCTTTTCGATGAACTCGGTGATAGCGTACCCCAGGCTGGAATCGAGCCGGGCCCGGATTTGGTCATTTTCCAAAACCAGGTCATTGCCTTCGGCCCGGACCAGCGGGACGGCCGCGCCCGCCGCGGAACAGGTTGCGACCTGATAGGAGTTATATCCCACCGGGGGTATTCCGGCAGCCACGAAAGCGATGGTTTTCCCTTCTCCTTCCGGCCAGACCTGCCCCGGGATTTCCGTTCCTTCGGGGTCCTTAAGGCAAAGCGGATCCGGCGGGGTTTCCTGCAACTCCGCTACCACCAGGTCCGTCCGGCTAAAGCTCTCCGGATTGAAAACCACGATGGAATTTCCTCCGGCCCGGGAGGTATCGACCGCCAGGGCGAAGGATCCCAGGATTTCATCAAGAACCGTTTCCGCGCCGGTCAAAGCGTTTTCCAGCATCGGGATCTGTTCCCCCCGGTAGACCGCGTCCGGGGCGGTTCCGGTAATGAAGTCATGATGGTTGGCGAAAGCGACCGTTTGCCAGAGCGCTTTCAGCTTTTCCTCCGGGTAGGCGATCGCCGCCTTCCGCCCGATCAAGGCAAGTTTTTCGATGGCGGCCAGCCGATAAGTCAGTTTCCGGTGCATTTCCTTCAAAGCCGGGCGGGAAGCGTAGAACCCCATGAAATAAGGATTGGGATCGAGTTGAAAATGCTGGAGTTCATCCCGGTGAAAACCCACCAGCCGGATGTAATCCTCAAAGGTGGCCTGAACCGCATACACCCCCGTGCCGGGATAACGGTCCCGGTTCCAGGCCTCGACGTAATCGGGCAAGCCCGGTTTGGGAGGCTGAAAATCCGTCCCCACCGGGACGAAAAGATAATGGGTCGGGCTGATCGGCTCGAGGGCATCAATATATGTCTGCACCTGGGCGTTGGTATCATCCGGGTCGGTGTAAACCGTCCCCATCCCGCCCGGGAGCGGGATCGTCCCCTGGGTATCGATCGAATCACCCTGTCCGTAGGAATTCGGCATCCAGTGGACCAGGACTTCCGACCCGTCATCGGCATCCCAGATAAAATCGATCGCTTTGGAACTCCGCAATTTCTCCGCGGTCGAGCCCGGCAGGGGATCCTGAATGCCCTGGAATCGCAGGTTGGTATCGTTCCCGTCCACCCGGGCGAAGCTGACCGCCCCATAACCGAGGGAGTTGAGAATGGCGGGAAGCGAGGGGGTATGACCGAAGCTGTCCGGCTGCCAGGCGGCCACCGGCCTGACCCCGAATGAATTCCGGGTATAATTGATTCCCTGGAGCCAGTCCCGGATCAGCGCCTCCCCGGTCGGGAGCAAGGTATCCGGGCTGGACATCCCTCCCCCCACGATCCGGAACCTTCCCGACCGGATAAAATCCGCCGCGGAAGATAAAAGCTCCGGATGATCATTGAGAAAAAATTTGAGCTCGTATATTTCCCCCAGCGAATAGGAATAACGGGGATCGCCCTGGAGTAATCCGAAGGCGCCGGTAAAAATCTTTTCCAGCCAGAGATCGTAATACTGCTGGTGGGTCATCTGCCAATCAAGATCGATATGGACCGACTGGCTGAAAACCACCACTTTTCCCGCCGCGTCCGGGATTCCCAGGAGCTTCCGCAGCTCCGGCTCGCTTTTCGGAGCCAGGATCCCGGCCTTCCCTTTGCCGCCCGAACATGCGCCGAGGGTCAGGAGAATCACTCCCAAAACCGAGAAGAAAACCATTCGGCGCCATCGGATGCCTTGTGAGATCCGCTTCATCATGCCCTTCTCTCCATTGTTCCCGGGATAAAGAACTGTCCCGCGGAGGAAATTTTACCCCATTATTCGGGATCTTGTCTCCCGGAATTTCCGGATTTCAGAATTGGAGGGATAAAAAGGAAAGAAAGAAATCGAATCGTCCGGAGAAAAGAGAACGCGCGGTCAGCTCAGCATTTGCTTGAGAAAAGTGTATACCTTCTCAATCCGGGGATCGTTGTTGTTCACGGAGATGGCTTCGATTATTTCCAACATTGATGAACCGGCGAATTCAGGATGATTATTTGAAACCGAGCCGATGATTTTCGACCATTCCGATAGCCCCAGGAGAGCGCATTTTGAATCCAGGCTGAAACCGGAGAACTGGGGCGAGTTCTTCTTCACTTCTTCATCGACCTCGGCCAGGATCTCATTCAGAATCTTGAGGTTTCTCTCCCCGGATGCTTTCTTCTTTTCCCCCGCTCCGGGTTTCGTACCCGGACCGGCTGCCGCTTTTTCGGCCGGTGCGGGCGCCGGAGCGGCCGGTGCGGACTTCGCGGATTTCTCGCTTTTCGGTTCGAGAAAATCCTTCTGGTTCAATTTTTCCAGTTTTTGCGCCAACTCACCCGGGCTGATGACCTGGCCCGGGGGAAAATCCTCCGGAAACTGCCGGGAAACGTGCGGAATGATTTTTTCCGAAAATTCCGGATAATTTCCCACCAGCTTCGCGATCAGGCGGGTGTATTCGAGAATATTCGCGGCCCGGGTCAGATCATTATCAACCTTCCCGGCTTCCCGAATTTTCAGGTATCTCCAAAACTTAGGGGCCCGTTTCTCAAGAAAATCAACCAGCCACTGATAGTTATCCCCGATTATATACGGGTCTTCGATAACCCCCTGCAGGGTCTGATATTCCCGGGATTTCCGGGCCGCTTCCACGGCCGCTTCATAGTTGATGTTCGCGGGTCCGGATACGGTCAAACCCGTGCCTAATCCATTGATGGTAGCGGGTTTATCGGTCGATGCTTTCCTGTCTGCCATTGATTGCTAACTAATTAAAAAACCTTGAATAATTAAGATTGAAAAAATAAAGCAAGATCAACTTTTATCGAAAAAACTCGTTTTTTTCTCATTTAAAACCCCTCGATTTTATGATCATGCTTTCATAAATCTTTGTCAATCGGGCAGGGACACCATTTCCCGGACAGTTTGAACAAACCATTTACCAACAGCATGATTAAGACCAAAAAATAATATTAAGTTTTCGTGTATTTTTTCCTTTTTTAAATCTCCCCCTCCGGGTCTGCTTCCAGCCCATAGGGGTGGTTTACAGGCCAGAGGGACCCTACGGGTCGGAGACCTTCCCCTCTTTTAACAAAGAGGGGTAAAAATTTTCCCCCTTTATTGAAAGGGGGAAAAAGGGGGATTAAAAAAATAGCAGCTTTGCGCTTTGTATTTCACTTATAGCTTCTTTACGGCGGACCCGGCATGTCCTCCGATATTTCGAACGTAAGTTCAACCACGGCCTGGCCGCCTTTCGGTTCCTCCTTAGGCTTCTCCCCTACCTCGTCTCGAGCCACAAGATAAACCGGATATAAACCCGGCTCCTTGGGGGTCGTCCATTCCACTTCCGGCAGATTGTCTTTTTCCAGACGGCCTTTGAGTATCCACCATCGGTAAGCGACAGTGTCTCCCTCATCCTGATCAAGCGCCTTGGCGGTAAGGGTTACCTTTTCACCGGGACCGGCATGAAAATTAACCATGGAAGCATCCTGGATCGCCGGGGGCGCGGAGATCTCCTGGATGTAGGGATTATGGTTAACCCCGGTTTTTTCACTTACCTTGACCGATTTGGCCGCCAGATCGTATTTCCCGGTCATGTCCTGTCCCTGGATCACCGCGGCCAGGGTGGCGGCGGAATCAGCCGCCAGCAGAAACACACTGTACGGAACAGATTCCTCTTCCGGGATTTTATGATCAGGAATTGTAATCGTGCAGGGATTGCCCTGGGAGATAAAAATCCCGCACTCCTGGGGCTGGGGGCACTGGGCAAGAAGGTTTAACAAATCGGAAAGTTTGAAATCGCTTAAATTTAAATTGAAATTTATCGCCGTCAGGGCATCCGGATATAAAGCAACCCAGTAATAAACCATCTGGTCACTTCCCTGCCTCCAGGTTTCTGGATCAACGACGGTAGCCTTAATTTCCACCGAACTTCCGGGACTGGCTTCCGGGGGATCGGCCACGATGGAAATTGTCTGCACCCTTCGAATCTTCCCGAGGGTATCCCGGACGTCGACTCCGCAGGCGGCAATAAAAACCGGCAGCAAGTAGCAAGTCGCCAGCAACAGACAAACGAAAGTCTTTATCAAATTCTTCGGGAATAAATATCTTTCCCCTTTTTTCTTATTTTTCATCAATTACCTCTAAAATTTCTCCTCCTGAATAATTGGCAGAATTTTTTTCTTTTTTACCGGTCACCTTTGACTGGCTACCGGTAACCTGTTTAAAACTCCGCCTTCATCCCCATAAAGGGAAGGATCGGGATCCAGTATACCTGCCGGGGATCGGTCCAATCATCCGCGTAGATGATCCCGATGACATTCTTATGCATATAAACATTCTGAATTTCAAGATAGCCGGAGAGCTTCCAGGTTTTGTAGAGCCAGAGCCTCTCAATCCGCACGTCGAGTCGCTGGTAATCGGAAAGCTTGGCCGCGTTTAGTTCCCCGTCCGGCATGGGATACCAGAGGTCCCAGTCGGCGTCGTAGAAACCGGGCTTGAGCTTCGTGTAATGCATCCCCGACTGGTACCGCCACTGGGCCCCGGCGTTCCACTTGGTCGAAAACTGGTAATTCAACACCAGGGCGATCGAATGGGGCTGTTCCCAGGCGGAGGGTGACCATTTCCTCTGCCCCGGCCACCACCGCCGGGATTGGGTGTAAGAATAAGTCAGCCAGCCGAAAAATCTCTGGGAAAGCCGGTGCCGGAGAAAAACCTCCACCCCGGTGGCGTAGCCTTTTCCCCGGTTGTTGAATTTCAGCACCGGATCCTCGGCCACCATGTTTTGGTAATCCTTGTAGTAACCCTGGAGATCGAGGGAGAGACTTTTCCCGAACTCCTTCTCCGCACCCAACACGTAATGGACAACCCGGGTGGAATCGATTCCGGGGTTTCCAAACGGTTCAAAAAACTGCGCCGGGTTAGGGGTCTGGTAGTAGAACCCGAAGGCCCCCTTAAGCTTGAGTCCCGGGATGATCTGGTAATGGAAGCGAAAGCGCGGGGAAAGATCCACCTCTTTGAGGATCTGGACATAATCCAGGCGCACCCCGGGGATAAGTTTGAATTTCCAGAGGTTGATTTCATCCTCGATCCAAGCCCCGCCGGCCGCGGTTGAATCGTCGTAATTGGCGGGAAGCCGTTCGGCGAAAGTGACAATGGGAGGAACCGCATCCTCCTCCGTCGGCACATCCATCAGCTGCCCTTTCACCCAATAATGAATGTAAATCACATCCGCCCCCAGCCGGAAACGGTTCCGGGCGGGGAGATCCCACTCCAGGTATCCCCGCATTCCCGGGGTCTGAAACCTGGAATCGATATAAAGATCGCGGTTCAGGTCAACCAGGGCGTGGTCAATCGAGTTGAACGCGGCCAGCCGGAGGGAGAGCCGGGGGGTCAGTAGTGAACGCCAGTTAATCACCTGGGCATGGAAATCCAACTCGGTGTTCATGCTCCCGGACAGAACGGGGTCACCCCGGTTCTCCAGGCCGGTATGGGCAATCAGGGTATCCGCCGACCCATAGGTGAACAGGCTCAGCTTGTTCCGCTCGTTCACATCCCAGGCCAATTTGGCCTGGTAATCCCAGAAACGGGGGTAAATCGAGAGGTCATCGCTGGAAGAAAGCGGGAAAATGTCCAGGTAGCTTCTTCTCCCGGAGAGGAAAAACGATCCCTTCTGGGTCAGCGGGCCTTCCACCTGGCCGCTGGCCAGGAAAAAATTCACGTCCGCCTTGCCCCCGATCCGGTCCCGCCTTCCCTCCCGGGTGGTGATATCCAGCACCCCGCCGCCGATAAAACCGTAGTCCGGCCCGAACCCCCCCGCGAAAAAGCGGATGTCCTCGATCATGTCCGGGTTGATCGTGCTGTACCAGCCCCCGAAGTGGAAAAGATTGGCGACCGGGGCCAGGTCCATGACGAAAAAGTTTTCATCCGGTCCCCCGCCCCGCACGAAAAGCGCCCCGGAAAGGTCCACCCCTCCGCTGGTCACCCCGGGAAGGGTCTGCACCGAGCGGATGATATCCCCGGAGGTGCCCGCCACTTTCTCGGCCTCGACCTTCTGGATGACCTGCTCGCTCACCTGGCGCTCCCGCCGGGATTCGACCACCACCTCCATCAGGGAATAGAAACTTTTCTCCAGGTAAACCGTGAGAGTCATTTCCTCCCCGGGGTTGATCGCGACGGTCTCCGGCTCCGGTTTCTTGAAATCCACCATGACCGCGGAAAGCTGGTATTCGCCGGCCGGAACGGTCAAGGAAAAAACGCCTTTTTTATCGGTCAGGGTGTACTCACTGGTGGGCAGCAGAAAAACGCTCGCCCCTTCGATCGGTTTCCGGGTGCCTTTTTCCAGGACCCTCCCCCGGACAATCCCGGACTGGATCGCCCGGGTCGGAGCCGCCGGGTACGCGGGGATAATCCCGGCCGTCTCCGCGACGGGGTAGGTTTCCGGGTCGGGATAGTTTTCCGCCCTCGCGTTCGAGTGCGCCGACAGAATCAGGCCGGCTGAAACGGCCAGGACCAGCCCGAAAACCGCCGGACTGATACCCGGTCCCGAAATATTTCTTCTCATGCGCACTTCCGGCCTTTACGTTTTTTCAGCTATCCCTACTGCCCGGTTTCATCCCGGAAAGTTTGGACTTGAAAAGTTATTCGGACTTTAAACTTTGAACTTTGACCTTTGAACCTTTTTTCCTTTAATCAATCCACCAGGCGGAAATGAAACGGGATCTGCACCTTCACCGCCACCGGCTGGCCATCGTCCGCCCGGGCCGGGTAGAAACTGGCCTTCCGGACCGACGCCAGGGCGGATTCGTCGCAACCGTATCCCAGGCCCTGTTTGACCACCGCGTCGATAACCCTGCCCGTCTCGTCAATCGAAACCTCGATGATCACCGATCCCGTGATCCCCATCCGGCGGGCCAGGTCCGGATAGATCGGCTGGATATTTTCCCGGAAACGGGGCAGTTCGGTCACCCGGAAGAGGGGCGCGTAGTGGACCTCCTGGCCC
>JAQTNV010000061.1 GCA_028713675.1 bacterium
CCTCGGCGGTCTGAAAAAGATTGAACCCTTCCGGGATGGTCACCCGGTAAACCTTGACCCGGCCCGAGGACAGGTCCCGGAGCAGCTGGGCCGGGGCGACCGGCAGGGAGAATTCGTAGGTGCCGGCCTTGATCTCGGCGCTGACCCCGCGGGCATAACCGAAAGCAACAAAGACCGGGACGGAGGGGATGAGGCCGCGCCGGGCCAGGATATTGGCAGTGCCTTTCAGGCCGGTGCCCACCGGGATCTCAATCAGGATTTTCGGTCCGGCCGGCCGGGGAGGGTAAGGGGAATAGAGCAGGAACAGGATCCTGCCCGCGGCGGTCCAGCAGAAAATCGTGAAAATAATGGTGAACAGCAGGGACAACCTGCTGACCCGGGGGTTCATTTCAATTCACGCCGGAAGGGGAAAGACTGTCGAGGTAGCCCTGGAGAATCAGGGTGGCCGCCACCCGGTCGCGGAGCTGCTTGCGCTTCCGGCGGGAAAGATCCCCCTCGAGGAGACTTCGCTCCGCCGCCACCGTGGAGAGCCTCTCGTCCCAGAGGATCACGTTGACCCCGAGTTCCCGACGCAGGATAACCGCGAAATCCGTGGCCTTCTGGGCCGACTGTCCCTCTGATCCGTCCAAATTAAGGGGCAGGCCCACCACGATTTCGGTGATCCCGGCGCCGGTGACGATCTGGCGGATTTTTTCGATGTCTTCGTCCAGCTTGGTCCGGTTGATGGTCTCCAGGCCTTGGGCGGTGATCCCAAGCTCGTCGGAAATGGAAACCCCCATCCGTTTTTCTCCGATATCCAGGGCCAGAACCCGCATAATAGGAAAATTATGCGGGATTTAGGCGCGCTTGGCAATTTTAACGAGGAAATTCCGGAGGGTGGCGGAGTTGATCATCCGCCCGCCGAGGCCGAGGGCGGGGGAAAGCAGGCGCCGGAAAAGGAAGGCCGGGGCCAGCCGGGAAAGGAGCCGCCGGGCGGCCGGCCGGGGGGTTTTTAAAAAGGCGTGGGAAAGGGAAGCGAGGTAAAGCCGGTTCATGATCAGGGGCCGGGCGGGAAAGATTGTGATCTCCCCCCGCATATAGGCGCCGGCCAGGGTGAGCTGTCCGGATCGGATTTTTTCAAAAGCGGCGGAGGTTCCGGTAATGGAGATAAAAGGGGGATCCGGGGTAATCGGCGGCCAGGACTGCTTCTCTTCATTCTCGATCCGGATATGGAGCCGGGGTTCAGGGGGCAGGCCGGCCAGGAACCAGGCGAGCCGGCCCTGGACCGGCAGGAGCCGGAAGAAACGCCGAAGCGCGTCGTGCCAGTTCTGAAAGGAAAGAAGTTTATCCGGGGTCGGCATCGGATTTGATTATGTTGCGATTTTTAAGTTCCTGGATGATCCGGGCCGCGATCTCCTCCGGGCTGAGCCGGCCGGTGTCGATTTGAAAATCCGCCGCCGCCAGGTATTTGGGCATCCTTTGCTGCAGGACTTCTTCCACCTCCGCGACGAAGGATTTTTGCCCGGTCAGGGAGGGACGGTCGGTTCCGGATTGAATCCTCTTAACAATGGTGTCCCGGTCGGCCGAAAGGAGAACGAGAAAACCATTCGATTTCAGGGCCCGGGTGTTTTCGTCCCGGAGGATCACCCCGCCCCCGCTGTCGATGATCAGGTTGTCGCGTTTCGAGACCTCTCCCACCGCCCGGGACTCCAGGTCCCGGAAGTGTTCCCAGCCGGAGCGTTTCACGATTTCGGGGATGGGAAGGCCGGCGGTGCGGACGATGGCTTCATCGAGCGAGACTGTTTCCCGTTTCAGGGTCCGGGCCAGAGCCCGGGCCACGGTGGATTTTCCGGTGCCCCGGTAGCCGATCAGAACGAGATTCATAATTTAAAAAGGTCCCAAGATCGCGGGTTCAGGGTTCATGATCCTACAAGGCGAGCTTTTCCAGCACGATCTTCCGCATCAGGGCCAGGGGGGCTTCCTCTCCGGTGAACATTTTGAACTGGTCGGCGGCCTGGTAAACGAACATCTCCAGTCCCGAGGCTACCGTAAGCCCCCGGGTTCCTGCTTCCCGGAGCAGGCGGGTTTGACGGGGGTTGTAGATCACCTCGAAAACCTGGAGACGGGAATGGAGAATACGGTCGGGCACCAGGGTTTGATCGGAATGTGGATGCATCCCCACCGGGGTGGTCTGCAGCAGGATCTCGCTCTCGGGCAGGAACCGTTGGAGGACGGATTCCTCCAACGGTTCCCCGGAAACCGTGACCCCGGTTTTTTCCCGGAGGTCCCGGACCAGGTTTTTCAGCTCGTCCGGGATTACGCCCAGGATTTTCAGACTGGCCGGGGGTGATTTCATCGCCAGGGTGAAGGTGAGGGCGCGGGCGGCTCCCCCGGAGCCGAGAACCAGGACAGATTTCCCCCGGGTTTCGATTCCGGCCTCCCGCAGGGCCCGGAGCGCGGCGGTCCCGTCGGTGTTATAGCCGGTGAGCCGGCCCCGGTCGTTAACAATGGTATTAACCGCGCCGATCTTTCGGGCCACCTCCTCGATCTCGTCCAGGAAGGGAATGACCGCGGTTTTATGGGGGATGGTTACGGAAAGTCCCCGGATATTCAAGGCGCGCATCCCCTGGATGGCGGGTCCGGGGTCGTCCACTTCAAAAGCCAGGTAAACAAAATCGAGATTGTTCTCATGGTAACTCGCGTTATGAATGGCGGGGGAAAGGGAGTGCCCGAGGGGCTTGCCGATAATTCCGCAGATGCGGGTTTTGGTGGTGATGGTCTGCATCAGGGTTCTATTCAAGGATAAACGGGTTCATCAGCAATACCGTTCATCCGGGGATGATTTTAAAACAATATCCCGGAAAATTCTATTTATTAATAACGAGATTCAAACTTTAAAAAGATTCGGTGGCAATGGCTTGTCTATCCTCCCGGGCAGGTCTTGCTCCCAAAACAATTCGATTCTGCCGAAAGACATCGAGGCCGCCCCGCAGGGGCAGGCCGTTGGCATGCCATGGTTTTTCTAAATCGAAAAACAGGAATATTTCAAAGATGTTTTGGTTCGCTTCGACCCGCCCGGGAGGATTTGTTCTAATTGATGCGAATTATGTCCTGAAAAATAAGCGACCGGAATAATGTTTATGTTTTGTTTTCCCGACTTATGACTTATGACTTAAGACCTTGCGGGCCTCTTCGATGTCTTTCTTGATCTGCCTGATCAGGGCCTCCGGGCCGGGAAACTTCTGGTTTTCCCGGATCCAGGCCAGGACCTTGACCCGGAACGTTTCCCCCGGTTTCAGCGAGGGGTCATGGGGCAGGTCGAGCAGATGGATCTCCACGGAGTGTTCGTGGTCGTCAAAGGTGGGACGTGGGCCGAGGGCCATCACGCCCGGGGCATGCTGGCGTTCGAATTCCGCCCGGACCGCGTATACCCCGGGCGGGAGGAGGGTCGGGAAGGACAGCTCCAGGTTGGCGGTGGGAAATCCCAGGGTTTTTCCCCGGCCCCGGCCGGAGGTCAGGTGCCCCAGGAGGAGATAGTCATGACCCAGGAGGGTGTTGGCTTCCTCCGCCTGCGCCTGGCGGAGAAGCTCGCGAATCCGCCTCGAGCTGACCGGGTGGCCGCCGATCTCGAAGGGGGGGACCATGTGCACGGAAACCCCATGGGTCTTTCCCAGGGAAGCGATCAGGTCAAAGCCGCCGGACTTGTGCCGTCCGAAATGAAAATCGTAGCCGACCACCAGGGTTTTCAGGGAAAGGGGCGGCCGGAGGAGCACCCGGAAGAATTCCTCCGCCGTCTGCGCGGCGAATTCCCGGTTAAAGGTCAGGGCGACAACCTCGTCGATGCCGGCATGGAAGAGCAGGCGGGCTTTCTCGGACAGGGGGGTGATTTCCTTCAGTCCGAGCTCGGGTTTCAGGACCTGGAGCGGATGAGGATCGAAGGTAATCACCACCGAGCGGGTTTTCGGATGGGCGCTTTCCGCCCGGAGGGTTTCCATGATCCGGGCATGCCCCCGATGGACCCCGTCGAAATTCCCGATCGTAACCGCCGACCCCCGGGGATCGGGCGGAATTTCCTGGAGATCTTTCCTGATGGGCCGTGTCATTTTAAACTCGGGAGCGGATGAGAACCTGAAACCGGTCTGGCAAATACCTTCGGCATTTTTCAACCTTCTAACGGGAAGAGAATTGATTGTCAATGGTTTCCCGGGCGGCACCGACGGATCCCGGGCGGGACCGCGCGGAAAATACATTCTTCATTTTACCGTGATCCAAAGGTTTAGTAAGATATCCCGCTAAGGATTGATGATATGCGGTATTGGCTGATCAAAGGAATTGATTTCCGTCCGGAAGCGCAGACGAGACAGATAGTCGGCTCCCGGGTGGAGATTCTCTGGCGGGAGGAAATAAAGGGCGCCCGGCCGGCCTTGCCGGAGCTCCTGGCCGATTTCGTTTACCTGATTAAACAGGGTGAGGCGGAGCTGGTTTCCCAGCCGGGGACGCGCCGGGCTTTGACCCTCGCGAAACTGAAAGCGGGAGAAATATTCGGAGTAAATCCGCTGTCCAGGGACAAGCCGGGATCCTTTTTGATGGTCCCGGCGGGAGAACCGGAAATTCTCCAGTTGGAGCCGGAAGAGGCCAGACGCCTGATCGAGGACCGGAAGATCACGGTCAAAATCCGCCGGGGCTGGAAGCGGACGCCGCTGACCCAATCGGTCCGGGAACTGATCCGGGTTGATCCCGGTCCCCGGGTGGCGATGCTTCTTTCAAAATTAGCGCGGGGTTTCGGGCAGGAGGAGGGAGGAAGAATGCAGCTTTTCCCGGCGATCACCCCACCGGTGATTTCGAAACTCACGGGTCTGTCCTTCGAACTGGTTTATCTGATTCTGGCCGGTCTGAACCGGCAGGGGGTGATTGAGATCAAACCGGAAGGGATCGCGATCGTGGATCGGATCCGGCTTTCTTTCTTAAGCGAAACCGCTAATTCAGATTTGAAATACTGGCCCTGATCCGCTGCAGCAGCTGCTGGACCTGGGCGTCTTCAGGAATTTCGTCGCTGGCCGCTTCCAGAAAGTTTCGATACCAGAGAACCCCCCCGTGATTATCCAGGGCGGGCGGGTAGGGGACATTCTTGGTCCAGGGGAACGGTTTCCGGGGCGATGTTCCCGTGACCTTGAAATCCAGGTGGCCGATGTATTTGCCCTGTTCGCCGGTCTGCACGATCAGGGTGTCTTTTATTTCAATCGGGGAAAAAAGCTGCATCCCGGGATGGGAGCCGATGATCAGGTTGATCCCTTCCACCTGATCGGGGATTTTTTCGTCGATTTCCATTCCCAGGTGGGAGAGCAGCACGATCAGGTCGACCTGGGGTTTTAATTCCTTGACCAGTTCCTGGGCGGTGGTGATCGGGTCTTTCAGGTGGAGCCCCGGAAGGGTCGCGGTTATAGGACCGGGGAAAAGGCTGGGGGAAATCAGAGCGAAAACGCCGATTTTCAATCCGCCCCGGTTCAGGATCAGGCTGGGGGTAAAGAAGGGCTTGCCTTCGTTGTCCACCAGGTTGCTGATCACCAGGGGAAAGTTGGCCCGTTTTTTCAGACGATCCCAGTTATCTTTTCCGAGGGCGAGTTCCTGCTCGCCCAGGCCCAGGCCGTCCAGCTTGATCAGGTTGGCGAAATCAACCAGACCTTCGGTGAGATTGCGGATGCGGGTGGAGTTGATCATGTCCCGATTCAGGGTCTGGGGGGGGAAAAGATCGCCCGAAAAAAGAACGAGGAGGGGAGTGTTTTTGCGCATGTTGTTTATGTATCCGGCCCACCGGGCC
This sequence comes from bacterium, assembly GCA_028713675.1. GTDB lineage: Bacteria > Desulfobacterota > JAPLJL01 > JAPLJL01 > JAPLJL01 > JAPLJL01. Next base: position 5,798 of record JAQTNV010000061.1, read on the forward strand.
AGGCCACCGTAGTGGTGGGCCGGTCAGCCGCAGGGATCGAGCTGGCCGTTGATCCGGTTGGCGTAAACGATGGTGAGCGTCCGGCCGGAGTCGGAGTGGGCGGAACAGGAAAAAAGCGGGAGGAGCAGGCCGAAGACCAGGAGAACCAGGAGCAGCGAAAGCGGTTTTTCCCGGTGAAAAATATCTGAGGTTTTATGGTTGGTGATCAACGCTATTTACCTTTCCCGGGAAAGAGAGTGTTTAAAAAATCCGAAATATTTTTCACTCCAGTTACCTGAAAATTTTTGTCATTATATTGTAACCGGTTTTGATTTGACAAGGGAAGGAAACAGCCCTTGAATCCCAGGCGCCGGGCTTCCTGGATCCGGATTTCCGGCTGGGTCACGCCCCGGATCTCCCCGGCCAGGCCGATTTCCCCGAAAAAAATGGCGTCGGGGTCAACCGGGATCCCGGAAAAGCTGGAAGCCAGGGCGGCGGCCAGGGCAAGGTCGGAGGCCGGTTCGGTGACCCGGATCCCTCCGGCGGCGTTGGCAAAGATATCCTGCCCGGAGAGGGCCAGACCGCCGCGTTTGTCCAGAACCGCGACCAGGAGATTCAGGCGGTTGGGGTCAAGCCCGATCACGTTCCGGCGCGGGATCCCGAAAGGGGTGGAGGTGGTCAGGGCCTGGATTTCCACCAGGACCGGGCGGGTTCCCTCCAGACTGGCGGTCACGGCGGAGCCGGGGGCGTCGAGCGGACGTTCGGCGAGAAAGGCGGCGGAGGGATTTTTAACCTCGGCCAGGCTGGATTCCGTCATCTCGAAAACCCCGATCTCGTTGGTGGAGCCGAACCGGTTTTTCACCGCCCGGAGGATCCGGTAGGGGGAGGAGGAATCTCCTTCCAGGTAAAGGACGGTATCCACCAGGTGCTCGATCAGTTTAGGGCCGGCGATCGCGCCTTCCTTGGTCACGTGGCCGATGAGAAAGAGCGCGAACCCGCCGGTTTTGGCGGCGGAGACCAGTCCGTCCACCACCGTGCGCAGCTGGCTGAAGGAGCCGGGGGGGGATTCAAGTTCATCCGAATTTACCGATTGGATGGAATCCACCGTCGCCACCTGCGGGGAAAAACTGGAAAACTGGGCGAGGATGGGTTCCAGGGAGGTTTCCGGGTATAGATAAAGGAGAGGGGAATCCACCCCGAGACGTTCACCCCGGAGGCGGACCTGGGCGGCGGATTCCTCTCCGCTGACGTAAAGGCACTTGATTTTCCGGCGGGCCAGCTGATTCAGAAGCTGCAGGACCAGGGTGGATTTGCCGATACCCGGATCCCCCCCGATTAATATCACCGATCCCGGGACGATCCCGCCCCCCAGCACCCGGTCCACTTCCTCGATCCCGGTTTTGATCCGGGCTTCGCCGTCCGCCTGGATTTCCGGGAAGGGGATCGGGACTGATCCGGAATTTCCCCGCGGTTTTTCCGGCCGGGAAACGGATTCGGCGGCAAAGGTGTCCCAGCCCTGGCATTCCGGGCAGCGCCCGAGCCATTTGGGGGAACGGTACCCGCAGGATTGGCAGATGAACTGGACCTTATCCTTGCTCATTCTTGAATAAATGGTTTTACGTAATTCGGTTGCGCCGCTCGTTTCGGAAATCGTTATACGTCCGGGGTTTTAAAATACCGAAAACCTCAGGACGGTAAACGTAACGAGTTGCCCAACCTTAACCCTATCATAGAACAGTTACCCTTACCCGTTGGTTTTTCCGGACTTCGATCCCGGATTCAGCAGTTCCTCCCGGAGGGCTTTGAAATCCTCCCAGGACTCGCGCTTCCGGCCGGGACTGCGGAGGAGAAATGCCGGATGGTAGGTCGGAAGAAGGATTCCCTGCCAGTCCGCCTGGCCGGGACGCGGAACGCGGTAAGTCAGGAATTTTCCCCGGATCTGGGTGATCGGTTGCTTATTGCCCAGGAGGGCGTTAGTGGCGGGCGCGCCCAGGGAGACAGTCAGCCGCGGATTGATGCAGAGAATCTGGGCGGCCAGGAACGGGCGGCAGGTCTCCACCTCGTCAGGCAGGGGCACCCGATTCTCCGGGGGCCGGCATTTGACGATGTTGGCGATATAAACATCCCGGCGGGTGAGGTTGATGGCGGCCAGGATCTTGTCCAGGAGCTGTCCCGCCCGTCCCACGAAAGGTTCACCTTTCAAATCCTCATCATGGCCGGGACCTTCTCCCACGAGCAGAATCTCCGCGTGGGGATTGCCGACCCCGAAAACCAGTCGGTTCCGTTGCTCGGAAAGGCGGCAGCGGGAACAGTCCTTCAATAATTCCTGGATTTCCTCCAGGGACCGAAAAGCCGGGAGGGCCGGCGGCCGGCTGGCGGTTTTGGGCGCGAGGTCGGGAAAAAGTTCCCGGGTATCGGCGGCCGCCAGGGGAGAGGGCTCCGCGGCCGGGGCCGGAGCGGGGGGCACGGAAGCGGAAACCGGCGGTCGGGGGGAATTGATAAAATCCCTGATTCCCCAGTTTTTCAACTCCCGGACACTGGCTCTCAAGCTTTTTACGATTTCGAGAAGTTCCGCTTCCGGACGAGGCATATTTTCGGCAAAAATAAATAATTAAGAATCAAAACGCAAAATGAAATATTTAAAACAAAAATTTCAGGCAAGTCATCCGCCCGACGCTATGTTTTACGTGCGTGCCGGGGTTGCAGGATTTTAACCACCCGATCCAGGATTCTTTCCGCCACCTCCTCTTTGGAGAGAAGAGGGAGTTCCTCGACTTTATCCGGGGGCGAGATCAGGTAAACCTGATTGGTGGAAACCTCGAATCCCGACCCCGGACGGGAAATGTCATTGGCCACGATCAGGTCCAGGTTCTTGGCCCGGAGCTTGGCCAGGGCGTGGGGGATGGTTTTTTCGCTTTCCGCGGCGAATCCGACGAGAATCCGGCCCCGCCGGGGCTTTTGCGAAATTTCTTTCAGGATGTCCGGGGTGGAAGTCAATTCCAGCAGGCGGTCCGCGGCCTTCTGCTCGCTTTTTTTCTGTTTTTGCGGATGGGAGTGGCGGGGGCGGAAATCCGCGACCGCCGCGGCCATGACCAGGACCTGGGCCGAGGAATAAAGTTCCTCGGTTTTTTTCTTGAGCTCCTCGGCGGTTTCGATCCGGACCAGATCAATCCCGGGAGGCGCGGGCAGCTGGGTGGGGCCGGAAATCAGGGTGACCCGGGCGCCCCGGCGGGCCGCCACCCGGGCCAGTTCGTAACCCATTCTCCCCGAACTGCGGTTGGAGAGCACCCGGACCGGATCGAGCGGCTCCCGGGTGGGGCCGGCCGTGACCAGGATGGTCCGTCCCGAGAGATCCAGGCCGTGGGCGATCCCCTTGATCCGGTCGAGGATTTCCTCCGGTTCCGCCATCCGCCCGGGACCTTCGTCCCCGCAGGCCAGCTCCCCGGAGTCCGGTCCGACCGTCAGGACCCCCCATTTTTTCAGGCGCCGCAGGTTTTCCTGCACGGCCGGGTTCCGGTACATGCTGGCGTTCATGGCCGGGGCCAGGAGGATGGGGACCGGGCGTCCCAGCCCGTAAGTGAGCATGGTGGTGAGCAGATCGTCGGCGATCCCGGAGGCGAACTTGCCCAGGAGATTGGCGGTGGCGGGCGCCACCACGATGAGCCGGGCTTTTTCGGAGAGCCGGATATGATCGAAGGGGTGGGCCGATTCGCTTTCATCCAGGGCCACCCGGTTTTGCGCGAGGGCCTCGAAGAGCAGCGGCGAGATAAACCGCCGGGCGTTCCTGGTCATCACGCAGTGGACCTCGGCTCCTTCCCGGCGGAGCAGGCGGGTGAGCTCAGCGGATTTGTAAATGGCGATGCCCCCGGTCAGACCGAGGAGAATGGGAGTATCCTTCAGCATGATGGGTCTAGTTTATTCCGGGAGTCGCCGGGGGTCAACCGCGGCGTTGACATTGGTGCGATTAATTTTATAATGCATTTGACAAACTGTCTGACCGATTCAGTGAGGATGGAAGCTATGAGCCAAATTGACATCTTCCCGATCAATACCATGGGTATGTATATCCCGCGCCGGCTTTTCCTGACCAAGGGGATGGGCAAACACAAGGAGAAACTGACCTCCTTCGAGATGGCCCTCCGGGATGCCGGGATCGCCGGCTTGAATCTGGTGCGGGTTTCCAGCATTGTCCCGCCCAGCTGCAAGCTGATCTCCAAGGCCGAGGGCCTGAAGCGGGTCCTGCCCGGGCAGATCGTTTTCGTGGTCCTCTCCGAGAACGCCTCCGACGAGCCCCACCGCCTAATCGCCGCCTCCGTCGGGCTGGCCATCCCCAAGAAGGAGACCCAGCACGGTTATCTTTCCGAACATCACAGCTTCGGCCAGACCGAGAAGGTGGCCGGGGATTACGCCGAAGACCTGGCGGCTTACATGCTGGCCACGATTCTGGGGGTGGATTTCGACCCGGATAAGAGTTACGACGCCAAGAAGGAAATCTGGAAAATCAGCGGGCATATCGTCGTCACCCGGAACATCACCCAGTCGGCCACCTGCGATAAGAAGGGCCTCTGGACCACGGTGGTGTCGGCCGCGGTGTTTCTGGATTAACCCCATTTTCATAGGTTAGGTTTATCGGTTGCGGTTTCGCGGCTCGTTTCGGTTGGGTTTTGCGGTTACGGTTTTAAAGCCTAAAAACGCCGCCGATGGACGACACGAGCAGCGCAACCTATCAACATAACCCGATAAAATATATTTCTTCATGAAATCTCAACCAGCATTTCTCGGAATTAATCATCCCTATAAATCGTCCCGGGTGGTGGTCATCCAGGCGCCTTACGAACGGACTACTTCCTATCTGAAAGGGACCGTCCGGGGGCCCCGGAAGATCGTCGAGGCTTCCGGCCAGGTGGAATTTTTTGATGAAGAGTTATGGACGGATCCCTCCCGGCTGGGAATCCACACCCCCGCGCCGTTGAATTTCACCGGCCGAAAACCCGAAGCGGCTCTGGGGATGATCGCCCGGGAAGTCGGGGAGTCTTTTCGCGCGGGGAAGTTCCCGGTCCTGCTGGGAGGCGAACACACGGTGACCGCCGGGGCGATCCAGGGGCTGAAAGACCGGGCGGATTTTTCGGTTTTGTATTTTGACGCCCACCCGGACCTCCGGTACGACTATGAAGGGAGCAGATACAGCCACGCCTGCGCCGCCCGCCGGGTGTACGAAATGAATCCGAACCTGGTGATTTTCGGGGCCCGGACTTTTTGCGAGGATCAGGCCGAATTTTTAAAGCGGAATCCGGTCCCGATCTTCTGGGCGCACGACCTGGCCCGCTCGCCCCGGCTCTGGGATAAAATTATCCCCGAGCTGAAACCCGACGTTTACCTTTCCATCGATCTCGACGGCTTCGACCCGGCGATCATGCCGGCGGTGGGGACCCCGGTGCCGGGGGGGATCGGCTGGTACGACTTTTTAAATCTGGTAAAGATGGTGGCGAAAAAAAGGCGGATTATCGGGTGTGACGTGGTCGAACTCCGCCCCCAGAAAGGTTTTGAGCATTGCGATTTTACCGCCGCCCGCCTGCTCTACCGGGTTCTCGGGTATGCCCTGCATAAAGAATTGAAGGTTCATCTCTAAGTTATACGGTTGCGGTTGCACCGCTCGTTTCGTTATCCGGTTAAGGTTTTTCGGGGTTGAAAGACGAAGGACGAATGACGGTTGACGACACGAGCTGCCCAACCGATCAACGTAAGCCGTTTTAGGCAGGATTGGCTTTTTTCATCAAATATCTTTTAATCCCCCCGATATTCAAAATATAAGACCCCGAATATTGGGGAAAATCCTTCACCAGCGGGATATCCTCGGCGATCATTTTTAATATCTCTAATGAATCCGCGTCCGGGGTGAATTTCAAAACCTTCTCGATCGCTTTGACCCAGAGCCGGTGCTGTTTCCGGCATTCCTCGAAAACGGTTTTGTCCCGGGAAGGGCCCAGGTGGGTGAAGACCACCATCTCCGGCTTCAGGCTTTCCAGGCGGGCGATGGATTTCAGGGAAAGCTCGAAATCGTATTCGGGAGCGGGGGCCACGAGATAAAGCGGGGCTCCCGGATAGAGGCATCCGAGGGCGTCGCCGGAGAACAGGATTTTTTCCTTTTCCTCGAACAGGCAGATATGGTAGCGGGCGTGGCCCGGGGTATGGAGAACCTCCCAGCGGGTTCGGCCCAGACTGATGGTATCGCCGTCGGTCAGCGGATGAATCTGCGCTTCCGGGATCGGGAGCATTTCTCCGATCACTTCGATGGCCGGCCCATAGGTGCGCCGGGCGCTCTGGTTGATGCGTTCGGGGTTGATCAGGTGGGGGGCGCCGATTTCATGGACGAAAACGATCAGGTTGGGATTTTCCCGCGCCAGGTGGCCGGCGGCCCCGGCGTGGTCCAGGTGGATGTGGGTGGTAATCAGGCATTTCAGGTCCTGCGGGCGGACCCCCAGGGCCGCGAGGCCCTGGATCAGTTCCTGGGCTTCAGCGGGATGGGGCGCCTCGACCAGGGCCAGGCTCTCATCCCGGATCAGGTAACACGAGTGAAAGTCGCCGACCTGGATCATTTCGATCCCGGGATAGATGTTCCGTGTTTCCATAATGACGGGGATAAATTTAATTCCCCGGGGGTGATGAATCAACCCTGAGCGAAGTCAAAGGGCACATCTTTCGTCATTCCCGTGAAAGCGGGAATCCAGTTCCTTTTCTGCGATATTATGTAGGGGAGCCCCTGGTGGGCTCCCGCGGGAGGACATAAAGCCCTCCCCTACATTTAATGTTAGAAAATGTGATAAAAGTTTATTAAGTGGAAACAATCTCAATCAAAACCAAATCCCGGAACGAGTTCGTCGATCTTACCCGCGAAATCAACCAGGCGGTGAAGAAAAGCGGAGTGCAGGAAGGGCTGTGCCTGGTTTATGTTCCCCATACCACCGCCGGCATCACTATTAACGAAGGGGCTGATCCGGATGTAGTCAGCGATATTCTGCAACACCTGGAGGAAATGGTCCCCGCCGGGAAGAGGTTCTTGCATGCCGAAGGAAATTCCGACGCCCACATCAAATCCACCCTGGTGGGGGCTAGCCAGCTCATTCCCGTGACCGGGGGCAAGCTCGCCCTGGGCACCTGGCAGGCGGTTTTTCTCTGTGAGTTTGACGGACCGCGAGCCCGGAATGTTTTCCTCCAGGTTGTCCCCGTCGGGAAGTGACCGGTTTTGGAAAAATTTCAAATCAGGTTATAATCAATAAACCCCTCTGATTTCCTTCCGGAACAAGGTTGTTCCTCCGGGGTTTGAAGGACAAACTCATTACCCGAGGATTGTAATTTGAAAGCCGATTTGACCGGGCTGGGCCGAGGTGTAAGCCGATGAAAGCCCGAATCGCCAAGCTGGCCCTCGAAGACGGGACGGTTTATCCTGGCCGCGGGTTCGGGGCCCCCGGGGAGAGGTTCGGCGAGGTGGTTTTCAACACCAGCATGATGGGTTACCAGGAAATCCTGACCGACCCTTCCTACAAGGGCCAGATCGTCATGATGACCTATCCCCTGATCGGCAACTACGGGGTGAACCGCGAGGATGTCGAATCCCGGAAAATATTCCTGGAGGGTTTTGTCGTCAAGGAATCGAGCCGGATCGCTTCCAACTTCCGGTCGGAGCAGGACCTGTCCGGGTATCTCGCTGAAAACGGAATCGTCGGGATCGAAGGGATCGATACCCGGGCCCTGACCCGCCATATCCGCTTGGCCGGCGCGATGAAAGGGGTAATTTCCACCGAGGATCTTGATGATTCCAATTTGACCCGGAAGGCGAAAGCCTCTCCCGGCCTGGTCGGCCTGGACCTGGTGAAGGAAGTGGCTTCCCCTGAACCTTATTCCTGGAGCGAGGAAGGGAAATACCGGGTGGCGGTTCTCGACTGCGGGGTGAAGTACAACATCCTGCGCTGCCTGAAAGAGCACGGGTGCCGGGTTTTCGTCCTGCCCGCCCGGTCGACCGCCGAGCAAATCCTGGAAAAGAAACCGGACGGGGTTCTGCTTTCCAACGGTCCGGGTGACCCGGAAGGAGTTCCTTATGTAGCCGAGACAGTGAAGAAGCTCCTGGGACGGCTTCCGATTTTCGGGATTTGCCTGGGTCAGCAGATTCTCGGGCTTGCCCTCGGGGGCAGGACCTTCAAGCTCAAGTTCGGCCACCACGGGGGAAACCACCCGGTCAAGGATGTCAAAAGCGGCCGGATCATGATCACCGCGCAGAATCACGGGTTCTGCGTGGATATCGATTCCCTCCCGGCGGGAAAAGTGGAAATCACCCACCTGAACCTGAACGATCAGTCCCTGGAGGGATTCCGGCATAAGGAGATCCCGGCTTTTTCGGTGCAGTTTCACCCGGAGGCCTCCCCCGGGCCACACGACGCACGATATCTGTTCGGGGAATTCATTGGGATGTTAGAAAGATGGAAAGGATAACATTGGTCAGGGGGAGTTGATCGGTTGAGCGGCTTGTCTCGTCCAGCGTAGTTCGTTGATCGTCTTAAAACCGTAAGCCGTAAACCGTTAAACGAAACGAGCAGCGCAACCGCAACTGAAACACGAAATTATATTTTCTGATTTAGGACCCAGGGCTTCGAACTGATTTTGTATGCCGAAAAGAACAGATATTAAAAAAATTCTCATTATCGGCTCGGGGCCGATTGTCATCGGCCAGGCCTGCGAGTTTGATTATTCCGGGGCCCAGGCCTGCAAGGTGCTCAAGGCCGAAGGGTACGAGATCGTCCTTTTGAATTCCAACCCGGCCACAATCATGACCGATCCGATCTTTGCCGACCGGACTTATATAGAACCGATCAACGCCGACATTGTGGAAAAAATCATCGCCCGGGAAAGGCCCGATGCCCTCTTGCCCACCCTGGGGGGGCAGACCGCGTTGAACGTGACGGTGGAAGCGGCGGCCAGAGGGGTTTTCGACAAGTATGCCGTCGAAGTGATCGGGGCCAAGGTGGAGGCCATTAAAAAGGCCGAAGACCGCGAGCTTTTTAAACAGGCGATGAAAAAGGTCGACATCGACCTGCCCCGGAGCGGAATAGCCAGGGATTTTTCCCAGGCCCTGGAAGTGGTCCAGGAAATCGGCTTCCCGGTGATCGTCCGCCCCAGTTTCACCCTGGGGGGATCCGGCGGCGGGGTGGCCTACAACCAGGAGGAATTCCGCGGGTTGGCGAAACGGGGCCTGGCCTCCAGCATGATCTCCGAGATCCTCATCGAGGAATCGGTGATCGGCTGGAAGGAATTTGAGCTTGAGATCATGCGGGATTTCCGGGACAGCGTGGTGATCATCTGCTCGATCGAGAATTTCGACCCGATGGGGGTGCACACCGGGGACTCGATCACCGTGGCCCCGGCTCAAACCCTCTCCGACCGGGAATACCAGCTGATGCGCGATGCCGCGATCCGCTGTATCCGGGAGATCGGGGTGGAGACGGGGGGATCCAACATCCAGTTCGGGGTTCACCCGGACACGGGGAGGATGGTGATCATCGAGATGAACCCCCGGGTTTCCCGGAGCTCGGCCCTGGCCTCCAAGGCCACCGGCTTCCCGATCGCCAAGATCGCCGCCCGGCTGGCGGTCGGCTACGCCCTGGATGAGATCCCTAACGATATCACCCGCAAGACCCCGGCCAGTTTCGAGCCGGCGATCGATTACTGCGTGGTGAAGATCCCCCGTTTTACCTTTGAAAAATTCCCGGCCGCCGATCCCATCCTGACCATCTCCATGAAGTCGGTGGGGGAAGTGATGGCGATCGGGCGCACCTTCAAGGAATCATTGCAGAAAGCCTTGCGATCACTGGAGATCGGGGTGGCCGGCCTGGAAACCGGGGGAGGAAAAATCACCGTCAGCCCGGAGCGGGCCGTCATCGAGGACCGCCTGCGCAATCCCGGGGCGGAGAGGCTTTTCTACCTCCGGGAAGCCCTCCGGACGGGGATGGAGATCGAGAGGATATATCAGCTGACCCGGATTGACCGCTGGTTTCTTTCCAACCTCGAGGAAATCGTCAGTCTCGAAGGCGAGCTGGCCGCTTTCCGGAACGGTTGGAAAAATCTGCCGGCGCCGCTCTGGCGCCAGGCCAAGGAATTCGGTTTTTCGGATTTACAGCTGGCCCGGCTTCTCGGGACGGATGAACAGACTGTTTATCAGCACCGGATGAGCCTGGGCCTGACCCCGGTTTTCAAGGTGGTGGATACCTGCGCGGCCGAGTTCGAAGCATACACCCCGTACTATTACTCGACGTATGAAAGTGAAGGAGAAAGGTAAGAAATAGAAGTTTCAGAGGTTCACAGTTCACAGTTCAAGGTTAAAACCCTGAACCGTGAACCCGGAACCTTGAACCAGAAAGAAGGAACAAAGATGACCAAATATATCTTCGTTACCGGCGGGGTGGTTTCCTCCCTGGGGAAGGGGATCACCGCGGCTTCCGTGGGCGCCATGCTCAAGGCCGCCGGCCTGAAGACCACGATTCTGAAGATCGATCCTTATCTGAATGTCGATCCCGGCACAATGAGCCCGTTCCAGCATGGTGAGGTTTTCGTTACCGACGATGGAGCGGAAACCGATCTCGATCTCGGTCATTACGAACGGTTCATGGATGAGAACCTGAGCCAGGACAACAATTTCACCACCGGGGTGGTTTATGAAACCATCCTGGCCCGGGAAAGAAAGGGCGATTATCTCGGGAAGACAGTGCAGGTCATCCCCCATGTGACCGACGAGATCAAGTCCCGGATTTTAAAGTGCGGGAAGGGGAACGACGTCCTGATCACCGAGATCGGCGGGACGGTGGGGGACATCGAAGGCCTGCCCTTTGTCGAGGCCGCCCGCCAGATCCGGCAGGACCTGGGGCCCGGAAATGTCTGCTACATCCATGTGACTTTGGTCCCGTATATCCGGGCGGCCGAGGAAGTGAAGACCAAGCCGACCCAGCAAAGCGTGGCCAAGCTTCGGGAGATCGGGATTGAACCCCAGATCCTGGTCTGCCGGACCGAGCGGCCCCTGGCCCGCGACCTCCGGAAGAAAATCGCCCTTTTCTGCAACGTCCAGTTCAACGCGGTGATCGAGGAAAGGGATGTAAAAGAAACGATTTACGAGGTGCCGGTTACGCTGGCCCGGCAGGGGCTCGACCGCCAGATTCTGAAATTCCTAGGCTTAAGGAAAAAACCGGGCGACCTTTCGGATTGGGAAGCGTTGCTGGACCGGATCCACCGGGCCACCGAGACGGTTAATATCGCGGTGGCGGGCAAGTATACTGAATTGAAGGACGCCTACAAGAGCATCTGGGAGGCTTTGCAGCACGGGGCCTGGGAAAACGGGGTCAAGGTCAACATCGAGTATATTGACGTGGAAAAGAATGATCTGAACCGGAGACTGAAAGCCGTGGATGGGATCCTGGTTCCGGGCGGTTTCGGGGACCGGGGGATCGGGGGAAAGTTAAAGGCGGTCCGCTTCGCCCGCGAGCAGAAGATTCCCTTTTTCGGAATCTGCCTGGGAATGCAATGCGCGGTGATCGAGTTCGCGGAGAATGTCTGCGGGATGAAGGGGGCCAACAGCACCGAGTTTGACCCCCGGACCCGTTACCCCGTGATCGAATTCCTGCCGGAGCAGAGACGGATCGAGGAGAAGGGCGGCACCATGCGTCTCGGCAGTTACCCCTGCCGATTGAAACGGGGTTCGCTGGCTTTCCGGGCCTATCGAAAGGATAAAATCGAGGAGCGGCACCGGCACCGTTACGAAATGAACAACCGTTTCCGCCAGCAACTTACCCGCCGGGGTCTCCGGATTACCGGAGAATATGAGTCCCGGCGGCTGGCGGAGATCGTCGAACTGCCGGATCATCCCTGGTTTGTCGGGGTGCAGTTTCATCCCGAATTCAAATCCCGGCCGCGCCGCCCCCATCCGCTCTTCCGGGATTTCATCCGGGCGGCTTATCGGCACCGGGAGGCGGGAAAGGCGCAGTAAATGAAAAAACGGACGGACCGCACGGACGAACGCCTGGAGCGGCTGTATCATTTCAGCCGCCTGATCAATTCCCCTTTAGGTTCAAAGCAAAGACTTCGCCTGATCATCGATGAGGCCATCCGGATCACCGGGGCCTCGAGCGGTTCGCTCCTGATCATGGAGCCGGGAAACGATTACCTTTCGATCGAGGTTTTACGGGGATACTCCACCCGTTCCATCCGCAAGCACCTGCGGACGGGAGAGGGGATCACCGGGTGGGTGGCCAAGACCGGGAAACCGGCCCTGGTCCAGGATGTTTCCTGCGACCGCCGCTATCTCAAGTTTGATCCCCGCATCCGTTCCGAACTCGCCGTCCCCATCATTTTGAAAGGAAGGGTGATCGGGATCATCAACGTGAACGGCAACCGGATCGGGGCTTTTGACCGGAGCGATCTCGAGCTTTTGACCACCTTTGCCTCCCACTCAGCCCAGATCATCGAGAACGACCGGCTTTTCCGCGAGGGATTGCAGCGGGCGGGTGAGATCAAGCTGCTTTTCGAAGTCGGGAAAACCCTGAGCGAAACCCTGGAGCTGGACGCGGTTTTCCGGCAGGTGGTGGCGGGAGCGGCCCGCCTGCTCAAAAGCCGGGTTGTTTCCCTGATGCTCCTGACCCTGGATCGCAAGGAACTCGAGATCAAGGCGGTTTTCGGAGGGGGGCCGGGATACGTGGGACGCCCCAACCTGAAGGTGGCCTCGAGCTTTGTCGGGGAGGTTGTTCGCACGCGCAAGCCGGTGACTTCCATTGATGTCAGGGAAGAGAAGGGATACCAGTATCTCGATCTCGCCCGCCAGGAGGGACTGTGCTCGCTCCTGTCCGTCCCCCTGCTGGCCCGGGGGGAGGTGATCGGGGTCCTGAATGCCTACAAATCCACCCGCACGGAGTTCGGCCCGGCCGAGGTCCGGATGCTGGTCAGTCTGGCCGATCTGGCTTCAGTGGCGATTGATAAGGCCCACCTTTACCAGCAGACCATCGACCTGGAAAAAAGAATCCTCCGGATCGAAAAACTGGGGGTAATGGGGGAACTGGCCCGGGAATTTGCCCATGAGATCCGCAACCCGCTGACGATCGTGAAGATGCTCGTATATTCCCTTTCCGGGGATGAAAATGACCGCAAGGTGATCGCGGAGGAAATCGACCGGATGAACCGGATCACCGGCCGGTTTCTGCATCTCGGCAAGCCGGCGCCGGAGGACCGGCCGGTCCAGGTGGATCTGAACAAGCTCCTTCTGACCACCCTGGATCTTCTCAATCACCGGATCGGCCGGCAGGGGATCAAGGTGCATAACCATCTCAAGGATATTCCGCCGGTACAGGCCGATCCGGACCGGATGGAACAGCTTTTCCTGAACCTTTTTCTGAACGCGCTGGACGCCATGGAACCGGGGGGCAGGATTACGCTTTCGAGCGGGGTGGAAGAAGGCCGGGTGGAGATTTCCATCGGGGATACCGGCCCGGGGATACCCAAAGAGGACTGGGAAAGGATATTCCAGCCGTTTGTCACCACCAAGGAAGGCGGGACGGGGCTGGGCCTGACCATTTCCCGGCGGATTGCCGAGGAACACGGAGGAGGCATCCGGGTCCACTCGCGTCCGGGCCGGGGCGCGACCTTTACGGTTTTCCTCCCGGTCGGGGATTGAGGCAACCGGAATATTTTTAATCAGGATATAATATTGAAAAACGGGCTTTAAAAATGACGGCGCGGATGAAAAGAATATTAATCGTGGATGACGAACCCAACGTCCACTATTCCTTCCAGAAAATCCTGGGGCTGGATTATGAAATTCTCGAGGCGCGGGACGGGAAGGAGGCGGTGCAGAAGGTCCAGAAAGAGGCGCCTGATCTGGTCCTGCTCGATGTCCGGATCCCCGGGATGGACGGGCTCAAGGTGCTCGACCGGATCAAGGAGCTGGATACCCGGATCCCGGTGATTGTCATGACCGCCTTCGGGACGATGCAGACCGCGGTGGAAGCGATGAAGCTCGGGGCCTTTGAATACATCCTGAAACCTTTCGATGTCCCGGTGATCCTGGATCTGGTCAAAAAATCGCTGGCGGTGGGGGAAGCGGCCAAGAAAAAAG
>JAQTNV010000062.1 GCA_028713675.1 bacterium
CAATCCGGCCCTCCTGGATAATCACCGCCCCGTCATGGATGGGAGAATAGGGAAGAAAAATACTGATGATAAGTTCCTTGACCACCTGGGCATCGATCTGCACCCCGCTCTCCAGATAATCATTCAGACCGGTTTTCCGGCCCAGGGCAATCAGGGCCCCGATGCGCTTGTTTGCCAGGGAAACGCAGGCTTTTACCAGTTCTTCCACCAGGGAAGCTTCGCGGGAACCGGCCTTCTTCCCCCAGAATGGGTTCCGGCCGAACTGGGAGAGGGCGCGTCTGATATCGTGCTGGAAAATGACGATAATAATCAGGACAATCGAACTGAGCAGGTTATCCAGAATCCAGCTCAAGGTGACCAGTTCCAGGCGCTGGGAAATGATATAAGCGCCGACGACCACGGCGAGGCCGATCAGCATCTGGGCGGCGCGGGTCCCCCGGACCAGAAGGATCATCCGGTAAATAACATACCAGACGATCAGGATGTCGAGGACATCCCGAATCCAGTTGAAACCGCGAAAGAAATCGAACATAAGCAGTAAAAATTAAGAAGTGAAAAGTTAAAAGTTTACAAAAACCATCCCGAAAATATAAATCATCACTATCTTAAACTCCGATTTGAATATTTCCAAGTTTTTATTTTAACCTCTCACCATTTATCTTTCGACTACGCTCATGGCATGCAGAGCAGGCCTTTCACTTTCAACTTTTTATTGTTCATTACTTGCTTCTCACTTTTCACTTTTAACATTTTTTATGGCGGCGGTAATCAGTACCACCTTCCGGGTTTCCCGGACATCGTGCACCCGGATAATTTCCGCCCCGTTCCAGGCGGCAATCGCCACCGCCGCCAGGGTTCCCTCCAGGCGCTCCCCCGCCGGCTCATCCAGGATCCTGCCGATGAATGATTTCCGGGAAGGCCCGATCATCACCGGTTTGCCCAGATCCTGGAATTCCGCCAGGCGGTTGATAATCTCCAGGTTATGTTCCAGGGTTTTCCCGAATCCGATCCCGGGATCGACGATAATGTTTTCCGCCCTGACCCCGCTCCGCTCGGCTTTTTGAATAGCTCCGGCCAGGAACTCTTTGATCTCCCTGATCAAATCCCGGTAAACCGGGTTTTCCTGCATCACCTGGGGACGTCCGAGAGTATGCATCAGCACCACCGGCACCCCCGATTCCGCCACCACCGAAACCATTTCCGGATCAAAGGTCAATCCGCTGATGTCGTTGACCATCTCCGCCCCGGCCGCGATTGCGGCCCGGGCGACTTTGGCCTTGTAAGTATCTATCGAGATCGGGATGGATATCTTCCCGGCCAGGGATTCGATCAGCGGAACCACCCGTTGAATTTCTTCTTCCGGGGAAACCGTCTCCGCGCCGGGACGGGTCGACTCCCCGCCGATATCCAGAATATCCGCTCCTTCATCCGCCATCCGGAGGGCCTGTTCCCGGGCCCGGGACCGGTCGGAATAGCGGCCTCCGTCGTAAAAAGAATCCGGAGTGACATTCAGAATTCCCATCAGCCGGGGAACCCCGTTCAGTGCCAGAACCCGGTTTTTAAAAATCAGATGTTTCATAGATAATCTCTGGTAAATCCGGTGTTCCTTTTCTGATTCACCCTTCTCCGCTTACCTATCCGACGTAGCCCATGTCCTCCGGCCTGTCCTCCGAAGCTTTAGCGCAGGAGGATTGGCGGAGGAGGAAGCTCCGGCGTAGGCTGTATTGGTAAAGTCGGATAAAAAAATAGGGGCACAATCCGAGGTGCCCCTAACGTATTGGCTTTTAAATTTCTGGCGATTAATAACTGGCAATACCTTCCCGCCTGTCGGGACGAAAACGCTTCACGCCGTCGGCGCCGGTTCGTTTTTCTGCTCGCCGCCGGAATCGGGAACGCTGTTTTTCCCGTGGATAATGTCTTCGATCTCCGGCCCGTCCAGCACCTCTTTCTTCAGGAGGGCGGCGGCCAGGCGTTCCAGGATCTCCCGGTTGGCCTGGATAATCGATCGGGCCTTTTCATGGCATTCCGAAACGATGAGTTTGACTTCCTGGTCAATCATCTGGGCGGTAGTGTCGCTGTAATCCTTGGGCTGGACGAAATCCCTCCCTAAAAAAACCATTTCATCCTTTCTTCCGTAAGTCAGGGGCCCGAGCCTTTCGCTCATCCCCCATTCGCAGACCATTTTGCGCGCGATTTCGGTGGCGCGCTCCAAGTCGTTGCCGGCCCCGGTGGTGATGGAGTTGAGCACGATTTCCTCCGCCGCCCGGCCTCCCAGGAGGACCGTGATCATCGCGAGCAGGTAATCACGGGTGTAATTATGGCGGTCGTCAATGGGAAGCTGCTGGGTCACCCCCAGGGCCATCCCCCGCGGGACGATGGTAACCTTGTGAATCGGGTCCGCCCCCGGGGTCAGCTTGGCCGCCAGGGTATGCCCCGACTCGTGATAAGCGGTCAGGCGCTTCTCTTCCTCGTTGATGATCATGGACTTTCGTTCCACGCCCATCAGGACCTTGTCCTTGGCCTCTTCGAAATCGGGCATCTTCAGGTTATCCTGGTTTTTTCGCGCCGCCAGCAGAGCCGCCTCGTTGACCAGGTTCTCGAGATCCGCGCCGGAAAAACCGGGGGTTCCCCGGCCGATGGTTTCCAGATTGACATCATCGGCCAGAGGGGTCTTCCGCGTATGCACTTTCAGGATTCCCACCCGCCCATTCAGATCCGGCCGGTGCACTACCACGCGGCGGTCAAACCGGCCCGGGCGCAGCAGGGCCGGGTCCAGGACATCCGGGCGATTGGTCGCCGAAATCAGAATCACCCCTTCGTTGGATTCAAACCCGTCCATCTCCACCAGGAGCTGGTTCAGGGTCTGCTCCCTCTCATCATGACCCCCGCCCAGCCCGGCGCCCCTTTGCCTCCCCACCGCGTCAATCTCGTCGATGAATATTATGCAGGGAGCGTGCCTTTTCCCCTGGTTGAAAAGATCCCGGACCCGCGAAGCCCCCACCCCGACGAACATCTCGACGAAATCGGAGCCGGAGATGGAAAAGAAAGGCACCCCGGCCTCCCCGGCAATCGCCCGGGCCAGGAGAGTCTTTCCCGTACCCGGGGGGCCGACCAGCAGGACCCCTTTGGGAATCCTTCCCCCCAGCCGGGTGAATTTTTGGGGATCGCGCAGAAATTCGATGATTTCTTCCAGCTCGTTCTTGGCCTCGTCAATCCCGGCGACATCTTTGAAAGTAACCTTGTGCTGGCTCTCAGTCAGAAGCCGGGCCCGGCTCTTCCCGAAAGAGAGGGCCTTGCCTCCCCCGGTCTGGATCTGCCGGTATATGACCACCCAGAGAACGATGATCAGAAGAAACGGGATCCAGGTGATCAGAAATCCTTTCCAGGTCCAGTTCTCGTCGGAAATCTTGGCGCTGATCAGGACCTTCTTGCCTTTCAGAAAGGGAATCAGGTCCTGGTCCCCCGGGTCGATGACTGAGAAATCCCCGCCCTGGCCGATGGTGCCCTTGATCCGGCGGCCGTCGATGGTAACCTCGGTGATCTTCCCCTGCTCGACCGAGGTGATAAAGTCGGAGTACTTCAATTCCGTAACTTTTTTCTTCTCCTGACGGAAAAGATTGAAAAGCACAATCATGGTCAGGATGATCACCGCCCAGAGCATTAAATTTTTTGGAATATTTTTCATACTTGAATAATAGGAAATGTTTTCCTAAACATCAATCTGTACATTGACGATTTTAGATTTACGATTGACGATTGCACATTAAAGAGACATAAAAAACTGCATTTTCTGTTTTTATTTCATTCTCAAAATTTGTTGCCGTCATTATTGTTTTTTTGGTTTTCATTCGTAATTCGTCAATCTACAATCGTCAATTCTGTCTTGGTTTTCACTCGTCAATCGTCATTCGTCAATCGTAATTCAGCTTTTCCTTTCAATTGAAAATCTCAATCGATCACCAACCCGTTCCGCCCGCACTCCGCCCGGAAGGGAAAGACGGCGGGCAGGTCTTCCCGGACCCGAAATCACCTCCAGCTCGCGGATGACCTCCCACCCCGGAGGAGGCAGGTTCTCTTTAACCTGGGAAACGGCCAGGCGCAAAACCCTCCGGCGAATCGCCGGGGGCAGTCCCCCGAGCCCGGCCACCGACAAACCCACGCCGCGGTTCTCCGCCAGGCGGCATTTCTGCCAAGCTTCCCGGGTCAAGGCCTCCAGATATTCCTCTTCCTCCCTTAAAATCTCCGCCAGCCGGACCACCATCTTATCGAGATGAGGAGCGGCCTCTTTTCGAATCACGGGGATAATCCTGCCCCGGATCCGGTTGCGCAGGTACTTGTGATCCCGGTTGGACCGGTCTTCCCGCCAGCCTGATTTCTCCTCCCGCAGGTATCCGACGATCTCCTCCCGGGTTCTCTCCAGCAGGGGACGGATCACCATGATGGAGTTGCCGGGCTTTGGGCTCAAGGGACGCCGGGGAGGAATTCCGGCCAGGCCGGATCGTCCCGTTCCCCTGATGATCCCCAGGAGCATGGTTTCCGTCTGGTCGGTGGCGGTATGGCCGAAGGCAATTTTGTTGAACCCGTTTTCCCCGGCGGTTTTCCCCAGGAAATCGTAGCGGGCCCGCCGGGCCCTTTCCTGAGGGGAACGGGCATCCTTTTTCTTTAAATCTTTTTCCGCTTTCCCAGGGAAAAAAGGCAATCCCAGGCCCAGGGCCTTTTTTCGAACCCATTCCAGCTCGCCGCCGGCTTCCTTCCGGAGACCATGATTAAAGGAAGCCACCCCTAATTCAAAGTCCAGGACTTTGCGAAGATCCCGAAGCACCAGGAGCAGAGCCGTGGAATCCGGCCCGCCGGAAACCGCGGCCAGCACCCGGTCCCCCGGTTCAATCAACCGGTATTTCCTGATGGTTTCCGCGACCTTCCGGGGAAAAATACGGTTTTGTCGGTTTTCTCTCACCTGGGATTTTACAATGGTATTTGTTCTGAATTTGATAATTGTAATTTGTTTGGAATTTGCCCTTCTGGGGTTCTGGTCCTGAGACCCCATTCGGGGTCGCAGGAGAGCTTGGAATTTGTGATTTGAAATTTAAAATGGTGGCGGTGAAGGGACTTGAACCCCCGACTTAGCGGATATGAGCCGCTTGCTCTACCACCTGAGCTACACCGCCGTGAATATTTCCGATCTCTCGAAAACCTTTAAAAAGTAACGCCGATCCCCCCGGCCTGTCAATCAGGCGCGGACAGGAAATAGGCTCTTTCCAGATCGCGGGCGTGCGGATTGAACCGGTATTTTTTCCCCCGTAACTGTTTCCGGAGGATTTCAATATAAAGCCGCGGCTCCACCTCCCGGCTCTCGATCCCAAGTTCCCGGAAAACCTTTCCGATCTTCCGCAGGGCCCCGGGCGCTTCCCGCTTCTCCCGGCGGAGTATCTCCACTTCGATGAAGTTTCCCAGGTCGGAGACCCGGTTGAGTTCGATCGTGATTTCCGGGTCCCGCCGGTGCCGGTATATCCGGGAATGCTTCTCTTTCCGGACAAACATCCGGAAACCCGCGCTTTCAAAAAGCCTGGCCCACAGGAAGGGGTTCCGAATGGGGATTTCCGTTTCCAGGTTGATCTCGCTCCGGCGCAGCATTTTTTTTTCCTTGAAGGTCACCCAGGCCTGGTCCCCTGCCAGCCGGATCCGGAAACAGTTCCGGATCGGGTTCCGATCCCCGGCGGGGGCGTAATAAAAATCCGCTTTGCGTCCGGTTCCCCCCCTTCGAGCGATCTTCCGGATCTCCCGCTCGAGTTTTTCCGGATCCCGGACCCAGGCTTTGCGTTCGATTTCGATCGGCAAGGATCTCTCACTTTACCGGATGGGCCAGCATTTCCCTGGCCTCCCGGGCGGCATTGCTGCGGGGATACAATTCCAGCACCTTATCTAACTCTTCCCGGGCCTCCCGGCGATGGGCCTGATCCCAGATGCCGCTCAACCCGTTCTGATAAACCCTGGCCCGGCGGAGCTGGGCTTCCGCCGCCAGCTCGGTCCCGGTCCGGAGCCGGATAACTTCATCCAGGACCGCGAGGGCCCTGCGAATCATATCCAGGTCCGGTCCGTTTCGTCCGAACTCGCTCCATTCCCAGAGGGCCTTCTGCAGATACCAGTCCGAAAGCTCAAACCGGGCCCGGGCCGCTTCCTCCATTCTCCCCGCCGCTTCGTTTCCCCGGATTTTTTCCAGAAAGGACTGCTCCTCGGGACCGGCGGAATTGGCCGGGACCGCCGCGGTCCTGGCTCGGGCTGCCGGCGGAGGAACGGATTTTCCCCTGCCCGGTATCATCCCGGGTTGCCGCCCTCCACCGGGGGCCAACGTCTGTTTATCCTGAGCCCCGTCGAAGGACGGCCGCGGCGGGGCCGGTGTCGGCCGGGGCCGGTCCGGCATGTTCCCCCAGTAAACCCAGGCGCAAAAACCCAGGACCAGGACAATAACCAGGGCCCAGATTTTCCCCGAAATTTTCTTTTTGGATTTCGGTTTTTTTCCCAAGATCAAACAACCCCGGGCGGGCCGAATCTAACGGGAGCGGAATTCCTGCAGCCGGCCGGTGATCTTCTGCAGAAGCTCGCGGCGGTATTCCTTATCCGCGTACTTATAATAGAGAAGATTGGATCTCCTTTTCAGCTCCGAGATGAACTCGGGGGACGACTTGTTTACCTTCATTCCCTGCCGCACCAGGATCCGGCAGGCCTTTTCCTCCTCATCGCGCACGACCACCCGCAGGGGTTTGAGGATGAAATCCATCGCCTGCCGGATGGTGTTCTGAATATCCGCGGGCAGACTCTGGAAATATTTCTTCTCGAATACCACCGCCCCGGGAGAGTAACCGAAGGTGTAATCCGACATGTACCCGGCATTGCGGTACCACTGCAAACCCGCCTGGGCATAGCAGGGGCAGTAATAGGCGGTAACCGTGCCCCTTTCCAGCGCGCCTTTCACCTCGTAAAGAGGGAGCGGAACCGTGTGGCTGAATCCCACGTCTTTCAGGACGGATTCGACCAGGTCCTCCCCTCCCCAGGTCCACATCCTGACCCGGGAAAGATCCTGGATCGATTGAAGCGGTTCCCTGGTGAAAATCCGGTTGAAGCCCACCTCGGTAAAGCCAAGAAGCGTGTAGCCTTTTTCCGCGGCCAATTGCTGGAATTCCGGGAACATGGAATCGAGGATGAAATCCTCCTCGGCATAATTCCGGATCAGAAAGGGAAGCAGAAGCACCCTGAATTCCGGGTTGACCAGGCCCATCCCGTTAATGGTCAAAACCGCCCCCTGCAGCTCGCCCCTCTCCATTTTTTTAATAACCACCGGTTCATCACCCGCCACCCCGCTCGTATACCAGATGACCTTCGCGCGGCCCCGCGACCGTTCCTCGATGTAGGTCTTCACCTTCTGGGCAAAATCGCCCCAGCAGCTTTCCGCGGGGGCCAGGCTGGCCAACCGGATAATATATTCGGGAGCGGCCGCTTCCGCCCGGGAAAACCCGAGCAAAGACCCGGCAATGATTGCCCCTGCCAGGAGAACGATTTTACCGGCCGTTTTCGCCATCGGTCAAAATCGGGGAAGGATGGGAAAGGAGCAGGTCTTTCAGCATCCCGGCGTTTTTCACCGCCTTGGCCTGGAAATGATTGTTGGTGAAAACATATGTTTTCTTGGTTTTCGATTCCACTTTCCGGATCCGGGGAACCCACTCCCGCAATTCCTTCTCGTTATAGAGGTAATCATAGCGCTCGGCCTGGTCTTCGTGTTCCCACCACTTGGCCTGGTTCCGGCCGTGAAAACGGAAATAGCCGATTTCGGAAGTGGCCTCCGCCGTGGGCGGCATCAGGCCGGGCAGCTGGGGTTCGTCCACGTTGCAGAACCCGACATTGAGTTCCCGGAGGAAATCAAAGGTTCTCTCCTTGATCCAGGAGCGTTTTCGGAATTCCGCCACCAGGGGAAGGTCGGCGAAAGCGTCCCGGAGCCGCCGCACATATTCATAGTTGATTTTGTCGGACCGGAAAGAAAAGGGAAACTGGAGGAGTATCCCTCCCAGCAGCTTGGCCCGCCAGAGCGGCTCCAGGGCCTTCCCGAAACGGGTGATGCCCTCGAGCCCGGCGTCCCGGCCATGGGTGATTGACTGATGGGCTTTGGCGACAAATTCCACCTTCCCCCCGGATTTTTGAATCATACGGTCAAAGGTCTGGGAGCTGGGGATCTGGTAATAGGTGAAATTCAGCTCGCAGACATTGAAATGGCCGGAATAAAACTCCAGGAAATCCTTGTCGGCCATCCGGGGCGGGTAAAAGACCCCCCTCCAGTCCGCGTAGCTGTAACCCGAGGTTCCGATTAAAATCATCAGCCTTCAGCTCGGAACCCGAACCGAAAATCGGGAGAAGAAAACACCTGTCTGTTCTGGCCCGCCCCGCCCGGAAAATCTTAGAACAGCATCGGGATAGTTGGAACCGTGGTGACCATGACCATCAAACCGGCGATTAATTTGTTCAGGGAATACTGGGTGGCCAGCTTGTATCCGGTCGGGTCGTTCGAGCAGGAGCCCGCATTATCGTCGATCGGGTCCAGGTTGATCCAGAGCAGCCCGTTGAAGTTCGGGTCGGAAAATTCAATATAAGGAATCGGGTTCACAACCGCGTCGGCCTGGGCGGTGATACAATCGGCATCGATCCCGTTCTGGAAATGACTATTATCCCCCACCATGATCGCCGACCCGTACGGCGTCCCGGACGCGTCCACTTCACCTTCGATGACAAACTCGTGGTTATGGATAACCGGCATGAAATCCCGCAGGGGTTTGGGATTGGTGAAGAAAGCCTTGAGATCCACCTCAATCACGTCCGGTATGGACGGGATCTGCATGGAAGGGAGGATGGAGGGAAGGATGGAGGGGAGCATGGACCCGATCTTATCGGAAAAGACCGTGAGCAACGGGCTGATATCCGAAAGCCCGATTCGCGATGAGGATCCCCCGACCGTGGCAGTAACGGCACTCGCTGCTTTCAGGGAGTCCGTGGCTTTGTCCAGAAGGTCCCGGCCGTTCTGCACAAAACTGCTGGAGAGAACATCCGGGATCACGATTCTCAGCCCATCCACCTTGGTGGTGCCGCCCGAAATGGTGGCCTGCTTGATTCCGAAGCTCAACTCGTCCCCGGCGTCAAAACCGTTATTGTCCTTGTCGTCAAAACCGATGATTTCTTTGGCGGGGTCGCCCTTGGCTTCCTCAAGCGCGTCAAAGATAGCGTTGAATTCGGAGAATCCTTCGGCCATTTCCTTCGGTACATCCTCCATCATGTCCCACCGACTTGAGCTTTTCGTCAGGAAATCGGGATTGTCTTCCAGGAGCGCTCCCATGGCACGGAGCTGGTAAATAACCTGGTTGATCTGGTCCCCGCTCTGGAGTTTGCTCAGCATATCTTCGACATCCAGCAGACTCGTAATGTTGGTCATACTTGCCATGTTTACCTTCAGACTGTGAGCGGAAATGAAATCAACCAAAGCCAGGGCCATATGGACTTCCCCGCCGATCATCAGGGCCTCGACCTTGGTCCATTCCCCGGAAAGCGTCGCGCTGGCGGCGGGTTCGGTTGAGCTGGCGTTTGTATATAAAGACACCGGGAATGAATCGGTCTGGAAGGTGCAATCCAGTTCCGCCACCCGGTCGGCATCCGCTTCCATCTCGACGAAAATATCCACGAATGGGGCAAGAATAGGGTTAATTACCTGATAAAGATCCGTAGTCGTAGCGGTGGCGGAAGTGGAATAAGTGGATGGGGTAAGCTCCGTCGCAGAGAGCAGGCCGCCCCCGGAGTTGACCAAGTCGCTGGCTTTTTTCGAAAGGACCTGTACATCGGCGAGAATTCTTCCGTACAAACCGCCGCAGCTGTTCGGGTCGGCAGTCAACTCGGAGTTAAAGGCCGTCCGGGCGCTATTGCCGTTTTCTTCCGCCAGGAAGGTTTTGCCCTTGGCGACATTTTCACTGTCACTGGTGCCTCCCCCGCATCCCACTCCGCCGCTGATTGCCAGGCCGGCAGCAAAAAAAACCGCTATTGCGACGTTGATCAGACTCGTCCTTTTCATAATTCCCCTCCCCCTTGGTTTTAGATTTTCAGTTTTCAACTATTTGGAAAATACCGAATTTTTTCATTTTATTCTTTTTAATAAATTTAAACAAGCATCAATATTCACCAAATCAAATCTCCGGTTTTCGTTCTGCGTGATGTATTTTCCTGAACCGGAACAGGAAAAACACTCACTCAGCACCGGTCCTGGGAAAATAGTTTCTTGATCGGATTCTTGGATTGAAAAACTTAGAAAGAAATCCAGAATTGAGAAATCGAAGTGACACTGATCAGAATGCTGGAGATCAGTTTGCTCAGGGAATACTGGGAGGCGGGCAGGTAACCGGCCGGGTCGGCCGGGCAGGAACCCACGTTATCGCTGATCGGGTCCAGGTTGATCCAGAGCAATCCGTTGAAATTCGGATTGGAAAAAGCAAAGTACGGGATCGGGTTTATTACCCCGCCGGATCTGACGGTGAC
Organism: bacterium; assembly: GCA_028713675.1. GTDB lineage: Bacteria > Desulfobacterota > JAPLJL01 > JAPLJL01 > JAPLJL01 > JAPLJL01. The sequence continues at coordinate 10,564 of JAQTNV010000062.1, forward strand.
GCAATCGGCCGGGATCAGATATCCGTTCGAGAAATGGGTGGCATCCCCCGCCACGATCGTTACCCCGTCCGCCATGCAGCTGGAAGCGCAACTCCCGTCCGGAACCGCTTCACCCTCGATCATGAATTCATAGACCCCGCCCCGGACCTCCTCGACGACCGGGAGGAAATCACGCAGGGGCTTGGGATCGGTGAAAAAAGCCTTGAGATCCAGCTGGATCACGTCAGGGAGGGGATTGAGCTGGATGAAGGGAATCGCGGAAGAGACTTCACCGGTAAAGGCGACGAAGGCGGGGTTCAAGTCCGCCAGCCCGATCCGATCGGCATTTCCACCATCATCCACGGTTTTCAGGGCGGTTTGAGCCTTGCCCAGAAGGCCCATGAGCCCCAGAATGACATCGCGGGAGAGATAATCCGGAACCTGGAATTTGACCCTCCCGATCAGGGTGGTGCCGCCCGAAATGGTGAGCCGTTTGATCCCCAGGCTCAATTCGTCTCCCGCGTCAAACCCATCACCATCCAGATCGTCAAATCCCAGGATGGCTTGGGAAGGATCAATTCTCTCGGCGTCGATCGCTTCGAGAAGCGCGTAATCCTCCGAGAGCCCCTCGATCCATTCCTGGCGCGCTTTCGTTACCAGGTCCCAGCGATTCTCGCTCTTGGTCAGGAAGTAGGGATTGTCATGCATGAATCCCCCCAGGGAGCGGGCCTGATATATGAGCTGACTGCCCTGGATGGTTCCGCTTTTAACAATGTTAAGGATGCTTTCCACGTCCACCATCAGGTTGTGGGCGGAAACGTAATCAATCAGGCCCAGGACCATATGGATCTGGCCCCCGATAAACAGGGCCTGGACCTTCCCCCATTCCCCGGTTAACACCGCGTTGATCACAGGTTGGTTATCGCTGGTATTCAGGGAAACCGGGTAGGAATCGGTGAAAAAAGTGCAATTGAGCTCGGCCACCCGGTCGGTATCAGTCTCCATTTCGATTAAAATCTTGAGGAAGGGATTGAGCACGTCATTCAAGTACGGATAAGCGTCCACCACCATCCTCGGCCCGAACCCCGCCGAGACCAGCCCGGCCCCGGTGGCCAGGAAATCATTGAAGAGCTTCATCAGGGATTGGTTATCGGCGAGAATCCTGCCGTAGCGGCCGCCACAGCTGTCCGGGTCGCTGTTCAGTTCGGTGGAGAAAATATCGCGGGCCGCGTCGCCGTTGCCCTCCGCCAGGAGGGATTTCCCCTTGGCGACATTTTCGTTGTCCGTGGACTTGTCTCCGGAGCAACCCGCACCCCAGAAAAAAACCAGGCCGACAAAAACCACTCCGAAAATCATGAGTCTTAATCGACCCATTTTCTTCACAACTTCCCTCCGCCCGGATATTTATGTTGGTTTTTCTGGTTCATAATTAAGGCCGTAACTTTGCCCTCCAACCAGAAATTTGAACCCTGCGACTTGGACTTACTTAATAACTCCTACGTTTAAATTCTACTATTATAAGAAAAACAAAAACAATAGATCATTTCCCTTAATTAATTCTCTGGTTTTTAGTGCTTGACAATTCATCATTCCTCGTTATGTGTCAATAACGTCAGGGCCCTATCCCAAACACCCCTACCGGGGTATCCTGAAGTTCCTCTTCGGAACCATCCCCGAGCTGGCCGGAAAGATTAAGTCCCGAACACCATGCCCATCCATCCTCAGTCAAGACACAGGTATGGGAACCTCCCGCGGAAACGCCGGTAACCCCGGATATGTTCGCAACCGGTTGGGGATCGTAATAGTTCAGTGTATTTCCGTTCCCGAGTTGACCGAAATCACCCTCTCCCCAGCATTTCAGGGTTTTCCCGGCAGTCACGGCGCAGGTATGATTGGATCCGGAAGAAATACTTTGAATCCCGCCCGTGCATAAAGACATGCCGACACAAACCGGGGACGGGATATATTCATTGAAGCTGCCGTTTCCCAATTGCCCATAGTAGTTGCGGCCCCAGCATTGAACGCCCCCGAGGTAATTCAAAACGCAGGAATGCATTCCCCCGGAGGTAACGGCAGTAACGGTGGCAAAATCGGCGGGGAAACCCTGGACCGTGATCGGGGTGGAACTGTAACTGTACTGGTACGGGGTACCATCCTGGGAGTAGGTTACTAATTCCGGACCGCTGGTCGGATCCGTTCCCAGCTGTCCGAAATCATTTAGTCCCCAGCACTTCACTGCTCCGCCGCCGGTCACGGCGCAATTATGGTAACCTCCGGAAGAAAAATTGATGATCCCGGAGACCAGGCCCGAAACGTCCACCGGGAAACCGCGCGACTTAGTGGTTCCATCCCCAACCTGGCCGAAGGCATTGTCACCCCAGCACTTCAAACCTCCGCCCCCGGTTAAAGCGCAGGTATGAAAAGCCCCCGCGGAAATCATGACTGTTCCGGAAGTGATATTCGCCACTGTAACCGGGAACTTGCTGCAAGGTGCATCGGCAAAGCACAGATCCGGACCGGGATTTTCCCCTAATCCCAGCTGACCCGAGTCGTTAATTCCCCAGCACTTCACCCCTCCCGCCCGGGTCAAGGCGCAGGTATGCGAATAACCGGCCGAAATGGCGGTTACTTCTTCGGATAAACCTGAAACCTGAACCGGGACAAATGCGGTGGTGGTGGTCCCGTTTCCGAGCTGGCCGTAGGTGTTGTCCCCCCAGCATCTCACTTTTCCTCCCGGGAACAAGGCGCAGGTATGGACCCCCCCCGCGGAGATCTGGGTGGCCGGCTCCAGCGACCGGGCGAAAGCTTCGCCGGAATAAACGGAATTCCCGTAAGTGTTGTAAGCCCTGACCCGGTAGTAATAATCAGCGCCCGGGGTGAGATTAACATCGGGAAAAGTCAAAACCCCGGGACCCAGTGTGGTCAGGGAAGCATAAGTGCCCGCCGCCCCTTCCTTGCGTTCGATCTCGAAACCGTCCTGATTGCCGGAACCCGCCGACCAGGAAAGATTGATCTGGTGGCCGGGAACCGCCTCGGCCGAAAGACCGGCGGGGGCGGCGGGAAGATTGCTCGGGGTCTGGGCGGTGACCTCGTTGGAGTAAGCGGAATTGCCTCCGGGGTTAAAAGCGTTGACCCGGTAAGTATAAGAAGAGTCGGGGGTTAAACCCGTATCGGAATAAGAAGTCGTGTCGAGCGGAAGGCTGGCCAGCAGCGCGTAAGCGCCGCCCCCGGTTTTCCGCTCGAGCTGGAATCCCTTCTCATCGCCGGAATTGTCCTGCCAGGAGAGATCTATCTGAGTGGCGGATACCGCTACCGCGATGAGGTTGGCGGGCGCGGCGGGAGCAGCGGTATTCTTCTCACCTCCTCCGCAGGCGAAAAGCGGAAAAATCGTTAAAACCCCGATAAAAAAATAATAGTTTTTATGGAATCTCATCGGCTCTCCTTGTTTAGTTAAATGTTAGCCTAAAATATCCGGAAATGAAATTTGCCCCCTCTTCCTAAAGAAAATTTTTCTGACCCCGGATGGAGGAAAACACAATATTTTTTCCTTTCAACCCGAAAAATGCAGTTGAATACGCTCCTCCGTCATTCTCGAGCAGATTCTTTTGTAATCTGCCGATTCATTGGCGGGTTTCAAAGGCGCCCGATCCCTCCTCTGTCGGGACAAGTAAATCGGGCAACTACGGAACATTAGGAAATAATAACTGTATTTTTCGGGTTCAAGCGGAACAGTCCGCGGGAAGAGTAAAACTTCCTGATTTTTTATTATTCGGACTTGGGACTGCGGATCCCTGAACTTCGGGCCGGCTTTAAAGTTCTTCCAACACCCGGCCCATGTCGGTCCGGCGGATACCTGCATAGACAAAATCCAGGAAGCGGGAATTGAATTCCTTCTGCAGCATCGCCCGCTGGAAAAGCGGCATCTTTATAAAGGACTTGACCATGACCTTACCGAGACGGTGGGTCACCTTGGTGGGATCGTAAAACACGAGGTCGCCCAGTTTGCCTCTTTCCATCGCCATCAGGGCCAGGCGGTGAAAAGTGGTTTCCGGGGTGATGTTCCTTTCCTTCCGGGGCTCGAGTTCAAGAGCTTCTTTCCGGCAGGACCGGACGCAGACCCCGCAGCCGATGCAGACGGAATTGTCCACCTCCGCCAATAGGCCGGTCTGGGGATTCCAGACCTTGGCAAGGTTGATCGCCCCCACCGGGCAAGCCCGGGCGCAGCGGCCGCAGCCGATGCATTTCCCCTTTTCGACCCGTGCCCGGTAGTTGGAGGATACCACCGTTGGAAAATCCTCGAAGGAACGGAAAGCCCGCATGATCCCGCAGGAGCAGGAACAGCAGTGGCAAATGAAGGTGGGACGTTGCCGGACGTTATCGATCACGTGCACCATTCCGAGTTCCCCGGTCCGGGCCAGGATATCCAGGGCCTCCTCCTTCTCGATCCTGCGGCCCAGGTCGTGGCGGATCAGAAATTCCGCGGCGGTGTTGAAAGCGGTGCAGACCTCCAGGGGATGCGCGCACTCCTCTTCGATCAGTTTCTTTTCATGACGGCAGTAACAGAGGGTCACAGAAATGGCCCGGGCCTCCCGGATCACGTCCTCGCCCCGCTCGTAGGAAACAACCTGGTGATGATATTTTTCCGCGATGGCCCCTTCATAGGGAAGGACCCGTCCGAACTGGGTTTTGCCCCCGAAAACCGCCCGGAGAAATCCCGGATCGTTCAAGCCGTGAGACAGAAGCTCCGCCACCTCCTTCTGGGGAATATCCTCCCTTTGCCGCATCAGCGACATCTCAATCAGACCCGGGACGGTCGGGGACAGGAGATAATAGGTTTTCCCGTTTTTCTCGAGATCCAGGACCAGGCCGAGACCGGCCATTTTTTCCAGCATATTCCGGAGTTTTGTCGACGGGACCCCGGTAATCCGGCTCAGGGTGGAAAGGGTGGCGAGCTGGGCAGGCATCCGGGCCGCCACCTCGGCCTCCTCCCGGCTGAAAAGCAGGCTCAGGACTTTCCGGAAAAACGGCGCCAAAGGAGCCCCGACCGGATAGGCGTCCAGGCGTTTTTCGAGATGATCGTAGGCTTGATGATGGTGCGGCTGTTGATTGTGATGGTGGTGATGATGGCCGTGCCCGCTCACTGAAATCCCCTTACCCTGGCCAGGCTAAAAAACCCGCCAGATATTTCTGAAAATTAATTTTGAATCGGTATCGGTATCGGGGGAAAAATCCTTGAACGCTGAATCCGGAAACCCCTGAGCTATAGGTTTTGACTTTCACTCGTCAATCGTCAATCAACATTCGTCATTTTTTTCTCTCGACCGCGCGCAGGCCGGCGTTCACAATATCACCGGGTTCCAGTTGAAAATATTTCAGAAGCTCTTCAGCCTTGCCGGAGGTTCCAAAGGAATCCTTCACCCCGACCATTTCCACCGGGACCGGGAAAGCGGCAGACAGAACCTCGGTGACCGCGCCTCCCAGTCCGCCGATAATCGAGTGCTCTTCCGCAGTCACCACCGCCCGGGTCTTCTTCGCCGACTCCACGATCAAGTCCTTATCCAGGGGTTTCAAGGTGGAAATATTGACCACCCGCGCCGAAATGCCCTTCTCCGCCAGAATCCTGGCCGCCTGGAGGGAATGGTAAACCATCAGGCCGCAGGCGAAGATGGCCAGATCCTCCCCTTCATTCACCACCGTCCCCTTCCCGATCTGGAACTCGTAATCATCGGTGAAAACGGTCGGGAACTTGGCCCGGGTCAGGCGCATGAAAACCGGGCCCTGCAGGCGGTAAGCCGCTTCCACGGCCTTGCCCGTTTCGACCGCGTCGGCCGGGACGATCAGCGTCATCCCGGGAATCACCCGCATGATGGCCAGGTCCTCAACCGTCTGGTGGGAAGGCCCGTCCTCTCCCACGGTGATTCCCCCGTGGGTGGCCACGATCTTCACGTTCAGCCGCGAATAGGCGATGGACTGCCGGATCTGCTCCCAGGCCCGGCCCGAGGCGAAAATGGCGAAGGTGCTGGCAAAGGGAATCTTGCCTCCCTTGGCCAGTCCCGCGGCCGTTCCCATCATGTTCTGTTCCGCCAGCCCCATATTGAAAAACCGGTCGGGGAACTTGGCCGCGAACATCGAGGTCCGGGTGGAGGAAGAAAGGTCCGCGTCCAGGGCCACCACGTTCCGGTCCTTCTCCCCCAGCTTGACCAGGGTGGAGCCGTAGGCGTCCCGGAGAGCCTTGGGATCCGGTTTTTCCAGGCAATCTCCCCTCACGATCCTGGGAGTGAGTTTTAAGGAACTCATCCTTCCAACTCCTTGAGCGCCCGCTTTAATTCATCCGCCGAAGGGGCTACCCCGTGATATTCCACCTTGTTCTCGAAGAAAGAGACACCCTTGCCTTTCACGGTCTTGGCAATGATCACTGCCGGACGTCCCCGAATCTGCCGGGCGGTGGCAAAGGCGTCCAGGATCTCTTCCGGGTTGTGACCGTCAATCCTTTGCACCCCCCAGCCGAAATCCTCCCATTTTTTCCAGAGCGGCTCGATGCCCATGACCTTGGCGACCGGGCCGTCGATCTGGAGACCGTTATTGTCGACAATCGCACAGAGATTATCCACCCGGAAATGGGCCGCGGCCATGGCCGCCTCCCAGATCTGTCCCTCCTGCATTTCGCCGTCCCCGCAAAGCACGTAAACCCGGGAAGGTTTCTGATCGAGCCGGACCGCCAGGGCCAGCCCGAGGGCCATGGAAAGCCCCTGTCCCAGGGAACCGGTGGAAACCTCCACCCCCGGGGTGCAGACGCAGGAGGGGTGGCCCTGGAGACTGCACCCGAGCCGGCGGAGCGAGGAAAGTTCATCGGCGGCAAAAAAACCCGCCTGGGCCAGGGTGGCGTAAAGCACCGGGGCGGCGTGGCCCTTGGAGAGCACGAAATGATCACGCCCCTCCCAGCCGGGATCATTGGCCCGGTATTTCATTTCGGAAAAGAACAGCGAGGTCAGGATTTCCACGGCGGAGAGCGATCCGCCGGTATGACCGGATCCGGACGTGTTCAGCATTTTCAGGATGTTTATCCTGATCCCGGTCGCGGTCTTTCGCAGGTTTTCAATTTGCGCTGGGGTGGCCATATTCACTCCTTTTCCACATCCAGGGTCAGGTAATCCAGAATCACCTCATCCAGGCTTTTATTGGACAGGTTTTTATCAGTCAGCCGGAGCTCGATCTCCTGCACTTTGGGACGGGGCTTTCCCTTTTCCTCGGCCGTGAAGAAAGCCGCGATTTTATCCTCGTAAACCCCGCTCTGCAGTTCCTTGATCATTGACTGATGCTGTTCCTTCATCAGCTCCCGGACGATATCCTCCAGGCCTTCGACCTGCAGGATATCGTGATAGTCGACTTTCTTCGTGGCGAGAATATCTCCACCGTGAAAAAGATGGGTAAAAATATGCGGGCTCTGCTTCCCGGAATCCTCCGTCTGCACGTGAAAAACCTTTCCCTTGTAGGGAATATTGTTGTTTAAACCGAGAATCATATTGCTTTCCTGATCGCCATCCGTTTATTAACTTTATTTCTTCAGCCCTGTTCCGTCAATCGGTCCAGGCTCCGGTACTGAATGGCTTCGGAAACATGGGAGGAAAGGATCGTCGCTGAGCCCTCGAGATCGGCGATCGTGCGGGCGACTTTTAAAACCCGGGTAAAACCCCGGGCGCTCATCCCGAGTTTGTCCACCGCGAGCTGCAGGAGCCGCTCGCCCGCCTTTTCCGGCTGGCAGTATTTCCGGATCATCCGGGAGCCCATCTGGGCGTTGCAGAAGATCTTGGCCCGGGAAAACCTGTCCTCCTGGACCTTCCGGGCCATTTCCACCCGCGCGCCGATCTCCGCCGAGGCTTCGCCCCCGGCTTCCTGGGACAAATCCTGCCAACGAACGGCCGGGACCTCCACCTGGATATCAACCCGGTCCAGGAGCGGGCCGGAGATCCGGGACCGGTACCTCTGGATCTGCAGGGGGGTGCAGTGGCAGCTGTGCGCCGGGTCGCCCAGGTACCCGCAGGGGCAGGGATTCATCGCCCCGACCAGCATGAAATCCGCCGGATAGGTCAGGGAGGAAAGCGCCCGTGAAATGGTCACCTTCCCTTCCTCGATCGGCTGGCGCAAGCCCTCCAGGACATTCCGGGTAAACTCCGGGAGTTCATCCAGAAAGAGCACCCCGTTATGCGCCAGGCTGACTTCCCCCGGGCGGGGAATGGTTCCGCCCCCGACCAGGCCGGCGTCCGAAATGGTATGGTGCGGCGAGCGGAAGGGCCGGGTCGCCAGGATTGCCTCCTGGGAAGAGAGCAGCCCGGCGACGCTGTAGACCTTGGTCGTTTGGATCGCCTCTTCCAGGGAAAGCCGGGGCAATACCGTCGGGAGTCGTTTGGCCAGCATCGTTTTTCCCGAACCCGGCGGCCCCACCATCAGGAGGTTATGGCCGCCGGCCGCGGCCACCTCCAGGGCCCGCTTCGCGTGCTCCTGCCCCCGGACCTCGTTAAAATCAACTTCGTAAACCGAATGCCGGGAAAACAGCTCGGCCACGTCCACCCGGACCGGGGAAATCTCCCGATCGGAATTGAAAAACCCAAACACCTCGGAGAGGTGATCGACTCCCAGAACGTCGACCCCGTCCACGATCGCGGCCTCGCGGGCGTTGCTCGAAGGCAGGACCAGCCCGCGCTTGCCGGAATTCCGGGCCAGGATCGCGACGGGCAAGCCTCCCCGGACCGGCTTCAGGCGTCCGTCCAGGGAAAGCTCGCCCAGGATCAGGTAATCCTGGACGCGGGCGGACTGGAGCACCCCCTCGGCGATCAGGAGGCCGACCGCGATGGGAAGGTCGAAGGCCGAGCCTTCCTTCCGGATATCCGCCGGGGCGAGGTTGACCGTGATTCTTCCGGCCGGATATTCATACCCGGAATTCCGGATGGCCGACTTGACCCGCTCCTTGCTCTCCTTGACCGCCCCCTCCGGCAATCCCACCAGGTTGAACTGGGGCAGCCCCCGGGCGGTATCCACCTCCACCTCCACCTGGTAGGCTTCCACCCCGAGAACCGAACTGGATAAAACGCGGGACAGCATGGTCTGGAT
>JAQTNV010000063.1 GCA_028713675.1 bacterium
CAGGCCGAGGCCCTGTGCACCGTCGACGTCAATACCGGCAAGTACGTCGGCAAGAAAAACCCCGAAGAAACCATCCTGCGCACCAACCTGGAGGCGGCCAAGGAAATCGCCTACCAGCTCCGGCTCCGCAGCATCGGCGGGATCGTCATCGTGGATTTTATCGACATGGAAAGGGAAGGCCACCGCAACCGGGTTTACAACCTTTTCAGGGAAGCCCTGAAAAAGGACCGCTCCAAGGTCAACATCCTCCGGATCTCGGAATTCGGCCTGGTCGAGATGACCCGGGAACGGACCCGCCCCTCGCTCATTCACGCCATCGGCGAGCCCTGTTTCTACTGCGAGGGCTCGGGCTTCATCAAAAGCCCGGTCACGGTCGGCTACGAGATCTTCCGGGAAATCCAGCGGGAGATCGACAACCTCCCCCGGAAAAAAATCACGATCCTGGTCCATCCCGACCTGGCCGAATTGATGGCCGGGGACAAGCATCACATCATCGAGGACATCCAGACGCGCTTCCAGCGCAAGGTGGTCCTGAAGGCCAAGCCCGAGCTGCACCGGGAAGAATTCGTGATCTCTTAATCCGGTAAGGACGACCGCCAACCCCAGTTTTAATCTGTCATTCTGCGTGTCCCGTGCGGAGCGGCGGGAAGGCCGCCTCCGGCGGGCGAAGAATCTCTCCTCAGCGCTCGATTTTTCCTTTTTTTTTGGGGGGTTGGTTTCACTCCCCTCACAATAGGCACAATGCCGCTAGTCCAGCAGGCTGACCCGCAGGGTCTAGCCAGTATCGATAGATATTTAACCGTCGAGTTCATCGTAGCCTGATTTCCGAAGAGTTCGTGTCGCGCCCCTCTGGGGTTCTCGTCCTGAGGACCCCATCGGGGTCGAAGGAAGAACCAACCCCCCCTCCGGGCTGTAGGCCCCTACGGGCCGGAAGCCGGGCTTCTTTAAAACCCAAGAAAACCATATTAAATAATTGTCTGTGTCTTGGAAGCTAGGGAATCGTACTTGGCGGCTATTGGCTCTATGCCTTCTGCCCTCTACAATCTTCCCGCAAAAAATAAAAAATGCTCGAGAGATGGGAAGATCTCTTAACCCAAAGGGACTAGATTCAAGGGATAAGAGTCAAGAAACGAGAATAATGGTATAAAAGGCGAAAGATAAAAATGTGGGTTGGGAATTTAGCTTGCTGGCCTTCTAGCTTGCGAGCTTAAAAGATATCTTTGATTCTATCCCAGAGGCCCTTCCGGACCTTGATCTGAGCATCCAGATCAAAAGCCGGTTTTTTCTGAAGTTCCCAGATGGGAACCACCCAGGTGGCCGTCCGGTCCTGGACTTCCTGGGCGTTGGATTTGACAATCGGGGCGGGTAAAACCACGGTGATTTTAATGTTGTACATCGCCATGGCCTGGTTGATGGCCTCGGTCATGATTTTTCCCTTGAGCTCATCGTTCTTGAGGTTCTGCTGGGCTCCCCCTCCCTTGATCCAGACATGAAAATCCCGGTTGTTCCCGTCTTTTTCAAGAGTGAATCTGTAGCTGTCGTTATTGAAGGTGCTGATATCGTCAAATTTCAGGACGTACTGCAGAGACACGTTTTTATCGTCCATCACCAGTTTCGCCCCTTCCACCTTGACGCCCTTGGTGTTTTCGAACATTTTGTAAACATCCGCTTCGGAAACGGGAAACATGGTCCCCGGCCCCTTGGGAACCAGCTGGAAGAATTCGCGTTTGAGGACGTAACGCACGTCCATCCGCCCCGAGCCGTCCAGATTCAGGAAGATTTTTTCCTCCACATTGACGCAGGCCGACAGGAAGACCAAGACCCCGATCAGACAAAACAGCCGGCCGGCACGCAAATATTTCTTCCGCATGGTTTATAATTCTCCCCAATTTTCGGGAGAAGTCAACCGGAAGCAGGAAATATTTTGAAACCCCGCCACCGAAAAACGCCCAAGCTTCCCGCGCCCCGGGAAAACCCGGCGGGTCACCGTCATCTCCAATTACCGGAGAACGAAAGCGTCCCTGCCGGCACTCCGGCAAGCCAGGGCAGCCGGGGTCATCAGCGCTCCCATCCGGTCAGCCTGGAGAGAAAAGACGGGCGGGTCGAGGCCAAGATCGAGGACAACGGGATCGGGTTCCGGGTGGAAAAGGTGCTGAATCGCCCGGGTGGATCGGTCGGCCTGATGGGAATCGAAGAACGGGCAGCCCTGCTGGGGGGGAAGAGCGTGTTCAAATCCCAGCCCGGGAAAGGGACCCAAATCCGGGTAGAGCTTCCCCTTCCTCCAATTTCCGGCTAGGATAGTTGTTATGGATAAGATCACTATAATTCTGGCGGATGATCACACTCTGGTCCGCCAGGGCATCCGGATGATCCTGGAACAGGAGCCCGACCTCCAGATTGTCGGTGAGGCCGGTGACGGCAAGGAAGCCGTCCGCAAGGTGAGCGAGCTCAATCCCGACCTGCTCCTCCTCGATTACGCCATGCCCGGCCCTCCCGGGGGGGACGTGGTCGCCCAAATCAAGCGGATCAACCCGCGGACCAAGATCAGCATCCTTTCCATGCACCAGGACGACGAATACGTGATCAACGCCATCCGCACCGGGGCCGACGGCTACATCCTGAAGGACACCGCCGCCCCCGAGTTGGTCAGCGCCATCCGCTCGATCCTGAAAGGCGGCATTTATCTCTCACCCTCCATTTCCAAGATCCTGGTCCGGGGCTACCAGGGAAAGAAAATGCCCAAGTTCCCCAAATCCCCCTACGAAAACCTGACCCGCCGGGAACGCGAAATCCTCAAACTTCTGGCCGAAGGTTCCAGCGTCAAGGAAATCGCCGGCCACCTAAAACTCTCGATCAAAACCGTGGATGCCCATAAAAACAACCTGATGAAAAAGCTCGATATCCACGACCGGACCCACCTGGTCCGCTACGCCATCCGCCGCAAACTGGTGGAGCTGTAGGAGTAAGGTTAAAAATCCTTCCCCCTAAGGTATTTCTCCAATAAAACTCTTTTTTCCCCCCAGCGATAATTGAAGCAGGTAAGGACTGGTCGGGGTTTTCTTCTCCGACGGAAGCAAGTGAAAAAAATACTGTTGATCGACGAAGATCGCTACCTCCTGGCTTTAACCCGGGTTTCTTTGGAGCTCGACGGTTTCCAGGTCTTCACCGCCAACGATCAGGAACAGGCTTTAAAGCTCTGGGAAATGGAAAAACCGGACATGATTATCCTGGATTCCCGGATCAACGGTTCCGGGAACGCCACCCTGACCCGCCAGATCCGGGATCTTCGCGGCAACGTCCAACCGGTGATCGTCCTTTCCTCCAACCGGCTGGATGAGGAAGACATCCAAAAGTGCCGGCAGGCCGGGATCGACTGGCACCTCTGCAAGCCCTTCAATACCATCACCCTGGGAAAAGAACTCGAGAAGTTCTTTCAGCGGAAACGCGATTCCTGAAAAATCCTTTCGAATTTTCCAATCAAAATAATAAACTCCAAACAAAATAATTCCTTCGCCTTCTATTTTCCTGTCATTCTGAGCCGAAGGCGAAGAATCTCTCCTTTGTGTTAGCTATTCTTTTTCTTTTTGGGGGGAAGGTTTCGCTCCCCTCACAATAGGTGCCGTGCCGTAAATCAGGCAGGCTGACCCGCAGGGTCTAGCCCGTGTCGTTAAATACTTTATCGTCGAGTTTATCGCAACCTGATTTCCGAAGAGTTCGTATCGCGCCCCTCTGGGGTTCTCGTCCTGAGGACCCCATCGGGGTCGAAGGAAGAACCTTCCCCCCGGGGTTCTTGAAAAAACCCTAATCCCTTACACCTTAAGCTTAACTTTCTACTGGGGTTTGGCCGGGTTGAATGAGATCTTCACGTCTTCCAGGTCGTGAGGATTGATCCGCCAGAGCTCGGAAGCCTCGAAATTTAAAATGTTGGCCACAATCACATCCGGGATCTGCTGGATCTGGATATTGTAAAGGTTGACGGATTCGTTGAAGAATTCCCGGCGGTCGGCAATGCTGTTTTCCAGGATCGAAACCCGGCCCTGGAGCCCGAGGAAATTGTTGTCCGCCTTGAGGTCCGGGTATTTCTCCACCAGGGCGAAAAGGCCTTTCAGCGCCTGGGAGACGGCCTGGTCGGCCTCCGATGTCTGCGCCACCCCCCGGGCCTGACCGTAAAGGGAGCGGGCCTCGATCACCTTTTGCAGGGTTTCCTGCTCGAACTTCATGTAGCCTTCGCAGATGGCCACCAGTTTGGGAAGCTCGTCATGCCGCTGCTTGAGGAGCACGTCAATGTTGCTCCAGGCCTTGTCGATGTTGTTCTTGAGACGGATCAACCCGTTATAGATGGTGACAAAATATAAAACCACGCCGAGCACCACCAGAACCAGCAAAGCCAGCATGATCATCCCGACCCGAAACATATCCCCTCCTTCTTTTAACTCTTAATATAGAATTGCAGTCCCCAGTATACCACCGCCAGAACAATCCCTCCTCCCCCCAGGATTCCGAGCAGGGTTCTCGCCTTGAGACTCCATAAAAGCTGCCGCTCGCTCCGATCGGAAATAAGGAAGAGTTCGTCGGCCTCCCCCCGTCCGACAAACACTTGCTCTTCCGTGATCGGCGACCGGAGTTTCTCGACCAGGACCTCCTGTTCCGCCGCCGCGCGGGCCCGCTCCCATTCCTCGTTATCAATCCGGCCGTCCCGGTTCAGGTCGAAGGCCGCCAGCTTTTCCGGGGATTTCTTCAGCTCCCGAAGCCGGTTTAGGATCTCGGTCTGTCCGGTTCCCGGGTCGGTTTTCACGGATTGAGTCGTCCCGATCACGTAAACCGGGTGTTTCCAGGGAATGTAAACCTCCGTGATCCGCAACGGCTTCCCCCCGGCCCCCATGACACCCATTTTCAATAGCGAGCTCCGCCCCATCGCGAGAAGACCCAGTCGAATCTCCTCTGGGGACTGATAGGTCACCTGGCGACATTTGATCTCCACCAGCGCTCCACGGGAATCAACCAGGACTTTTCCCGTTTCGTCTTCCACGTAGAAAGGAATATCCTCGGTGTTGCCTCGGGCTATGGCTACATATTTGGAGTCACGGCCGGCCCGGCGGTATTCTTCAACCAGAAACTGGTACCAGACACAATCCACCAGCGTGAAAGGGGTTTTCAGGATTGCCGGGGATTGGGCCTGACCCGACACCTCGACCGTGCCCATCGGCAGCGAGCGGATCCGGGAAGTCGGGATACTCTCAATTCTCCGCGCCCGCCTCAGGCAGACAAACCCATGGAAGAAAATCAGCAGGCCCGCGATCCCGCCCACCGGGGGAATCAGGCGGAGGTCCCGGGTGTAAAAATATCCCCCCCCCAGGAGTAATCCCGCGACCACCATGGGGATGATCACCGCCGGGGGACCCCAGGCGCGGACCCGGTTCAGGCCGGCCTCCAGGGAGGACGGGCGGGAGGTCCCGGTCGAGGGAATAACGGGAGGAGCCGGGCGGACGGGGGAAGACGCGGCCGGCCCGGTTTCTACCGGCGCCTCTGCGGCAACCGGAACGTTCTCAAACACCAGACCGAGCGCGCGGGAATGGTTTTCGAACCGCTGGAGTTTTTCCATCAGGGCAGAGCCCAGGTTCGGTATTTCCGTCGGGTTCAGGAAAACGCCCCCGATCGGAGGCGGGGCGGAAAAACCAAAGGAAAGGTCCAGCCGGCTGCCGGACGAGAGCGACTGAACGATCCCGACGACTTTCAGCAGGTTCTGGGCCGCGCTCGGGCCGGCCTGATCGCCCAGGGAGGCATAGTTGAAATTTTTGCCGAAGATCCGCACCCGGGGCGGCCGTTTCCGGGGACAGATGTCCAGAACCGGCTCACCCATCGCAACTGACTCCAAAAGTTCCGCGGGGGGAGCCGCAACCCTTTCCTCCATCTGCCGGGCGGACCAATCCTGGGAGCCGAGATCGCCGGCCGCCAGCAGGCATTCCTCCCCTCGGGAAAGGGAGTTGATCACCTCGCCCCGGCCGTTCAGAAAATCCACCCGGCCGTCGCCGAGCCTGACCGTCAGCGCCCTCCGGGCCGGGAAGAGCGCGCGGAACTCCGAATCGGAAAACAGCAGGTGGGCGTAGCCGGCGTCCTCGAGCCTCAGGGCAATCCGGCTGATTTCCACCCGGTCGGCGGTCCGTTTGAGCACCGCCGGTCCCTTCCCGAAAAACCGCTCCCGCAGGGTGTAAAGATCAATATTCGTTTCCCGGGAAATGGCCGCCAGCTTGGCTTCCACCTCCGGGGTGCGGGGGAGGGGAAGCACCAGGAGATTGAAATAATCTTTTTCCATCTTTCGTGTAATCTTAAAATATTTCCGGGGGTGATGCGAGACGGGGAAAAATAGAATAATATTCTATCAATGAATCTGGAAAAGAAAGCCAATATCCTGAAAGCCCTGGGCCAGCCCACCCGCCTGAGGATCATGGAATACCTGCGGGACGGGGAACGCTGCGTCTGCGAGATCTTCCCGGCTATCGGCGGTCAGCAATCCAACATTTCCCGCCACCTGGCGGTCCTGAAGCAGTCGGGGTTGGTCTCCGACCGCCGGGAAGGGGTCAGTATCTTCTACCGCGTCAAAGACCCCGCAATATTTAAAGTCCTGGATCATCTGAATTTGAAAAAAGCCTGATATTTCCTGGACGCAGTGTTGCCCGGAAAGTCCGGCGCAGTTAATATATGAGTAAATGATCATATATTAACCAGGACCAATTTTTAACATGAGCAACGCGAAAAAACTTTCCCTGATTATCCTGGCTTTCCTCGGAGCCTCCGTGTGGTGGTTGGTTTACCGGAGTCTCGACCCGTTCGCCAATTGGTTCACCTACGACCTCTTGAAGATGGTCACCGGCAGCCGCCTGGCCCTGGCCGTTGAATTTTTTATCTTCGAGGCGCCCAAAGTCCTGATGCTCCTGGTCGTGGTCGTTTTCGGGGTGGGAATCGTGCGTTCATTTTTCACCCCGGAGCGAACCCGCCGCATCCTGACCGGTAAATTTGAAGCCATCGGCAACGTCCTGGCCGCCCTGCTAGGCGTGGTCACGCCGTTCTGTTCCTGCTCGGCCGTGCCGCTCTTTATCGGTTTCGTGACCACAGGTATCCCGCTGGGCGTCACCCTTTCCTTTCTCATCTCCGCGCCCATGGTCAACGAGGTCGCGCTGGTTCTGTTGTTTGGACTTTTCGGCTGGAAAGTGGCGGCGCTCTATATGGGCGCTGGTCTGATCATTGCCATCGCGTCCGGGTGGGTAATCGGCAAGCTCCACCTCGAGCGTTGGGTTGAAAGTTGGGTCTATGAAACGGGGACGGGCGCCAAACCGGCTAACGATAACATGCCGCTGACCTGGGATGAACGGGTGCGATTCGGTCGCGACTCCGTGAATGAAATCGTCGGGAAGGTCTGGCCTTACGTGCTGGCCGGTATCGCGGTGGGGGCCGGTATCCACGGCTATGTTCCCCAGGACTTTATGGCCTCGATCATGGGCAAGAACGCCTGGTGGGCCGTGCCGATCGCCGTCTTGATCGGTATACCCATGTACTCGAATGCGGCGGGGATAATTCCGATCGTCCAGGCTCTGCTCGAAAAGGGAGCGGCTTTGGGGACCGTGCTCGCGTTCATGATGTCGGTGATCGCACTATCGTTGCCGGAATTCATCATCCTGCGGAAAGTGCTCCGACCGCAGCTCATCACCACCTTTGCCGCCGTAGTGGGGATAGGGATTATGGTCATAGGGTACCTGTTCAATTTCCTGATTTAAAAACAGAAAGCAAACTGCTTCTTTTCTCGAGACGAAAGAATGACACGAATACGTTATTAATAACGGAAGGAGGTTTAAATGAAGATTAAAATATTGGGTCCGGGTTGTATGAACTGCGAAAAGCTTTACGAAACCACCAAGAGCGCCGTTGCCGAGCTGAAACTCGATGCCGAGCTGGAAAAGGTCAGCGACCTCCGCGAGATCCAGAAATACATCATGATGACCCCGGGTTTGGTCGTAGATGAGAAGGTGGTGCATCAGGGCAAACCTCTCCCGGACAAGGAAAAGGTCAAGAAACTGCTCCAGTCCAAATAGCTCTTTTTGTCCACCCTCTTAAGCAAGGAGCAAAGCAAACATGAAGATAAAAACATTTGTGACGGTGGTTCTGCTTGCCTTCGTGGCCGTAAGCTTGGGCTGGCTCATTTTCAAAACAGGCCCGAGCAAAAAAACGAAAGCGGCTCCCAAATCCTACGCAACCGATGTGACCTCCCCTTCCATCCCGAAGGCAAGACCGACCGGCAGCGGCAACCCCGGCGTTTCGCCCCGGCCTGACCGGGTCATCCTTTATTATTTCCATACCACCTCTCGATGCCCCACCTGCCATAAAATTGAAAATTACACTAAGGAAGCGGTAGAGTCCGGGTTCTCTCAGGCGTTACAAGACGGTCGCGTTGAATTTCAGGTGCTCAATGTGGATGAGCCGGCGAATTCTCATTTCACCCAGGATTACAAGCTTTTCACCAAGTCGGTGGTGGTCGCGGATATCAAAGAAGGGAAACAAGTGCGGTGGAAAAATCTGGCCAAAGTCTGGGAGCTGGTCGGAAACCAACAGCTCTTCATTAAATACATTCAGGATGAAGTAACCCTTTATCTACAGGGAAAATAATCTTGTTCTGGTTGGGCGCGTTATCCGCTTTCTGGCTGGGATTGTTGACCGCGATCAGTCCCTGCCCGCTCGCCACCAATATCGCGGCGATCTCGTTCATCGGCCGGAAAATCGGCAGCCCGCGTCGGGCTTTCTTTTCCGGCGCGGCTTACACCATCGGCCGGTCATTAACTTATATAGTCATCGCGGCCGTCCTGGTCGCGGGCCTCACCGCCGTTCCCCAGGCGTCCTGGTTCTTGCAGAAATACATGAATCAATTCCTGGGCCCCCTGCTGATCATCGTGGGCATGTTCCTGTTGGAACTGATCCGGTTCACCCCCCCGGCCCTGGTGAGCAATAAGCGAATGGAGAAACAAGCGGAAAAATCCGGGCTGATGAGCTCGGGTTTCCTGGGCATCATGTTCGCGCTGTCTTTCTGCCCGGTTTCCGCCGCCCTTTTTTTCGGGAGCCTGGTTCCGCTTTCCGTAAAGCATGATTCCGTCTTCATCCTGCCCCTCTTCTACGGGATCGGGACAGGCCTGCCGGTCCTGGCCTTCGCCCTGGCCATTGCCCTGGGGGCAAAATCCCTGACCCAGGTGTTCAATCGTCTCGGCCGCGTGGAATTATGGGCCCGGCGGGGTACCGGTATGATTTTCATCCTCATCGGGATATATTTTTGCTTGCGGTTCATTTTCGTTCTTTTTTAACGAAGAAAAGGAGCCCCGCCATGACCGCCGTGAAAAAGCTCTCGTTTCTGGACCGCTTCCTGACCCTCTGGATCTTCCTGGCCATGGGCCTCGGGATCGGGATCGGCTATTTTGCCCCGGCCTTGACCCGCTTCATTACCAGTTTGCAGGTGGGCACCACCTCCATCCCGATCGCCATCGGCCTGATCCTGATGATGTACCCGCCACTGACCAAGGTGAAGTACGAGGAGATGGGAAAGGTCCTGAAAAACAAGCGGCTTCTTCTTATCTCTCTCCTCCAGAACTGGGTAATTGGTCCGCTCCTCATGTTTGTCCTCGCTATTATCTTTCTTCGGGACTATCCCGAATACATGATCGGGGTGATCCTGGTGGGGCTCGCCCGCTGTATCGCCATGGTAATTGTGTGGAACGAGCTGGCCGATGGCGACCGTGAGCTGGCGGTGGGGCTGGTAGCTTTCAACGCCATCTTCCAGGTGCTGTTTTATGCTGTGTATATCTACCTTTTCATCACCCTGGCCCTAAACTGGCTCGGCCTGGCCGAAGGACTGAACATTAAGATCTCCATGTGGGAGTCAGCCAAAACCGTTTTCATTTTCCTCGGCATCCCCTTCCTCGCCGGGGTCATCACCAGATTTTCCATCCTTAAAGCCAAGGGCAAGGAGTGGTTTGAAAATGTCTTTGCCCCGAAAATCAGCCCCCTAACCTTGGTCGCCCTCCTCTTCACCATCATCGTAATGTTTTCCCTGAAGGGGGAATACATCATCAAGGAGCCCCTCGATGTTCTCCGGGTGGCGGTCCCGATGGGTTTTTACTTTTTCATAATGTGGTTCGCTACCTTCTTCCTGGTGAAAAAAATCGGGGGTAGCTACGGTCAGACGGTCGCCACCTCCTTCACC
Source organism: bacterium (assembly GCA_028713675.1). GTDB lineage: Bacteria > Desulfobacterota > JAPLJL01 > JAPLJL01 > JAPLJL01 > JAPLJL01. Next base: position 10,241 of record JAQTNV010000063.1, read on the forward strand.
GCCGCCAGCAACGACTTCGAGCTCGCCATCGCCGTGGCCATCGCCATTTTCGGCATCGAATCGAAGCAGGCCTTCGCCACCGTGATCGGTCCCCTCCTCGAGGTGCCGGTCCTCATCAGCCTGGTTAATGTCGCTTTGCGATACCGGAAAAAATATTGGGGAGGCGAGGGGTGATGCTCGAAATAAAAAAATCGGTCGTGGCTTTGGAGCCAGAGGAAGTTATGGAGCTCGAGCGGATAATGATCGACCAGGATCAGGAGGCCGCTTTTGCCTTCCTGAAGAAATCCATCTATCAGAAAATCGCCCACTCTCAGAAGGACCGGCTCCAATCTCACCTTGATTCCGGAGATAACCCGGTGGAAAAATTCCGCACACGCTGATTTAATAATACCCGGCTGAGGGCTGTCCGCCCCGACCGCCCCGGTTGCCCGGCCGGCCCTAACCAGGAAAAGCATGAACAACCGGGAAAGAAGTTGAGGAACCAGAAAAAAAGGAGCGCTTATGTTCAAAGTAACCGAAAAGGCCAGTGGCATGATCCAAACCTATTTGGACCAACAGAAAAAGAAATATTCCGTCCGGCTTTTAATCCAGGCCAGCTGAGGGGGCCCATCCTTGGGCCTGGCTCTGGATGAGCCGCAGGAAACCGATTTAACCTTTACCGACCGGGGCATCAATTACCTGATCGATAAAATTTTGTTTGATGAGATCAAGCCCGTCAGCATTGATTTTATTGATGCAGTCAAAGGGGGCGGATATAAGATTTCTTCAAGCTTGCCGGCGGCCAAGGGTTGCGATTCCGGCTGTTGTTAGTTTAGGCAAATAATCTCTTATTGTTGTATTTTCTCGTCATCGTTTTTGATTTAACCTAATCAGACAATGTCGGAATATCTTCGCTATACCTACGCCCTGGATGAACGGGAGCTGGCCCGTCTCAAGGCGGAGCTCTCCGCCCGGAACCAGGCCCTTCCCGAAATCGAAAAAACCCCCTGCAAGGTTCTCGACCCCCGGATCCCCATCGGCTGCGCGACCCCGGACTCCTGGAATCAGGGTTCCTGTAAGCGGCGGGGCTCCTGGTACCGCCGGTCCGGCCAGGCGGGGAAATATCTCGTCGGCAGCGCCTTCCGGCTCGAGGGATTTCCCGGGGGCACGGTCATCACCGAGACGAACTTTACCCCTCCTCGCCTTCCCGGCCGGGAGGAACAGCTCGAGCTGATCCAATCGAAGGTCTACCAGTCGGAGAAACCGGTTGACTGGGAAAACGTCGAAAGCTCAGAGATCATGGAACTCTTTAAGGATTTTAAATCCATGGGCACCCGGGAGATTCCCGCGCTCCTCAAGCGCCTGAAACCCCTAGGGCTCCGGGGCCTGACCAAGGCCACCGTCCTGTTCCGGGAAATCTTCGTCACCAACTGCGCCAACCACGCCAACTTTATGGATCCCCGCTACTTCGTGGAGGAAAACGGGGAGAAAATTCCTTATTCCATTTCCGATAATACGCTTTTTATCTGCTCGGCCTGCGCGGAGTATTTCGACCTCGTCGGGAGCGGCTTCAAGACCAAGCTGGTGGTCCCCTGCCTGGGCGCGGCCATCTACGGGATCATGAGGATCAATCGCTACCATCAGGTGCGGAAGCTATAATTGTAGCTGTATGAAAACCGACCCGGTTATCCCTCCGGACCTTCTCGAGCACCTTTACGACGGGATCTACATTCTCGGCCGGGACCGCAAGATCGTATTCTGGAACCAGGCCGCCGGGCGGATTTCCGGGTATCCCTCCGCCGAGACCCTGGGCAAAAGCTGCCACGACCATATCCTCACCCACCTGGACGATGAAGGCCAGAATATCTGCCATACGCCCCTCTGCCCGATCGACCAGGCTTTTTCCGACGGCAAAATCCATGACACCCAAGCCTTTCTCCAGCACAAGGATGGCTATCGGGTCCCGGTCGAGATCCGCACCGTCCCGGTTCTCGACGCCCGGGGTGAGATTGAGCGGGTCGTGGAGATCTTCCGCGAGTATCTGCTCCCCGAAGCCACCCGCCAGCGGATCGAGGAGCTGGAAAAACTGGCGCTGATCGATTCCCTCACCGGTCTGGCCAACCGCCGCTTCGCCGAGATCACCATCGGATCGCGCCTGGCGGAAACCCAGCGGAACATCTGGCCCTTCGGCCTCCTCTTCCTCGATATCGACAATTTCAAGGGGATCAACGACAGCTTCGGACACGACGCGGGCGACCGGGCCCTGATGATGATCGCCAAAACCCTGATCAATACCCTCCGGCCCTACGATTTCGTCAGCCGCTGGGGTGGGGAGGAATTCGTGGTGCTGATCGTCAACGTGAACCGGGAGAAACTGCTTAAGGTGGCGGAAAAGCTCCGCCTCTTCATGGAAAAATCCACCTTCCCGCTGGGGGGAACCCGCCGCCGGGTCACGGTCTCGATCGGGGCCGCCCTGGCCCGGCCGGAGGATACCCCGGAATCCATCGTGAAAAGAGCCGACCAGGCCATGTACCGGTGCAAACAGACCGGGCGAAACTGCATCCGGATAGAAGAAGGGTCATAGGCAAAGGATAAAAGCGTCCATTGAGTCTATCGTGTCCATAGTGTCTATTGGGTGATGGGCAAAAAGCAGGGAGCACCAGCGCACCAGGCACAAGAACACCAGAGACAAAATCACCAAATGAATTTATTGCCCTATCTCCTATCTCCGATCTCCAATCTCCGCAGTTTGTTCTCTGCTTCCCGCTCCCTGCTCTATGCCCTATGCCCTTGGCGACTTCACCCCTCACCTATCATTTGAAGGCAGCTGTTCCAGGATCTCTTCCAGCTCGAGGTGGGATTTCTCCCAGCGTCCGTAGCGGGCGGGCAAGGCCTCCTTCACCCGGGCGTACTCGCCTTTCAGGGAAATCACGAGCTCGCTGTCCTTGTAGGTATCCGGAAGCGCGAGCCGCTCTTCGATTTCTTTCTTTCTCGTCTCAAGACCCACGATTTCCTCCTCCAGCTTCCCGATCTCTTCCTTGAGCTCGTTCCGTCTCCGGCTCACGGCCTGCCTGGCCTCGGCCTCCAGGCGTTTCTGGTCCCGGGTCTTTCTTCCCCCGGGGGCGGGATCTTTTTCCCGGGCCGGGGAGCCGGTTTCCGGTTCCGCCGGTTCCGAAACCGCCGGTTTTTTCGCGATATAATCCGAATAATTCCCGGTATACTCAAACAGTTTTCCGGCCCTGAGCTCCACCACCCGATGGACGAGCTTATCGAGAAAGTAACGGTCGTGGGAGATCACCAGGAGGGTGCCGTCGAAATCGTTCAGGGCTTCCTCCAGGGCCGCGCGGGCGGCCTGGTCCAGGTGGTTGGTGGGCTCGTCCATGATGAGGAAATTGACCGGGGCCAGCAGAATCTTGGCCAGCGAGACCCGGGCCTTTTCACCCCCGGAGAGGGCCGCGATCCTTTTCTCCGCGTCGTCCCCGCGGAACTGGAAAACCCCGAGCGCGTTCCGGACCTCCTGCCGGAGACGGCTGGACGCGGAGTCGGCCACCTCCCGGTAAACGGTTTTTTCCGGGTCGAGGATGTCCGCCTGATGCTGTTCGTAATAGCCGATCGCGGTCCGCTGGCCGAGCGCAAGCCGGCCGGCGGCCGGGGCGAGTTCCCCGGCGATCAGGCGGGCCAGGGTGGTCTTGCCCTCCCCGTTCCCGCCGATCAGGGCGATCCGCTCCCCCCGGTAGATGGCGAGATCCAGCCCGGAAAAGATCGTGCGTTCGCCGTAGCGGAACTCCAGTTTTTCCGCCCGGACCACGTCGTGGTAGCTTTTCTCCTCGACCGAGAGCCGGAAGCCGAAGCGCGGGGGGGGCGGGGGCGGGAGCTCGGGTTCCACCATATTTTCGAGGATCCGCATCCGGCTCTGCACCTGCACCGCCCGGTCGTTCCAGGCCCGGTAACGGTTGATGTATCTCTGCTGGCGCTCACGCTCCTCCCGCCATTCCTCATGGCGCTTCCGGGCCGCCTCGGCCCGCTTTTCCTTCTCGGTTTCGTAGAAGCGGTAATCCCCGGCGTAGAGCTCCAGCCGGCCCCGGTCGAGCTCGCCGATCTCCTGGGCCAGGCGGGTGAGAAAATAACGGTCGTGGGAAACCAGGAGGATGCTCCCCGGGAAAGACCGGAGGTATTCCTCCAGCCACTCGAGCGAGGGCAGGTCGAAATGGTTGGTCGGTTCATCGAGCAGAAGGAGGTCGGGCTTCGAGAACAGGAGGCGGCCCAGGTAGACCCGCATCCGGTACCCCCCGGAGAGCTCCCGGAGCGGGCGCCCGAAATCCTCCTCCCGGAACCCGAGGCCGGAAAGGATGATCTTGGCGTCGTTTTCCAGCCGGTAGCCGTCCAGACTCTCGAAGCGTTCCTCCAGCTCCGCGATCTCGCGCAGGAGAGTGTCGTGGGTTTCCGGGTGATGGGAGAGCCCGCGCTGCAGCGTGGCGATTTTCTGCTCGAGCGCCAGGATCTCCTCCCGTCCCTCCCTCACCGTCTCCAGCACCGTCCCGTGCCGGGCGGCGATTTCCTCCTGGGGCAGAAGCCCGATCCGGAAGCCCCGGGGCTTAATGATCGTCCCCTGGAACTCGAGCTCGCCCCGGATGATGCGGAGGAGGGTGGTCTTGCCCGCCCCGTTCGGGCCGACCAGTCCCACCCGGCGGCCGGGATGGATGTTCCAATTAACCCCGGCGAGGAGATCCCGCTCCCCGATCGAATAACAAATATCCTTGAGTTGAAGCATGGCTGTTTTTTCCCCGCGGTAATTTTAGCATCCCCCTTGACCCGTTGAACCTTTAAACCCTATTTTTTATATGTTGTCCCCATTGGAACCGCACTGACCGGAGGGAGTGAAACATGTCGAGAAAAGCCCTGATTGACCGCCAGCCGCCCTTTCCCGCTTTAAATAAGCTGGGAATGAAATTTTTCGAATTGGTTTTCAAGACCGGCGGCCTGCCGGTCCTGCGCGACCTCCATCCCTGGACCAACAGGAAGAAAACCAACGTCAGCTGGCTTCCGATCAACCAGAATATCGAGCGCACCGCCAGCACCCCGGCCCCCGCGGAGGTAGTGGCCGACTACATCAACCGGGCCAAGCACCTTTCCATCGTGGATTTCTGCGGCTGCCGCCGCAACCTCCAATGCCAGGACTACCCCGAGGAAATCGGCTGCCTTTTCATGGGAGAGTCCTCCCTCGAGATCCGCTCCGAATACAACCACCAGGTCACCCGCGATAAAGCCCTCCTCCACCTGGAGAAAGCGGTCAAGGCCAACCTGGTCCCGGTGATGGGCAAGGCCCGGGTGGACAACTTCATCTTCCAGGTGCCGGACAAGGGCAAGCTCCTGACCGTCTGCTTCTGCTGCGAATGCTGCTGCATCACCCGTTTCATGCGCCACCTGCCGGCCGAGCGTCTGAACGAGATCTTCGTTCCCCTGGAGGGTCTTTCCGTCGAAGTGGATCACACCTGCATCGGCTGCGGCACCTGCGAAAAGAAATGCTTCATCGGGGCCATCACCATCGAAAACGGGCGCTCGGTGATCGGGGAAAAGTGCCGGCTCTGCGGCCGCTGCGCCCGCTTCTGCCCCCAGGGCGCGATCAAGCTGCGGCTCAACAATCCCCGGCTCAAGGAAGATTACCGCCGCCGCGTCGACCCGCACGTGCAAATCGGCTGAAAGCCGGCGGCCGGCCACCGCGGGCAAGCCGCGCACCCAAAGCAGCCCGAGACTGCTTTTCCGAGGGTGATTCCATCTTCCCATTAATAAAACCGCGGAAAAGAGCTAAAATAAATAGATGCCGTACTATGGATTCGCTTACATTGTCGCCCAGGCCGCGCCCGTCTTCCCCCGGATCAAGGAGTTCCTGAACGCGGCCCGGGCCAAGTTTTCCCCGGAAGAACTGTCCGAAATTCAGCTTTATTCCTGGATCGAAATAAAAAGCCTCGGAATCCTGTTCCGGTTCAATTTCCAGGATTACCGCGCCGGCTACCTCCAGTGGTTTTCCGTCTGGGAAAAAGAGCTCCACCTCCGGTATATCGAGCTGGAAAAACTCGGGGAGAAAGAAAGAACTGACATTCTCGACAAATTTTCCCGGACCTCGGACATGAAATTCACCGGCGCTTACGATTTCGACCTGGCCGTCAGTATCATCGAGGCGAAGCTTAAAACCGCGGAGGATCTGCGCAAGGAACCCCGGCTCGGGACCAGGTTGAAGGTGGTTTTCAACACGGAGGATTCCTTTTACAAGGAGTATTCCACCAATCTCAGCTTCGGCGGGATGTTCATCCGGTCGAAAAAGAAGCCTCCCCTCGGGACGAGACTGGAAATCTCCTTCGGCCTGCCCGATAAGGAGGAAATCACCGCGGTGGCCGAGGTCATTCATGTCGTAGACGCGGAAAAATCTGAAGGTCTTAATTGCGAAGAAGGATTCGGGGTCCGTTTCGTCGAATTCTTGGATGACGGGAAGAAGAAACTGAAGGATTATTACGACAAGCTGACGAAAATAAGAGAGAAGGACGACAAGCAATTCCTGGACCTGTTCAAGAGTATCAAGGAATAGAAACGCCAGTTTCGAGTTTCGAGTTAAAACCAAACAAATCGGATAATCCCAGTAAAATCTCCAGATTTTCAGACTCCAAGCTCTCCGAGCTCGACGAAGTCCTCGTCTTTCGAAGCTTCAGCGTAATAGGATTAACGAAGTCTGGGTTGTATTCTTTTGGTTTGCTTTAAACCCTGGGACCCTTGGCCTCTCGAACCCTTCTTTCCTTTTGTCCTTAACTCGAAACCAGAAACCCAAAACTCGAAACTGGTTATTTTGAGGTGCTCACATTCAGCCCCTGGATCACCGCCGAGGGGAGGCGCAGGAGCGGGTCGCGGTCGGAGCTTAAGGCCACGTCTTTCTTGAAAAGATCGTAGATGTTGCCCGCGATCATCGTGTTTTTCACCCGCCCGACGATTTTCCCTTTTTGCACCCGGAACCCGAGCGCCACGTTCCCGGAAAGATCACCGTTGATCATGTTGCTCTGGCCGTAACCGATCAGCTCGCGGATGAAAATCCCGTCATCGATGGAAGCCAGCAGGTCGGCGCTTTTCACGGTCCCCGGCAGGACCTCCGGCGAATAGGGCATGCAGCCCCGGTTGCCGGTCGGCTCGGCCCCGGCCATCCCGGCGGAATCGAGATCGTAAAGGAAATTCTTCAACACCCCTTTTTCGACCATCATCATCACCCGGGTGGGGATGCCGTCGCCGTCGATCTCGGCGGCCCCGGAGGAGAAATCCCAGTGCGGATCATCCCGGATGGTCAGACCCGGGTCGAAAATCTTTTCCCCCAGGCGGCCGCGGAGCGGGGAATCGCCCTTGGCCACGTTCCGGCCGTTCACCCCGAGCACCAGGGGCCAGAGAAACATCCCCAGGACCTCCGGGGGCAGAAAAGCCGGGAGTTTGCCCTCCGGCGACTCGACGATTTTTTCTCCGTGTTTCAAGTCGAAAAGGAGCCGTTCCGTAATCAGGTCGGGATTGTAGAAATCGTTAGCGTCCCGGAAGGAATTCCCGTGACCGACGAAAAGCATGTCCGTCCCCTCGGTTTTCTGGGCCATCGCGCCCCGGGACCAGGCGGTGTCTTCGAAATGGTGGGTCACCCCCCCGCTGGTAACCAGCAGGCCTTCCGAAACCGAGCGCGAGCCCGAAGCCTCGATGAAAAGATCGGGATTGTAGCGCTTCAGGGCGTCCGTCATTTTCCGACAATTCTCGATCAGGTCCGCGCGCGTGATTTTCATCGTTTTCCCGGAATATTTTTTAACCTTTTTAATTTCGGCCGGGGCGGGATAGGCGGAAAAGTGCGCCGGGCTCCCCGCCCGGGCCAGGGAAATCGCCCGGTTGATCATCTCCGGAAGGTCGGCCGGGTCGTTGCCCGCGGTGATCCCCCGCTTTCCCCCGGCCAGAACCTCGATGACGTAGGCCGAGCTCCGGTGGACCTCGGTATCCTTGAGCCTCCCGGCCGAGAACGAACAGCCGATCGACTCGCCCCGGCTGAAGGAGAGCTTGGCCCCCTGGGCGCCCTGCTTTTTCGCCACTTCCAGGCCGTGGTTCAGTTCGCCGAGCATCTTATTCATCACCGAGTCAGACATTGTTTCTCCTTGCTTTCTCTTTTCGTAGACGGTAGACAGTAGACCGCAGATTAAACAAAGCGTCTATCTGGTTTATCTGGTTTCTTTCGTTTATCTGGTTTCTTTCGTTTATCTGGTTTCTTTCGTTTCTTTGGTTTAACTCGAAACTAGAAACCCGAAACTCGAAACTATCTTTTGCCCCATGCCCTATTTCCCTCCTATAACCACGTCCCTGATTCTCAGATGCGGCGCTCCGTCGGTCACCGGGAGCGGGCTCTGGCCGCCCTTGCCGCAGCCGCCGCCCTTCTGCAGGATCTTCAGGTCGTTCCCGAAACCGTCGATGTTGTGAAGCGTCTGGAAAACGTTGCCGGTCAGGACCACGTCCCGGACCAGCTCCCCGACCTGCCCGTTCTCGATCCGGTAGCCGTAAGCGGCCGAGAAGGTGAACATCTCCATCATCGTCTGCCCGCCCATCATCCCGCAGGCGTAGATGCCCTTATCCACGCCGGCCAGGAGTTCCAGGAAGCTCAGTTTTCCCTCTTCGATGTAGGTATTGGTCATCCGGACGATCGGCGGCACCCCCCGGCCGATGGCCCGGGCGTTGCCGGTCGGTTTTTCCCCCATCTTGGCCGCGGTCTCCAGGGAATGGAGGTGCCCCGTCAGCTTCCCTTCCCTGATCAGGTAGGTCTTGCCGGTCGGGGTCCCCTCGTCGTCGAAAGCCTGCGTGCCCAGGAGGCCGGGGCGGGAGCCGTCATCCACGATGTTCAATTCTTTTACCCCCATCTCCCGCCCGATCACCATCAGGTCCCGCATCTCCCGGTTCTCGTAGAGAAAATCCGATTCGGAGAGATGACCGAAGGCCTCGTGGGCGAAGACCCCGCCCATCTCCTGGTCGAGGACCACCGGGTAAACCCCGCCGGGGCAGGGAGGCGCCTTCAGGAGGTCGGCCGCCCGCCGGGCGGTTTCCTCCGCCAGGTTCTCGAGCCCCAGGACCACGTTGAAGGTGGTTTTGGAGGAGACCGCGTCGTAGGCCCGCTGGACCAGCGCCCCGTCCCGGGCGACCGCGGAAAGCGCCAGGATCACCCGGGGCCTCTCTTCCCGGAAATAATTCCCCCGCGAAGAGGCGAAATGCACGGTCCGGAACGAATCGCTGTAGGTGGCCTGGGTGGTGGCGATCGCGGGGTCGGTTTTCAGCAGGATCGTGTTGTAACCGGAAAGGA
>JAQTNV010000064.1 GCA_028713675.1 bacterium
CTTCGGGGTTTTTCTTGCCGACGTACTTGCCGGGATTGACGTCGACGGTGCACAGGGCCTCGGCCTGCTCGATCGCCAGGTGTCCGCCGGATTTCAGCCAGACCCGGGTCTTCATGGCCTTGTCCAGCTCGGCCTCGATCCCGAAATGGTCGAGGATGGGCTCGGACCGGGTGTAGAGCTCGATGGGGTCTTCCTTGCGCCTCCGGGACGGGCTGACCCAGCGCTGGAAATACTCCCGGGCCTGCTGGAAGACGACCGGGGAATCGATCACGATTTTTTTCACCTCGGGGGTGTAAAGGTCCCGGATCACCCGGAGGGAAAGGTTCAAGTCCTGGTGGATCAGCACCGGGGCGGGCCGAAGGTTTTTCTGTTTCTGAATCTCCCGCCAGGAGGAAAGGATCCAGTCCAGGTCCTGCCGGATTTCCGCCTCGCCGGCCCCGGAGGCCGCGGTGCGGACGATGAACCCGAGTCCGGGGGGCCGGAAACTCGCCAGGAGCTGGCGGAGGCGCTTGCGCTCATCCGCCGCCTCGATCCGGCGCGAGATCCCGATCCGGTTGAAGGTGGGCATCAGCACCAGGTAGCGGCCGGGGATCGAGATGTGGGTGGTCACCCGGGCGCCCTTGGCCTCGATCGGTTCCTTGGAAACCTGGACCAGGATTTCCTCCCCTTCCCGGACCAGGTCCTCGATCTTGGTGTGCGCGCGGTATTCCGGCTTCCGCTTGGGGCGGCCGGGCTGTTCCTCGTTCTCCTCCGCCATCCGCTCGAACTCCTCGCTTTCCCGCTGGATCTCCGAAACGTAGAGGAAGGCGTTCCGCTCCAGGCCGATATTGACGAAGGTGGACTGCATGCCCGGGAGCACCTTGACCACCCGGCCCTTGTAGATATTGCCGACCACGCTTTTTTCCCCGGGCCGCTCCAGGTAAAACTCGGACAGGACGCCCTTTTCCATAAGGGCGATGCGGACCTCGGAGCCGGTGACGTTGACGATTATTTCGGAAGACATTTTCCCCCCTCGTTCAGTTCGAACCGGGTTAGGACCGGGGCGAGATCCGCCAGCTCCTCTTCCGCGATGCCCCAGTATTCGGAAAGCACCCGGAGCGGTTTTTCCCCCCGGCCTTCGACAAATGGAATGATCAGTTTAAGTTTCCGCTCTTCGAGCGGGATAATGACGGTCCCGCGGCTCCCCGCCTGGGGCGGGGGAGGAGCGGCCGCGGCCGGTTTTTTTTCAAACAGATCGGGACGCCCGGAAAGGTCGATTTCGTATTCGACGGAGAAGACCTGAGAGAAGATCGAAGGGGACCGGAGCGGGATTTCCCGGACGGCGGAAAGCGCCAGGCTCTCCGGCAGTTCCCGGTTCAGGGTTTCCAGAATTTCCGCCGGCGGGCGGAACTCGATCAGCTCGAGGTCCAGGTAGAGTGCCTGGGCTTCCAGTCCCACGGGCAGGGCGGGGCCGAAGGCCATGGTGGGGAGGGGATGAAACCCCTCCGAGTAGCGCACCGGCAGGCGGGCCCGCCGGACCGCCCGGATGAAGACCTGCTGGAGTTCGAGCTGGCTCAGGAACCTCGCCGGCCCCCGCTTGGCGAAGGTCAGCCGGTAGCGGCTGGTCCAGACCCGCTTTTTCCCCTCGGGAAAGGCCGCCCGCTCCCGGGCCGGCGCCGGACCGGAGGAGAAAACCGGTTCCCGGGCGGTCGCCAGGCGGGAGGAGAGTTCGGGCCGCCGCCCGTCCCCGGTCGCGCAGAGTCCGCACCGGGCGCAGCCCCCGGGTCCGGCCAGGCAGGGGGCGGTCTGTTCCCCCCGGCGGGATTTTTCCCTCTCCTGGAGCAGGAATTCCCGGTCGGGGCCGGGGCAGAGGTGGTCCCAGGGCAGGGGAGCGTTCGGATCCAGGGGCCCGAGCAGGGTTTCCGGGTCCAGGCCTTCCTCCCGGAAGGCCTGCTCCCAGAGCTCGGGGCGGAAATATTCCTTCCAGCTGTCCAGCCGGGCCCCGAGCCGGAAGGCCCGCTCGATCACATCGGCCATCCGCCGGTCGCCCCGGGCCAGGATGCCCTCGAGCCAGGAAAAAACGGGGGGATGGAACTTGAATTCCACTCCCGTGCGCCGCAGCAGTTTCTTCAGGGTTTCCCGGATATTTTCCAGCTCGGCCCGGGAGGCCATCCGTTCCCACTGGAAGGGGGTTTGGGCCTTGGGGATGAATCCCCCGACGCTGACCCGGAGGTTTTTGCCGGAAGCCGGCCGGCCGGCTTCGGCCTTGATCCGGCCGACCAGGGCGGCGATGGCTTCGATGTCCGCGGGGGTTTCCCCGGGGAGCCCGACCATGAAGTAGAGCTTGACCCCGGTCCAGCCGGCGGCCAGAATGCGCCGGACCGACTCGACGATCTCGGCGTCGGTGGACAGCTTGTTCAGGCTGGAGCGGAGCCGTTCCGAACCGGCCTCGGGGGCCAGGGTGATGCCCCCGCGCTTGACCCGGGAAAGCTCGGAGAGGATCTCGGGATCCAGGGGCCGGACCCGGAGGGAAGGCAGGGAAAATGCCAGTTTCCGCTCGACCAACGACCGGTTCATGTCCGCCAGGAGCTTTCCGAGCTGGCTGTAATCCGAGGCGCTGAGGGAAAGGAGGGTGGCTTCCTCGTAGCCGGAATGGTCCAGGCAGTCCCGGACAAGTTCCCCGACCTGCCGGGGCGAACGCTCCCGGGTCGGCCGGTAGACCATTCCCGCCTGGCAGAAGCGGCAGCCGCCCGCGCAGCCGCGGGCAAGTTCGACCACGATCCGGTTATGAACAATATCGGTATAAGGAATGACGGGCGCGGAAGGAAAAGGGGACGCGTCCAGGTCGGGAACGACCGCCCGCTCGATCTTCCGGCCCGGGGTCCGGGCGCCTTCGGGATATAAAGCGGGTACGTACACCCCCGTGACCTCGGCCAGGGAACGGAGCAGGCTGGTTTTGTTTCCGCCGGCCTTCCGGTTCGCGAGGAAACGGTCGGAGATTTCCAGGATGGCTTTTTCCCCTTCGCCGATGAGGATGGCGTCGAAAAAAGGAGCGATCGGCTCGGGGTTGAAAACCCCGCCCCCGCCGCCCAGGACCAGGGGGAACTTTTCGCCCCGGGCCGAGGCCCGGAGAGGGAGGCCGCTCAAATCGAGCAGGTTCAGGATCCCGGTCAGGTTGAGTTCGTGGGGAACGGAGAGGCCGAGGATGTCGAAATCGCCGAGGGGCGTATCGGATTCCAGGGAAGTCAGGCGCACGTCCCGGGAGCGCAGGAGCTCTTCCAGGTCGGGGGCGGGGACAAAGGCCCGCTCCGCCCAGATGTCTTCCCGCTGGTTCAGGACGTGGTAAATGATTTTCAGGCCCAGGTTGCTCATCCCCACTTCGTAAAGATCGGGGAAGGCCAGGGCCACGCGGAGTTTCACCCGGCCGGGGTCTTTCTGGATGGCATTGAATTCCCGGCCCAGATAACGGCTGGGTTTTCGCACGCGGGAGATAATATCGGCACGCATAATCAACTAAGAAATTTAATGTATTTAGGGTAATTAAACAAATCGTTTCTCCGTCTTTACGGGCATTCCGGATTGATCCCCCCGAAGATAAATATTTAATTGTAACTGCGCAGGTTCAAGGTTCCCATTCGTTGCGCTCCCTTCGGCAGAGCTCAGGGTAAACAGGGCAAGCAAAGTTCAAAGTTCAAGGTTAAGAGATCCGGTGACTTTAAAATCGGAATTTTCCGTATTCAACCTTTGAACCTTAAACCGTGAACCGAACAACCTGAGCAAGTAATTATTAATTATATTTGCTCCCTTAAAGAGAAAATGTTGAAATGGAAGAGTTCCCGGTCCTTCGGGGTTCCGGGTTTCGAGGTGAGGCGGTTTGAAGGCAGCGGAGGAGGAAAAGCTTTTCCAGGACTTGCTGGCCCTGGCGGAGGACGCGGGTTTCCGGGTGGTTCACTCCCAGGAGCCGGATCTGCTCCGGGGCGGGGCGTCGGGCCGGATCAAGAACCAGGAGCTGATCGTTCTGGATTCGCGGGCCGGGATCAAAACCAAAATCCTTTTGGTGGTCGAGGCCCTGAAAACAATCGACTGGCGGGGACGGTATCTGAAACCCGAGATCAGGGAACTGCTGGAGACGAAGGAAACAGATTGACGATTGTCGATTGACGATTGACGAATGAAAACCTTATGTTTGGTAATTGGAACTTGGTAATTGGAGTTTGCTTTTATGCTTGAGCCCATCTGGATTGAAGCCACCACGATCAACGACGCCTGGCACCAGCTGATCTTCAAGATCGCCGACCAGGGCCGGCGCTACCGGATCGACCGGGGGAGCTTCGCCGGTCAGGACCGCTTCGAGTTTGATTTCGTCCTGGTCCGGATCGCCCACCCCGCCGAGGACATGTTCCCGGTTTTCCCGCCGGGCATCACCCTGCCGCCGCCGTCGGACCGGCCCTCGGTGGAGGAATACTTCGCCAATTACCTCTTCAGCCCCAACCTGGCCCAGGACGAGCAGTATACCTACGGGCAGAGGCTTTCCGGGGCGCTGGGGGTGAACCAGATCCAGGAAGTGATCAAGATGTACCGGGAGGAAGGGCCGGGGACCAACCAGGCCTGCATGGAGGTGGGGATGCCTTCCGACATCCTCCTCCCCGACCCGCCCTGCCTGCGCGTGGTGGACACCCGGATCAAGGACGGGGCCCTGCATTTCTTCGTCTATTTCCGGAGCTGGGACCTCTGGGGGGGATTCCCGGTCAACCTCGGGGGGCTGGAGCTGCTCAAGCAGTACATGGCCGCCGAGATCGGGGTGAAAAGCGGGATCATCATGGCCGCCAGCAAGGGGCTGCACATCTACGACCACTGCCTGCGCTACGTCCGCCTCCGCCGGGGCGAGGAATGTTAATGCTTCATCAACCCTGAGCGTAGTCGAAGGGCTGACCGGTATTTTTTAATTTCCCGAAAAAAAATCTCCCCCGCGGGAGAAAGCGCCGGGATCAGACCCGAGCCGCTCGCCCACGGGGGAGCGAAAGGAAAATCAGCAGCCCGGGGATTATTACTCTCCCGGGGACATGTTTTTCATCTTGCCGCACTTCCCGGCGCCGGGGCAGGGAGCGCCGTCCTTTCCGCAGCCCGGATCCTGGCACATCTTGTCCGGCATCAGCTGTTTGAGCTTGGTCCGCTGTTCGGGGGTCAGGACTTTCCGGACCGCGAGCAGAAGGTTGATGCGGTTCTTGCGGAGCTTGATCTCGACCGCGCCGATCTTGTCGATCTGCGCGATGATGGCTTTCTCGTCGGGAGAATCCAGGTCCATCAGGCGCTTCATCTCCAGATGGTTCTGGTCCATCTCGGCCCGGAGGGCGATGAGATCCTTGTTGGCGTTATAAGCCAGGTCCTTGATCTTGGCGATCGTCTGGCTGTCGGCGCCGATTTTGTCGGCCAGTTCCTCCAGCGCCTCGGGGCGGAACATCTCCATCTGGCCGGGTTTGCCCATATGGCCGGGCTTGCCCATCTGGTCGCACGGGCACATGGGCTTGTCCGGGCCCGGGCCGGGTCCGCCCCCGCTCATTCCGGGTCCCATCTCGGGATGGCCCATGCCCGGGGCGGCCAGGGCCGGAGAGAGCCCCAGGGCCAGTAAAAACATCAGGGCCGGAAGCAATGCTTTTAATTTGATGCCTGACATGGTTCGTCCTCCTTCATCCGTCACGATTGGACGGGTTTAGTAAACAACTCGATCTTTTTGTCTCCAAAAACCAATTTTTCATTTCTAGCTTTGGGGTGGTGAGAGCAGGAAGGTCAGGTTCTGGTCCTCGTCTCTTAACATCTTGTTCAACGCGGCGTCGGCGTCATAATCTTGGGTCCAGGCCGTGGAAGAGTTTTCCTGGGCCGCCGGGACCGACTCCCAGCTCAGGACTTCGCCGTAAGCGATTTCCTGGGCCTGGCCCAAGACCTCCAAGAGCGAGAGGCCTTCGCTCGGTGTCCGGTTGCTGACCGGTACGAGGATTACCAGCGCGGTCACGGCCGCGGCCGCGGCAAGGGCGGCGGACAGGCCCCAGTGGCGCCGCGCCTTCGGGCTGCCTGCCAGCCTTTCCCGCAGGGCCCGGTCAAAGCGGGCGGTCTCCGCGGGCGAAAGCTCCGGGCGGCCCCAGGCCTCACGGATCCGGCCGGCGAATTCCTGATCATCCTGATAATTTGTATTTTTCATTTCCTTATTCATCTTTCCTCCCGGGGTCCAGGTCGGCCAGGTCCCGGCGCAGCTGGATCAGGGCGCGGTGGAGATGGCTCTTGACGGTGCCGGGCGATTTTTTCAGGACCGCGGCGGATTCCTCCACGGTCAGACCCTCGAGGTGGACCAGGGCGAAGGCGGAACGCTGGCCGGAGGAGAGCTTGTCCAGGGCGGCCGCGATCCGGGCCCGGCTGGCGGATTCCTGGGCCAGACGGTCGGGCAGCGGACCGGGGGCGGCCGGTTCCATATTATCTTTTGAGCCGAACCAGGATTGGAAAATACCCAGGCGGGAGCGGAGGGCCTGGCTCCGCCGGTACCTGGACGCCTGGTTAATGACGATCCGGATCAGCCAGGTCCGGAGGGAGGCTTCTTCGCGGAAACCGGGCAGGGCCTGGTAAGCCTTGAGAAAGGCCTCCTGGGCCACGTCCTTGGCCGCCTCGCGATCCCCCCCGACCAGGTGATAAGCCATCGACACGATTCTTTCCCTTTCGTCTTCCACCAGTTTCTGAAAGCGGCTTTCCCGGTCTTCCGCCCGGGTTTGCGCCGCGGCCGCCGCCATGGGTAATGTTCTGTCCATTAGATTCCGGTCGGATGCTTTCGGTTTACCTTTTGGTTTCAAGGTCAATCAGTCCAATCTAAAGACCCCCGGACCGGTCTTTTGGTTTACATCCAACTTCGAAAATCAGGTCTTAGGTGATCGATCATAGGTTTAAAACCTACACCCGACTTATTATTTTTAAGCGGCGGCCTGCGCTTGCTAGCAGCAGCCTTTTTTTCTTTTTTGGGGGGTGGGTTTCGCTCCGCGCACTAATACGTGCCGTACCGTAATCCTGGCAGGCTGACCCGCAGGGTCTAGCCAGTATCGAACAATACCTTGTCGTCGAGTTCATCGAGCCCGGGTTACCGGAAGTGCGAGTCGCGAGAACCCACCCCCCGGGGGTTCTGAAAAAACAGAAACAGGAAGACCTAAAGATTCTTCCAGGCCTGGTAACCCAGCTTTTCCGTCCCGTCCCGCCTGATCAGACCGATGGCATCGTTGGCGTCGAGATCGGAAAGCCACGGCCAGCCCAGGAGACGCAAGTCTGCCCCCTGATTCCGGGTGAGACGCCCGGTCACCTCCGAGAGGAAATCCGCCTGGGACTGTTCCCCGCCGTAAAAATCCAGCGAGGGCCAGGCGATTTCACTGAACCCGAAGGGCTTGCCGGCGGCATAAGTCAGCGCCCGGGCGTAATAATCGTCGGGAATGTCCGAAGGCCGGTTGTGCGGGTGGGCCAGGACCGCCCCGGCTTTATCTTTACGGACGCTGTGGGGATAGCTGGTGAAAACCAGGAGGTCCAGCCGGGCCGGGTCGAACATTTCCAGCGCCCCGAGGTCGGCCTCCCGGAGCTCGTCCACGATCTCGCGGGCGAAGACGCAAAAGACGATGGTATCGGGGGAGAGGTTTTTGACCGCGTCGTAGATCTCCTCGTAAAGGCTGACGAAATGTTGAAATCCGTTGCTGTTATTATCCGTGGCCCCATACTGCTCATACCAGCGGTTGACCTCGTTGCCGACGGAGAGGTAGCGCGGCCTGACCGCCCTGACCGCGTCGAGCACGGCTTTTTTATAGGCCTCCCGCCAGGCGGTGTCGCTCAGCGTGGCGTCGGGCAAGTCCGCCGGGCTTTTGAGCGTGAGCGATCCGGCCGAATTTTTGTCGATAAAGGAGAAATTGACGATCGGGAACATCCCGTTCCCGCGGATTAGGCTTTGTAGCAGGCTTCCGCTCTTCAGGGCGCCGGCGTAATCCCAGAATCCGGAAGCTCCGACCCCGCTTTCCCAGACCGGGACAAATTCGGCCGAAAGGGATGCCTGGGCGTAGGCGTCCGCGATTCCCTGGCCCGCGGCCGGGATGGGCAGGATGCCCTTGAAATACCCCCGGGCCGGAAGCGCCGGGGAATCCGCGGGGATGATCAGGGCCTCTTCTTCCGGCCCTTTCGATCCGGAACATCCGGAAAAAACGAGGGGGAAGGACAGGAAAAGGATAATCGGAAAAACAAATCTGAATCTGTTTTTCCCCATGTCACTAACTTATCAGATTTTTGGATGCAGGTCTTTCGGCAGGTTGACCGCCCGGTGGAATCCCAGGAAGCCGCTGTTTCCGAAGCCCTTTTTTATTCTTCCGGGAACTGGAACCAGACCTCGCTCATCCGGGGCGGGATGGGGACGTAGCCCGGCTCTTTTTTCTTGGCGATGGCGGCCGGGATCCCGCGGGTGAAGCGGGCGAATTCGGCTTTCCCTTTTTCCCGGTCCAGGGCGGTGAGGGCCGAGATCTTGCCGGAGAGGAGGGCCCCGGTGATCCCGTAGCCGAGGACCGGTTCCACCACCCCGGCCAGGGTTCCGGTCAGGATGACACGGTCCTGGTAAAAGAGGTTGCAGGTCTTGGGGGTGTAGCCCATGAACCGCTTCCACTGGTCGAACTTGACCCCGTCGTGCTTTTCCACCAGCTGTTTGAACTCCGCCAGGTTTTCCGGGGAGATTTCCTTCCGGGAAAACAGCAGGACGTAGTAGAAGCCGTTAATCCAGCTCGAATAGCCGTACTCGTTGGAGAAACCCACGATAAAAAGGCTGGCCCCCGCGGTCTTTTTTTCGATTTCCTGCTGTCCGAAGTAACCGGCGTAGATGGAATAGGGGATCTGGAGAAAATCGTACATCTCCGGGGAGAGCCCGGTGGCCAGGATGGTGGTTTCCGGGACTTTGCTTAAATCCTCCGGGGTGAATTTTCGGTCGAAGGTGAACCGGACCCCTTCAGCCTGGGCGATCCGGAACAGGACGGAATCCAGGGAGGTCGGTCGGGAGCCCCGCTCGCAGACATAGGGGGGATTTTTTTTCGAGACCCGGACTTCGATGAGGGTCCCGTTGATGACGTGTTTCAGGTCCTGCGCGATTTCCTGGAAACATTCGGAAAGGTCGATCCCGATATAGCCGAAAAGCCCCTTCCCCACCTGGGTGTCGTGGGCGGAGGGATGCCAGTGCGGGTAGCCGCCGATCTGTTTTTCCTTTTCCCAGACCTGGACCTTCATTCCTTCCCGGGCCAGGGTGATCGCGGCCACCAGTCCGGACGGTCCGGCTCCCACCACCAGGGCTTCCTTACCACTCATGGACGGCTCCTTTCGCGATTTTTGGCTTCGCTCAGGAGACTTCTAACATATTATCTTTTCAAGGGGAAGACTTTCTTTCAAGGTGATGGGTGGTAGGTCATAGGTCATAGGCAAGAGCCTAAAAGTTAAGAAGCCTAAAAGCGGAAATCGAGATCCTTCGCTGGCGCTCAGGATGACAACCTAAACGTAAAGCCAGAAACATAAAATGCAAAGCCTAAATTATCATGTATTTTTAACTTATGTGATTTTCGGAAAGCCTGGGGGGTGGGTTCTTCCTTCGACCCCGATGGGGTCCTCAGGACGAGAACCCCAGAGGGGCGCGACTCGCACTTCTGGTAACCCAGGCTCGATTAACTCTGCAATAAGGTATTGTTCGATACTGGCTAGACCCTGCGGGTCAGCCTGCCGTGATTACGGTACAGCACGTATTAGTGCGCTTCATCCTGAGCACTGCGAAGGAGGAGCGTCCATTCTTCGCAGCAGTGCTGCTCATCAGGATAAAAAACCCACCCCCCAAAAAAGAGAAAAAGCTAAAGCGAGATCCGAAAGGTTACAAGTAAGGGTATTGGCTTTACCTATGATCTTGTTAATGGATTTTCAGGCCTTTAGGAATTGGGTTTCCGTCGAAGTGGAGCAGTCCCTGCCCGTCCGCGGCGAAACGGCCGTCGGCCAGATATTCCAGGGTGCGGGGGAAAATGATCCAGTCGCCTTTTTCCTTGAGGCGTTCCTGGTTTTCCGCCGCGACCCGCTTGGCTGTTTCCGGGTTCGCGAGGTCCGCGCCGGCGGGGACCTGCACCGGGACGGGCGCGGAGATGAGCAGGATCCGGCCGTAGTCCACCCGTTCCTCGATCAGGTGGGTGGTGGACCCGACGGTTTTCGCCCCGGCCCGGATGGCGTCGAGGACCGCGTGGTCCCCGGTGAATTTGCGGCGGCCGTTTTCCTCGATCGAGAGGTCGGCGGGATGGACATTGACGCCGAGAAAGGCCTGGATCAGGACAGGCGAGGCGACCGACATGTAGCCCGCGTAGGCGGCCGCGGAGACCCCGAAGGGGGAAAGCGCCCGGACAGTCTCCCGGTCGAAGTCCGGCCGGAGGGAGAGGTCGGATTTTTTCCGGCCCCGGGCCAGGTAGAAGGCGCGGATGTCGCGGGTGACCACGGGCAGGTCGTAGTCCCGGCCGATCTCGGCGGCCTTGCTCTCGGAGGAATCGCTGAAGATGACCGCCACCCGGAAGGGGGACTCGCCCCGTTCTTTTCTCAGCCGGGTTTCATGCTCGAGGATCCGGCGGAGGTTGGTGCCCGACCCGGACAGGAGGCCGACCACGCGCAGCGGCCCCGATTTAGGGTCATGCAAAGGCTTAAGGTTCAAGGACATGGGTTATGAGCAAAGGGCATAGCGCATAGGGCATAAGGCCAAGAACAATTGGAAGTCCATTGAGTCTATCGTGTCGTCGAGTTCCTTGTGTCTATTTTGACACTATGGACACCATGGACCCTACGAACACTATGGACGCCTAAGCGCTCTGCGCTTTAGTCGTTCGGGAAGTCGAACCAGACATCCCCGACCAGCGGGGGCGTCGGGAAATACCCGGGCTCCTTTTTCTTGGCGATGGCCCGGGGCACCCCCCCGACAAAGCGGTCGTATTCGGCCTGGCCTTTTTTCCGGTCCAGGGCGGCGATCGCCGAGATCTTGCCGGAGAGCAGGGCCCCGGTGATCCCGAAGCCGAGGGCCGGCTCGACCACTCCCGCGAGGGTCCCGGACAGGACATAACGGTCCTGGTAAAAAAGGTTGCAGGTTCTGGGGGTGTAGCCCATGAACCGCTTCCACTTGTCGAACTCGACCTTGTCCCACTTTTCCACCAGCTTCTTGAACTCGGCCAGGTTTTCCTCGCTCACTTCTTTGCGGGAAAAGAGCAGGACGTAATAAATCCCGTTGGTGGTGGAGGAGTAGCCGTATTCCTTGGAGAAGCCGCCGAAGAACATGCTGGCCTTGGGGGTCTGGTCGGCGATCTCCTTCTGCCCGAAGTAGCCGGCGTAGACGGCGAAGGGAAGTTTGGTGATCTCGTACATCTCCGGGGAGAGCCCGGTGGCCAGGACGGTCACCTCGGGGGCTTTATCCAGGTCGGCCTGGGTGCATTTCTTGCCGAACTCGAAGTCCACGCCTTCCTTCACCGCGACCCGGAAGAGGGTGGAATCCAGGGAGGAGGGCCGCCCGCCCCGCTCGCAGACGAAGGGGGTCTGCCCTTCGGGGATGGGGACCTCGACCTGCTCGTTGTTGATCACGAACAGGAAGTCTTTCGAGAAATCCTTGAAGCATTCCCAGAGATCGATCCCGATGTATTTGAAGAGATCCTTCCCCACCGGGGTGTCGTGGGCGGAGGGATGCCAGTGCGGATAGCCGCCGATCTGGTTTTCCTTTTCAAAAACCCGGACCTTGAGCCCTTCCCGGGCCAGGTTGATCGCTGCCACCAGGCCGGAGGGTCCGGCGCCGACTACCAAAGCTTCTTTCTTTTTCATGGTTTTGCTCCTGGAAAGTGGGTGAAATTAAATGGTTAAAAAAATTGGCCTAAAATCTCTCGATTTTGAAGTCGTCCGGTCCCTTGGGTTCGTCCCCCCCGCCCTCGCCCTGACTCTTATCGAAGTCGGTCCAGGCGGTGTCGCTCGTTCCCGAGATCCCGCTGACCCGGAGCTTAAAGTCGTCAGGGTTGGTGCACTGCCGGAGGGCCTCTTCCATGGTGATGAGCTTCTTGGTGTAAAGCTGCATCAGGGACTGGTCGAAGGTCTGCATCCCGTAGGTGGTAAAGCCTTTCTGGATAAAATCCGGGATTTCCCGGGTGCGGTCCGCGTCGAGGATGAGCTCCCGGATCAGGGAGGTGCCGATCAGAACCTCCACGGCCGGGACCCGGCCCTGACCGTCGGCCTTGGGCACCAGACGCTGGGAGATGACCGCCCGGAGGACGGAGACGAGCTGCATCCGGACCTGCTTCTGCTGGAAGGGGGGGAAGATGCCGATGATGCGGTTGATGGTTTCGGTGGCGTCCAGGGTGTGGAGGGTGGAGAGGACCAGGTGGCCGGTTTCCGCCGCCAGGAGGGCGGTTTCGATCGTTTCAAAGTCCCGCATTTCCCCCACCAGGATCACGTCCGGGTCCTGCCGGAGGGCGCTGCGCAGGGCGACCGAGAAGGAAAAGGTGTCGATCCCGATCTCCCGCTGGTTGATGATGGATTTCTTGTCGCGCATCAGGAACTCGATCGGGTCCTCGATGGTGATAATGTGCTTGGTGCGGGTCTTATTGATGTAATCGATGATGGCCGCCAGGGTGGTGGACTTGCCGCTCCCGGTGGTTCCGGTGACCAGGATCAGGCCCCGCTCCTCGCTCCCGGCGATCTTTTCGATCACCTTGGGGAGCTGGAGCTCCTCCGTGGTTTTGACCTGGAAGGGGATGGCCCGGAGGACCGCCCCGAGCGAGCCCCGCTGCTGGAAGACGTTGACCCGGAAGCGCCCCAGCCCGGGGACGCCGTAGGCCAGGTCGATCTCGTTCTTTTCCTTGAATTTGTCGCGCTGGCTCTGGTTCATGATCCCGAGAGCCATTTTCTGGACCTCGTCCGGGCTCATCCGGGCGGCGCCTTTCATCAGGACCAGGGCGCCGTTGATCCGGAACATGGGGGGCAGGCCGGACTTCAGATGAATGTCCGAGGCGCCCGCTGCCAGGGCGACTTTCAGGGTTTCATTCAGGTCCGCCAATTACTTTCCTTTCGCTTTCGGTTTTTCCGGGGCGGGTTCTTCTTCCCGGAAAATCCCGTATTTCTGCCGGATCGACTTTTCGATATCCGCTCCCGTTTCCGGGTTTTCCTTAAGGAATTTTATTACGGCATCCCGGCCCTGCCCGATGCGCTCACCTTTATAAGAATACCAAGAACCGCTTTTTTCCACTATGGCCAGCTCGGACCCGAGGTCGATGATTTCCCCGACCCGGGAGATGCCTTCCCCGTAAACAATGTCGAATTCCACCTCCCGGAAGGGCGGGGCCACCTTGTTTTTCACCACCTTGACCCGGGTCCGGCTGCCGGTAACCTCCTCCTCGGCCTTGAGCGCCCCGATCCGGCGGATGTCGAGGCGGACGGAGGCGTAGAATTTCAGGGCGTTGCCGCCGGTGGTGGTTTCCGGGTTGCCGAACATCACCCCGATCTTGTAGCGGATCTGGTTGGTGAAGATCACGGTGGTCTTGGATTTGGAAATGATGGCGGTCAGCTTGCGCAGGGCCTGGGACATGAGCCGGGCCTGGAGCCCCATATGGGAGTCGCCCATCTCGCCCTCGATCTCGGCCCGGGGGGTGAGGGCGGCCACGGAGTCGATCACCAGGACGTCCACCGCCCCGCTCCGGACCAGGATCTCGGTAATATCGAGGGCCTGTTCGCCGGTGTCGGGCTGGGAAAGCAGGATATCGGCGACGTTGACCCCCAGTTTCTTGGCGTAACCCACGTCCAGGGCGTGCTCGGCGTCGACGAAGGCGGCCACCCCGCCCCTTTTCTGGGCCTCGGCGATGATGTGGAGGGTAAGGGTGGTCTTGCCCGAGGCTTCCGGGCCGAAGATTTCGATCACCCGGCCCCGGGGCACGCCGCCGACCCCCAGGGCGATGTCCAGGCCCAGGGAGCCGGTGGGTATGACCGCGATGTCCTTGACGATGGCTCCCTCGGCCCCGAGCCGCATGATGGAGCCCTTCCCGAACTGTTTTTCAATCGTGCTGACCGCCAGCTCCAGCATTTTGTCGCGGTTTGCCTCGGCTACCATTCTTCCTCCCGTTTCTTTTACTTAATCGGTAAAAGGTAATATATCAAATTCCGCCATAGTAAAGAATATGTTAGGCAAGCGAGAAGTCATAGTCTGTCACTACCGACGCCGGCCAATAAGGGAAGTAGGCAGTAAGCAGTAAGCAGCATGCAGTAAAACAAGGTGATGGGTGATAGGTAATGGGTCATGGGCATTGAAAATCCCCCTCAGTCCCCCTTTTAACAAAGGGGGAAGATATTTTCTTTTCGACTTTAACCCAACACCTGACACCTAAGACCCATCACCTGTTTGGGGAGCGAAACCCTCCCCCCCTCCGGGCTGTAGGTCCCTACGGGCCGGAAGCCGGGCTTCTGGAAAACAAAAAACCGGGAAGGTTTTTGAACTCTTTTATGGAGTGCATCAGCTTGCTGATGCCAAGAAGTTTCCGTCATTCCGGCGAAAGCCGGAATCCAGTTTTTTTACCCATAACCCATGACCTATGACCTGGTGAGTTCCTGCGTTACCAGCGGCGTGTAAACCGACCCGCCCGGGCGTAGGTCGCTTTTAAAAAGGATGATTTCCCTGGCCCCGAATTCGCCCAGCTCGGTTTCCTTCCGCTCCCCGACCTGGCGGATGACGGTGGCGAGGCCGGAGGGTGATTTGACCCGGCCCAGGGTCAGGTGGGGCGAGAAGGCCCGCGACTCCACCGGGTAGCGCAGGCGGACCAGGCCGGCCTTGAGGGCCTGGTGGAGTTTCCCGGCTTCATTACCGATCTCGAGCCCCGCCCAGAAAACGCGGGGACGTTGAAGATTGGGGAAAGCACCCAGGCCCCGGACCCGGCAGGAAAATGACCGGCAGGCCGAGGCCGCTTCCTTCAGCATTTCCCCGAGATCTTTGACCCCACTTTCCTCGATTTCCCCCAGAAAATGAAAGGTCAGGTGGATGCCCTCGGGGTTGGTCCAGCGGACCGCGCCGTTCTCGTGTTTCCGGAGCTCGGTCTGGATGTCCTTCAGCTTTTTCCTGATCTCTTCCGGGATCGGGGCGGCGATAAAGGTTCGGATCATTTTATCTCCTTATGGAAAATATCATAAATTCCTTTTCCTTTTTTGTCATTCCGGGCTTGACCCGGAATCCAGAGCTTTTTATAAACTTTTCTTGACATCCCGGTTTTAAACTGGCGAAATGGACCATAGGTAATGAAAAGAATCGTGAATAACCGCCTCCATTTTTTCCCATCATTAATATTTTTGATTGCCCTGATAATTTTCCCCGCGGTAATTGAAGCTGGAAATATTCGCTGGCAGAATCACAGCCTTTTACGGAGCCAATCTTTATTGATTTCGCAGGCGGATACGGATGAATTATTTGAAAACCCAAAACCCCAATCTCAACCGGAACCAAAGCCGCTACCGAGCGCAGAAAGTGAAAATAAATCAGTAAATAAAGATTTCCTCAAGTTTGATAAACCCAAAAGTTATTTAGTAACTATGGGAATGGATTTTTTGCCTTTAGCCGCTTTAATTGGCGGATCTATTTATTGTTCAACATTACCAGGCAGTACATACGGAAAATGGAACAGTGAGGAGTTATTTTGCTTTAGAAAATTGCAGTTTAGCAGTTTAGCTTTATTAGGTATTGGCACGCTTCCCTCCGACATTTATGTCAGTTCTAAACCATATAAAATAGTATTAATTGATTTATCCAAAATGTTATTAAATGGCATTTTTCTGTTCAACGGATACTTTTGGTCAGATTGGAATAATGGTTTAGAAAAAACTAAATATTTTATCGACTTAGGATTTGTTCCGGGGGTTATTTCTGCTTCTTTGATTTATTTGGGAGAAATTATCAGCCACGGGGTAAAAGTATATAAAATAAATAAATATGTTAATGAGAAGAATCAGGAAAAAAACACCGTCATTATTCCAATGGTTTGGAAAAATCAGGTTGGGTTAGCATTGTTTAGAAGTTTTTAATGAGAGGAAGATTGAGCCGGCTTGAGGTGTAAATATCTTCCGGTCTAAGATCTGCCGATTATTTCCAGAAAATTTTTCTTCTCGATCCGCTCAAGATCCTCCCGCGAAAGACCGAGACCGCGGATGATCTTCTCTGAAGGCCCGTAATCGAAGCGGTCGCCATTGATATGAAAATACGGTCCGTCGGTTCCGAACAGGCATTTTCCGGCCCCGGCCCGGTTGACGGCCAGCGCGGCGGCCTTCTGATCCACGTAGACCGTGCAGGAAAGGTCCACGTAAACATTCTTTTTCTCCCGGACATAAGCGCAGACGGCCGCGGCATACGGGACCCCGGCGTGGGCGTAGATTATTTTCAATTTCGGAAAGCGTTCCGGCAGGATTTTAAAATCCCCATTTTCATCGGCGCCCAGATGGAGGAGCAGGGGCAGATTTTTTTCCGAAGCCAGCGCGGCCGCGTCGGTTAATTTCGCCACCGGGTAATTGTGCCAGTAGGAATGGGCCTTGACCCCGATTATCCCCGGGGTTTTTAAACCCTTTTCAATCTCGGCGATGGGATCGTCCGGACCGGCGGGGTTCACGAACGTCCAGCCCCATAAGCGTTCCGGGTGGAGAAACACCGCTTTTCTCACTTCCTCATTGGGGGGCTGGGGAATGACCGGGTAGCGCCTGCCGCCCACGTCCACGGTGCCGTCGGCCTTGACCATGCTTTTATAGAAGGCCGCGGCGCCCCGCTGGACGAGTCCGCTCTCGCGGTTTACCAGCCGCCGGAAGAAGCCCGAGAGCTGGACGAAGGGGAAGGAAAGCGAGAGCGGAGGGCAGAGCCGGGGGATCAGCGCCACCCGCTCGACCCCGGCCGCGTCCATGCCGGCAATCAGTCCGGGCAGGGAGATCATCGATTCATCGAGATGGAAATGGCAGTCAATCATAACAAATTGACGATTTACGATTGACGATTGACGAATGAAAATCCATAAGAATTATGGAGTGAAGATTTACGATTTAAAATTGAAAATCAAAATAATCATTAATGATTATTTTGTCCGGACGTTATGAGCGTATTTTTAAAATCGTCAATCTACAATCGTCAATCGTCAATTCCCTGCAGGTACCGCCTGAGCCAATCCAATGCCACCGCGGAGGCGAAGATTTTGATCCGGTCCCGCCCTCCGAAGAGGAGCTCCTTCCGGGTGAAGACACCCTCCGGCGTGGCCAGACCGAAGTAAACCAGGCCCACCGGCTTTTCCGGGCTGCCCCCGGTGGGGCCGGCGATGCCGGTGGTGGAAAGCCCGATCTCGACCTTGCTGTTCTTTTTTACCCCCTCCGCCATCGCCCCGGCGACCTCCGCGCTCACCGCGCCGAATTTTTTCAGGAGGTCGGGGGCAACCCCGAGGAGCTCGGTCTTGGAGGGGTTCGAATAAGTCACGACCCCGCGCTCGAAATAGTTGGAACTGCCGGGAACCTCGGTGATCCGATGGGCGATCAGCCCGCCGGTGCAGGATTCCGCCAGGGCCAGCTTCCAGCCCTTTTCGGCCAGGAGCATCCCGACGAGGGATTCCAGGGTTTCATCGTTTTCCCCAAAAAGATGACTCGCGAAATCCGAGCGCGCCCGGGAAACCACCGTTTCCAGTGCTTCCCCGTCCTCGGATTCCAGGTCGATCCAGATTTCCGGGAAATAAAACCGGGTCCCCACGGTCACCTGCGGAAAGGCCCGGGCCAGCCCGAAGATGATGGCCCCCACCCGGCCCTCGGAAATGCCGAAGACCTTGAGCGTCCGGAAAATCTGGGGGGAAGGGAGGGAAAATTCCTTCCGGAGGCGGGGGATGATCTCCTCCTGCAGGAAGGCCGAAAACTCCCGGGGGACGCCCTGGAGAAAATAGTACCGGGTTTGGGCTTGCCGGAAGAAAAACCCCGGGGCGGTTCCGTGGCGGTTGGGGATCATCTCCGCGCCGGCCGGGAACTCGGCCTGGCGGCGGTCGTCGGGGACGGGTTTCCGCTTCAGGTTCTGGAACCAGTCCTCGATATTTTCCCAGGCCTCCGCGTTGAAGACCAGCTCCCGCCCGAAGAACCGGGCCGCCGCCCCGCGGGTCCGGTCGTCGTCCGTGGGCCCCAGGCCCCCGCCGACGATTACGACCTCGGCCCTTTCCCCGGAGGCCCGGAGGGCCCGCTCGATGGCCTGGTCGTCGTCCCCGACAATCTCGAAACCGGCAATCTGAAACCCGATCCGCCGGAGCTCCCGGGCGGCCAGGGAGCCGTTGATATCGGCCACGCTTCCGCGGACGAGTTCATTGCCGATCAAAAGGATAAAGGCCTTAGGACGAGTCATGATTATAAAGGTAGACGGCAGACCGTAGACGGTAGACCGGGAAAAACCTATAAGCTTTCAGCTATCAGCGGTCAGCTTTCATCTTTTTGATCCTTCCCCCTTTTTATCGTCATTCCGGCGGAAGCCGGAATCCAGTTCTTTTCCCAACCGGTTCCTCGGAAAACCCAATAAACCCGGAATATTTTTTCTGTTTACCGGTGTTCTTGTGCCTGGTGTGCTGGTGCTCCTTGCTCTATGCCCTCTGCTCTCTGCTCTCTGCTCTATGCCCTATGCCCTATGCCCGTTAATCCAGTATCCCCATGACGGGGAAAACCCAGAGCAGAAGCCGGAGGGAGAGGTTGGCGAAAACCCCGGCCAGAAGGTCATCGGCAACGATTCCCACCCCGCCCGAGAGCCGTTTGTCGGCCCACTTTACCGGCCCCAGCTTGACGATGTCGAAGAAGCGGAAAAGCCCGAAACCCAGGATCACGCTTCCCGGGGTGAAGGGGACGAGGAAAAGGGTGACCGCCATCCCCGCCACCTCGTCGATCACGATCTCCC
>JAQTNV010000065.1 GCA_028713675.1 bacterium
CGGCGAGATGAAAACCAGGGAACCGCCCCGGGCAAACCGGGGGAAAGCCCTGACCGCGGCCCTGGCGGCGCTGGGAGCGGTTTTCACCCTGCTGCTGGTTTATGTCACTTCCCAGAACCTCCGGATCGCCCGGGCCGAGGTCTTTTTCCGGGACGGCCTCCGCCGGATGGCGGTGGAAAAAGCCGCCCCGGCCGAGCAATCCCTTTCCCGCGCCATCGCCGCCTACCCGAAGCGGGCCGGTTACTATTACAACCGGGCCATGTGCCGTCATTTGCTGAAGAACATCCCGGACGCCGCCGCGGACATGAAAAGCTATCTCGAGCTCAACCCCTACTCGGCCCGGGGGCACCAGGCCCTGGGGGTGATGCTGGTGGAACTCGGGCGGGAACCGGAAGCCGTCCGGGAAATCGAGCGGTCGGTCGAGCTTTTTCCCCGGCCCGCGCCCGAGCTTTTTTCCCTCCTGCTCAACCTGAAACTGGGAGCCAAGGAATACGACGCGGTGATCCAGGCCGGGGAAAAGGCCCTGAAAATTTATCCCCAATCCCCGGAAATCCTCCTGGCCGTCTCCCAGGCCCGCTTTTACCAGGGAGACCTGGAAAAAGCCGCCGGGGGATATCAGGCGGCGCTGGAGGCCGACCCGCAGAACCTGGCCGCCCGGAGCTACCTCGGCCAGGCCTACATTGAAATGAAAAAATACCGGGCCGCGGAGGAAACCCTTCTCCCCGCGGCCGGGCAATCACCCGGCTCTCCCGAACTCTGGTACCACCTGGCCCGGGCCCAGGCCGGGGCGGGAGAGACCGCCGCCGCGCGGGCTTCCCTGAAAACGGCCCGGAGCCTGGATCCCCGGCTCGGCGGCCTGGCCGCCCGCGACCCCCTGTTATCGGCCTTGAGATAAAAACAAAATCGCGGATACTTTCTCCCGGGCCCCTGTTATAATTAATCGTTAAGCGGACACCCGCCCCTTAATCCAGAGGGGAACACCCGCTTCCGGAGGTAGACCAAAATGGCCAGCGAATTCCAGGTCGCCGTGATCGGCGGGGGGGTCAACGGGAGCGGGATCGCCCGGGACCTGGCCCTCCGGGGTATCCACACCGTCCTGCTCGAGAAAAACGACTTCTCCTCCGGGACCACCGGGGCCTGTTCGGGGATGATCCACGGGGGGCCCCGCTACCTGCAATCCGACGTCCAGACCACCAAGAATTCCTGCCTGGACTCGGGATACATCCAGAAAATCGCCCCCCACCTGCTCTTCCGGATTCCCTTTCTGACCCCGATCCTCAGCTCCACCCCTTTCGCCAGGATTTTCCTGGAGCTCATGGAGACCTTTTTCGAGGCCTATGACCGTTTTATCCCCATGAAACGGGGCAAGCCCCACACCCGGCTGACCCGCGCGGAGGCCCTGGAGCTCGAGCCCGGGATCAACCCCGACATCGTGGGGGCGGTCACCATGGACGAATGGGGAATCGACACCTTCCGGCTCTGCGCCATGAACGCCCTTTCCGCCGCGGAAGCCGGGGCGGAGATCAGGAATCATACCGAGGTTTTGAGCGTCATCAAGGAAGGAAAACGGGTCCGGGGCCTCCTGGTCCGGAACCTCCTGACCGGAGCGGAAGAAACCATCCGGACCGACATCGTGATGAACGCCGCCGGCCCCTGGCTCCCCCGGGTGGCCGAGATGGCCGGGGTCGAGGTCAAGATCCGGCCGGGTAAAGGGGTTCACCTCATCTTCGACCGCCGGATTTCCAACATGGCCATTTTCACCTTTGCCATCGACGGGCGGCAGATCTTTCTCATGCCCCACGAAAACGGCTCCATCCTCGGGACCACCGACGACGACTATTACGGCAGTCTCGACCAGCTCGAGGCCACCCAGGACGAAATCGAGTATCTCCTGGAGGGGATCGGGCGGGTCTTTCCCCCGGTCCGCCGGGGCCGGATCTCCCGGGTCATGACCGGGGTCCGGATCACGCTTTACCATTGGGGCAAGAACGAGGACGCCCTCTCCCGGGAACATGAGATCGTGGACCACGAGGAGAAAAACGGCATCCCCGGCTTCCTGACCATCGCGGGAGGAAAGCTGGCCTCCTACCGGCTGATGTCCGAGGAGGCCGCCGACCTGATCGGCGCGAAGCTCGGGGTGAATTCCCCCTGCCGGACCCATGTCCTCCCCCTCCCCGGGGGTGACCGCCTTCCCGACCGGAAGGCGCTCGCGGATTCCTACGGGATCCCCCCCTACCTGGCCGAACGGCTGATCCACCGCTACGGCTCCCGGGTCGACGAAGTCCTGGAGGAAAGCCGCCGGGATCCCTCCCAGCTGGCCATCGTCTGCCGGTGCGAACCCGTGATCGAGGCGGAAATCCGCTACGCGATCCGGAAGGAATGGGCCCGGAACCTGGTGGACCTCCGCCGCCGGACCAAGCTCGGCACCGGCCCCTGCCAGGGCTGCCGCTGCGCCCAGCGGGCCGCCCTGATCCTGGCCGATGAATTGCAGCTCTCCCCCGGCCAGGTCAAGCGCCAGATCCGGGATTTCCTGGGCGAACGCTGGCGGGGGAAGGCCCCCATCCT
The DNA here is from genome assembly GCA_028713675.1 of bacterium. Taxonomy (GTDB): domain Bacteria; phylum Desulfobacterota; class JAPLJL01; order JAPLJL01; family JAPLJL01; genus JAPLJL01. The sequence continues at coordinate 2,566 of JAQTNV010000065.1, forward strand.
GGCCCAGGACCAGCTGGCCCAGGAGGAACTGACCCAGTCCCTGTATCGGGGGTTGGTCTAGCCCGCAAGCGAGCGCCCGATTTGAATTTATTTCCTGATCCCAATCATCGGACTGGCCAATTCGCAATTTTTAACGCTTGCCTCCTCACCGTCGGCGCCCGGCGGATCCGCATCCTCGTGATCCTCGGGGAACCTAAGAAAACCAAGTCATGAAAATCTGTTACCTGGCCAGCGCCGACAGCATCCACACCATAAAATGGGCGAAGTATTTCTACGACCGGAAGCACCGGATTTCCATGATCTCCCTGCACCCTTTCTCCTACCCGGGGATGGACGACGTAGAGTCTTATGTGTTCAAGCCCTTCCCTTACCAGCTCCGGCCCCTGACCACCCCGTTCAACCAGCTTTACAACCTGGCGCGGATCCGTTCCCTGATCGGGCGGATCCGGCCCGATATCATTCACGTGCAGTCGTTTACTCATTACGCCTGGCTGGGATACCTGAGCGGTTTTCACCCGCTGGTAATCACCGCCTGGGGCTCGGATATCCTGACCAGGCCCCGGGAATCCCGCAGTTACAAAGCCCAGGTGCGGCTGGCGATCCGGAAGGCCGACCTCCTGACCTGCGACGCCGACCACATCATCCAGCCCATGGTCGACCTGGGCGCCCGGCCCGAAAAAATCAGGATCATCTTCTTCGGTGTCGATACCCGGAAATTCCACCCGGAGGCCAAGGACGACCGGCTCGCGGAAGAGCTGGGGTTCTCCGGCCGCCCCCTAATCATCAGCCTCCGGGGCCTGAGCCAGATTTACGATGTCGAATCCCTGGTCCGGGCCGCGCCCGTGGTCCTGAAATCCTGCCCCTCCGCCCGTTTCATCATCGCCGGGGAAGGCCCGCTGAAAACCAAGCTCCAGGAACTGGCCTCCTCCCTGGGGGCGGCCGAGGCCGTCCGCTTCATCGGCAACATCCCCAACGACCGTTTGCCCCGGTACCTGGCCAGTTCCGAGATCTACGTCTCCACCTCGCTTTCCGACGCCGGCTTGTCCGCCAGCACCGCCGAGGCGATGGCCTGCGCCCGGCCGGTGGTGATCACGGACTTCGGGGACAACCGCAAATGGGTCGAAGACGGGGTCAGCGGCTGCCTGGTCCCCCTGAGCGACCCCGGGACCCTGGCCGCCCGGATTATCGACCTGCTCGGCCATCCGGAACGGAGGGAAAGCTTTGGAAAACTGGCCCGGCAGGTTATTATGGAAAAAAATGACCTGTACCGGGAAATGGGAAAAGTGGAAACACTTTATCAGCAGTTAATCGAGAAACGGGGTTAAGACATCATGCCGGAACGTCCCAGAACGCTCGTGTATAAATCCCTGTCCAAGCTTTTTCTTCTGCTCCCGAAAAGGGGGACCCGCAAGGTCCCCGTTTACCGGACCCTCTATCCCTCCCTGTACGAATCCATGTGGTCCTTCTGGCCTCCGGACAACATCCTGGAAGTCCAGGGGAGCAAAATGCTGCTCGAGGTGTTCCACCAGAACCCCACCCTGCAGAACACCTTCCGGGCTTACGCCCTCTTCCGGATCCACGAGAAAAACACGACCAAGCTTTTCCGGAAAGTGCTGCGGCCGGGGAACACCTTTCTCGACCTGGGCGCCAACGTGGGGTACTTCTCCCTCCTGGCCGCCCGGCTGGTCGGGAAAACCGGAAAGGTCTTTTCCTTCGAGCCCGAGCCGACCAATTTCCGCTACCTGACCGAGAACCTCCGGATCAACGGCTATGAGCAGGTGCGGCCGGAGCAAAAGGCGGTTTCCGACTCCCCCGGCCTGGTCAAGCTCTACATCTGCCCCTACGATTCCGGGCACCACACGATCAACCAGCCCGAGGGGATCAGGTCCTACCGGCCGGAATACGACTACCGGCAGGAGCAATTCATCGAGGTGGAAAAGGTCCGCCTGGACGACCGCTTCCCGGACCTGCGCGTGGACGCGATCAAGATGGACGTGGAGGGCGCCGAGCTGCTGGCCCTGGCCGGGATGGACCGGCTGATCCGCCGCCAGGAAAACCTCCGGATGTTCGTCGAGTTTTTCCCGCTCCTGATCCGGGACATGGGCGGCTCCCCCGAGGAATTCGTCCGCCGCCTCCTGGAGGATTACGGTTTTTCCGCGTTCGTGATCGGCGGGGACTACTCGACGCCCCCGGAGATCGGCAACCGGAAATATTTCCGGGTGAAACAGGCCGGCGACCTCCTCCGGCTCTGCCAGGGGAAAAACGACCACCTGAACCTGTTCCTGAAAAAGGGCCGGGACCAGGACCGTCTGTCCTGACCCCGTGAAACCGGCCTTGGCTCTCCGGAACGCGAAAGATTTTTTTCACGAGACCGAATCCCCGGGTTCCAAGGTCAATAAAGACGACCAATTTCCCATCATCTGCCACCGCTATTTTTTTTCCGCCCGGTACTGCTCCGGAAAAAAGGTTCTGGAGGTCAGCTGCGGCCCGGGGCTCGGGCTGGGCTACCTGTCAAAAAATTCCCGCTACCTGGTCGGAGGTGATATCACCACGCAGAGCATCCGCCTGGCCCGGGAACATTACGGGTCCCGGGCCAATCTAATGGTCATGGACGCGCATGCCCTGCCTTTTCAGAACGAAGTTTACGATGTGGTCATATCCCTGGCCGCGGTCATTTATTATGACCTGCCGGTTTTTCTGCAGGAATGTCACCGCGTCCTGAAAAAAGGCGGGTTGCTGATTCTCAATACCCCGAATAAAAACATCCCCGGATTCCGGGGAAGCAGATTAAGCAATAAATATTATTCCGTCCCGGAATTGTTTTCCCTGCTCCAGGATTCCCATTTTCAAGCCGAATTCTGGGGCGCTTTCCCCGCCCGGATTGAGCCGGGCGCGAAAGACCCCGTGCCGGAATTGAAGCCGGAGAAACCCGATCCTCTGCGGGCGGTGCCGAAATCACTTTCCCGGAAAATCGGCCGGGCAATTCTTCTCCTCCCGATGGGAAAAATCATTAAAAAATTTCTTGCCGATATCGTTACTTACCTGGTTTATCACCGGATCAACCTGAAACCGGAGCTGACCGAAGCCGATATGGAAAAAGTAAAAGATTTCCCGGTGCTTCCGCTGTCCCGCCAGGCCCCTGATCAGCTCCACCGGATAATTTATGTTTCCGCAGTCAACCGCTAGACCGGAACCGGCTTAAGCTGGAATACCCCAAGTATTGGATTTATAATATAAAAATGCGTGAAAATGACGGGAAATCAATCATCATCCGTCGCTCCCGGGGCTGGATCCCGATCAACTGGAGGGATCTTTACGAATACCGGGAGTTGCTGTATTTCCTGACCTGGCGGGACCTCAAAGTCAAATACAAGCAGACGCTGCTGGGGGCGGCCTGGGCGGTTTTGCAGCCGCTGTTCATGATGTTCATGTTCACCATTTTTTTCGGGCGGATGGCCAAGGTCCCTTCCGACGGCGTGCCCTACCCGATCTTTTCCTACTCCGGTCTCATCCTCTGGACCTATTTCGCCGGGGCGCTCTCCATGTCCAGCAACAGTCTGGTGGGGGGATCCCATCTGATCAGCAAGATCTATTTTCCCCGCCTCCTGATGCCGACCGCCTCCACCCTGGCGGGTCTGGTCGATTATCTGATCGCGCTGGGGGTCATGGTATTCCTGATGATCTGGTATCATTTTCCGCCTTCCCCGGGGCTGTTGGTTCTGCCTCTGGTGGTATTTTGCGGATTTCTGGCCGCGACCGGGGTGGGATTATGGCTTTCCGCGATGAACGTGGAGTATCGCGATATCCGCTTCGTTATCCCTTTTTTGATTCAATTGTGGCTTTTTGCCACGCCGGTGATATATCCCGTGACCATGCTTCCGGAAAAATACCGCTGGCTCCTGGCCTTGAACCCGATGTCCGGCGTGATCGAAGCTCACCGGGCGTGCATTCTGGGGCATAAGCCCATTGATTGGATTTCCCTGGAGATATCTTTTGCGATCATTTTACTGATATTCATCACCGGCCTGTATTACTTCAAACGGATGGAGAAAACGTTCGCGGATGTGATTTAATTTTGTCCGCTGGATCAGGAACGCGGAATGGTATTATGCACGGATTATCCGGGAAAACAGGTCCGACTATTATCAGGAATTGCTTTCGGCCGTCTTCATCCGGTCGATTCCCGGGATTTTTATTCTTTTGATACCGCCGGCGCCCTGAAATCGCGTTTCCTTTAAAACATGGACCGCTCGAGCAATCAAATAATCAGGGTATCCGATTTATCCAAGTGCTACCGCATCGGGCTCTCGTTAAAAAACCACCCGACCATCCGGGAAGCCATCATGGACCGGGTCAAAAACCCGATCCGGAATTTAGCCGGGCTCAAAAAGCTGGCCCGGTTCGGCCTCGGCCGGTCTCCCGACGATCAGGAAGACATTATCTGGGCGTTGAAAAACCTTTCCCTCGAAGTGAATGAAGGGGAGGTTTTGGGCATTATCGGCCGGAACGGGGCGGGGAAAACCACCCTTTTGAAAATATTGTCCCGGATTACCGAGCCCACTAGCGGAGAGGTGGAAATCCACGGCCGGCTGGCGAGCCTCCTGGAAGTGGGCACCGGTTTCCACCCCGAGCTCACCGGGAGGGAGAACATCTTTTTGAACGGCGCCATCCTGGGCATGCACCGGAAGGAAATCAAGGAAAAATTCGGCGAAATCATCCGTTTCGCCGAAATCGAGAAATTCATCGATACCCCGATAAAACATTATTCCAGCGGCATGTATGTCCGGCTGGCCTTCGCGGTGGCGGCGCATCTGGAGCCGGAGATTCTGCTGGTGGATGAAGTGCTGGCGGTGGGCGACATCGCGTTTCAGGAAAAGTGCCTGGGGAAAATGCAGGGGATCGCCAAAGGAGGGCGGACCGTATTGTTTATCAGCCACAACATGGGGGCGATTCGGAGTCTGTGCCAGAACGCGATCTGGCTGGATAACGGGCAGATCGTCAAAAAAGGGCCCGCCAACGAGGTGGTCAGGGACTATGAAGAACAGCAGCTCAACCGCTTTCACGAATCTACTTATGTGATCAAGCGCGGCCCCGAAGAAATCAAAAAACTGAAATTTTATGTCAGCCGGGTGGAGATGTTGAACGCGCAAGGCGAACACAACACCATGTTCAGGTATGGGGAAAATATCATTCTCATCGTCGACTTTGACGGGGAAATCCTCGAAGGCAATTTCAGCCCTGAGTTTCGTATTTATAACGAGCTCGGGCAGCTGGTTTCAACCGGGGCGGCCGGTCCGTATCACGGGATTTATTTCAGCCATAAGGTCAAAAGAGTGAAAATAGAAATCGGCCCGCTCATCCTCACCAGCGGAAAATATAAAATTTCCTTCAGCATCATGACCGGGGGCACCCGGTCGGACACCTGGGACAGCGCCATCGGCTTCACCCTGGTTGAGTGCCAGCCCTTCGCGAAAAGCTGGGAAATCGCGACTTACGCGGAAGGCGCATGCGTCATCGGGCAGTCATTCAGTGAGGTCAAATGAAAACCCGTCAAACTGTGCGTTTCTCCCCTCCGCGGAAGGCCGGGCCGGTCTCGATCGAACCGGCGGGATGAAGAACCAGATGCGCAAATCCGCCCCTCCGATCCCGCCCCCGCGCCTTCCGGATCGTCCTCTCGTCAGCATCATCACCCCCCTTTTAAACCGCGTTAAGTACCTGGAGACGTGCGTGCAAAGCGTGCTCGCCCAAACCTACCCTCAGGTTGAGCATATCTTCGTCGACGGCGGCTCCACCGACGGAACGGTAGCGATGCTCTCCCGCTTTCAGGCCGAGCATCCGGGCCGGATCAGGTTTATCTCCGAACCGGATCGGGGCGCGGGCGACGCCTGGAACAAAGGTCTGCAGATGGCCCGGGGGGAAATCTTCGGTTGGATCGGATCCGATGATACTTACCCGCCGGATGCCGTCCAGATCGTGGTTGATTTTTTCCGGTCCCATCCGGAGGCCTGCTTTGTCTACGGCGACCTCAATAACATCGATGAAAAAGGAGAGGTGATAAAAAGGTGCCAGGCCCCGGACCTGGTCTGGGAAGAGTTAATCAACGATTTCTGCGCCATTCCCACCCCCTCGGCTTTTTACCGGCGCGAGGTGATCGAAAAAATCGGCAGGTTCAACAACCGGGGAAACGACCTGGATTACTGGATCCGGGTGGCCCGGGTGTTTAAGACCTATCGGGTGGACCAGGTCCTGTCCAATTTCCGGATCCATCCGGACAGCACGACCGGATCCCTGACCACCCGCGGGATAATGAAACTGCAGGATTTCCTGTTCAGTTTACGGTACGGCGGAAGCCTCTTTTCGCCCCGGAGCAAAAGGTTCTACTATTTCGTCATGACCGAAGTGATGAAACCGAAGCTGGGCTTTTTATATCCCCCGCTCCGGAAGGCCTGGCGGGTGAGGAAAAAGCTGGCCCGGAACAAACCGCCCCGCGGCAAAACCTGATCCGTCCCGGTCAGACTCCAGAACCCCGGATGATTAAAATCCTCTACATCGTTCACCGGATGGAACTTTCCGGCGCGCCCATCTCCCTCCTCCGGGTCCTCAGGCACCTCGACCGTTCCCGGTTCGAGCCCGTCGTCCTGGCGACCCGGCCGGGCCCGATGCTGGAGGCCTACCGGGAACAGGGAATCGAATGCCGGCTCTGGAAGGAAAGGGAGAATTTTTTCAGCCGCGCCGACATCCTCCGGCTGGTCCGCCTGATCGCGAAAAACCATTTCGACATCGTCCACGTCAATACCGGGATTCTCCCCGCCGCCGCCCTGGCCGCCGGGCTCTCCCCCGCCAAGTGCGTCTGGCATCTCCGCGAGGTCCCGAAAAAAACCCCCAACTGGAGGTGGCGGCTCGCCGGAAAATTCACCGACCTTTTCATCTTCAACCACTACCATACCTACAATTCCGTCGCGAAAATGGTGAAGTTGAAAAACTGGAAGGTTATCTATAACGGGATCGAGATTCCCCCCGAACCCCCGGCCCCGAAGGCCCCCGGCCCCAATTTCAAAATCGCCATGGTCAGCAATATCGAGCCCCCCAAAGGCCAGATCCACCTGGTCGAGGCCCTCGCGGAGGTCAAGCAGCGCCATCCCCGGCTCGAGCTTCATCTGGTCGGAGAATGCTTTGACCGGGATTACCTCGCCGGGATTAAAGACCGGGCGGAAAAACTCGGGGTTCTGGGAGAGATCACCTTCCACGGCCGGGTTTTCGAGCCCGGGACAATCGTCCGGGACTGCGACCTGGTCGCCCATACCGCCGTCAACGAGGCCGCCTCCGGGAACATCATCCTCGAGGCCATGGCCCTGGGCAAACCCGTGGTGGCCTTCTGGGGGGGGGAACCGCCGGAGATGATCCGGGAGGGAGAAACCGGTTACCTGGTGCCCCGGCCGGACACGCGGCTCCTGGCGGAGAGAATCTCCGCCCTGATTGAAAACGTTGATTTAAGGAACCAGATGGGAAAGAATGCCTACCGGGAAGCCAAAAACCGGTTTTCCGCGGACGTGATTGCCAAAGAGATAATGGACACTTACAATTCACTGTTGGTGGGCACAATAAAGGAGGAATAGGGAATGAAAATTTTCATTGATACCGCGAATATCCAGGAGATCCGCCAGGCCAATTCCTGGGGATTTCTGGACGGGGTGACCACCAACCCCTCCCTGATTGCCGCCACCAAGAGGACCTTCCGGGAAGTTGTCGAGGAAATCTGCGCGGAGATCACGGGCCCGGTGAACGTGGAGGTCGTCGCCAAGGATGTCCCCGGCATGGTCCGGGAGGGAAGGGAACTGGCCAAGATCGCCAACAACATCGTTTTGAAGATCCCGATGACCCCGCCCGGGATCCAGGCCACCCGCCAGCTCTCCGGGGAAGGAATAAAAGTTAATATCACCCTGGTTTTTTCCCCCCTCCAGGCCCTCCTCGCCGCCAAGGCCGGGGCCAGCTACGCGAGCCCCTTCATCGGGCGGCTGGACGACATCTCCCATACCGGGATGGACCTGATCAGCGATATCGTCACCATTTACAATAATTACGCCTTCCCCACCGAGATCATCGTGGCTTCCATCCGCCACCCGCTCCATGTCCTGGACGCGGCCCGGATCGGGGCCGGCATCTGCACGATCCCTCTCAAGGTGATCGAGCAGATGTTCAAGCACCCGCTCACCGATATCGGCCTGGAGAAATTCCTCAAGGACTGGGAGAAGATCCCCAAGTCCAGTTGAGCGGTCTGTCCCGCCCTGGAGGCGGGGTCTCAAAATCCAACCAAAATGAGATTCCCCTCCCTTGAGGGGAGGGGATAAAGGGGAGGGTGAAGAAGTACCAGACCGATCTTGTGTGACTTTGATTTAAATTATATTATTATTTTCCGACGTGCCGAGGTGGCGGAATTGGCAGACGCGCTAGACTCAGGATCTAGTGGGCGAAAGCTTGTAGGGGTTCGAGTCCCCTCCTCGGCACCATTTTTATTCCGCGGGAAAATCAGGGTCAGGTTTTATTAGAATTACAGACCGCTTTTTCCTGTTTCTTCCCCCGGGTAATGACAGCGGCAAGCAATCCCACCCAAATCAACAATCCGATCCCGCTGACCCAGACTGATTTTTTTAAAATTGCCGGCAAATAAGTGAAGATAACCCGGTGCTTTCCCGCCGGAATCCTCACCGCCCGGAAAAAACCGTCGGCGCGGTAAATTTCCTCCGGCCGGCCATCCACTTCCGCTTTCCAACCCGGATAATAAGTGTCCAGAAGCAGAAGCCACCCGGCCTCCCTCGCCTCCGCTTCCACCGTTACCTTCTCGTTCAGGTATTCGATAATCCGGGCCGGCTCCGACTTGAGCGGGGCCGGACCGGAGGCCGCCTTTTCCGGATCGGTCTCGATCAGAAGCACCTGATCGGCGGGGAAATCCTCAGCCGACCAGAGCTTTTCCGCCTGATCCCGGTCGTTCATCCCCCGCACCTGATAATATATTCCCGCCCTCGGGAAAACGCCGGGGATCCCGGCAAAACCCCGATCTGGATAATAAAAATATTCCACTCCGGCCCGGGCCAGGATCTGATCATATTGCTTCCCTTGGGCACCGACCAGAAGTTTCCTGAATTTATTCACCTCCTCCGGATATAACGTGCCGCCGGACCACCGGATATCGTCCAAGCCAAAATAAACAGACCAGCCGTCGGCCAGTAATTTATTCGGCAATTCCGCTAAATATCCAATCGGGCTAATCTTCATTTTTTCAATCAAATCCAGATCCGTAGGTGGAACCGACAATATGCGCGGGGGAACAATCCGGTTTTTCCTCTCCGCCGATAATTCCTGGATAAACGCATTCGGCTGGAAAAAATCCCCGGCGGTAACCGCATTGAGGTACCGATGGGCGGCAAACAGATCCAGGAAAATCGCCAAGGCCAATCCCAACCCCAGCCAGCGCGCTTTCGCCTTCCCGATCATTAATATCAATCCCAATCCAACCAGGAAAAGAATCGAAATCCGTAAAATGTTCCTCCAGAAAAGATATCCGGTAATGGCCAGGTAGTTCTCCCCGAAATCCTGGATCCGAAGCGGATGGATAAAAAGAAAAATCATGATTACCGCCGCGGCCAGCCAGCATACCCACGCACCCCGGGAGAAATAATGCTTCCAGCCGGAGAGGTATTCATATCCGTAAACCGCGAGCAGAATGAAGCTGAAGTTTACAAACAGGAAAAACTTTTCCGGAAATTTGAACAGATTAAACCCGGGCAGGTGTTTGTAAAAAAACGGATAAAGTCCCAGGTTACCCCCCAGTATCATGGCCAGGCCGAAATAAAACAGAACCAGCCAGAAAAGCACCCGTGATTTTTCCGGGGCCGCGAATGAGAAAACCGCCATAATTATTAAAGTCACCCCCAGGTAATGACTTAGAAAATAGGAAAAACCATAGAAGAAACCCAAATCCCAGTAGGGAAACATCGTTAATTTGAGGAGGTAATTGGGGAAAAATAGCGATCCCAGCTGCGAGAAGGATAAAGACCATTCGGTCGCGTCCGTCAGGCTCAGCCCCGCCGCCCGGTTCGAAAGCGGAACCAGCTCCTTCGTGAGAGCAATCTGGGGCAGGTTCATGATCACGCTCCCCGCCAGTCCCAAAACCAGCGCCCCCGAGGCCTTGAGCAGATCCCGGGAACGCACCTTCCGCCCGGGGGCCAGGACCACCACCGCGAAAGCCAGCGCCCAGCTCATCCCCGCCAGCTGAATTTCCCCGCTCATGACCTGCGCCGCCATCACCAGTCCCAGACAAAGAGTCCATTTGAGCCACCGCGTTTCCAGAACGTTATTCAGGCAGATAATCAGCAATCCCAGCCAGGCAATGGTCCTTAAAAACAGGGGGATGAAAGTAAGCGAAATCAGGTATCCGCCAAACCCGAACCCGGCCGTGCCGATCAGGCTGGCCTCTTCCCCGAACCCGACCTTCCGCAAAGCCAGGTAAAACGTAATCAGGAAAAACAGGTGATGGAAAACCACGTCGAAAACCACGCCCCGCTCCGGGCCGAAAAACGAAAATATGAAATTCAGGGGATAAAACGCTTCCGACTGCGGATTGGCCGCGTGAGGCAGTCCGAAGAAACTGTAAGGAAGCCAGAGCGTGGGCCCGTTCAACCCGGACCAGGAATATTTCTTGGCCGCGATGGCCGAGGGAATGTCCCGGATAAAAAACATGTTCCCGGGAACAAGCGCTTCTGCCCAGAAAACAATCCCAAGCCCCAGGAGCAGAAAAAGATAGGCGTGGTCTTTCCGGAAATTCATCTTGATTGGTTCAACGCTTGGTCAGGCAGCATTTTATAATTGTTCGTTCCGGAAATCAAAAACTCGGCGGCGCCCGGACCCCGCCCTTTCGGGTGGAGTTCGGGCGCCGCCGAAAAATCAAATCTGCCCGGCCTGGTTACGGCCCCATCCCGACCACATCGACCGGGGTGGTTCGATAGCCCAACGATCCATCACCCAGCGCACCGGTCCAATTATTGCCCCAGCATTTGACCATGCCGGTATCAGTAACTGCGCAGGAGTGCCAAGCGCCGGCGGAGACCGAAAGCATTCCCGAGTTCAGGCCGATTGCATCCATGGGAGAAGGCGTGCAGAAAGAATACCCCTCCCCGCACCATTGCGGACCGGAATCTATTCCAATCCCCAGCTGGTCATCGGTATTTTTCCCCCAGCATTTGATCCCCCCCGAAGTGGTGACCACGCACGCGGAACCGTTGGAACCGACGTCAATCATATTCACCCCGGTCCCCAAGCCTAAAACATTCATGGGTATCCCGCTGCAGGGTTTATACATGCAGGTTGTGGGCCCGATCAAGCTTCCGGTTCCAATCTGACCATCGGAATTATCTCCCCAGCATCGTACTATCCCGGAATTCAGAATCGCACAGGCATTGTCGCCCCCGGCAGAAATGCTGGCTACGCCGGAGGTAAGGCTGTAGACATTCACAGGGGTCATTCGATCCGTCGTGGTGCCATCACCAACCTGACTATACATATTTTCTCCCCAGCATTTTACTCCTCCCGTACTGAGAAGAGCGCAAGAATGACCATACCCCAACGCGAGTGATTTCGCTCCGCTGGAAATAGCCGGCACCGCAATCGGGGTGGTGCTGCATTTTAGTGTGCTGTAGCAGGTTTCCGGCCCGTTTTTATTTCCAATTCCAAGCTGCCCATAACTGTTATACCCCCAGCACTTCACCGCTCCAGAGCCAAGGATCGCGCAGGCATGACTATCCCCGGCCGCGATCGCGGTTACGCCGCTCGCCAGCCCGGGGATCGCAACCGGTCTCGTGCTGCAGGCGGTATCCCCGCAGATCTCCGGGCCGGTATAAGTTCCCACTCCCAGCTGTCCGACATAATTGTAGCCCCAGCATTTAACCCCTCCGGTATTGAGAAGGGCACAGGAATGATCTCCCCCGGTCGCCAGAGCGATAACGCCGGAGGATAATCCGATCACATCAACCGGTGTGTTTCTGGCGATAATGGTGCCATCTCCCAGCTGACCGCCTCCATTATTACCCCAGCACTTGACTCCCCCGGCTTCGGATAATGAACAGGAGAAACTATCTCCCGCCATCGCTTCGGAAATACCTCCGGCCAATCCAGCCACGTTAACCGCGGTGGAATGAAGAGCCCAGGTCCCATCCCCGGCTTGCCCGTACGAATTGTCTCCCCAGCACCTGATCCCGCCTCCGGTGAGAACCGCGCAAGTGCCCTCATCGCTGGCGGAAATGACCGCGGCGCCGGAGGAAAGCCCGGAGACCGCCACGGGGGTATAACTCGCGGCCGTGGCCCCGTTCCCCAATTCTCCCCGTTCGTTATCCCCCCAGCACTTCATCCCGCCGGAATCGGTCAGGGCGCAGGAGTGTTTCCACTCGGTCGTGACGGCGCTGACCCCGCTGGAAAGCCCAACCACATCCATCGGCGTGGTACTGCAGATGTCTCCCCAATAGCAGGTTTCCGGGCCGCTGGCATTTCCGATTCCCAACTGGCCATACCGATTGTTACCCCAGCACTTTACTCCCCCGGTATCCAGAAGGGCGCAGGAATGCATCCCATCCTCAGTAGCGTCTATGGCGACGACTCCGCCGGCAAGCCCCACCACATCCGCCGGTACGACGCTTTTTTCGACGGTGGAACTGCCGACACCCAACTCGCCGGAAAAATTGCTGCCCCAGCACTTGACACCCCCTGTCTCCATGAGCGCGCAGGTATGCTCACATCCGGCAGTGATCGCTTTTACCGCCGGAGAAAGACCGGAAACATCCACTGGAATCCAGTTGTCATTGGTTGTCCCGTCTCCCAGCTCACCGCTCCAGTTGGCGCCCCAGCATTTTACCCCTCCGGTATCAAGGAGGGCGCAGGTATGGTAACACCCGGCGGCCAGCGCAATTACTCCACTGGAAAGACCGACCATATCTATCGGTACCATGCTGCACCCATCCTCATCCCCGCACACTTGTGGTCCGTTCCAATCCGAGTACCCGAGCTGCCAAAAGTAATTATCGCCCCAACATTTCACCCCACCGGCAGAAGTTAATGCGCAGGTATGCTGAAAACCGTTGGCCACGGCGACCGCGCCGCTGGAAAGACCGACCACGTCAACCGGAACGGAACTGCCGTTGCTGAATTCCCCGTTCCCGAGCTGACCGTAGTAATTGTAGCCCCAGCACTTGACTCCCCCGGCGGTGGTCAGGGCGCAGGCAAATTGATATCCGCCGGAGATGGTGCTGGATAACGGCCGGGTGGCCGTCAAGGCTTCGTTGGAATAGTCACTGGCTCTTTCCGATCCGTATGCATAAACCCGGTAGTAAAACACATCCCCCTGAGTCAAACCGAGATCGGAATAGAAAGTGGAGCCGGCCGGGAGCGTGGCGATCAATCCATATGTCCCGTTCGCGCCGACTTTCTGTTCCAGTTTGAATCCCAGCTCGTCGCCGGAATTATCCTGCCAGGTAACGTCGATCCGGGAGGAATCGATCGGGACCACGTGCAGTTCGGTCGGGGCGGAAGGCGGATCGGTGGCGGTGGAAGCCACATTGGAATATCCGGAATTTTCCAACGAGTTATAACCATACACCCGGTAAAAATAGGTAGTGCCCGAGATCAGATTGGAATCGGAGAATGAAGCGCTGTCGGCCGGGAGTGTGGCGACTACACTGTATGTCCCGGTCGCCCCGGTTTTCCGCTCGATTTTAAACCCGTTCTCGTTATCGGATTTGTCCGCCCAGCTCAGATTGATCTGCGAAGAGGAAACGGCACTGGCAACCAGGTTGGCGGGCACGCCCATGGGATGGTCCGGCGACATCACATAAACCTCGTTTGAATAGTCCGAGTCCCCGGCCGAATTGAAGGAGTAGATCCGGTAATAGTAGCCGGTATTATATTCAAAATTCGCATCGCCATATATGATCGAGTCTGCGGGAGCAGATCCGATCTGCGCATAGCTCCAACCGACCAGTTTCCGTTCCACCCGGAAGCCCTCTTCGTTGGTGGAATTATCATTCCAGCCCAGCTGGATCCGGGAGCTGGAGAGAACGACGGCGAAAAGTCCCGAAGGTGCCAGGGCGCATACCTCATCGGTTTTTCCGTCGCAGTCGTTGTCCTTACCGTCGCAGGTCTCCGCCACCGGTTCGATACTGCCGATACATGGACCCCAGCCGCCGCTGGCGCAGGTTTGAGTTCCTTTGCGACATTCACCCACCGCGGAACTCCCGCACGTACGGGTCGCGCCGTTGACACAAGAGCAGCCCTCGTCCACCGCCCCGCTGCAATTCTCGTCATTCACCCCATCGCATATTTCCGCGGACCCCGGATGAACATAGGGATTGGTATCGGCGCAATCGCCGACCCGGGAAACATACCCGGCGGGGGCGTAACAGGCGTAGACGGGCTTCGTCGAATCGCCCCAGCTGTCGCCGTCCGCGTCCCGGTAAAAGACGTCCTTCACCCCGTCATCAACGAGGGTATCGCAGTTGTTATCCATTCCGTCACAGACCTCGTTCCGGGGCAAAACTTCGTTCAGGCAGGGACCCCAATCCCCGTTTGAACATATCTTCTGTCCGCTCCGGCATTCCCCGATATCGGCGGTCCCGGCCGGGCCGGTATAACAGGTCCCCACCTCACCCTCATTGCAGTAAGGGACAACCAGGCAGGCCGGGTTCGAGCTCCCGGAATTCCCCGCCTCGTTGTAGGCGAACACCCGGTAACAGTAGCAGGCGCCCGCGCTGACCAGCGGATCACTGTAAGAACCCGTATTCTCACCGGTCACCGCCACCTCGACATACCCCTTGTGGTAAACCGTGTCCCAATCCAGTCCCGCTCCCCCTTCGGTGCAGGGACCGTCCAGAATCTGCCGCTTGGCGATCTTGTAACCGATCTCCCGATCCTTCTCCTTCCAGGTTAATGACACCTGGCTGGGAATCGCACTGCCTGCCAGGTTCGAAGGAGAAGGCGGAGGGGGCGGACAATGCTGGTTGGGGGTGGTCAGGCAATAATCCCGGGAAGGAGATTCCAAAGCCGTCCCGTCGATCGATCGATACGCGATGACCCGATAACAGTAATTCGTGTTCCTTTTCGTGATCGAATCGGGGTGGCCGGCGGTATTAGCCGCCAGGTCGGCGAGCACCATCCAATTCCCGTCCCCTTCCCGTCTTTCAATCCTGATCCCATCTTCATTATCGGCGCGGTCCGTCCAGACAAGATTGGTCAGCTCTCCGCAGGCACCGATGGAAGTAACCCCTTCCGGCGCGTTGGGATACCCGCCGGGACGGTTATAGAAATAATCGACCGGAAAAACCAGCGGATTCTGTGCCGAGGAAGCCGGACAAGCCTCGATAATCCTCTGGCCGTTATAACCCTCTGTATAATTCGAGCCCGTGATGGTTACGGAACCCTGCCAAAGGGCGTTGACGTCAACCGCGTAAGTAATATGGAAGAGCCCGTTCTGATCGGAAACCGCGGCCGGCAGGCAGATATCCTGTCCGGACCGGGTGCAGATTTCGGTTCTCCGGGCCGGATCCATGGCGCCATCCATCGCGCTGACGCTGACCCCGGCGACCGGGGACCCCACCACGGGGGGATTACCCGCCCCTCCCAAAACCGTTGTGATCCCGCTGAATTTGGCTATCCCGTAAATCTCGCAGGGTTGGGGAGCGATTGGTTTGCTTAGATTAAAATCTCCTATATTTGTGCATTTCGGGCAATTTGGGGGGTCACATGCACGCGCATCGCCCAACGCATATGGGGAAAGTGTGTTGGGATCGTTTAAAGTGCCTAAATCGAAAGTCTGCCCGTCAATAACAGCGATGATTTTCGTTTTATGGATCTCCCCATATACGGAATCTGAATCGGAATCTTCCCCTTCGGATTCCGATTTCAATACCGGCTGTAGGAACCAGCCATCTTCGTCTGTAACATTATGAGACCGCCACCAGGAAACGTCGGAGGAAAACGTGTAGTTCGCCGACAAAACATTCAGGGTAACACCAGGTTGAACCGACTGACCGTAAAGGATCCTTCCCATTACGCAGGCATACGAGCTGACTTTCCAATCGATATTCCAATAAGACATATGGGCGGCCTCGAAAGCGCCATAGATGTTCGCGGTCAGGGTCCCATCTAATATTCCTGCCAGCTTAT
>JAQTNV010000066.1 GCA_028713675.1 bacterium
ACCTGCCACGACCTCCGCGTGCCGGTGGTGGCCAACTGCACCGGCGAATTTTATAAGGATAAATCCGTCATCACCGAACTTTTGGCCAAGCAGGTCGCCCACCCGGTGCTCTGGGAGGACTCGATCCTGACGCTGAAGAAATCAGGCGTGGACCAGATCCTGGAGGTCGGCCCCGGCCGGGTGCTTTCCGGCCTCACCCGCCGGATCGACCGGAGCATCCAGGTGGCCAACATCGAAAATCTGGAATCACTCGAAAAATACCGTAGCAGGTAGCAAGTAGCCGGTAACCGGTAACCGCCAAATAGTTCGTCATCCCCGCGAAAGCGGGGATCCAGAAGTTATCATTTATTAAATACTGGATTCCGCATCAAGTGCGGAATGACGGTTGGGGAATCCCTCCGCAGGCTTTCGGGCGATTTATAAACCGCCGATAAATCGGCAAACTACTCTCCCTGTCATTCTGAGCACATTCGCTTCGCTCAGTGTAAACCTCCGGCGACTTGTCCCGAGAATGGTCGAGGGAAGAATCTCGCTTCTACTAAAAAACCAGATCCTTCGCTGGCGTTTATCCTGAGCCCTTCGAGATCCTTCGCTTCGCTCAGGATGACAAGAAGTGAAGTATTCGAGATGAAAAAAAGGCGAAGGACTCAGGATGACAATAGGCAAAGGACTCAGGATGATAAAAGGATTAAAAATCTGGATTCCGGGTCACGCCCGGAATGACGGGCAAAATAAAAAGAACTTTCGACGCATTACCGTATCGGCTTTAACTCGAAACCTTAAACCCGAAACCAGAAACTATTTTGATGTAGTGGTGGGGCTCGCCCTTTTGATTAGCTTACCGCGGCGGTCAATCGGCAATTCTAAAAAACATATCCGACGAAAGGAGATGCTGAAAGTAAGAAAAGAGCAGAACCTCCATATTCACTCCCAGGTGATCCAGCTTCCATTAACTTATTGTCAATTAATATCCCAGCCTCACAATTCTTGCCGATCTTAATTCCCCACCCCAAATCAAATTTTACTATAATCCTTTTGCTATTTGGATAAGGACCATCACCCATATCTTTGCCATACCGCGGTTCTCCATATCCAAAACCAAAATTAAAAAATATCCTCTGATTTTGTGTGGTAAATAATCCCACTTTTATGTAAGGAGACACATAATAATTGAATTCATCATGGTTAGATAATCTAAAATCGCCATTAGAATGACTCCCAAAAAGATTGAGAAATTGTAGTTCAATTCCTAATCCGAAATGATCACCAAACCAATAATCTCCAGAAAATTTATAGGTAAAGCCAGGCTTATGCATATCACCATCATCACCAGAATGAAATAATTCACAAAATCCTAAAGAAGCTGAGAGACTGAAACCTGCACCATGAGGTTTGATGGTTTTAATAATAGGGGCAGAAACAGGAGAGGAATAACTTTTTGATTCCGGGAAAAATACGTCCGTATCCTGCGCAATTAAATATTGCCCCTGCACCAAGCCGTTTTTTTGAAAGGGAATATTCGCCCTGCCTTGATCGGGAATGAAACTAATTAACGACAGAAGAATAATTAAAGTTTGGAAGCCCATCTGGTTGTTCTCAGAATACCATAAGGTGAGGGGAAATCTCTAATCATTTCGCAGCCTAAAGGCTGCGGCTACCGATTGTTTGCCAGGCAAGACGCCCGGCTTCTTCGAAGCGCAACCTTAAGCCTGCGGCTATCGGTAAAATTTATTTGATTTTCATTCGTCAATCGTCAATCTACAATCGTCAATTTTTGTTGCCTGTTTTTCTTTCCCCTTGAATAAGTTATAAGAAAAAGGACAATATATATAATTTAGGGCAATATATACTCCAGGCCGGAAGAAAGGTGCGGGAATGAAGCTCGAGGATAAGGTCATAAATATAATCTCGGAACAACTGGGAATGGGAGTCGAAGAGATCCAGCCGGAGGCCAGGTTCATGGAAGACCTGGGAGCCGACTCCCTTGACCTCGTTGAGCTGGTGATGGCGATGGAAGACGAATTTGATATTTCGATCCCGGACGATAAGGTCGAGGGAATCAAAACTGTTCAGGACACGGTCAACTATATCCGCCGGGAAACCCGGGGGAGCAACTAAACGCCACCTTATGCATTTATATATTAAAAACGCGTTTACCCTGAGCGGAGTCGAAGGGTCTAAACAGATTTAAAATACTTTCAAACAAGGAGCCGAGAGAAAATGAAAATCGCCGTTGCCTCCGATCACGGAGGATTTGAACTGAAGGAATTCGTGATCCGCCTGCTCAAGGACCTGGGCCATGAACCCCTGGACCTGGGCTGTCACAGCATCGAACCGGTGGATTACCCGGATTACGCCGCCGCAGTCGCCCGCAAGGTGGCGGGGGGCGAGGCGGAGCGCGGGATCCTCGTCTGCGGGACCGGCCTGGGCATGTCCATCACCGCCAACCGTTTCCGCGGGATCCGGGCCACCCTGGTCAACGACCTCTACCTGGCCCGCATGAGCCGCGAACACACCGATTCCAACATCCTGGTCCTGGGAGGAAGGGTAACCGGCAAGGGTCTGGCCGAGGAGATTGTCCGGGTCTGGCTGAAAACCGCGTTTGCCGGGAACCGGCATTCCCGGCGCTTGGAGAAAATTGCCTGCATTGAAGAAGACATCCCGAAAAGCTGCTGACCGCCGGGGAAAAGAATCCCGCCCGGGCTGGGATGAATATTTTATGGGGTTCGCCCAGCTCGCCTCCCGGAGGTCAACGTGCCTCCGACGCAAGGTGGGGGCGGTGGTGGCCCGGGACCGCCGGGTCCTGGCCACGGGCTACAACGGCGCCCCGAGCGGCCTCTCCCACTGCGGGGAGGTGGGCTGCCTGCGGGTGAAGCTCCAGGTCCCCTCCGGCGAACGCCACGAACTCTGCCGGGGACTCCATGCCGAGCAGAATGCCATCATCCAGGCCGCCAATTACGGGATTTCCATCCGGGGCGGAATCCTTTACACCACCCTCTTTCCCTGCTCCATCTGTACCAAGATGCTGATCAACGCCGGGATTGAAAACCTCGTTTATCAGGAAGGGTATCCCGACCCCCTGGCCCAGGAACTGCTCCGGGGATCAAAGATCAAGGTGAAAAAATTCCAGAAAGCGAGCGGAAAAAAATGAAATGCCCATTCTGCAGTTTTCAGGAAGATAAGGTCATCGATTCCCGGCTTTCCCGGGACGGCTTGGTTATCCGCCGCCGGCGGGAATGCCTGGAATGCGGGCGGAGGTTCACCACCCACGAGCGGGTCGAGGAGGTTCTGCCCCTGGTGGTGAAGAAGGACGGCCGGCGGGAGGCTTTCGACCGGAAGAAAATCGTCTCCGGCATCCAGAAGGCCTGCGAAAAGCGCCCGATCAGCATCAACCTGATCGAAAAGGTGGTGGAGCGGATCGAAAAGCGCCTGCAGGTGGAGGGCAACCGGGAGATCCCCTCCCGCTCCATCGGTGAAGAGGTGATGCGGGAACTGCACAAGCTCGACCAGGTGGCTTACGTCCGCTTCGCCTCGGTCTACCAGGATTTCAAGGACATTAACCAGTTCATGCACGAGCTCCGGGAAATCCTGAAGAACGAAAGGCCCAAGTAAACAGCAGCAGGTAGCAGGTCGCCGGAAACCGGTGACCGGAAAAAGAAGGTAGCTTGGTTGTTAGGTAGCTGGGAAAAGCAGAAGAAGCCAGCAGCTGAGAACGGGTAGGCGCAACCTTTAGGTTGCGGGAATATTTATCCCGCTTATAACCCGAAACTTTAAACCCGAAACTAGAAACTGATTTTAAATTCCGCAATTGATTTATCATGATCACGCCTCAGGATAAAAAATACATGGACCTGGCGCTCCGCCTGGCCCGGAAGGCCGACGGGATGACCAATCCCAACCCGAGGGTCGGCGCGGTGGTGGTCAAGTCCGGCCGGATCGTCGGAAAGGGTTATCACCGCCGGGCCGGGACCCCCCACGCCGAGATCCACGCCCTGCGGGAAGCCGGGAAACTGGCCCGGGGCGCGACCCTTTTCGTCACCCTCGAACCCTGCGACCATCACGGCCGCACCGGGCCCTGTACTGAAGCCGTCAAAGCCGCGGGAATCAGGCGGGTGGTGGCGGGGATGCGCGATCCCAACCCCCTGGTTTCCGGCAAAGGCCTGGCCCGGCTCCGGAGACAGGGCGTCCGGGTCGAGTCCGGCCTCCAGGAAAAAACCTGCCGGGACCTGAACGAGGATTACGTCAAGTTCATCACCACCGGCCTGCCCTTCGTCACCTTCAAGGCGGCGGCCTCCCTGGACGGCCGGGTCGCCACCGGGACCGGGGAATCCCGCTGGATCAGCGGGGAGGCGTCCCGCCGGCTGGTTCACCGCCTCCGGGCGAAAAGCGACGCCATCCTGGCCGGGATCGGAACCGTCCGGAAAGACGATCCGGAGCTGACCGCCCGCCCGGATCGGAAAACCGGGAAAAACCCTCTCCGGGTGGTGATGGACAGCCGTCTGGGGATTCCGCTGAATGCCCGGATGCTCAGGTCCCCCCTTCCCGCGCCCACCCTGATCGCCACCACGAAGAAATCCTCCCCAAAAAAGCGGGAGATCCTGCGCCGAAGGGGGGTCGAGGTGCTCGTCCTCCCGGAAAATAAGGGAAAGGTTGACCCCCGGGCCCTGCTCCGGGCTCTCGGGAAAAGAGGGGTGATGAGCCTCCTGCTCGAGGGCGGGCCCGAACTGGCCTCCGCCTTCCTCCAGGCCGGGCTGATCGACAAGCTCATGATTTTCCTCGCCCCCAAGCTGATCGGGGGGAAGCTCGCCCCCGGCATCCTGGCCGGCGTGGGAATCACCCGTCTGAAATCCGCCATCCCGGTCCGGGACCGGAAAATCCAGAAAGTCGGAGAAGATCTTCTCATTACCGCCTATCCCGTCTATCCTTAAATAACTATATAGGTTCACAGTTCAGCGTTCACGGTTCAGGGTTAAAGATAAACAGGGTTCAAAGTTCAACAGTTCAGCGTTCACGGTTCAGAGTTAACGACGGAATATGCTGAAAATTCAGAATCTAACGAAACCGTTTTTGCATTTTCTGAAGTTCCTAAACCTTGAACGTTGAACCTTGAACTTTGCTTGCCCTGAGCACAGCGAATGGGAACCTTGAACCTAATAACCCGAGTAGTTATTTTAATTAAATATGTTCACCGGAATTATTGAAGAGCTGGGAAAAATCCAGGGCCTCCGTGGGCTGGCCGGGGAACGGATCTTCACGATCGCGGCCCCGGGCATATCGCCCCTCAAGCCGGGGGAGAGCGTGGCGGTCAACGGGGTATGCCTGACGGTCACGGAAAGCACGCCCGCCGGCTTCACCGTCCAGGTCTCACCCCAGAGCCTGGACCGTTCCACCCTGGGCAAGCTCCGGGTGGGCGAAAAGGTCAACCTGGAGCGGGCCCTCCGCCCCACCGACCGGATCGGCGGCCACCTGGTTTCTGGGCACGTGGACGGGGTGGGCAAAATCCGCCGGATCGAGCCCGAAGGCAACTCCCGCCGGGTCTGGATCAGCTGCCCGGAGGAGGTGGCCCCCTACCTCGTCCTGCGGGGATCGGTGGCGGTGGAGGGAATCAGCCTGACGATCGCCGAGCTCAAGACGGAAGAGTTCGCGGTCGCGGTCATCCCCTTCACCTGGGACAACACCAGCCTGAAGGAAAAAAGCCCCGGGAGCCCGGTCAACCTGGAGGCGGACCAGATCGGAAAGTACATACAGAAGTTCGTCTCGGGCCGGCCGGGGGCCGTCCCGAAGGCGTTGTTTAATGACGATTGACGATTTACGATTGATGATTGGAAAACAAACCTGATTTATTGAGGAATGAGCCGCGCCCGATATAATTAAGGTGCGCCGTTAGTCATTCCCGCGAAAGCGGGAATCCAGAAGCCGTTCTCGCGAAAGCGGGTAACTGGCGGGAAAAATCCTGGATTCCGGGTCAAGCCCGGAATGACAAGAATTTTAAAATGAGAAAAATTAAATGACGACATGCAATATTAAGGAGAAGCATCATGCCATTCGCCAAAATTGAAACAGCCATCCAGGAGATCCAGAAGGGTCACATGATCATCCTTTCGGATGACGAGGACCGGGAAAATGAAGGCGATCTCATGGTCGCGGCCGAAAAGGTAACCCCCGAAATCATCAATTTCATGGCCACCCACGGCCGGGGCCTGATCTGCCTGGCCCTGACCGAGGAAAGACTCCGGGAGTTGAACCTTTCCCCGATGGTGGCGGAAAATACCGCTTCTTTCGGGACCGCCTTCACGGTTTCCATCGATGCCCGGGAAGGCACCACCACCGGGATTTCCGCCTATGACCGGGCCACGACCATCCTGGCCACCATCGACCCGAAGACCAAGCCGGAAGACCTGGCCCGCCCCGGACACATTTTTCCCATCCGGGCCCGGAAGGGCGGGGTCCTGGTCCGTACCGGGCAGACCGAGGGTTCGGTCGATCTGGCCCGCCTGGCCGGATTAAAGCCCGCGGCGGTGATCTGTGAAATCATGAAAGAGGACGGCACCATGGCCCGCCGGCCCGATCTCGAGGTTTTCGCCGGGCGCCACGGGCTCAAGATGGCCACCATCGCCGACCTGATCAAGTATCGGATGAAATATGAAAGCCTGGTCCACCGGGTGGCGGCCTCCCCGGTTCCCACCAGTTACGGAGGGGAATTTATGGCCATTGTCTATGAGAGCGAGGTGGATAAAAACCAGCACCTGGCCATGGTCAAAGGCGAGATCTCCCCGGATGAACCGATCCTGGTCCGGGTGCACTCCGAATGTGTCACCGGTGATGTTTTCGGCTCGGAACGCTGCGACTGCGGGGACCAGCTGCACCGGGCGATGGAGATCATCGACCGGGAGGGCAAGGGGGTTATCCTCTACATGCGCCAGGAGGGCCGGGGCATCGGCCTGGCCAACAAAATCAAGGCTTACGCCCTCCAGGATGAGGGCCAGGACACGGTTGAGGCCAACCAGTCCCTGGGCTTCGCCGCGGATCTCCGGGATTACGGGGTCGGGGCCCAGATCCTCCGGGATCTCGGGCTGAAGAAAATGCGGATCCTGACCAACAATCCCAAGAAAATGGTCGGCCTGGAGGGATATGGCCTCGAAATGGTGGAACGGGTCCCGATTGAGATCACTCCGACGGAAAAAACTCTTTCTTATCTGACCACCAAGAAGGAAAAGATGGGTCATATCCTGAAAATCCCGAAAACGGGGAAAAAATAATTGACGATTTACGAATGACGATTGACGAGTGAAAACCAAACAAGCTAATAAAACTCTTGGCTCTATGCTCCCTCCGGGCCGTAGGCCCTACGGGCCGGAGGCTATGCCCTATGCTGATATAAATCAGATCAACAAGATATAAAGAAGGGGGGAAAACCATGGTCAAGATTCATGAAGGAAAACTCCAGGCGCAGGGTCTCAAGTTTGACCTCGTCGTAAGCCGGTTTAACAACTTCATCAGCGAAAGGCTCCTCGAGGGGGCCCTGGACGCGCTCCGCCGCACCGGGGCGGACGAGGCCAAAATCCGGGTTTTCCGGGCGCCGGGAGCGTTCGAGCTCCCGATGGTGGCCCGGGCCCTGGCCCAGAAAAAGGAAGCCGACGCGATCATCTGCCTGGGGGCCCTGATCCGCGGGGGAACCCCCCATTTTGATTTCATCGCCGCCGAAGTCACCAAGGGGGTCGCCCAGGTCGCCCTGGAAAGCAGGATCCCGGTCAGCTTCGGGGTGATCACCGCCGACAGCCTCGAGCAGGCGATCGAGCGGGCCGGAACCAAGGAAGGCAACAAGGGTTTTGAGGCGGCCCTGGCCGCGGTCGAACTGGCCAACCTGTTCCGGGAAATGAAAGTCAAAGCTTAAAAGATGGGGCGGAAGCAGGACCGGGCGATGATCCTCCAAACCCTCTACGCCCTGGAGGTGGGGAAGGATTTTCAGATGACGGCGGCCGAGGAATTCTGGCAGCACCGCGGCCTGAAGCAAACCCCTTCCCGTGAATTCATCGCGGCCACCGTCTCCGGGGTTTTGGACCACCTGAAGGAAATCGACCGTCGGATCGAAAAGTGCTCCCAGAACTGGAAACTCACCCGGATCGCCGCGGTGGAACGCTCCATCCTGCGCATCGCCGCCTTCGAACTCCTTTACGTCCCGGAAACCCCGGCCCGGGTGGCCATCAACGAAGCGATCGAATTGGCCAAGATTTACGGGGGCAAGGATTCCTCCGGCTTTGTCAACGGAATCCTGGATCAGTTGGCCCGCGCGGCCAGGAGCGAACCCGGTGAAGGTAAAACTGGTAAATCCTCCGGTTGACCGTTATTCCGCCGATATCCTGCTGGTTTATTTTTTCTCCCGCGAGCGGCCGCTCAAGGGTGAAACCGGCCGGATCGACTGGTGGCTGGAAGGGCAGCTCTCCAGAAATCTCATGTCCGGCTGGATCCAGGGGGACTTCAGTGAAAAACTCCTTTCGAATTCCGCCCGGAGAATCGCCTCTCCGCGGATCCTCCTCAATGGGCTGGGTCCGCCGGAGCATTTCACCGCCGAGCGTTACCAGGCCCTGGTCAACCTGATCGCCCAGACGGTTGTGGGGATGGGGCTGAACAAGCTGATCACTCCGCTTCCGGGATTTCACCTTCCCTTCTGGTCCCCCCCGGACATCACCCCTTCCCTGGCCGCCGAACTCCTGGTGGAAGCCGTGGCCCTGGCCTTCCCGGCGCTTCCGGATTCCTTTCGGGAACCGGAGATGCTGATCGCGTCCTCCCCGGACAAACAGGACGAGATCTTTCTCGGCGCCCAGCAGGTGAAGGTTAATCTGAAAGAACGGGTGGATTTGGAAGTCAGGATCGGCGAATAACTGCATAGGGCATAGGGCAAAGAGCAGAAAAAAACAGGCCAACAGGAGGCCGGCGCAACCTTCAGGTTGCGGGAATGTTTGTCCTGCTTTTAACTCGAAACCAGAAACCCGAAACCAGAAACTGATTTAATCATGACTGAAGAACTTAAAAAACGTCTGATGACCGCCGCGGTGGCGGTTCCGATTCTCCTCCTCCTTATCTACGTGGGAGGGATCCCCTTCCTCCTTCTGATTATCACCTTTATTATTGCCGGGATCTGGGAATTGAACCGGATTCTGGAAAGCCGGGGGTATCATCCCCAACCGGAGATTTCCCTCCTGGCCGGGGCGGGGATGGCGTTGGTGGCTTATTCCGGCAATGCCCTGTATCTCAACATGTACCTGACGCTGGCGCTTCTGGCCATCCTGATCTTCCAGCTCGGCCGCCAGGACGTCTCCCTGGCCATGAACGGCTTCTCGACAACCATCGCCGGGGTTTTTTACATCGGCTGGCTACTCAGCCACGCGGTCCTGGTCCGGAACTTCGGCCTTTCCCTCCGGACCGAGAGCGTTAAGTCCGTCTTTCTCCTGAGAGACAGCCATCTTGGCCACGATGTGGGGCTTTTCTTCACCATCATGGTCCTGGCCTGCGTTTTCCTGAACGACACCGGGGCCTATTTCGCCGGGAAAAACCTGGGCAAGAAAAAACTCTCGCCCACCATCAGCCCCAATAAAACCTGGGAGGGCTTCTGGGGAGGGCTGGTCACTTCCTGGGTTACCGCCTGCCTGGTCAACCTGATTTTCCAGTCACATTTCAGCTACCTGCACTGCCTGGCAATCGGCACCCTGGTCGCGGTCTTCGGCACTCTGGGGGATCTTCTGGAATCCCTGATCAAACGGGACGCCAGGATCAAGGATTCCGGCACCTTTTTCCCCGGCCACGGGGGCGTGCTCGACCGGCTGGATTCGATCCTATTCTCTTTCCCGGTCGTATATTATTACTTGCGAATTATCTTTTCTTAAAACGAATCTAACTTTTCACACTGAGAAGAAGCCGCGTGATCCTCTTCATGATGTAATGGTAGAGGGGAAAACAATAGCGCCGGCAGAACAGAACAACCTTGATGTCAAACGAGGTGATCACCAGGAATTTCTCTTTCTCCACCGCCTTCAATATGAGCGCCGCCACCCGCTCGGGGGAAACGGCATGCCCCGAGAACTTTTCCTTGATCTCCTTCACCCGGGGATTTTCCGGATCCACCCCCAGGATCTCCACGGTATTCTTGAGCGGCGTCTCCACCGCCCCGGGGCAGACCACCGTCACCCCGATCGAGTGACGCGCGAGATCGTAGCGGAGCACCTCGGAGAGCCCGTAGAGCCCGAACTTGGCGGCCGCGTAGGCCGCGTGCAGGGGCGCGCCGAAGAGCCCCGAAGCCGAAGAAATGTTGACCACGTGGCCCCTCCCGGCCCGGATCATCCCCGGGAGGAAGCTCTCGATCCCGTGGATCGGCCCCCAGAGGTTCACCTTGATGATTTTCTGCCAATGGGCGTGGGTCGTGTCCTCCACCAAAGCGTAGAGGGCAATCCCGGCGTTGTTCATGATGACATCCATCGGTCCCGCTTCCCGCTCCACCTGGTCAGCGAAACCTTTCACCGCCTCGTAATCCGAGATGTCGAAGGCGCTCGCCCGCCCGACCGTCCCGCCCGAGTTCACGACCAGCCCCGCTGTCTCCTCCAGCCCTTTCTTATTAATATCGGTCAGAAACAACCGGCAACCCCGGCGGGCAAAGGCCAGCGCGGTGGACCGCCCGATCCCGGAGGCGGCCCCGGTGATAAAAACCTTTAATCCAGGCTCGATCTTCATTGGTTTTCCCTCCCGGTTTTTTCGGAAAATCCTTCCCTTTGATCTTATCACAGCTGTCCGGAAGCAATGCCATGCGGAAAATATCCGTGCTTTTTCCGAAAATTGTTATAAGCTAAAAAGACTTGAATTGGAAAACCGGGGGAAGGAACGATTGAGGATAAAAAGTTTATAAACTTATTCTAATTCAGATGAAATCCTATAACTATTCATGCTTCCTGATCGGATTGATACTCCTCTCCGGGGCGGGGCTCGCCCGGGCGGGAGATTCCGCCCCCGGCCCCTTTACCTCGCCGGTCCTCTCGCAATTCTCCCCGGCCAACGCGAAGAAACTCCTCGCCGGAGAGGCCGTCTTTGAGCCGGTGATCACCAAAAGGCCGGACGGAAAAGATGAGGGGCACGGGCGGGGCGCGGTGCTCATCCACCGGCCCGTGGAGGAATGCTTCCGGATCTTCCTCGATCTGGACAAACAATATCTTTATATTCCGAAAATGACGGTAAGCCGGGTGCTCGAGCGAAATGGCAACCGGGTACGGATGTACAAGGAACTCGATTTCCTGGTTGCCGTTGTCAAATATACGCTGATTGTCACCATCGTCCCGGAGGATCACCGGGTCGACTTCATTACCGACCCAACGGGGAAAAACAGCTATAAACTTTCCGCCGGCTTTTTCCGTTTTGAAAAGGTGGACGAAAAAACCACTCTTTTATTCTACGAGATGACCCGGCTGGAAATGGGGTTCAAGGTCCCCGGTTTTATCAAGACTTATCTGTCCGCCCGTGATCTGCCCAAGATCGTCCTGAACATCAAAAAAAGGATCGAATCCGGCGGAACCTGGGTTAAAGGCCAATAGGAGACGAGCGGGAGCGGCCGGCTGCCTGCTCCTTTTTCTGCTCATTGCCTACTGCCTACTGCTTACTTTTTTGGTTTCGACCATGGGCTTTTGAGATTTCTCCTGATCCACCCGTTATTGGCTTTTGATTTCACGTCGGCGTCCTTGATGTACGGCTTGATATCGAGCAAGGGTGTCCCGTCCAGGAGATCAAGCCCGGTGGTACATATTTCATTTCCCCTGATTTTTTTTATCCGGGTGATGGTCAGCCCGATCGGGTTGGGGCGCTGGGGTGAGCGGCTGGCGAAAACCCCCACGACTTTCCCCCGGGCCCAGGGGGGGCTGACCCGAATGGGATATTTCTTCCCCGATTTGTGCAGGTAAGCGATCACGTAGATATATTTGAACTGCTTGAGCTGATCCAGCCCCCCGATGTATTCGGGGTCGAGCACCAGCCGGAAGTCCCCCTTATCGTTTTCCCGGCCGTGATGAGGCGCCTTCTCTTTGTATGGCGATTTTACATATCCGATCGGTTTCAACCGCCATCCGGAAGTTGATCGTTGTTTTTTCTTGGCTTTCTGGCTCATTGAGTTTCTCCCCCGTTTGTACCGGTTTTCCCATATATTTTACTTTTTCGGTCAACAAATGGATATAATGTTTTTCGAATGATGTTGCATTGACACAGCTCTCGCCGGCAAGATACAATTTAACTTTGATTCTCCTCCCGAAAGGAGCAGATTATGACCCAAAAGTATAAAACCAACCCGTTCAAATCCGGCAACCCCATGGCCAGGGCCTTAGCTAATCTGATCAAGCATCAGGTCGATGCCATGATCACCATGCAGAGCGTGCGGACATTCGAGAATTTTACCAAGATCAAAAATGACCTGCACCACCTCGATCAGCGCCTGGCCGAACTGACGCCGCGCTCAGGAGAAGAAACCCAGTCCATCCAGAGAGGGAGAAGGATGATAATCCGCAAGGACTGCCGCGTCCCCGGTTGCTGGAAACCGGCCAAGTCCCGGGGCCTGTGCGGGACCCATTACCAGGCCGCCAGAAGAAAAGGGAAGTTCTAAATTAAATTCTACTAATATTATGCCAATCTCCCCTTGCCCCTCTTTGAAAAAAGAGGGGTAACTTTATCCCCCTTTTTCAAAGGGGGACGGAAGGGGGATTTTCCAGAGGAAAAAAGCCGCCCCGGCTTACTGCCGGGGCGGCTTTTATTTATCCGAACCGATTATTACTTTAATCCTTAAAGCGGATAATCCCGGAGAAGGAATCGGCCTTGAGGGCGGCCCCCCCGACCAGGGCCCCGTCAATATTGGGCTTGGCCATCAGGCTCTTAATGTTGTCGGCCTTTACGCTTCCCCCGTACAGGATCCGGGTCCGGGAGGAAAAATCCGGCCCCGGAGTCTGCTTTAAAAGCTCCCGGATCATCAAATGCACCTCTTCCGCCTGTTCGGGGCTCGCGGTTTTGCCGGTCCCGATCGCCCAGACCGGCTCGTAAGCGAGGATCAGGTTGGCGTCCGCGCCCAATCCGTCCAGCCCCTTCCGGACCTGGCGCTCGATCACTTCCTTGATTTTCCCACCCTCCCGCTCCGCCAGGGTTTCCCCGACGCACATGATCGGGATCAGCCCGTGCTTGAGCGCGGCCTTGACCTTCCGGTTGACCGACTCATCCGACTCGCCGAAAAACTGGCGGCGTTCCGAATGCCCGATAATGACGTAGCCGCAGCCGACATCCTTCAGCATCGCCGGGGCGATTTCCCCGGTGAAGGCCCCCTGTTCCTCCCAGTGGAGGTTCTGGGCCGCGAGCCCGATCGCGCTCCCCTTGATCGCTTCCGCCGCCTGGGCCAGGGCGGTAAAAGGCGGGGCCACCACCACTTCGACCCCCTGGACCCCGGAGATTTTTCCTTTTAATTCCGCGAGAAAGCTTTTCGCCTCGCTCCCGGTTTTGAACATCTTCCAGTTTCCCGCGATAACCGGTTTTCTCTCCGCCATGTTTACCTCCTTATTATGTCTTTTTTGCCTGATTCTGTTTTTCGGCGTAGGGGCGGCTCTCCGCAACCGCCCGAAAAGGGAGCCAATGGAATGGCTCCCCTACGAAAGAAAAGTTCCTTGTTATTGACTTATTAATACACCCACTTCGGGAAAAATACCAGCCGGGAAAAAAATCGGCATTTATTCAATTATATGTTCGCTCCCCTCATTCAAATATCAACTTATGCTCGAGCAGATTGATCTCCTTGAGCCGGGCCGCGATTTTTTTCTCCTCCCCCAGGATATTTTCGAGCTCCACCCATCCCTCCCGGGGAAAGGTCACGCGGGTGACGTCCTTGAGGATCAGCTCTTCCTGGCCGCCCTTTTTCAGATATGCGTTTGATTCGCACATGTCTTAATCGTTAGGGGTTAGACAACTGTCTATTGTGTTCATTGAGTCTATTGTGTCTGCCAGACGCATTCTTATCCTTTGACACTATAGACACTATGGACACTACGAACGCCTTACGCCTCACGTTTTTTAGTGTTTAAACGACCGCTGGCCTGTGAACATCATGGCCACGTTCGCCTCGTTGCAGGCCTCGATCACCTCGAAATCCCGCTCCGACCCTCCCGGCTGGATCACCGCGCCGACCCCTTCCCGGATTCCCACTTCCACCCCGTCCCGGAAGGGGAAGAAGGCATCGCTGACCATGACCGAACCGGGGATTCCGCCCCGTTCCTTTTTCACCCGCGCGTCGATCTCCCGGCGCTTGTCCTCGTCCTTCAGGTCATTGTAGGGAACCTTGTAGGCCTCGAAGCAGTAACGGTCGGCCAGCTTCCGGTAGGCCTTGTCCCGGGCGATCTCCGCCACCCCGACCCGGTCCTGCTCCCCGGTGCCGATTCCCACGGTGGCGTCATCCTTTACGTAA
Source organism: bacterium (assembly GCA_028713675.1). Lineage (GTDB taxonomy): Bacteria > Desulfobacterota > JAPLJL01 > JAPLJL01 > JAPLJL01 > JAPLJL01. The sequence goes on from JAQTNV010000066.1 coordinate 14,468, forward strand.
AGCACGGAGTTGGAGCTGACCCCCGCCTCGACCAGCCAGCCGAAGAGCATGTCCTGGATCTCTCTTTCCGTGGGCTGGCGCTTGATCCGGTATTCCTTGCCCTTGTATTCGCAGACGGCGGGCTGGAGGTCCTTCGGCGTGCGGGTCACCGGGAGGAAGGAGGCCTGGACGATGATGCCCCCGTCAACCAGGCTCTTGATATCCACAAACCGCTGGCCCACCCACTGCTCGAGCCGGGAGATGTTCTCGATCCGGAGAATCCGCAGGTTCTTGCGCTGGGCCAGGATCTGGAAGGCCCCCTCCTCGTAGTCCGGGGCCGCCACCACTTCGGCGTACTGGGCGTTGATCCCTTCGGCCGTGGCCTTGTCCACCGGCCGGTTCAGGGCGATCGCGCCCCCGAAGGCCGCCACCCGGTCGGCGTAAAACGCCTTCTGGTAGGCCTTGACCAGGCTGTCGGCCCGGGCCGCCCCGCAGGGGTTGTTGTGCTTGACGATCACCACCGCCGGTTTTTCCGGAAAATAGCGCAGGATGTTCAGGGCGTTGTCCACATCGGTGATGTTGGTCTTCCCGGGGTGCTTGCCGGACTGGAGCATCTCCATGTCGGAAGCCAGGTATTTGCCCGGGTCGATGGTCTTGACCTCCCCCAGGACCAGGTTTCCGTTCACCAGCTTGAAGAGGGCCGCCTCCTGGCCCGGGTTCTCCCCGTAGCGCAGTCCCTTTTCCACCCCCTCGATCACCCAGCTCACCTTTTCATACTGCAGGGTGGAGCGCTTGCCGCCCTCGTCAATGAAACTGATCTCCATTTTCCGGGGGAAATGGTCGTCCATCACCGTCTTGTACATCGCCTTCAGATCCTTTGCCATGCTCAGCTCCTCCGTTTGATGTTTATGTAGAAAAAATACCGCCCTGACATAGAATTATAAATTACCTTTTTTGTCAATTCTCCAAAAGCCCGGCGGCCAGCTCCCTGATCGCCTGATCATATTCCACCCCGGAAATAATGCGGTTGTTCTTCATGATCTGCAGAAGCCGCCGGACCCGGCGCTCCAGTTTCTCCGGGTGGTTGTCCGGATTGTAATAGTGCGGGTTGGGGAGCATGGAGGCCAGAATCGCCGCCTCCGCCACGGAGATTTCCGGCACAGATTTAAAGAAATAACGGCGGCTGGCCGCTTCCACCCCGTAGATCCCGTCCCCCCATTCCACCACGTTTAGATAAAGCTCGAGAATGCGCTTCTTGGAAAGTGTCCGTTCCATTTCCCGGGCGATCAGGGCCTCCCGGATCTTCCGGTTCAGGGTTTTTTCCTTGGAAAGATAAAGATTTTTCGCCAGCTGCTGGGTGATCGTGCTCCCGCCCCGGACCACCCGGCGCTCGGCGATATCCTCCTTGAAGGCGTCCCAGATCGCCTCGTAATCCAGGCCATGATGCCGGTAAAACTCGCAATCCTCCGCGGCGATCACGGCCTTGGGCAAAACCCCGGGGAGGGCGGAAAGGGGAATAAAGACCCGTTCCCCCTTGGCCGGAGGGATTTTGTTCTTATACCGGGAGACATCCGGAAGATCCAGGCTCAGAAAAATCACATAGCCGGAAAACCCGAGAGCCAACCCCGCGAGAATCAAACCCGCCCAGAAGGGCCATTTGCGTTTGGCCCGGCGGGACGGTTTTTTTCCCATCCCCTACCCGACAATCTCTGGATAAGCTCCCTTGACCTTGCTGAAGTCGGTCTTTTCCAGGTACCCGCTGATGGTCGTATCGTACTCCGCGGTGTGATGGAAGGCCTTTTTCGCCAGCTCGAAACGGGTGGCGAGGGAGATCTTGCCCTTGTTCTTTTTCAATTCATCCAGGATCCGGGAATAATCCCGGGGATCCACCACGATCGCCACCCGGATAAAATTCTTGGCCGAGGCCCGGACCATGCAGGGGCCGCCGATATCGATGTTCGCCCGGGCGTCTTCCACCGTGACGCCGGATTTGGCGATGGTCTCCCGGAAGGGGTAAAGATTGACCACCATGAGGTCGAAGGGGACCGCCCCGGTCCGCTTCAGGTCGTCGGCATGGGCCTGGTTGTAGGTTTCGGACAGGACCCCGAGGTAAACCTTGAAATCGAGGGTTTTGACCAGCCCCCCCTGCATCTCGGGCTGCCCGGTGTAATCGGAAATCTGCTGTAAAAGCGGCGGTTTTCCCTGATCGCCGAGAGTTTTCTGCAGAGAGCTGAAAGTCCCCCCCGTGGAATAAAGGCGGATCCCGGGGCAAACCTTAACCAGTTCCGGGACGAATTCGCCGAGCCCGCCCTTATCCGACACGCTCAGGATCACGTTCCGGACCTGGACCAGATCATCAATCTTCTGCACCACATTCTTTTCACCCATTGTTCCTCCTCTTTTAGTTTGTCTGGCCTATCTGGTTCATCTAGTTTATCTGGTTTTTTTGGTTTCTTTGGTTTCTTTGGTTTTGCTGCCTACTGCTTAGTGCATACTTCCTACTGTTTTTTTACGGCTGCGCTAGTGGTGATGGTGCCCATCTTTGTAATGATCATGACCTCCATGCTTATGATCATGGTCATGGTGGTCATGGTCCTTTTCCTTCTTCCCTCCCTTGATCTCGTTCACGATCCAATCGATCCAGGCATCAAAACCCTCTCCCGTCTTGGCGGAAACCGGCAGGATCGGGAGCTTGGGATTGATCTTTTTCACGTTCCCCTCGGCCAGTTTCTGGTCGTATTGCAGGTGCGGAAGCAAATCTATCTTGCTGAGCAACATGACATGGGCCCGGCGGAAAAGCAGGGGGTACTTGAGGGGCTTGTCCTCTCCTTCGGTGATGGAGAGGATGGCCACATCGCGCTCCACCCCGAGCTCGAACTCGGCCGGGCAGACCAGGTTGCCGACGTTTTCCACGAACAGCAATTCGATCTCCCCGGGGGTGAACCCGTCCAGGGCGGCCCGGATCATGGCCGCGGAAAGGTGGCATTCTCCCCCGAAGGGTCCGGTATTGATCTGGACCAGGGGAATCCCCAGGGGCCGGAGGCGGTCGGCGTCCACGCTCGTGTAGATATCCCCCTCGATCACCCCGATCTTGAACCGGTCCTTGAGCCGGGCCACGGTCTTTTCCAGGATCGTGGTCTTGCCGGATCCGGGAGAGCTCATGATGTTGATGGTGAAAACCCGGTTTTTATCGAACCACTGGCGGTTGTCATCCGCCACCCGGTCATTCTCCTTCATGATGGACTGGATTATCTTGATCTCTGCCATTTTTCGACCTCCTCGGACGCTGGAAAAACCCGGTTATTTCTTTCCGATAGATAATAACAAGTCCTGGCGGAAGGCTAAATAGGGCATAGAGCATAGCGCAAAGAACCCAGAGCTCAAAACCAAAATATCGCATGCCCCCCCTTTGTTAAAAGGGGGATGAAGGGGGATTTTCAAAATTGCTTTTATTGTATTATCGGAAACCTACCCTCTAAAAATATTCAAGATTTGAAGTTTCAGA
>JAQTNV010000067.1 GCA_028713675.1 bacterium
AGAAGATCTCGAAGACGGAGGCGGTGACGTCGCAGATACCCGGGGGGATCGCCGCGGAGTGCGTACATGTCGGGCCTTCGGATTACGTGCCGTGGCTGAACGACAACAAGGTGTGTTTCCTGCGGATAGAGGGCCGGGGCTACGGGGGGATACCCCTGGAGCTGGAGGCGCGGCTTTCGGTGGAAGATTCGCCCAATTCCGGGGGGGTCACGGTGGACGCGATCCGGTGCTGCAAGATCGCGCGGGACCGGGGGATCGGGGGGCCGCTGCTTTCCATTTCGGCCTACGCGATGAAGCATCCGCCCAAGCAGATCAATGACCAGGTGGCCCGCCGGATGGTGGAAGAGTTCATCGCGGGCAAAAGAGAAAGATAGGCATCCTTGACTAATATAGGACATATCGCCTTAACCACCCAAATCTTTTCTCTCGCCGGCTTGGTAAAGATTAAGGATTCTACCAAAATCTTCCTGGCTTACCTTCTTTCCATGTCCGTAATTTACTTTTGGGCCAATTGGCTCAAGCCCAGTCTCTGGATCATGTATTTCGACGATAACATCACTTGGGCGATTTTCCTGGTCCTGGTCATTTTTCGCTACCGGGATGAGATTGGGGCCCGGCTCCTGATTGCCGCCCTGGTCGGTTCCCAGGTCCTAGCCGGGTTTTCCCACGCTTTCGATAAATTGTCCCTGATGGTATTCGGAACCGTGTCCACCGGAATGTGGGAACCTCATCTTTTCTGGCACACACCCATCTTCGCTCTCATGCCCTGCCTAGTTTTTACTCCCCTCATGTGCCGATTCTTGAAAATCCCGGGGCGGAGTTTAATGTTCACCGCCCTTTACGTCGGATACCTCCTCCATATATTCGCTGATACCATCACTTACGATTTTCCGATCTACTGGGCCTGGCCTTTTAGCGATTTCAAGTGGAGCATCTACCAGGCCTTCGCCCCCCCAACCCCATCGACAGCAGGACTTTTCGGCCATCCGTTTATAAACTTTGGAACCTCTAGCTATAACGCGTGGGGGTGGATCATGTATGCTGCCGAGCCAGCCATTGTTATCATAATGATGATTGGCTGCTATTCCATTTACCTCATCAGGCACTTGATTAACAAAAACTCCCCCCTCCCATAGCCGCTTCCCTTGATTTGAATCGCATCTGATAAAAGTTCATGAGTCCTCCCCTTAAAAACCCGATTCTGCGCCGGGTCCTGATTGTTCTTCAGCCGGACCTGATCATTCTGCTGATTTTCACCTTGGTTCTATCCGCCTTGGGATTCGTTTATGGACACCACCTCCATTTGATCGAAGGATCGGTTTTTTACGCCCTGGGAAGTTTCATCGTGATCGAACTGGTTTATTTTATCTACCGTTTCCCCCGGATCACCCATGAGCACCCTGAAATCCGGAAACAAGCGCTGAAAAACTCCCTGACCATCGCTCGCGACTGGATTCCTTTCGTGGTCCTGATCGGCGTCTACGAAACCCTCCGTGACTACACCGGCCTGATTCGGACCGATTCGATCGACCAATACCTTTACCGAATCGACCTCTACCTTTTCGGGATCGAACCCTCCGTCTGGATCCAGCGTTTCGCCCATCCTTTTCTCACCGACTACTTCGCGTTTTTCTATACTCAGTACCTGATTCTTCCGCTGATCCTCGGGCTTTGGCTCTACCTGAAGAACCGGCGGGAGGATTTCCAGGAGCTTTCCATCGCCATGATCATCGTTCTCTACAGCGGCTTCATCCTTTATTGCCTCTTTCCCGCCGGGCCCCCGCGCCATTTTCAGCCCCTCCTTTCCCAATTCGACCCGAAAGTGCTTCCCAGTCTGGGATTCTTCTCCTGGTCTCAGCAACACATGGATTCGATGACCGTGATCATCACCCGCTCTTCCTTCCCCAGTTTGCACTGCGCCTTAAGCTGCACCGCCCTCCTTTATGCCTATCGTTTCGGGAACCTCTGGCCCCGGCATCCCCGAACCCTGGTCTGGGTCTATTTGATCCCGGTGGTCAGCCTTTGGACCGCCACGGTCTACCTCCGCCACCACTGGATCCCGGATATCGTCGCCGGAATTCTTCTGGCCATTTGTACCTATTTCATTTCTCCCCGGATTCGAAAAATATTCGAGGAATACCAGAACGGAAATACCTAAGGCGCGGTCGGCCGGCTTTCTCTCCAGACTTTTCGAGTCTGATTTTCTAAGCTAGAATAATTTGAACCGCATAATCGACGCGGGGAATTAATCACCGGACAAGCAGTAGAATATTCTTTCATTAACCTTTCAAGGATAAATTCGAATGCCGGGTCTTTGGTTAATATTGTTAACTTTGCTCTCTCTGAATATTAAGTTCGCCGTTTGCTCTTTAACCGTCGGGTTCTCTTTATCTTTCATCCCGCTCTTTTTTAATTTTATTTTTCTGTGTTTTGATATTTCTCTTCTGCTGTTTTTCGAGGGTCAACTTCTCTTCTGGGCAACGATCATTTTAAACTTTTTTTTCTCTCTCTTCGTGTTCGGGGACCTTGAATTCTTCAATTATTTTAATCACTTCATTCCCACTTGTTCACATCGTCATATTAAGGAGTTGTTCGATTCCATCGGAAGCCTGAAGAAATTATTCAATCTCCTCTATTTGTTTTATTTTATTGATCTTCCCATCTTGTTTTTTATTTTTTACCGGCCTCTGCACCGTGCGTCCCGGAAGATCTCCATTTCCATCCGGAAGGTATTGTCGGTAGTGACGATCTGGATCGTCATGATTATCCTGATTATTTATCAATATCACCATCTGAAAACCCTCCCGATTTCACAGCGCAGCGATTCCGAGATTGTCGAGAATAATGGCATTCTTTCCTACCATGCTCTCGATTACATCAACTACATCCGGGCCCAGAGCGGATTGGGTCAGACCGTTTCCGATCAGGATCTCAATTTGATCGGAAATGTCCTTCGGGAAAAACGCGAACAGTACCGGAGCCGGAGGGATGAATTATTCGGAATCGCACGGGGCATGAATGTCATCATCGTGCTTCTGGAATCCTTTGAAAATTTCAATCTGAATACCGTCATCAACGGTCGGGAAATAACCCCCCACCTCAACAAGTTGCTCAAGGAAAGCCTTTATTTTAGTAATTTCTTCACCCAGATCGGTCCCGGAAGCACTTCCGATTCCGAATTCGCCGTCAACACCTCCCTCTATCCGATGATTTCCAGCGTCATTTACAGCGATTACTATAAAAACGACTTTTCTTCCCTGCCGAGAATATTGAAAAAATCCGGTTACCATACCTACGTCTTTCACGGTAACCGCGGACAATTCTGGAACCGGGGACAGATGTATCAAGCCCAGGGGATCGAGCGTTTTTTCAGTGGAGAAGATTTTTCGATCGATGAGGTAATCGGAATGGGTCTTTCCGATAAATCCTTTTTCCGGCAATCCCTGGAAAAAACCGGGCAATTTGCTCAGCAGCCTTTTTATGGATTTTATATCACCCTTTCCACCCACTATCCTTTCAAATTACCCGCCAGCCTGGATCCCCACCTTGATTGGGGGGGGAAATTCGCTTCCACCACTTTGTGGAATTACTTTACGATCATCCATTATGAGGACGAGGCGGTCGCGGAATTCCTGGAGGGTTTGCGGAAGCTGAATCTTCTCGATAATTCCTTAATTGTCTTCTACGGGGATCATCATATTTATTTAAGGAACTCTGCGAAAAAAATAACCCAGGACCTGGGCTTGCCCTACCACCTGATGATCAAGTCCAAGGTTCCCCTGATCATCAGGCTTCCCCACGGAAAATTCGCCCGGGAAATCACCTCCCCCTGCGGACAGGTGGACGTCCTGCCCACCATCCTGTATTTACTGGGCGTCGAAAACCCGGATATTTTTCTCGGGACCAATGTCCTCCTCCAACAGCCGGATTTTGTCGCCCTCAGCCGTTTCTTCCAGCCGGACGGTTCCTTCGTCTCGGCCAAGCATCTCTATCTCAATACCAGGAGAAAACTCGTCAGCGGAGAATGCTATACCCTGCCGGATTTTAAACTGGTCGACGGGAAGGAGTGCCTGCCGGAATATCGGAAAGTTGAGGAGACCCTGCAGATATCGGATTTGATTATCCGGGGAAATATCAATTCCGCCAAGCTCAAAGCGACGGCCCAATCCGGGAAGAGTAACCAATGAGAAAACCAACCCTCCTGCGCCAATTGCTCTCCCCGATTTACCTGCTGCCGATCGTCTTCGGCTGCTTCGTCATTTTTCTTCACCTGCATTATCACGCGGCCTTTAAATTCAACGCCTGGTCGATGATGTTTGCCAGCCTGGCTGCCGTGATCGTCTTTCTTATCAATTTATCTTTATATCTTCGATCCCTTTTTTCCGATCAGCCGAAAAATTTCCGCGGCCTCTTTTCCGACACCGCCGAAATGCTCGCGGAATGGTTGCCTTTTATCATTCTGATTTTCTTTTACGAAAACCTTCATCATGTAACCTACATCCTCAGACCCGACACCCTGGATAGGGTCCTGATGAAAATTGACGAAGCCATTTTCGGATTTCAACCGGCTTTCTGGATTGAAAAAATCAGCAACCCCTACCTGGTGGACTATATGGCGTTATTCTATGCCCTCTGGCTTTTCTTCCCGCTTACCCTCCAAATGATTCTCTGGTTCAAAAAAATGCGGACGGAATTTCACGCGATCATGATTGCCCAGCTTTTATGCTTCTACATCGGATTTGTCGGCTACATCACCGTCCCGGCGATCGGGCCCAAGTACGTCCTGATTAACCAATTTCAAAAACCCGAAGTAGAAGGCGTTTATCTTCAGCATCCCACCCGATATCTGATCGACAAACTGGAAGCGGTTAACCGGGATTGCTTCCCCAGCCTGCACACAGCCATAACCGGGATCGGGTTGTTTTTCGCTTTCCGGGTCAGAAAAAAAATTCCCCGGGGAAGATTGATCCTGGGGATTTTTCTGATTTCCACCCTGAGCGTCTGGGCTTCCACGATTTTTCTCCGTGAACACTGGGTGGTGGATGTCTTGGCCGGAATCATCCTTTCCTATTTTTCTTATAAGATTTCTCCTCGAATCATTGAATTTTGGGAAAACCGGAACCGGTTGACAAGTTCCGCATAAATAAACAAAAGAGCCTGAATAACTAAAAAAAGGGGGAAAATCATGGCAGCCATGCATGGAGGAGAACTGGTCGTTAAATCCCTGCAACGGGAAGGGGTCGAACAGATTTTCAGCCTGAGCGGCGGGCATATCGCCCCTATTTACGACGCCTGCATCGATCACGGGATCAGGATTTACGATACCCGGCACGAGCAGGCGGCCGCCCACATGGCCGAGGCCTGGGCCCGCCTGACCGGGAAACCGGGCGTACTGGTGGTCACCGCCGGCCCGGGCTTCACCAACGCGGTCACCGGGATCGCCAACGCCTGGCTCTCCGGAAGCCCGATGGTGGTCATCAGCGGCCACTCGAGCATGCGGGAAACCGACACCTGCAGTCTCCAGGAACTCGACCAGCTTCCCATCGTCGGCCCGATCACCAAGTGGTCGCGCACGGTCCAGGACGTCACCCGGATCCCGGAGTATATCAGCATGGCCTTCCGCCACGCCTGCTCCGGCAAGCCCGGCCCCGTCTACCTCGAGATTCCGACCAACGTCATCATGAAAAAATGCGAAGCCGAGGAAGCGGCTTTCTTCCCCCCCGGGTTTCCGGCGCCCCGTCCCGGGGTGGACCCCGAACTGATCCGGAAGGCCGTCGAGCTCATCGAGAAGGCCGAGCACCCGGTGGTGGTGGCGGGCAGCGGGCTTTGGTATTCCCAGGCCTTTGCCTCGCTGAAAAAGTGGATCGAATATTCCGGCCTGCCGGTTTTCACCAAGGCCCAAGGGAGGGGCGGGATACCCGACAGCCACCCCCTCTGCTTCGGGAGCGCGGTGGCCCTGGTACCCGGGGCGGCGGGAACGGCCATGTCCACCTCGGACCTGCTGATCCTGCTCGGAACCCGCCTGGACATGTTCATGAACTTCGGCCGTCCGCCGGTCTGCAGCCTGGACACCAAGTTCATCCAGATCGACATCAACCCGCTTGAACTCGGCCGGAACCGGGGCCTGGAGCTCGGGATCTCCGGAGACCTGGAATCGGCCCTGACCGCCCTGCTTTCCGCCTACCAGAAGCTCGGGAAGCCGCGGGACCGCCGCGCCTGGGTCGAAACCCTCCGGGAGGCGCACACCTTCGGGCGGGAAGACCTGAAAAGCCAGGGGGAAAACAGCAGTATGCCCATGCATCCCCTGCGACTCCTCACCGAAATCAAGAAATGCCTGGAGCCCGACTCCATTATCGCGGCCGACGGCGGCGATACGCAGGTCTGGACCTCCATGGCCCTGGAGGTCGATCTCCCCGGCCACTACATCGATACCGGTCTCTTCGGCTGCCTGGGGGTGGGGGTTCCCTTCGCCCTGACCGCGAAAATCGCCCATCCGAAGTCCCGCGTCATCCAGATCTGTGGGGACGGCGCGATCGGGTTCAACCTGATGGAGTTCGATACCGCCATCCGGCACAAGCTTCCCATCATCTGCGTGGTCAATAACGACCAGGCTTGGGGAATGATCAAGCACGGCCAGGAGCTCACCTACGGGAAAGACCGGATAATCGGGTGTGAGCTGGGCCTCACCCGCTACGACAAAATGGTCGAAGCCATCGGCGGATATGGTGAACTGGTCCGAAAACCCGAAGACGTGGCCCCGGCCATCAACCGGGCCATCGCCTCGGGCAAGCCGGCCCTGATCAACGTGGAAACCGATCCCGACGCGGTCAGCCCGGGCAGTTACGCCCTGGTCATGGCCGTCAGCGGCTGATGGAGAAAATCGGGAGGGGACCAGCCCCTCCCCTACTTTAAATTTTTGTAGGGGCGGGGTTCATCCCCACCCATGATTAACAATTACGGTGCCCGCAGCCTTTAATTGATTTATTGTCGTCCCTGCGAAAGCAGGGATCCAGAAGAAGAGGATGGATTCCCCCGGATCAAGTCCGGGGCAGGCTTAGTCAAGCCCGGAATGACGACTATTCGAAACGCGAGAATAATATTTTTTATGGAACACTTATTTAAAAGAATCTCCGCCATCCTCCTCGCCCTGGTTATTTTCGATGTCACCATCGCGGTCATCGGCTTTTTTTTCCCCGAACTCTGGTTCCGGGCCTTCCACGGTGTCCCTTACAATGATCCGCAGGGATTTCTTCCCAGGTGCGCGGCCAACTGGACCGCCTTCGCCCTGATCCAATTAATCGCGCTCTTCCGCTGGGAAAAAGATCCGGTCTGGCTGGCCATGGTCTCGGCCGCCCGGCTCTCGGACATCTTCACCGATCTGGCGTACTTCTGGTTCTGCTCGGATATAACCTGGCTCGGCCGGGTCAGTTTCTTAAGCGCCGGACCGATCAATCTTTTATTGTGCTGGTACTTCCTGAATTCCTACCGCCATATTTCCAAGCAGTAAAATCGAATTGTTTGGGAGAGCGAAGGTCTGTCCGGGAGAGCAGATGTTTTAAACTAATTTTTCTAATCAATAATTTCAGTTCTCTCTTGCCTGATTTTTTCACCCGCGACTCCTATTTATAAATAAGCTTCAATGGAGTAACTTATCAGTAGGAGTGTTGAAGAAAATCAGCTTGCCAGTTTATCGTTCCCAGCCTGATCGCTTCGAAAAGCTTAAAACCCTCGGCGAGGAATCGCGTTACGATGTCTGCCTCTCCTCCTGCGCCGGGGGAAGGGCTCCCGATCCCCGGGATCCGGCCCACCGCTGGATCTATCCCGCCGCCCTGCCCGGGGGCGGCATCGTCCCCATCCTGAAGGTCCTGCTCTCCAACGCCTGCAGAAACAACTGCTTCTATTGCCCGAACCGTTCGGCCAATGATCGCCCGCGCTCCTCCTTCCAGCCGGAAGAGCTGGCCTCCTCTTTCATGGCCCTTTACCGGGCCCGCCGGGTTCACGGCCTCTTTCTCAGCTCCGGGATATACGACCAGCCCGACCGGGTGATGGACGACATGGTGAAAACCGCCGACATTCTCCGGAGGAAATACCAGTATAAAAACTACCTGCACCTGAAAATCCTGCCGGGCGCCAGCCCGGGGGCGGTCGGAGAGGTCTGCCGTCTGGCCAGCCGGGTTTCCCTGAACCTCGAGGCCCCCAACCCGGAAAGGCTCGCGGAAATCGCGCCGGACAAGAATTTTTCCGAAGACCTGCTCAAGCGGATGAACTGGGCCGCGTTTCTCATCAAGGACGGCGCCCGGGCCCGAACCCAGACCACCCAGTTTATCGTCGGGGCCTCCGGGGAATCCGACCGGGAAATCCTGACCACCACCGACGACCTTTACCGGAGTCTTCATCTTCACCGGGCTTACTTCTCCGCTTTCCAGCCCCTTCCCCATACCCCGATGGAAAATCTTCCCCCCGCTTCCCTGGTCCGGGAGCACCGGCTTTACCAGGCCGATTGGCTTCTCCGCTTTTATCATTTCCGGCTGGACGAACTGAGTTTCCAGCCGGGAGGAAATCTTTCCACCGAGATGGATCCCAAGCTGGCCTGGGCCCGGAAGCACCCGGAGATCTTCCCGATCGAGGTCAACCGCGCCGAGTACGAAGAGTTGATCCGGATCCCGGGGGTGGGCATCCGCTCGGCGGAACGGATCATCCAGGCGCGCCGCGCGCAGGGCTTCTCCGATCCGGATGATTTACGGAAATTAAGGATTTCCCTGAAAAGAGCGGCCCCATATATCCTGGTCAACGGCAAAACGGTTAAATTCCAGCCATCACTTTTTGTTGAACCGGAAGGGGTTCTCTGATTTAATATCCTCACCCCATGGAAAATCGAACCACCGTTTCGATCGCCACCGGAAAGAACCGGATCGAAGCCGTCCGGCAGGCCTTTGAATACCTGGGCGGAATCGGGAAATGGGTCAAACCCGGCTCCCGCGTCCTTTTGAAGCCCAATATCATGTCCACCGGCGGAACGCCGATGATCACCCATATCGACGTTCTGAAGGGCCTTTACATGCTCTGCAAAGACGCCGGCGCCAAGGAAGTGATGGTGGGGGAAAATTCGGTTTGCGGCCTGGAGCCCCGGGTCCAGTTCGACTTCATCGGTTACACCGATGCCCTGAAGCGTCTGGGCGCCCGGGTGGTTTTTTTCGACGAAGAGGAATGGGTCTACCGGTCCCGGCCCGAGAACCTCTGCCTGAAAGACATGCACCTCCCCAAATCCCTGGTGGAGGCGGATCTCTGGATCACCGTCCCGGTGGCCAAGACCCACGTGGCCACCGTGTCCACCCTGGGGATCAAGAATTCGCACGGGATCCTCGCCGACGAAGACAAGGCCCGCCACCACCGCCTCCGCCCCGAATTCGGTTCGAGCCTCCTGGATAAATTTATTGACGTCCTGGCCGTGGCCAAAGCCGACCTTTCCGTGATGGATATGTTCGACGCCATGGAAGGCCAGGGCCCGGGGTTTGGAGACACCGTGGAAATGAAACTCATCCTGGCCGGTGATAATGTCACCGCGGTGGATGCGGTTACCGATTATCTGATGGGGTTCGGGAACCTGGAGCCACCCCTGCCCCGGAAAGCCCAGGAACGCGGTCTCGGAATCGCCGATCTGAAACAGATTGATTTTCTCGGGGAAAATCCCAACAATCACCGCCAGAGATTCATCCCGGCAATCGGAGGGGATATCCCCGGGTCCGACCCGCCGGGAGTGGAAGTCCTGCGGGGAGATATGTGCCGGAGCGGATGCGGGATGCCGATCAGCTACATGATCGACCTTTTCAAACTGGTGCTCGGGAAGGACCTGAAGGAACTGGCGCCCATCACCGTCCTCTGCGGGGACAACCCTCCGCCGCCTAAGGATAAGCGCTTTATCTTCGTCTTCGGAGACTGCGCCATTTACTCCACCTGGAATTACGAATACCGCCGGAAGCCGGCTTACATCGGGCCCTGGTGGCGGCGCCGGCCCGCTTACATCGATGTTCCCGGCTGCGTGCCGCTCTCCCTTTCCTGGATCCGGGATTTCGCCAAGCTCATCCGGGGTTACGGGCCGGTTCTTTCCCTGACCAGCATGGTGGAATTCGCCGAGACCCAGAAATATACCTTCGCCGAGGGCGTCCCGCTGGAAAAGAATCCGCGCCGCTGGCAGTTCGACCCTGAATTCCGTAAAAAATACGCGAAGGAAATCGAAGCTTCCCATCAGCCCGAATATATTTATAAAAATGAAAGCTGCAAAATGTCAGGAAAAGGCAAGTAGACAGCAGATATCAAGTAGCCGAAAAATAGATGAGAAATAAATAAATTGGAACATCTTCGTGAGCGATTATTTAAAACCTCTTGAGAAATATTGGCTTCAGCCCTGGGAAGGGATCGCCTCCATTTCCCGGAAGCTGGAACAGAAACAAGCCCCGGGCCCGGAAGATCTGGAAATAATCCTGCCCTTCACCAGCCTGACCGCCCCGGCCCGGGCAACCGCGCTTCTCCTGAAAAAGACTCTTCCGGGACTGTTGGGCCCGGAGCTCGATCATCTCGTCCTCCTGCGGAAAGGTACGGAATTAATTCCTTCGGCTTTTCTTTTCCGTCACCGGGACGGATTTTTAGTTTCCATCAACCGCCTGGAACTCCCCCCGGACAAACTGGAGGAATTATTTTCGCTTGCCCAGGCAAAGAATTTCTCTCCGATCGAAGCCCGAATCTCCGGACAAATCAAAGCTGAATTCAAACTCGGTTGGGTGGTGGTCATCAACCCCGAATTCTTCTTCCTCCTGGAGAAAGCCGGCCAGGAATTCGTCGCCTCCCGGTCCCTGACCCATTACCAGATCGACCTGCTCTCCGTGTTCAAGAAAGCGGGGGAATTGAAGCTCCTGGAATTCTTTCCCTCCCCCCCGCTTTTCGCCCGGGTGGAGGAATTTCTCACCCAGATAATCGATTTCGATCCTCAGGCGCTTAAAACCATTATTCCCTCCTCCCCGGAAGGATCATTCTGCCTGGGTCTGACTGATCCCGAATTCAGCCTGGCCTTCCATCTCAACCCGGAAAGCCCTTCTCGGGTCGCGGTCTCCCTTGATCCGCAGGCCGGGGGTTCTCTTTCGCCCTCTGCGGCCGCCCGGCGTTTGAGAAAAGTCAGCGGCTCCCGGGTGGCGGTGTGCTTCGAACTCGAACCGGTGGGAGACCTCCTCGTAAAACTGGTCGGCCATCCTCTCCCCTGGCAAAAAGAGGAACTTCTCTCCCCCTTAAGAAAATTGATTCAGCTCATCCAGGGCTATGGCCGGAACTGGAGCATTAACCCGGCCCCTCTCCCCTTGAAAAGCTGGCTGCGGGCCTTGACCCGGCTCTTCCGCCTCCCTTACGACATTTCCCGGCTGGACGACGAGTTTCTCCCCGGAACCATTCTGGAGGGGATTTCCCTCGGGGTCGGGGGTCACAGCCAGCACGCCATCATCCTGCTCGATCAAAAGGAAATCAAAGGCATCCTGGTCCTGGAACTTTTCCGGAGCGGCGTCCGGAAGATAAAATTTCTCTCCGGTAAAGAAATCCCCCCGCCCCGGGATCCCGGGCGGATCGAATGGCTGAAGGAAACCAAGTTTGCGCTCTGGGACCAGGCCGGTTGGATGAACTACGCCATCGCCATCGATCTCTCGCTGCTCCGCGAACTCAATCAGGCCCTGGCCGGGAAAGAATTCAGCTCGCTGACGAAATCACCCTGGCTGTTTCTCCGTCTCGGCCGCCTTATCCGCAAATTCAAGCAGGATGAATTTATCTTTTATCCCAACCTGATGCTCGATACGCTGGGAAAATTCATCCAGAAGGAAGGTATTCTCAGCATCGGCTATCGCCTGCTCCAGGCGGCTTTCAAACGCGACCAACCCCGCCCCCGGGGCCTGCTCTATGTCCGGGAAACAATTATCGCCGGCGTAGTTGTTCTGCTCGCGGCAATCCTTTTTCTTGTCTTGTAAGTCTTATCCCCGTCGCCGATCCGAATAACTAAATGAAGCCTTTTTTCTTTTTTGGGGGGTGGTTTCGCTCCCTGAAAAGGTCTTAGGTGATGGGTGGTAGGTCGTGGGTTAAAACCTAGCTCCCAACACCCATCACCCTCCCCTTCATCCCCTCCCCTCAAGGGAGGGGAAAATTTTGTTATTTCTTTATTGTTATTAGCTCTTGCCTATAACCTATCACCTATGACCTTTAGGCTGACCAACTTTTCCAATTGCCCTATTAGAGTTAATATTTCCCCGGTTAAGAATTTTATTCACCATGCCGACTTCATTATTAACCAATATTGTCATCATCCTGATCCTGGCGATCGGGGTTCTCTATCTAAGTAACCGCTCACGAATCCCGTCGATCGTGGGCCTGCTGGTTACCGGGGTCCTGGTGGGTCCGCATGGTCTGCACCTGATTCAATCCATTCAACAGGTGGAAACCCTGGCGGAGATCGGGGTGGTCCTGCTCCTGTTCACAATCGGCCTGGAGTTTTCTCTCCGCAGCCTCCTGAAGATCCGTCATACCATCCTGGTGGGAGGCACACTGCAGATGCTGTTTACGGTTCTGGCGGTGTGGGGAATATCCCGCCTGGCCGGGCTGCCCCAGGGGGAATCGATTTTCATCGGTTTTCTCATCTCCTTGAGCAGCACCGCCATCGTCTTGAGATACCTGCAGGAAAGGTCGGAAGTGGACACCCCCCACGGCCGGACCACGCTTTCCATCCTGATTTTTCAGGATATCATGGTGGTCCCCCTGATCCTGATCACTCCGCTCCTGGGCGGAGCGGCGTTGAAGATCAACCAGTCTTTTTTCCTGCTTCTGGCCCAGGGCATCGGCCTGGTCGTGCTGGTGATCGTGGCGGCGGAGTGGGTGATCCCCTGGGTTTTCTTTCAAATCGCCCGGACCCGGAGCCGGGAGCTGTTTCTTCTCAGCGTCATCACCCTCTGCCTCGCCGTGGCCTGGCTGACCGCCCAGATCGGCCTTTCCCTGGCCCTGGGCGCGTTTCTGGCCGGCCTGATCATCTCGGAATCGGAATTCAATCATGAAGCCCTCAGCAATATCGTTCCCTTCCGCGATGTTTTCACCAGCATTTTTTTCATTTCCATCGGCATGCTGCTGGATCTCGGGGTTCTTTTCCGGGACCCGATCATGATTATCCCGGGCACCATCGGCGTGATTGTCCTGAAAAGCATCCTGGCCGGGCTGACCGTGACCTTCCTGGGATTTCCCCTCCGGACCGCGGTGCTGGTCGGCCTGGCCCTTTCCCAAGTAGGAGAGTTTTCCTTCGTGCTTTCCAAAATCGGCCTGGATTCCGGTCTCCTTCCGGGCAACACCTACCAGCTTTTCCTCTCCATCAGCGTGCTTTCGATGGCTGCCACCCCGTTCATTCTCAAGTTCGCCCCGCGGGGATCCAACCTGGCTCTCCGCCTGCCTTTCCCCTCCCGGATTAAACTGGGCTGGAAATATTCCCAGGCGGATCTCCTTTCTCCCCGCCAACCCGCCCTGGGCTCCCACCTGATCATCGCGGGGTTCGGCGTCAACGGCCGGAACGTATCCCGCGCCGCGAAAATGGCGGGGATTCCCTACATCATTATTGAAATGAATCCAGAAACCGTGCGGAACAAACAAGCCGAGGGAGAACCGATTTTTTTCGGTGACTCGGCTCATGAAGCGGTTCTGGACCATGCCGGGGTCAAAACCGCCAAGGTCATGGTGGTGGCCATTTCCGATCCCATCGCCACCCGGAGGATCACCGCCCTCGCCCACAAGCTCAATCCCCGGCTTTACGTAATTGTCCGCACCCGTTTCGTCCGGGAGATAAAGCCGCTGCTGGACTTAGGAGCCAACGAGGTTATTCCCGAGGAATTCGAAACCTCGGTGGAGATATTTTCCCGGGTTTTAAGCAAATACCTGATCCCCCGGAACGAAATCGAGAAATTCATCACCGAGGTCAGGTCCGACGGTTACGAAATGTTCCGGAGCCTCGCGGTTAAAACCACCGAAACCGCTGATCTCGGCTTTCATCTCGACAACCTCGAGATCAGCGCCATCCGGGTCAGCGACCAATCATCCGTGATCGGAAAATCCCTGGCCGAGACCGGCTTCCGGGAGAAATACCGGGTTACGGTCCTGGCCATCCGGCGGGGTACAAATCTGCAGCCTAATCCGGAGGCCGGCACGATAATCGAGGCCCACGATCTGGTGATCGTTCTGGGACTGCCGAAGGACATCTCGCGGGTGGCTTCCGTATTCCATCATATTGGGAATTAACCGCCGTCGCAGAGGTTCTGCTTTATAAAACAGACGTTCCTGCTTAAACAATCCTGATAACGAAATTTGGGGGGCCAGTTCGCAGAGGGCAAAGCGCATAGAGCATAGGGTTAACAAAATATTGTGTCGCGAGGACCAACCCCCGGTCTCTGGCTAAACCAAAGAGAACAATTATGAATAATTTTTGGGTTTTAGGTTTAAACCTATCACCTATCACCTATGACCTATCACCTATCACCTATGACCTATCACCTATCACCTAGCATTTCTTCCAGGATTTCGACCGCGTCCTTGACCATGCGGGGGCAAATTGTTTTAAACAGGCCTTTCGCGTGGGCTTGGGCCGCCTCTTCCGGCACGCTCAAATCAAAACCCAGCAATTCCCTGCAGACCATCGAGCCATTCGCTTTCCGGAATCTTTCCGCGAATTCCCTGACTTTCAGGTAAGTCTTTTCTTTCGACCCCTCGTCTTTGGCTTCGGTCTTCCCATACTCGAGGCCGAGGACCATGAAAGCTCCCGTCACGGCTCCGCAGACCAAACCCATCCGGGCCATCCCGCCCCCGAACGCCCCTGATATCCTGAAGGCGGTCTTCCGATCAAGTCCGCGTTTTTCCGCGAAAACGGAAAAAACCGCCTGGGAGCAGCTGAAACCCTCCGCGAACCGCGCCACCGCTTTGTCACTCAATTCGCTCATCCCGTCCTCCGAATTTTTCAGATGTCCTTTTTATATCCGGGATCCAAAGGCTGGACCTCGTCTTCGAAATAACGGTGAAAACCCCGGGGGAGGCGATGATAGTCGGCCCCCCTGATCAAAGGAGTAAAATCCCTGGAGTTATAGGTATTCCAGAAAAGAATCACCTGGTCGCGGCCGCGATTCCTTTCGGTCTCCTCAATCAGGCAAGCCAGGGCTTTTCCCGTATAAGTGCCTTCCAGTTTGATCCCCTCGCGTTCTTCCATCAGGGCTACCGCCTCCATTCCCGCCGGGGTGAAAAGGGCATAATCGTCACCGAAATAATCATGGCGGATCATAGTATCCGTTTCCGGATATTCAATCCGGGGAAAGGAACGATCGAGTCCGGACAGAAAGGCGTTAACCCGGCGCAAAAGCCGGGCCAGGTTCCCGGCGTCAGCGTATTTCCGATCGACCACCCTGACTGGAATCACCCGGCTCTTCAGGCCCGCCGCCCGCAAGCCGAGAATTAAACCCGCCGCGGTGCCCATGGTTCCCAGGGCCACGTAGATCCGGTCGGGTTCCGGAAGCTGCCCGGCTTTCACCTGTTCCCTGAGCTCGAACGCGGCGTTGACGAACCCGATTATGCCCCGGGTCGAAGAGCCTCCCGGGGGAATCACCATGGGAAAGCGGCCGGACCTGAACCGGTGTTTAGCCAGCACCAGCAGCGTTCCCCAGATAACCGCGAAGTAATTCCGGTGGTAATGAAGCTCGGCGCCGGTTTGAAAACCCATCAGGAGATTCCGGCGGACATACCCGGCGTTCGCCTGGGGCAGAAGCATGGAAATGCTCCGCAGCCCGGTCTCTTTCGCGTAAATCGCCGTCGCCAAGGCATGATTGGAGCCGGCAAAACCGAAGGTTAAAATCTCGGCGGCCCTTTTCTCCCGGGCCTGGCCCAGGATGAACTCGAGTTTCCTGACCTTGTTCCCCCCGTAAATTTCCCCGCTCAAATCGTCGCGTTTTATATACAGCCGGCCCGCCCCGATCTTCTCGCCCAATCGCTCCAGTTTCTGCACCGGGGTGGGGAAATTTCCCAGCGGCACGTGCGGCAGTTTTTCCTTCAACCCGGGGTAATTCTGAAATAAAGGGAGCATGACAGAAACATCATATTACAAATTGACAAACACAGACAAAACCACAAAGATTTAAAGCAGGATTTTTCAATCACTCTTTGCAAATTTTCATGAGTAAAAACCCTGCGGTTTCATCGGCGTTTTTCATCATTCCCGTCCTTTTTATTATTTCTTTGTCCTCGCCTTTTTCCGGACCGGTTTCGGCCAGGGAAGACGACGCCTATTTCTTCTATTACGCGTCCCGGCTGGACTGCGAACGATCCCGGGAACACCTGGGTGATATCACCGACCCGAAATCTCATTATTTCGCCCTGCTGGAACTGGGCAAATGTTACCAGTTGAGCGGCAATTACCCTGAATCGCTGATTTTTCTTAAAAAGGCCTACGCTTCCAACCCGGCCCTGGATTCCGCCCCCTTTCTTCTGGCTTACGCCTTTTCCCAAGTCGAGGACTTCGCCAACGCCAAAAACTGGATCCGGGTGGCCCGGGAAAGAAAAGGACCTAATTCGGAAAGATCCGAATCGCTCTCCCGTCTGATCAACTCCCGGATTTCCTCCATTCCAGCCCGGAAAACCGCGCCGGATTCGGGAGGGGAATCCTTCACCGCCCTGACCGACCGGGGGAAAACCGTAACCTTTACCAATGTCAAAGCCGGCCGGATGATCCTGAAACCGGAAGAAGAAATCAAAATTTCCAACGAACCCTATCAACTGACCGGGGCCAGGCTGACCGAAGCTTCCACTATAAACCTGCGGATCGGGGAATTCTTCGGCATTGGCTTCGTGGTTCCGGAAATTGATTTCGGCGATTCCGTTACCCTCGAGTATGAATTCGAAATCCCTTCCGGCAGCGCCGGTAACGGGCCGGCCGACATCAGCAAGGACCAGGAAACCTATGACCAGATTTTTTCCAGATCCACCCAGTATATTTATTCCCTCCCCCCCTCCGAAAACCCGGGCGAGAATCCTGCCTCCGGAAAATGCATCCAGCGATTATTCAGCAAAGGAAAGTTCCTGGTTTCCCACGAGTTCCGGTTCGGAAAATGAGCGGGTTCATTATGCTGGACGAAAAGCAAAAAGTATTTTTTTCCCGATTGGCAGTTCTGCTTCTGCCCGGTTTTGCCCTGCTCGCC
>JAQTNV010000068.1 GCA_028713675.1 bacterium
AATGTTTAGATAACATTATTGAATATATTTCCCTCCCCCTTGAGGGGGGAGGGAGAGGGAGAGGGTGAAAATAAAAGTATTATTTGGGCATTTTAAATCTTGGTAATTGAGATTTGTTTGGTAATTGCTTGCCCTGAGCGTAGTCGAAGGGGAGCTTGGTAATTGGAATTTGATTTTGTAAAGGAGGTTGAATGACGGAATTTGAGCCCAAGGTAGTGGCCTTTTGCTGTCATTACTGCGCTTACTCCGCGGCGGACCTGGCGGGTTCCCTCCGGCTGGAATATCCCGCGAATGTGAGGATCGTGAAACTCATGTGCACCGGCCGGGTGGATGTGGTCCACCTGCTCCAGGCCTTCGAGGCCGGGGCGGACGCGGTCCTGGTCGCCGGCTGAGAGGAAGGCGACTGCCATTTCCTGGAAGGAAATGTAAAGGCCAAGCGGCGGATCGGGTACGCGCGCAAATTACTGCGGGAGGCGGGGCTGGAGGGGGAGAGGCTCGAGATGTTCAACCTCGGGGCCTCCGATGCCGGCAAGTTCGCCGCCGCGGTCAACGAGATGACGGAAAGGGCCCGGAAGCTCGGGCCGAATCCGCTGAGAATAAACAGGTAGCAAGTAGCAGGTAGCCGGTAACCAAAAACCGAAAAAAGAAGGTGGCTGGGTGGCTAGGTGGTTGGAAATATAAATAAATCGGTAGCCGCAGGCTTTTCGATTAGATCCCGAGGTATTGTGGCCGAGGGAAGCCTGCGTAATTAGGAGAAAGAAATGATCGTTGCCGAAAGAAAACCTTTTGCCGAAATCAAGGAAATGCTTTCCGGTTACCGGAAGATTCTCATCCTGGGCTGCGGCACCTGCGTGAGCGTATGCATGGCCGGGGGGGAAAAGGAGACCGGGATCCTGGCCTCCCAGCTCCGGATGGCTTTTGCCAAGGAAAACCGGGAGGTCGAAATCAAGGAAGCCACCATCCTGCGCCAGTGCGACCGGGAATACATCGAGACGATCAGGAAATCGGCGGGCGAATCCGAAGCCGTGCTTTCCCTGGCCTGCGGCGCCGGGGTCCAGTTCGCGGCGGAACTCCTCGCGCCCCTGCTAGTCCTTCCCGGGGTGAACACCCGGTTCATCGGGGTGGCTGAAGGGGAGGGGGTCTGGAGCGAGAGGTGCCGGGCCTGCGGGGACTGCGTGCTTTCCGAAACCGCCGGGATCTGTCCGATTACGATCTGTGCCAAGAGCCTCCTGAACGGCCCCTGCGGGGGCACCAGGGACGGCAAGTGCGAAGTGGACAAGGACAAGGACTGCGCCTGGACGCTGATTTACAAGCGCCTGGAAGAGACGGGGAAGCTTGATAAGATGCGCAAGATCCATCCCCCCAAGAAACACGGGGTCAGGATCAATCCCCAGCGCCAGGTGAATGAGGAATTTAAAAAGGATCAAGGTGAAAGCTCAAAGGTCAAAGGGAAATAATGTCAAGTTCAGAGGTTCCCATTCACTGCGTTAAGGGCAAACAACGTTCAAGGTTCCAAATCTTTGTCATTCCCGCGAAAGCGGGAATCGAGGGTTTCCTGGGATTTGAGAACGTAGGGGAGCCCCTTGTGGGCTCCCTCTTCGGGCGGCCGAAGAGGACATGGGTTCAAGGTTGATGCGGATCGTTTTCGGCCCGTTTGGGAACCGGGCCCTACGGAAAACCATATTTTAAAAAATTGTAGGGTCCGCACTCCGTGCGGACCGGTTGTAAACCGCGAAGGGCACATCCATGAGCAGAAAAACATTTCAGGAAGCGCTGGGCTCGGGGAAATTCGTCGTCACCACCGAGGTGGGACCCCCGAAGGGCACCAACATCGAGAAGCTCCTCTCGGCCATCGACCTCCTGAAGGACCGGGTGGACGGGATCAACGTGACCGACAACCAGAGTTCGGTGATGCGGGTCTCCTCCCTGGCTATCTGCCACCTGGTCCAGGAGAAGGGCGGGGAGGCCATCCTTCAGCAGACCTGCCGGGACCGGAACCGGATGGCCTTGGAATCGGAATTGCTCGGCGCCCACGTGCTCGGGGTCCATAACCTGCTCTGCCTGACCGGCGACCACCTGTCCGCCGGCGATCATAAGGACGCCATGCCGGTGTTCGACCTGGACTCGGTCCAGCTCATCCAGATCGCGAAGATGATGGAGGCGGGCAGGGACTCGGCCGGAAATGAATTGAAAGGGGCGGTAAAATTCTGCGTCGGGGCCACGGTCAACCCGGGGTCCAACCCGCTCGAGCCCCAGCTCCTGAAATTCGAGAAAAAGATCGCGGCCGGGGCCCAGTTCTTCCAGACCCAGGCGGTCTACGACGTGGAGGGGTTTGCCCGGTTCATGAAACGGGTGGAAGGGTTCAAGGTTCCCATCCTGGCCGGCGTGATTCCCCTGAAATCCCCGGGCATGGCCAAGTTTATGAATAAGAATGTCGCTGGGATCTGCGTGCCGGACCGGCTGATCGAGGAAATGACCAGGGCGGAAAACAAGGAAGCCAAGGGGATCGAGCTTTGCGCCAAGCTGATCAAAGATTTAAAGGGTGTCTGCCCCGGTGTCCACATCATGGCCATCGGCTGGGAGGAGAAGGTCCCCGAGATCCTTAGCCAGGCCGGGATCGGCTGAAAAATTTGCCCCCCCTTTTTGTCATCACTATCTTCTACAGCAATCCCTCACATTAGTTCATCAAGTATTACACCTTAGGAATCCTTAATTTCTTCCTTTCATATTCTAAATCCAGAGATGGAATGGGTTTATGGCCTTGACATAGTTAATGTAAGGGATGTATGTAAGTGAATAAGATAGTGACCATTAATAAATAAATATGGCAAATATTTTTTTGTTATTATCCGCGGTTATAGCATCATGAGAATCGGTATTTTCCTGTGCGAGTGCGGCCCCAATATCTCCGAAGTTATCGACCTTAATTCCCTGCAGAGTTTCGCGGCCGCCCTGCCCGGGGTGGTCATGGTGGAGAAATACCCGCTTTACTGTTCTCCGGATGGTCAGGAAAAAGTCGTCCAGGGTATCCGGGACAACCGGCTGGAACGAGTCGTTTTTGCCGGGTGTTCTCCCCGGGAGCATGAAGAGACCTTTCGCCGGGTTCTTACCCGGGCGGGCCTGAATCCGTATCTTCTGCAGATAGTAAATCTCCGGGAACAATGCGCCTGGGTGGCGTCGGATCCAGCCCGGACCGGCGTTAAAGCCCGGGCTCTTCTCCGGGCGGCGGTCCGGAGGGTTGAATTCCACCTGCCCCTGGAGCAGAAGGAGATCCCGGCCGTTCCCGATGTCTTAGTCCTTGGAGCCGGAGTGGCCGGACTCCAGACGGCCCGTCTCCTGGCGGCGAAGGGAAGGAAAGTCACCCTGGTCGAAAAACAGCCCAGCATCGGCGGAAAAGTGGTTTTGTTTGAAGAGGTGTTCCCTGGGCTGGAATGCGCTTCCTGCCTGCTCGAGCCCTGGATGGATGAGGTTCTGCACCGGGAAAATCTCGAGGTTATGACGCTCAGCACCCTGGAGGAAGTCAAGGGTTCCCTGGGCAACTTCATCGTGAAAATCAAGAAGCAGCCCCGTTTTATTGATGAGACCAAATGCCTGGGATGCGCGGCCTGTTACGATCCCTGTACGGTCGAGGTTCCCAATGAATATGAAGGGGGCAAGAGCCGGCGCAAAGCGGTCTTTGTTCCTTATGTCGGCTCCCTGCCCAACATCCCCTCCATCGACCGGAAGAATTGCCTCCATTTCCGGGGCCAGGAATGCAATCTCTGCCGGGAGGTCTGTCCTTTCGGGGCGATTGATTTTTCCCAGAAGGAAGAAATCGTGGAGCGCCGGGTGGGAGCGATTGTCCTGGCGACCGGGTACTCGCTTTGGGATTGCCGGAAGATGCCCGAGCTGGGTTACGGGCGGGAAGACATCCTCACCGGATTTGATCTGGAGAGGCTTAATTCCGCCACCGGGCCGACCGGGGGACAGATCCGGTGCGCGGACGGCCGGGCTCCGGGGTCGGTGGTTTTTATTTTGTGCGTGGGGAGCCGGGATCCGGAGCATCGTTCCTATTGCTCGAAGGTCTGCTGCCTGTACTCGCTCAAGCAGATTCACTCGCTGCTCAAGAAACTGCCGGAAGCCACCATTCATGTGGTCTTCCGGGACTGGTGCCTGCCCGGGAAGAGCGGGCAGGAACTCCGGGATGGCTTTAATAATGAAAAAAGGGTGGTCTGGCACCGGCTGGAGGGGATGAAGGGGATCAGGGTCGAAGGCGGAAACCGGCAGATCAAAGTGGCGTGGCCGGGCCCGGATCGGACCGGGTCGGTCGTTCCCGCGGACCTGGTGATTCTGGCCCCGGCCCTGGAACCGCCCGCAGGCCTTCCGGAACTGGCGCGGATGTTGAACCTCAAGCTCAAACCGGATGGGTATATGCAGGAAGAATCCGAAAAACTCGCCCCGGGCGCGACCACGCTCAAGGGGGTATACCTCGCGGGATGCGTGCAGGGCCCCAAGGATATGCAGGAATCGGCCCAGCAGGGGGCGGCGGCGGCCGGACTGATTTTCTCCGGGTTGATTCCGGGGGAAAGGCTGCGCCTGGAGCCGGCCTCCGCGCTGGTTGCCGAGGAAAGGTGCGGGGGCTGCCGGCTTTGTATTTCCCTTTGCCCCTATCGCGCGCTTTCCTTTTCTCCGGAAAAAGGGGTGACCGTGGTGGATGAGGCGCTCTGCCAGGGTTGCGGGGTCTGCGCCGCCACCTGCCCGAGCGGAGCGGCGGAGGCGCGGCAATTCACCTCCCGGCAAATCGCGGCGGAGCTGGAGGAACTGGCCGGTGACTGAATTCGAGCCGAAAATAATCGGTTTTCTCTGTAACTTTTGTTCGTACGCGGCGGCGGACGGGGCCGGGAGCCAGCGGCTTCACCTGCCGGAGGGATTTCGCGTGGTGCGGGTGATGTGCTCAGGCCGGGTGGAACCGGCCTGGGTGCTGCAGGCCCTCCGGGAGGGCGCGGATGGGGTGGTCATTCTCGGCTGTCACCCGGGAGATTGCCACTACCGGGAAGGGAATTTCCAGGCCCGGAAGCGCTTCCAGATCTTGAGCCGGTTGCTTTCGGATCTGGGGGTGGAAAAGGAGCGGGTGCGGCTGGTCTGGGTTTCGGCCACGGAGGCAGCCAGGCTGGAAAAGGTTCTACAGGAGGTGCGCGCGGATCTGAAACTTTTGGGTCCGTTTACCCGTAAAGGCTTAAAAGCAGGCCAACGAAAGGAGGCAGAACATGGCGGTAAAACAACTGGATGCCCTCGGGATTAAATGCCCTCAGCCGGTGCTCAAGATTGCTGCGATGCTTCCGGACATGAAGGCGGGGGAGATCCTGGAAGTGGTGGCGGATTGCCCGACCTTTGAAAAAGATGTCCGGAACTGGTGCCAGCGGCTGAAGAAGACGCCTTTGTGGTTTCGGGATGAAGGCGGCGGAAAAGTCCGCTGCCAGATCCAGTTTTAATCGGGGGAGGAAGAATGAGCGATAAAACCAACGAGAAAAACAAGCTCGAAACCCTGGAAAAACGGGTTCAGGAGCTGGAAAAGGAAAATGCCGGCCTGAAGGCCACGCTGGAACAGGAAGCCCAGGAGCATGAAAAGGTCTCCATGGACCTGGCGATCGGTCTTTCCGAGGCCTTCGTGGTGCTGCAGAAAATATCCCAGGGGGACTTTTCCGTCCGGGCCTCGGAAGATGTGGAAAATGAGCTGCTCGCCCGGCTGGGTGTAGTCATCAACCGGACCAACGACGCCCTCTCGGCGGCCAAGGCCCAGACCCAGAACATGATCAAGGAACTGGCCACGCCGGTAATCCGGGTCTGGGACGAGGTCCTGGTCCTGCCCCTGATCGGAACCCTCGACAGCCAGAGGGCCCAGCATGTGATGGAGACGCTGCTCGAACGCATCACCAAGGACGGCGCCCGGATCGTGATCCTCGATATCACCGGAGTTCCGTACGTGGATTCCCTGGTGGCCGCCAATATCGCCCAGACCATGGAAGCGGTAAAACTGGTGGGGGCGGAGGGAATGCTGACGGGCATCCGGGCCCAGGTGGCGCAGACCCTGGTGAAGATGGGGGTCAAAATCACCGGGGTGGAAACCAAATCCAATCTGGCCGAAGGGTTAAAAGAGGCTTTTCGCCGACTGGGAGTAAAGGCGATTCAGGAAAAACAGCCGGGAGATTAGGAAAACCGTGGCAGAACTTTCCTTCTTAACCTTCCGGGGGAACATCATCGTGGCTCTGCACGGGGAGATGACGGACAGCTCGGTCCGGAATTTCCAGAGCCACCTCCTCGAAGAAATCGAAAGGATCCATGCCCGCGGCCTGATCATTGATATCTCGGCCCTCGAATTCGTGGACAGTTACATGGCCCGAGTCTTCGTGGAAACGGCAAAGATGGCGCAACTGATGGATACGCGGACGGTCCTGGTCGGGATGAAACCGGAAATCGCGATTACCCTGATCCAGATGGGCCTTTCCTTCGAAGGGGTGTTCTCGGCGGTGAACCTGGACCGGGGCCTGGAAATCCTGGAAAAGGAAAGGGCCCGGAAACGGGGCCGGAGATGAACGGGGATGTCAAATCCGCGGCCGGGGCCAGGATATTTCGCTTTGCGGAAGGATTAGGCTTCCCGGCGATTCAGGGGCACGTGGAAAAGCTGGTCGAAGCGATCGGAATGGAAGCCGAGTCGAGAGAGCAGGTTCTCCTGGCCCTGACGGAAATTTATACCAATGCGCAAAAGTACGCCCGGGATTCGGCTTCCCTGAAAATCGGGATGCTTTCCCCGGAAGCGGGGCGGGGGATCGAGATTGAATATCATGATCCGGATGGGCGGTCCCCGTTTTCGGAAAGGCCGGAGGCTTCATCACAACCGGTAAGCCACTCTTGGGGAATCGGCCTCAAGGTGATGGAGCAGAACCTTGATGATTTCGCCCTCGAACCGGCCCCGAATTTCCGGCTGCGGGGCCGCAAGTATCTTTCTCCCGATTCCGCCACCGTTATGAAAGTGGACCTGTCGGTCCTGAGTTTCCCGGCCCGGTATCAGGACCAGAACGGGGACGGCTACCTGATCAAACATTTTCCTCCCGGAAAGGTCCTCCTGGCCGTGATCGATGCCCTGGGTCACGGACCCGATGCTCACGCGGTGGCCGAGACGGCCCGGGAATACCTGAACGCTAATTACTGGCATCCGGTGGATAAACTTCTCGCCGGGTGCCATCGCCGGCTGGAGGGAAGCCGCGGAGCGGCCCTGGTCCTGATCCAGCTGGATCTGGTCCGGAAGACCCTTTCCTATTCCGGAGTGGGGAATGTCGAGGTGCGTTTGTACCGCACCCGGGAAAAGCGGTGCCTGGTCCCCAAACCCGGGATCGTCGGCTATCATCAGATCCCGATAAAAAAAGTGGAAATACCCCTTGATCCGGGTTCGATAATAGTAATTTTTTCCGACGGAATCTCCGCCAGGTCCCTCGAGCAGGAGATTGCCTGCCTGGAAAGGGAGGACCTGGTCTCGGCCCTGAACCATATCGTCAAGTCCGGGGGAAGAGACATTGATGACCGGACGCTGCTGGCAGCCAAACTTTATTAAGGAAGGAATTGAGACCCAATGAACGGGTCATTCGACATTATTTCCGAAGAAGATGTCTTGCATGCCGGGAATGAAATCTCCCGGCTGACCCGGGAAAAAGGTTTTTCCATCCTGGACCGGATCCAAATCCGAACCGCTTTCTCCGAGCTGGCCCGGAATATGGTCGTGCACGCGGGGGGAGGGAAGGTGCAATATACCCTGCTGGACGACTGGGGATTGCAGCTGGTTTTTGAAGACCACGGGCCGGGAATCCCGGATATCGGAAAAGCCATGTCCACTGGTTTCAGTACGACCAAGTCGATGGGCCTGGGCCTGCCGGGCTCCAAAAAGCTGGCGGATGATTTTCACGTTGTTTCTAAGCCGGGGGAAGGGACCAAGATCACTTTTTTCCGCAAGATAAGAAATGACCAGGTGAACAACAAGAATGAAGGAATAAACAACGGGCAGAGACACGATTTTTCCCGTGGTGAAAGAAATGGCTAAACGAAAACTGGCGATGGCCTGGGCCGCCGGCTGCGGGGGCTGCGAGGTTGCGGTGCTGGATACCGGGGAAAAGATCCTTTCCCTCCTCGAACTGGCCGAGTTTGAGTTCTGGCCCGTGGCCCTGGATTTCAAACTGAAAGATCTCCAGGGGCTTCCGGACGGATATTTAGATTTTGGTTGGTTAAGCGGAGCGATCCGCACCTCCGAGCAGGAGGAGCTGGCTCACCTGCTCCGGCGCAAGAGCCGGAAGCTGGTGGCTTTCGGAGCCTGCGCCTGCTGGGGCGGGATCCCGGGCCTGGCCAACCTGACCACCCGGGAACGGATTCTGGCGAGGGTATTCAAGGAAATCCCTTCGGTGGAAAATCCCGGAGGGGTTCTCCCCCGCACGGTTTCCCGCGTCCCGGAAGGGGAGCTTTATCTCCCCGAGTTTTCCCCCCGGGTGCTGACCCTGGATCAGGTCACGGCCGTGGATTACCTGATCCCCGGTTGCCCGCCCCGGCCGGAAACAATCTGGGAAGCGGTTTCCCTTTTGCTCGGGGAGAATCCTCCCGCGCCGCCCCATGCCTTCGGCAGCCGCCGGAACCTCTGCGCGGAATGCCCGCGGGAAAAGCCGCCGGCTGCGATTACGGAGCTGGCCCGGGTTCAGCACACCAACTTGGATGGCAATCGTTGCCTGGTCGAGCAGGGAGTCATCTGCCTAGGCCCGGCGACGCGCGGGGGCTGCGGCGCCCGCTGTATAAAGGCCAATATGCCCTGCCGCGGATGCTACGGCCCCGCCGAGGAAGGGGAAGACCAGGGGGCCAAGATGATCGGCGCCCTGGCGGCGGTGCTGGCTGCCCGGGAAGAAGCGGATCTGGAGAAGACCCTGCAGCACCTGGTGGACCCCGTCGGACTATTTTACCGTTTCTGCCTGCCCGCCTCCATCCTGGGCGGGAGCATAATCATGCCGGAAAAGAAATGAAAAAAATCACCATCGACCCGATTACCCGGCTTGAGGGCACCGGCCGGATTGAAATCTTTCTGAACGATTCCGGCCGGGTGGAGAATGTCTACCTGCAGGTGCCCGAGCTGCGGGGCTTCGAGAAATTCTGCGAGGGGCGCCCGGTGGAGGAGCTTCCCCGCCTGACCACCCGGATCTGCGGGGTCTGCCCGGGGGCACATCACATCGCCTCCGGCAAAGCCCTGGATGATCTGTACCACGTGGAGCCCCATCCCCGGGGCCGGCAGTTGCGGGAGATTTTCTATCTGGCCCACATGATCCACAGCCATATCCTGCATTTTTATTTTTTGGCGGCTCCGGACTTTGTCCTGGGTCCGGAGGCGGATCCCCGGGGCCGGAATATCATCGGGATTCTGGGGAAACTCGGGGTCGACCTCGGCAAAAAGGTTATCCGGCACCGCGCCCTGGCCCAGGAGATCCAGGATTTGATCGGAGGGAAGGCCACCCATCCGGTTTTCATCCTGCCGGGCGGAGTGAGCCGGCCGATTTCAGAGCCGGAGCGGAAAGAAATCCTCGAAAAGGCCAAGGCCCTGCTGGAATTTGCCAAGTTCTCGCTCTCGGTTTTTCAGGATCTGGTTCTGGGCAACCCGGAATATGTCGATCTGATCCGCAGCGGGCCCTACCAACTGAAAACTTATTATCTCGGCCTGGTGGACCGGGAACGGCGTTTGAATTTTTACGACGGGAATCTCCGGGTGGTTGACCCGGACGGGAAAGAAATTCTTCTCTTTCCGGTCCGGGATTATCTAAAGCACCTGAGCGAAAGGGTCGAGGAATGGACGTTCCTCAAGCTTCCCTATTTGAAGAAAGTCGGCTGGCAGGGCCTTTCCGAGGGCGCGGGAAACGGGATTTACCGGGTCGGACCCCTCGCCCGCTTAAACGTGTCGGAGGGCTTGACCACTCCACTGGCTCAGGCGGAATACGAGAGATTTTTTGCCGTGCTGGGGCCCAGACCGGTTCATCTTACCCTGTCCCAGCACTGGGCCAGGCTGATCGAATTGCTTTACGCCGCCGAACGCCTGCGCGAATTATCCGCGGACCCCGACGCGGCGGGAGAAGAAGTCCGTAACCTTCCGGAGCATCTCCCCGACGAGGGATTTGGGGTGGTGGAGGCCCCCCGGGGCACCTTGATCCACCATTTCATCTCGGACGAGAAGGGGATTGCCCGGGGAATAAATCTGGTCGTCGCTACCATTCATAATTATCCTTCTCTGTGCCTCTCGGTGAAGAAAGCCGCAGAGGCTTACTTAAGCGGCGCTGAACCAAGCGAGGGTCTTTTAAACCGGGTGGAGATGGCTTTTCGCGCCTATGATCCCTGTTTGGCCTGCGCCACCCATACCCTGCCGGGCGGCGATCCGCCGCTCCGGATCAGGTTTCAGGACCACTCCGGAGTTCTTTTTGAGATTTCCAGATAACCAACCGGTTCCCGAGATCCTTAGTTAGGCCGGGATCGGTTCATAATTTAAGATTTATGAATATATTTCTTTGAAATATATGTTTGACGTAACTCATAACTAATTAATAATCCTAACAATTTATATATGTCATTTTTGACAGGAATTTATTCTTTTCCGGCATTCTGACAAACTTTCGCAGATTGTATACAAATTAAGAAAATTTCTAACTAGAGGGAGGATGTAAGGATGAATATCTCGCGAAGGAATTTTCTGAAGGTTTCCAGCTCCAGCGCAGTCGCGCTTGCCCTCGGTTGCGGCAAAGAGCTGGGCCCCGGGGAGAATTTATCGCCGACCCCGGCCTGGGTTGACACCCGCGATCCCAAGTACGGCCGGGAAACCACCACGCTTTGCGCCTACTGCGCGGGCGGCTGCGGCAACATCGTGACCACCGCGCTCGTGGACGGTGAGAACAAGGTCGTGAACATCGAGGGTGATCCTGATCATCCCATCAACCAGGGCGGGCTTTGCAGCAAGGCCCAGTCCCTTTACCAGGTCGCCAACAACGAGCGCCGGATGAAAAAAGTTCTGTACCGGGCGCCCGGGGCTTCCGACTGGACGGAGATCAGCTGGGAGGACGCCCTCAACGGGATCGCCGACAAGATCAAGGCCACCCGGGACGCGACTTTTGAGACGGTGGAAGGCGCCAATACGGTCAACCGGACCCGGGGGATCGCTTTCATCGGCGGATCGGGAAATGAAAACGAGGAAGGTTATCTTTATACCAAGCTGGCCCGCTCTCTGGGGGTTGTCTACCTGGAAACCCAGGCCCGGATATGACACTCTGCCACCGTCGCCAGTTTGGCGGAAAGTTTCGGACGGGGGGCGATGACCAATCACTGGACCGATCTCGCGAATGTCGATTACTTCCTGGTGATCGGTTCCAATCCCGCGGAAAATCATCCCATTTCCTTCCATTGGGTAACCAAGGCCCTGGAGAACCGGGGGGCCAAGCTCCTGGTAGTGGATCCCAGGTTTTCCCGCACCGCGGCCAAGGCCCATTTCTACGCTCCGCTGCGCTCGGGTACGGACATTGCCTTCGTCAACGGGATGATCAACCGCATCCTGGAGAACGACCTTTACAATGCGGACTACGTGAAGTATTACACCAACGCTTCTTTCAAGGTAAACGCGGCCTTTCGGGCCTACATGGAGGCGCACACCCCGTTCCCGGGGACTTTTCCGGGTCTCAATACCTCTGCCAATCCTGCAACTTATGATAAGACCGCCTGGGGCTACCAGGTGGATCCCAACACGGGAATCCCGCTTAAGGATGACACCCTTAAGGATCCCGACTGCATTTTCCAGATCATGAAGCAATTTTTCTCCCGCTACACCCCCGAGGTGGTGGAGAAAATTACCGGCTGCCCGCAGGCTACCTTAATGCAAATAACCGACGAATATGCCAAGAGCGGGGCGGCGGACAAGGCCGGGACCATCATGTACGCGATGGGGGCCACCCAGCATACCTACGGCACCCAGAATATCCGGGCTTACGGCATTCTCCAGATGCTTCTCGCCAACATCGGGATCGCGGGCGGGGGAATCAACGCCATGCGCGGGGAATCCAACGTGCAGGGCGCGACCGACCAGGGCATTCTTTACCATTACCTTCCCGCTTACGTGCCGTCGCCGACCAACACCCAGCAGTCCCTCGGGATCCGGGCCATCGGCACCGACATGGTTTCCACCGCGGGCTCCAAGGTGGTGACCTCGGCGGCCTCCAATTTCAGCAACCTTTCCGTAGCGGTCAATGATATTCTCGTGTTCTACGCCGGCAACAACACCGGCAACGGGATCAAGATCACCTCGGTGGACAGCGCCAACCAGCTTACCCTGCAGTACGCGGTCAACAAGGCCGGCACCGGCCAGAGCTTCATGATTATCCGGGCGGGTTCCTACCTGGCCGCCAACATCCCGGTCACCAACGATCCCCAGAGCATCAACTGGTGGCACAACCGGTCCAAATACCTGGTGAGCATGCTCAAGGCCTGGTGGCCCAACCAGGTCAACGTTACCGCCGGAGTTCCGACGGGCGCAGAAACCGCCTACAACTACCTGCCCAAGCGAAGCGGCGATTATTCCTACATTTCCCTTTGGGAGGCCGTCCACGCCGGGACGATCAAGGGCCTGGTGGCGATGGGGATGAACCCGGCGGTCGGGTCGCCCAACTCCAACCGGACCCGGGCCGCCCTCGATAAGCTCGACTGGATGGTCATCATGGAACTCTGGGAAACCGAGACCGCCCAGTTCTGGAAGCGGCCCGGGGTAGACCCGGCCACGATCAATACCGCGGTTTATCTGCTCCCGGCGGCCGCCATGGTGGAAAAGGAAGGGAGTGTCTCCAACTCGGGCCGGTGGTGCCAGTGGCGGCACAAGGCGGTCGAGCCGCCCGGAATGGCGAAGGACGACCTCTGGATGTTGAACCAATTTTACAAGCGGATCAAAAGCCGCTACCAGGCCTCCGGCGGGGCCTTCCCCGATCCCATCCTGAACATGAACTGGAATTACGAAGGCACCGAGGGCATTCCCGAAGCGGCCAAGGTGTCACGGGAGCTCAACGGCTACTATACCGCCGACAACACCGTGGTGCAGAATTTCACCAAGCTCACCTACACCGGGTCCACCGCCTGCGGGAACTGGGTTTTCTCCGGGTGTTTCGCCTCGGCCGACAAGGTTGAACAGAACATGATGGACCGGCGGGACAACATGGACACCTCGGGCATCGGGCTTTATTCCAACTGGGCCTGGTGCTGGCCGCTCAACCGGAGGATTATCTACAACCGCGCCTCGGTCGACCCCAAGACGGGCCTGCCCTGGGATCCCAGCCGGAAGGTAGTCCAATGGAGCACGGCCGACGCCAAGTGGCTGGGCCCGGATATTGTCGACGGGGGCGCCACCAACAGCGGGATCGTCACCGAGTCTTCCTACCGCCTTCCCTTCATCATGAACAACGACGGGATGGGGCGGGTTTACGGCTCCTTCAGTCTGGCCGACGGCCCCTTCCCCGAGCACTACGAGCCGATGGAGAGCCCGGTGGAAAACATCCTGCACCCCGCCCAGCCCACCAGCCCCTGCGTCTACAAGTACCCGGGTGATACGAACATGCAGTTGAATGTTTTCGGCGACCGGAGCAAGTACCCGATCGTGGGCACCACCTACCGCGTGGCCGAGCATTGGCAGGCCGGGGCCATGACCCGGAACCTGTCCTGGCTGGCCGAGGTCCAGCCGTCGATGTTCGTGGAGATGAGCCTCGAACTGGCGGCGGAAAAGGGGATCGCGAACGGCGACCAGGTCAGGGTTTCCACCATCCGGGGCTCGATCGAGGCTTACGCCCTGGTGACCGGCCGGCTCAAGCCCTTCCAGATGAACGGCCAGACGGTGCACCAGATCGGGATGCCCTGGCACTACGGGTATGCCGGGATCGCCAAGGGGGACAGCGCCAACATCCTGACCCCCTCGGTGGGAGACGTGAATACCCGGATCCCGGAATTCAAGGCGTTTCTCTGTAACGTCGAGAAGATTTAAGGGAGGAAAAATGACAGAGAAAGCAATCTTTATCGATACCTCGAAATGCATCGGCTGCCGGGCCTGCCAGGTGGCCTGCAAGCAATGGTGGGGACTTCCCGCGGAACTCCCGGCGGAAAATGTGGCCGGTTCGGTTCAGTTCCAATACAAGTTTTCCGGCTCCTACCAGAACCCGGGCGATCTTTCCCACCAGACCTGGAATCTGGTCAGGTTCAAGGAAGAGGCCGGTTCGGACGGCAAGATGAAATGGTTTTTCACCCCGGACCGCTGCCGCCATTGCAAGAACCCCCCCTGTCAGGAGGGCTGTCCGGTCCCGGGCGTGATCGTCAAGGACGAAAGCGGCGGGGTCTACTACAACGTGGAGAAATGCGGGGACTGCGCCAAGCAGTGCGCGGAATACTGCCCCTTTGGGATCCCGAAGTTCGACGGGGATATCCGCCGGGCCTTCAAGTGCCGGTTCTGCATCGACCGGGTGCATGAAGGGAAGACCCCGGCCTGCGTCAAGACCTGTCCTCCCGGGGCGATCCAGTTCGGCGACAAGACCGAAATGATGGACAAGGCCCAGGCCCGGCTGGCGGTGATCCAGACGGACAATCCCGAGGCGAACATTTACCCCGGCTTCGATTACAACAATTTCTGGCTGCTTTTATACGCTCCGGAAAAATACTCGCTCGCCCAGGCTGATTTCACCCGGAAGGAAAAGGCCCGGCTGGCCGCGGCCCGGACTTCCCGGAAACCATTCACGGTCGCCGGGTTTTTCAAGCCGTTGACCTACCTGGGAATGCTGGGCGGGCTGGGATTGGCCTTTTTCCGGCGGGTGGACGCGGGAAAGAACCCGGAAGGTAAAATTGACCGGCATGGAAAATAATCTCCCCCGGGAATTCAGCGATTTTCAGGGCGGGATCCTGGAGATCCGGTCCAGGCTCGCCGCGGGCAAGCGGGGGCTCCGGGCGGAACCGGGGCCCGATCAGGCCGAGGAAAGGCTGAAGCAAGGTCTTCCCTGGCTGGAGGCCGAAACCCTGAATCCGGATGGGGATTTTCTCGAGATGGCTTTTCAGGAAATCCTGGCGATGGTGAAAAAACACGGGGCGGCCGGGGAGGAGGAACTCCAGAGGCTGGAGGAACTCCGGCAAGGGGGGCGGATCGAACTCGCCGAGCTGGTGCGGAAAATCGCGGCCGGCAATGCCGAATACTTCAAAAAAACCTCCGCCGCGACCGGCCTGGCCCCGGAGATCCTGGTGTTTTTCGCGGAGAACCTGGCCCGGATTTTCCTTTCCGCCCAGGCGGAGGGGCTGCCCGGAAAGTATTCTTCCGCGTGGTTACGGGGATACTGCCCCGTCTGCGGCAACGAACCCCGGATGGCCAAGCTCGAACGCCAGCAGGGCAAAAGAGTCCTGGCCTGCTCGCTTTGCGACACCCTCTGGGTGTTCCGGAGGGTGGAGTGCCCTTATTGCGGCAACTCCAATCCCCGCGATTTACGGTTTTTCCAGGTCAAGGGGGAAAGTCCCTACCGGGTGGACGTCTGCGAAAAATGCAAACGGTATATTAAAACCGTGGATGAGCGCAAAATTGAGGGGGAGGCAATCTTGAGGACGGAGGATTTAGCCACTATTTATCTGGACGAGATCGCCAGAAAAGAAGGTTATCGGTAATAACCCTGAACCCCTCTATCGAAGTTGAAAAAATTTAGGAGTGAAATTAAGGAGGCAGGCATGAAACAGGGATTAAAAACAGGGTTGGCGGTTTTTTTCCTGGTCACGACTCTGTTGACATCCGCCCAGGGGGCCACGCTCACCGGCAGTTCCACCACGATGCCGATGTTTTTTCAGGAAACCGTGGGGGGGGAGAAAGTGGATTTTGCCCCGGTTTATGAGTATCTGAGACTTTCCCTGAGTGATCTGGGGGTCCAGGGGGTATCGCTTCACCTCTCCGGATGGGCGAAGGCGGAACTGCACGATTATCTTCCCGGTGATGATAAAAACGGTGACCTGAACTACGGTTATCTCGACTGGCAGCTCGGGAACCGGGTTTTACAGGTCCGGGCGGGGAGGCAGTTTGTGTTCATGGGAGTGGCCTCCCGGCAGACCGACGGGGTGATGGTGCGGTTCGAAAAATACAACCTGGGGATAGGGCTGATCGGCGGTTCCCCCGTGACCGGACCGGAAGAAATTTCCGCCGGAGATTTTATGACCGGCGGGCAGATTTATTACACCCTGCGCCTGCGGCAGGACCTAGGGGGCGAACTGGCGCTTTCCTATCTTTCCCTGCAGAATGGGAAACAGCCCGACCAGAGCCTGGCCGGTCTGAACCTGGGCCTCCGGCCGATGTCGAACCTGGATATCTCCGGGCATGTTTACTACGACTTTCTCCAGAAGAAAATTTACGATGCCGCGGTCATTCCGTCTTATCAGCCCTGGCGTCCGCTGAAGGTGTCCCTCCGGTATTATCACACCATTCCTTCGGCCCTGATCAGTAAAAACTCCATCTTCTCGGTATTCTCCAATGCCGAGGTTCAGAAACTCGGAGCCGGGGCGGATTACGATATTCTCCGGAACCTGACCCTCCAGGCTGATTATCTTTACCTCTTTTACGATGAATATTTCGGGCGGGAGTACGGTGGGAGCCTGTCCTACCGATACGGAAAAAAGTCCCGGAACGAGGTCTTCCTCGGCATCCGCCGGGGGGATGAAGATGAAAACGGATACATCGAACCGCGCGTATACCTCCGGCAGGAGCTGGGGAAAAACCTCCACCTCGGCCTGAATCTGATTTGCGCTTTCTACGATGAAAGCATCAAAGACCAGGATTATTCCATGAGCTTGGGGCCCGACCTGAGCTATATCCTGAATAAAAATATCAAGCTGGTCGGAGCGTTCGATTTTACCGAAAGCCCGATCATTCAGGAGGAATATCGGGGTACCTTGAAACTGGTCTATGATTTTGCCGGTTT
>JAQTNV010000069.1 GCA_028713675.1 bacterium
GGCGGGCAAGAGATTGCCGACGGAGGCCGAGTGGGAGTTTGCGGCCCGGGGAGGGCTCTCGGGAAAGAAATATCCCTGGGGGGATGACGACCCGGTCTGCACCGCCGGGGCGGTCAACGGGGCGCAGTATGGTTCTTGTTACGCTCCGAACGCAGCGTATCATGATACGGCTCCGGTAGGATATTTTGCCCCCAATGGCTTCGGCTTATACGATATGGCGGGTAATGCTTGGGAGTGGGTTAATGATTGGTATGGTTCCGGGTATTATTCTTCGAGCCCGATTATTGATCCGACCGGTCCGGCCGCGCCGATATATCGCCGTTACCGGGTGCTCCGGGGCGGGAGTTTCTACCTCAATATGAGCGACTCGCGGGTTTCGTCGCGTTACTTCGATTACGATGATTCGATCATGGAAATACCGGACCCCACCGAAGGGTTCCGATGTGTAAAATGAAACGGAAAATAAGGAGGTGGACATCTTGACCACGAAAGAAATCTCCCCGGCGCCCCGAGTCAACCTGAAAAAATGCACGGGCTGCGGCCTCTGCACGGAGGTCTGCCCGATATTCCTCCTGGAGCTCCGGGAGCGGAAGGCCTGGGTGGTCGAGGCGGCGGGGGAGATCTGCAACAACTGCGGCCACTGCGGGGCGGTCTGCCCGGTGGGGGCGATCGCCCAGAAAAACCGGGAGGAAAAGGTTCTCTCCCCCCTTCGGGACGGCCTGATCGACGCTGAAACCCTGCAGTTTTTCCTCCGGCGCCGGCGCTCCATCCGCCTGTATAAAAAGCAGCCGGTGTCCCGGGAAACCGTGGCCGAGATCATCGAGGCGGGCCGCTACGCCCCCACGGGGGGGAACCGCCAGGATGTCCACTACCTGGTCCTGGACTCACCCGCCCGGATCTCGGAACTCGGCGACATGTGCATCGCCTTCCTGGAAAGAGGGGTCAAGGTCGCCGGCCACCGCTATACGCGGGCGATGATGGCCCGCCTGGGATCTAAAGACATGGCTGAAAACGCCGCCCGGTACGTGGAACTCTATCGGGGTTTCCAGGAGCGCCGGCGGCGCGGGGAGGACCGGCTTTTATACCACGCCCCGGTCGTGATCCTGGTTCATTCCTCCCTCTGGGACACGAGCTCGGCCTTCAATTGCGCGGTGGCGCTTTATTCCGCGGCGCTCAAGGCCCACGCCCTCGGTCTCGGGACCTGCTTCAACGGTTTCCTCCAGGTCTCGGCCAACCTGAGCTGGAAGATCAAGAAATTCCTGGGCATCCCCCGGGGCCACCTTTGCTACGGGACCATGACCATGGGTTACCCGCGGGTTTCCTTCAAGCGCCTGGTCAAGCGCGCCCCGGCCAAGGTGAAATACCTGCCTGCCTCCCCTGATTAAATCAGGCCCGGGATCAGGGGTTTTTGTTTCCAGCCGTTATCTGCCCCGGTTTTTTGGGGTATAATAAGTGACATAATTGTACAAATTAATGATCTTGATACTTTTAACAGGTTCATCATTATCAGGAATCGAGGTGGCAAATCATGGCTGAAAGTCCAAAAAGCCTGCGCCGCGGGTTGGATCTCGGTGTATTGGCTATGGTCCTCTTCTTTTTCGCGGGTTGCGGGGGAAATGGATCGGGTCTCCCGTCCGCCCCGGCGGAGCTTCATGCGACCGTGGTTTCATATTCCCAGATTGATCTGGGCTGGACGGATAAGTCCAGCAATGAGGTTGGATTTAAGATCGAGCAGAAAACCGGGCTGGACGGAACCTTTGCCCAAATTGGGACGGTTTTGGCCGGGGTGGCCGACTATCAGGCAACCGGCCTTGATTGCGAAATGATCTATTCTTACCGGGTCAGGGCTTTCAATGGGGCGGGTGATTCGGACTATTCCGAGGCGGTCAGCGCCACGACCGGTTCCTGTTCGGCAGCCGCGCCCACCGCTCCTTCCGGTCTCGTCGCCGCGGTGGTTTCGTCATCCCAGCTCGAGCTTTCCTGGACGGACAATTCCGGCAATGAAGATCAATTCAAGATTGAGCGAAAGGCCGGAGCGGACGGGACCTACATGCTGGTGGGAACGGTGGAAGCGGAAGAAACCGTTTTTCTGGATCGGGGACTGATCTGCGAAACGGCGTATTCTTACCGGGTGGGGGCTTATAACGAAGAGGGTGGTTCCAGCTATTCCGAGGCGATCAGCGCCATGACCGGCATTTGTCCGTTATCCGCCCCCGCTGTTCCCTCCACGCTCAAGGGCGTGGCGGTTTCCTCCTCGGAAATCGATCTCTCCTGGAAAGATAATTCCAATAACGAAGATGAATTCCAGATCGAGAGAAAAACCGGGGCGGGCGGAGCCTACGCGCTGGTGGGAACGGTGGGAGCGAATAGGACCACTTATCAGGACTCCGGGCTTACTTGCGGAACCACATATTCTTACCAGGTTCGGGCTTATAACGGGATGGGTGATTCGAATTATTCCATTGAGACCATCGTTACCACCAAGCCCTGTCCTTTGGGTCCCCCCACGGCTCCTTCCGCCCTGACCGCCACGGTTATTTCCACTTCCAAAATCGGCCTCTCCTGGGCTGATAATTCGGATAATGAGCAGGGCTTTAAAATTGAGCGAAAGACCGGAACGGGAGGAAATTACTTCCTGGTTCATACTACCATGGCCAACGCCACCAGCTGGACCGAATCCGGCTTAAGCCAGGGGGTCAATTACCATTACCGGGTTTTCGCGTTTAATGCCGGCGGGGACTCCGGCTATTCCAATGAAGTCTCGGCCACCCCCGGTCCGCCGCCGAGTTCCATGTCTTCCCTGCCGGCCGGGTGCTTTAGCATGGGTTCTAATGATTATGCGGATGCGATGCCGATTCATAATGTCTGCTTTACGTCAGCTTTCCAGATAGACACCTATCTGGTCACCAACGCCCAGTATAAGTCCTGCGTGGACGCCATGGCCTGTTCGGCTCCCTCCCGGATTTCTTCTGCTCGCCTGTTGTTTTACTATGGCACCGCCGCTTATGATGATTACCCCGTTATCTACGTCAGCTGGACCCAGGCGAAAACTTATTGCGAGTGGCTGGGTAAGCGATTGCCGACCGAAGCGGAATGGGAATCTGCGGCCCGGGGGGGATTGTCGGGTCAGAGCTATCCCTGGGGTAATACCGCACCTGTTTGCACTTCGGCCGCGAGCAACGGAGCGCAGTATGATAGCTGTCACCCGCAAGATACGATCGAGGTGGGGAGTTTCTCGGCCAATGGTTATGGGTTGTATGATATGGCCGGGAATGTTCGGGAGTGGGTGAATGACTGGTATGGCGCTACATATTATTCAGTAAGTGTGAAGGATGATCCGCCGGGACCGGGTTCGGGAAATAGACGGGTGATTCGCGGAGGCGGCTGGAACTCCGGCTATCTCGACCTGCGCGTGTCCGCCCGGAGCTACGATGATCCGGCGAACCAGGGAGACGATACCGGGTTCCGTTGCGCCAGATAACTTTTCCGCCTTGGTTCCCGGTTTTTTCTAATGGTTGAACTGCTTTTGAAGAAAAATAAGGAAGAATCACAGGTAACAGGAAAATCATCCGAAGGCGGGCCGTCGGCTTCTCTCGGGGAACGGGAAGCCCTGGCGGCCCGGGTCCGGGAGTCGATTGATTACATCACCCTGAAAAGATTGTGCAACGAAACCGAACTGACCGAGGAACACTACGTCGGCCTTTACAGTTTCATCGAGAAAAGGGCTTGCCGTTTCTGGAAGTACCTCCGCCTCCGGGAATCCGGGAAAAGGGATCCTGATCCGTTCCGGGCGGTTATTATTGCCGAGTATGCCCGGCTGCTTTCCCTCCTGGTGAAACACCACCCCAATTTCCAGGACAAGATCTTCCGGGAGGTCCTGAAGCAGTTTCCGGAGGATTTCAGGGAAGCGAAACCTCTGAGTCCTCTTCAGCTGGTCCGCCGCCTAGATCAATGCAATCAGAAAGAATATTTCAGCGGCGCGTCCCCCGCGGCCGCGCCGGGGACCGGTCCGGAAGGGAAAGACGATTTCGCTTATTTTTCCCAGGACCGCGCGCTCGATCAGGATAAAAACGCTGTCACCCGCGTGCACGCCCGGGGCGAGGGCACCGACCCGGGATTGCTCCCGGATGATCTCCGGGTCTGCCTGCGGATTTTAAAGGGCCCGAACGAGCTTTCCGTGCTCGAGATTCCCGAGGCCCCTGCTTACGTCGGCCGCGATCCCCTCTCCACCGCCCGGATCCGCCACCAGACCGTTTCCCGCCGGCACGCGGTCATCTCTTTTGAAAACCACCGCTTCCATATCAAGGACCTGGGGAGCACGAACGGCACCGTCCTCAATTCCCAGCGAGTCACCGAATCCGCCTTGAAGGACGGGGATATCATCCATTTCGGGGAGGTGATCTGCCAGTTCGTCGTTCAGGCGAAAAAAAACTGAACGGCACTAAGGAGAATCGCGATTATGTTATACCGTAAAGTCCCGAAAAGCGGCGACCAGCTCTCCATCCTGGGTTACGGGTGCATGCGCCTGCCCCTGAAGGGGGTTGTCATCGACGAGAAACGGGCCACCCGCCAGCTCCGGTCAGCGATTGACCGGGGGGTGAATTACATCGACACTGCCCAGCCCTATCACATGGGGGCGAGCGAGCCCTTCCTCGGGAGGGCGCTCCAGGGGGGGTACCGGGAGAAGGTCCGCCTGGCCACCAAGCAGTTTTCCCTGAAGATCCGGAGCGCGGAGGACTTCGCCCCCCACCTGGCGGCCCAGCTCAAGAAGCTCCAGACCAATTACCTCGATTATTACCTCCTGCACGGAATCAGCGGCCCCGTTTTCGAGCGGATAAAGGGGCTGGGGGTCCTGGAATTCCTGGAACAGGCCAAGAAGGACGGCCGGATCCGCTATACCGGTTTCTCCTTCCACGGCGACGCCGTCGCCTTCAAGGAAATAGTTGACGCTTACGACTGGGACATCTGCCAGATCCAGTACAACTACATAGACGAGAACATCCAGGCCGGGACGGAAGGGCTGAAATACGCCGCCGCGAAGCGGCTGGGGGTGATCATAATGGAGCCGCTCCGGGGCGGGAACCTGGCCCGGAAGGTCCCGCCCGCGGTCCAGGCCGTCTGGGACCGGGCCGAGCGGAAGCGCACGCCGGCCGAGTGGGGGCTCCGCTGGGTCTGGAACCATCCCGAGGTGACCTGCGTACTCTCGGGGATGAACGAGGATAAGCACATCGAGGAAAACCTTCGGATCGCCGGCGAGGCGCTCCCCGATTCCCTCTCCGAAAAGGAGCTGGCGCTGATCCGGGAGGCCGCCGAGAAATACCAGGGATTGGGGAAGGTCGCCTGCACCGGGTGCCGCTACTGCATGCCCTGCCCGGCGGGGGTGGATATCCCCACCTGCTTCGAGCTCTACAACCAGCGGCAGGTCTTCGGGGAAAAGGGACAGAGCATGGCGATGTATTTCCTCCGGCTGTATGGGGGAATTGAGTCACCCCGTCACCGCTTTGCCTCGGCCTGCACGGAGTGCGGGAACTGCCGGAAGCTCTGCCCGCAGGGCCTGCCTGTTCCCGAACTGATCCGGGACGTCCGCAAGACCTTCGAGAACCCTATCTTCAAGTCGGTGGTCTGGTTCTTCGGCGGGTACCTGGCTTACCAGAAGTGGCGCTACCGGCGCCGGAAAAAATAATTTACAGATTTTTTGCCCCTGGTAATTATGGATTGCTGATTCGGGCCCCGCGCTCGGCGAGCAGCTCGCGCAGGATGGACCGGTGGCATTGGCTTTCGTCGGCGCAGTAGCATCCCACCGAAAAATTGGTTTGTTTTGACATGGCCGCGAGCAGGTCGAGGAGGCGGATTTTATCCGGCTGGCCCATCTCGGCGCGATAGCGTTTGGCGAACGTAAGCCAGCGCTTCACGTCGCCGGCCGCGCGGCCGAACTGGAGCAGTTCCTCGCTCGGCGCCAGCTCGGGAAGCCAGACATCGTAGAAGTTCCGGGAGGCGAACTCGGCCTTCGGAATCCCGCGCGGCGGCCTCCGCACCGTACCGATCCGCAAGCCTTCGTCTTTCAAGCGCGGGCTTCCCAGCCGGACGACGTGAATAGGCATTTTATTATTGACGATTGTCCCTCAGATAAACCCTTCGGGATAAATAGATTGACGATTGACGATTGGAAAATACTCTCACAAAATCCAAATTCACAATAAATGGTTTTTCTGATTTTCAATTTAAAATCGTAAATCTAAAATTCTTTCTGAGTTTCATTCGTCAATCCACATTCGTCAATCGTAAATTCTTTTTGGTTTTCATTCGTCATTCGTCAATTCCTTTCATCTTTATTCATACCGGAGGGCTTCCACCGGGGGCAGGCGGGCGCCGCGCCAGGCGGGGAGAAGGCCTCCCAGGATCCCGAGGAGCACGGCCAGGATGATTGCTTCGGAAAAAAGAAAAACGTTGTAATCCGCCCGGATCAGGCCTTGGAGCTGGCGGAAGAGATTAAGCATCCGCACCGCCCCCATCCCCAGGAAGATCCCGAGCACGCCCCCGCAGAGGGAGAGGATCACGGCTTCCTGCAGGATCATGCTGATGATCC
Source organism: bacterium (assembly GCA_028713675.1). Taxonomy (GTDB): domain Bacteria; phylum Desulfobacterota; class JAPLJL01; order JAPLJL01; family JAPLJL01; genus JAPLJL01. The sequence continues at coordinate 6,587 of JAQTNV010000069.1, forward strand.
GGCCCTTTTTCCAGCCCAGGGCCCGGAGGATCCCGATCTCCCTGGTCCGCTCGAAGACGGACATGAACATGGTATTCATCGTGGCGATGGCCCCGACCAGGAGGACAATCAGGGAGACCCCCCAGGAAAGGGCCTGGGCCATCTTGGTCCCCACGTTTTCATCCACCGCCTCGCGGGTGGTCATCACGGAGAGACCGGGAAGCCGGGCTTCGATCGCCTTTTTAACCTGCAGCAGCCGGGCGGGATTTTCCAGGTGGACTCCGAAGGCCGTTACCTTGCCTTCCCGGCTCATGAGCTTCTGGAGGCGCCGCAGGGAGAGGATCCCGGCCCCGTCTTCCAGGAGATTGCTGGACTCGCAAATGCCGACTACGGTCAGGATCTCCCGCTCCACTTCGATCTCATCGCCGATCTTGGCCTTCAGGGCCCCGGCCAGGGAGGTCCCCAGGGCGATCTCGTCCCGGTCGTCGAAGGCGGGCGGACGTCCGGAAATGAATTTCAGCCGGCTGATCATCCCTCCGCCCGGCTCGTAGCCGAAAAGCATGACTGAGGGCTTGTCTTCGATCGAGACCATGTCGGCCAGAGATACCTGAACCGACTCCACCCCGGGGATTCCCCGGATGTCGCCGGCCAGGGACTCATCCATCAGGTTCATGAGGTGGGCAATGAAGTTGGCGTCGTTTCCCGCCTTGAGGATGGTCAGGTCGATTCCGTGGCCTTCGAGCAGGTATTTCCAGCCGTTGACGAAGCCATTGGTGATCGAGACCAGGGAGACGACCGCCCCGATCCCGACCCCGATCCCGATCACGGTCAGGAGACTCCGGACCTTGCGCCGCAGCAGGTTTTTCCAGACGATCTGAAATAGGACCATGGCTAGTTAATTTTTCCCAACCGGTTGGTTCCCCTCTCCTCGTATAGATTATCAGAAATGCCGGTTGCCGCCATCCTTATTATGCATTATTTCCAGCCGCCCAATCCCTAAATCCTTATTTTTATTGATTTTCACGCTCAATTGATTAAGATGAAATTATCTATGAAAACCCGATTCTTGCCTGTTATGCATTGGTATATCCAAAATCCAAAATTATTTTGTATTGCTTTTCTTCTTTCTGGTTTTTGCTCTTGCGGGTTGATTCAAAACGACACCCCTTCTACACCCTCTAATTTTCGAGTCCAGGATATCGATGCTAACCGGGTTAATCTTGCCTGGGATAAATCAGACGGTCATGTTGTTTATTATCTTATCGAACGAAGAGATCCAAATGGTAGCCTGTTCGAAAAAGATGCTGGTTATTTTAAGACCACCTACATGGACAGCAATCTGGAATGTGAAACCACGTATTATTATCGGATCCAGGCACGCGGGGAAGAACAAAATACTATGTCAGACAACCCAAAAACCCTCTATTCCGATTATTCCGAGGAAATTCCGGTTACTACCAAGACCTGCTTGAAGGCGGCTGTAATCAGTCAAGGAGATAACGGTGAAGGATATAACAACGGTTGCGCGATCACGATTTCCGGGGGACTGAAATGTTGGGGAACGAATGATCATGGCCAGCTGGGACTTGGTATATTTGGATATGACGTTCCCGGAGACGCCGTGGATATTGCCGGGCTTACGGAGGGGGTAAAGGATGTTTCGGTAGGAGATATGCATATCTGCGCCCTTACCTCTCTGGGCGGAGTCAAGTGTTGGGGATCCCATAAGTATGGTCAACTCGGAACAGGAAGCACTGACGATTTATATGATTATTCGTTTGGGTATAGCTACGGCCCGGATCCATTTAGTCCCGATCCGCTTGATGTGACTGGGTTATCCAGCGGAGTAACCGCGATCTCGTCCGGCGCAAATTATACCTGCGCCCTTACCACCCAGAGCGGGGTCAAGTGTTGGGGAAATGGATTTAATTACCCGGTTAATATTACCGGTCTCTCCGGTGGTATAGTGTCTCTTCGCACCGGATATGATACCGCCTGCGTCCTGATCTCGGATAGGAAGATTGAGTGCTGGGGACCGGAATCCTGGGAAAACGCCCCCTCGGAAGTTTTCACATTTACCGAAAGCATCAAAGGAATCGCGGTCGGAGCCTACCATTTCTGCGCGCTTTTCAGCGGAGGCGATGTAAAATGCTGGAAGGGTTGGGTGGGGGAATTTGGTGGCTCCCTGAGTTTTGGTGATACCCCGGTCGATATCCCCGGCCTCTCCGGTCGGCCAATTTCTATTAATGCCGGATCTTATTACACCTGTATTCTGAATTCGGATGGTGTAATTGAGTGCTGGTATCCAGATGTCCTGCAAACGAGGCAATTATATAAAATCGACTTGAGCCAGACCGATTTTCCCGCCAAGAAGTTCACCGCTTTTTCCGTCGGGTTTAAATTTGCCTATGCGATTACTTCCAATGGGGGAGTGAAATGGTGGGAATTTGATCCGGCTGGGTCTGAACCAGGCACAAAAGTTGATGATTTATATGTAAGCGGATTAGCAGGATTTATACCGTGAATTGAAAATAAACAGGACGAAAATTTCTTAAGTTCTGTTGTTTTTCTCTCCTCATATCGATTACCAAAAATTCCACCGGGGACAAACGGGACCTGTCCACTCAGGAATCCGGGGGCTTCTCGTACCAGGGCAGGCCGGCGGCCGCGCTGGCCTCGAGCTCGGCGATGATCTGCGCCCCGAGCAGGAGGATGATGACGGCGGCTTCGAGGAAAAGCAGGACCACGATGATCGTGGCCAGGGAGCCGTAGATCAGGTCCAGCATCGAAATATTAGCAAAGTAGTAGACCATCCCGAATCCGATCGCCCGCCAGAGCACCGCTGCGCTGAACCCGCCGACGAAAGCGCGGCGGAGCGAAACATTTATGACCGGGAGGACGTGGTAAACCCCGGTGAAAAGCGCGACCAGGCCCAGGAAGCTGACCAGCCGCAGGAACAGCTGGGAGGTAAATTCCAGGGGAATGGTATGCCGGAAGATCCGGATGGAATGGCCGACGACCAGAGCGTCCATGCTGGAAATGAGCAGGGTGACGAAAAAGAGGGCGGTAATCAACAGCAGAATGAAAAAGAAGGGCAAGAGGGCGGAAACCCAGAAGCTGCGCCGGGCTCCCCGGGCGGAGGTGTGGAATATCCCGGCGATGCCATCCTCGAGCATGCGGAAGGCGATCGAGCTGAAGAAGAGAAGGACCACGACGCTCACCACGCTGATCGCGCCCGGGTTCTGCAGGAAGGATTGCACCGTCTCCAGGATCGTATCAACATTCTGCGGAACGATCTGCTTGAGCTCCGGGCGGAGGGCGTCCAGAATCTGTTGTTCCTCAAAAAAGAGCGAGAAGGCGGCCATGGTCAGGGTGAGGAAGGGCACCAGCGCGAGCATGACGTTGTAGCCCACCCCGCCGGCCAGCAGGATGCCCCGGTTCCGGGAAAAGGAGATCAGGACCCGGCCGGTGAAGCGGAACAGGCGTTCGGACAGGATCCCCAGAGCGCGCAACCGGTTAAGCCCTTTTCTGGTCATGTATGTGCTGGATGGATTTTATGTGGTATGCCCATCGGCGGTTTTTAAGGCTTTTTTGAGTGCAATAGCTTGCTATTATAACGCATCAGCCTGCCCGTGCCGGGCAAATCCGTCCAGGGCAAGCTGATGCAGTCCATATTTATGCCCGATCCTTCCGATGTCAGGATAAATAAATCGGGCAACCACAAGATATCCGGAAATACCGGCAGCTGATTTCGGGTTTTAATCATCAGGGAAAAGCGGCAAATCACCCCATCCGGGGGATGATTACGTTGTTGATGAAGCGGCCGAACTCCTCCTGGATGGTTTCAATCGGGGTCACCCGGCGGTCCAGGAAATCGAATTCGAAGGAAAGGAGCGGAATCCCGAGCTCCTTGGCTTTCTCTTTCAGGAAACCGATCCCGCCCCAGCCCTGCTTGCAGCCCACGTGCCCGGCGTAGACCGCCATGTCGGCCTTGAAATCCTGATACAGAGTGGCGAAATCGTTCAGGTAAATATCGATCGGCCCCTTGAATTGCCTGGTCATCGGGGCCATGGTGACAATCCGTTTGGCCATCCCTTCGAGCATGGTATCCACCGAGGTCAGATCCATGATGCCTTCCGGGGCGTGATACCCGAAGACATCCATGGTCACCACCATCTGGAACTCGCTTTCGAGCCAGTCGTAAAACTGGAGATCAAACCACATCGGGTTCTGGTACCAGATCGACCGGATCTTCTCCCCCCCCGGCACCGCCCACTCCCCCTTCTGGATCCGTTCCCGGGCTTCGAGCGCCAGCTGCTCGGCCACGAAGACGCCGGTATCCGTGCCGGCGAAGGCGATAAAGAGCGGGACCATCAGGTTCACCACCTTGGAGACCTGGGGGCAGGGCACGTGCTTCCGGAGCTCGTTCCACTCCAGGATGTGTTCGCTCATCCGGTTGCTTTTCTCGCAGGCGGCCCGGAAGAGCTCGGGGCGCCATTTCCGGCCGGTGTGCTTTTCCAGGAAAGGAATGGCGTCCTTAAATTGCCGGGCCACGTACTGGATTTCCCTTTTCCCGTAGAGATAGGGGATGTCCACCATGTAAAGCGGGGTGCCGGTAAATTCCCTCAGGGCGGGCATGGCCACCAGCTGAGAATCGCAGGGGGAACTGACGCTGAAAAGGCAGGCCGGCTTGGGCAGGAGGCCTTTCAGGGCCGAGCCCAGGGTGGACTTGTCTACCGAGCAGACCTCCGCGGGAATGCCGTGGGCCTCGGCCCGGTCGATATATTCGCAGGTGCGGTCGGGATCGCCGACGAGATTCTGGAGGATGGGGTAGGATTCGATGGGCAGGTCAACGGCGTTTTCGAGCCCCAGGATCAGCTCCGGGCTGACCCCGGTGTTGTGCCAGACGACCGGTCCGTCGCCGTCCAGGAGCCGGCAGATTTTTTCGGTGTAGGAGGTGAAGGCTTTCATGAACGAGAGCATCCCGCGGGAATCCGGGTCGCTTTCGTAGAGGGCGAGGAGGCCGCTGATCCCCTCGTAGATCATCTCGAGGTCGTCCGAGCGCTCTTTACCCAGAATGGCCATAAAATCAGTGAGTTGGCGAGTTGGTAAGTTGGTTGTTGGTTTCAGATGTTATTTTTTCCATCCGAAAAAACATTTGTTGTTTTTTATTATTGATATGATATTAATGATACACACCTTTACAAATACGTGTCCAGCAGGTTCTTAAGGAAGAAGCGAGTCACGGGATGAGCTTGGTCAAGGAAACGTTAGCGGAATTACGTCAGGCGCTCGGGGAAGAGTGGGCCGAGGACGACCCGGTTTTCCTCCAGGGCTACTTCCGGGACATCAGCACCATTGACGGGGTCCGCCCCCAGATCGTGGCCCTGCCCTCCACCACTGAGGAGGTGCAGGCGGTGGTGCGGATCGCCGGGAAGCACAAGCTCCCGCTGGTCCCCCTCTCCACCGGGTTCAATATCGCCGGCCTGACCCTGCCCCGGGAGGGGGGCATCCTCCTGGACCTGAAGCGGATGGACAAGGTCCTCAAGGTCGATACCGAGACCATGACCGTGACCTTCCAGCCCTATGTCCGCAACGCCGCCCTTCAGGCCGAGGTCAACCGGTTTTCCCCGGCCGAGGGCCTGCGGCTCCGGATCGCCAACCCGATCACCGTGGGGTCCGCCTCCTATTTCGGCAACATCATGTCGGGGGGGCTGTCGGTCAACGCCGTCAGCACCGGGGTCTACCATGAATACATCGGGGGCCAGGTCTGGGTGCTTCCGGACGGGGAAATCCTCCGCGTCCGCTCCGCCACCCACCCCAGCGCCCCGCCCCTCGGGAACTTCCGGGGGCCGGGACCGGACATCTCCGGGATGTTCTATAACGCCGAGGGGCAGATGGGCGTCTGCACCGAGATGACGGTGAGCCTGTTCATTGATTACCCCCACCGGAAAATGGTGATTTTCCGGGCCAAGGACATGCTCAAGGACGAAACCGAGCCGATCATCGACTTCGTCTACGCCGTGGCCCGGGAGAACATCGCCGACGAAATCTACAAAAGCTCGAACATCACCCTCTCGGCGCTGATGGGCCCGATCGTGGAGGAGGTGGCGCTGGCCTTTCCCGAAAACCTGGTCCTGGTGACCGTGGCCGGAAGCACCGAGGAAGAGGTCAGGATCAAGGAAAAGAAGCTCCTGGAGCTGATGAAAAAGCACCCCTTCGTTGTCATCGAGAAGCAGATCATGGATCTCTTCTACGATATCGTGGGCCTCTGGGGCGACGATTTCGCTAATCTGGTTTTCCGGAAGTGCTACACCCTGGGCGGGATCATGCGTTGGCGGGGCTGTTTTTATTTCCTCGGCTGCGCCACCACCATGGACCGGATCCCCGACCTCACGCGGCAGTTCAACCTGCTTATCCAGAAGCACTTCCAGCCCCTGAATCCGCCGAACAACCTTAAGACCAAGCTCCGGGCCCTGAGCATCCTTCTGAACCGTTCCGCCGACCAAGTCCAGAAAAAAAACGGGACGAAGCGCTGGCGGACCATGACCCGGCGCCTGCTCAGCATGCTTCTCGCGCCTTCCTTCATCCGGCTGTTCTTCTCCAAAAAAATGTGGGACCGGCCCCTCTACCCGGCCCACACCGCCATCCAGGGGCCTTTCCCCCTGGGCCGGGGCTGCTGGTTCGAGCTGGACATGTGGTACAACCGGGGCGACGCGGAGGACCGGGAGCGCATCCGCCGCTTCGAGACCGACTGCGCGGACATGATGATCGAGCGGGACCTCTTCATCCCCCGCGACTTCGCCAACGCCTTTTCCCGCCAGTTCCCGAAGCTCGGGATTTACCGGGAGCTGGTGATGAAACTGAAAAAAGAGATGGACCCCGACGATATCATGAACAGGAAAGTAATGGGATTCTGACCAATGGCAGGTAGCCAGTAGCAGATAACCAGTAACCAGAGAAATCAGAAAAAGGAAAATAACGAACTAAACGAACCAAATAGACCAGATGAGCCAAGTTGAAAGCATTTTTTCTGAATTCGAGGCCGTCAGCAGCGAGCGGATGGCTTCCTATTTCCTGGAGACCCCGGGCGAGCTCAAGCTGACCGGCCGGGCCCCCAAATCGGTGGCCGAGGTGATCCGGATGGTGGAGCTCGCGGCCGGGAACCAGCTCAAGGTTTTCACCGGGAGCGGCTACCGTTTCCCCCGGGAGGTGGCGGAGATCCCCGGGGTGGTCATGGACTTTCAAAAGCTTGACGTGATCCGGATGGTGGACGGCCGGAATCTCTTCGCGGAGTTGGAAAGAGGGGTGGTGTTCCCGGACCTGATTTCCGCCCTGGAAAAACAGAGCCTACGCCCGGCCTACCCGGTCGGTTCCCTCTCTCCCGAGCCCGTCACCACCTACCTGAACCGGGAGCCGTCCTGGAACGTCAGTAAATTTCCGGAGTCCAAGATCGGTCCCCTCGAAGTGGTCCTCGCGGACGGCCGGGTGCAGAGGACGGGAGCGCACGCGCTTTCGCTGAAAACGGTCCCCTGGACCGGGGAGGGGGGGCCATACCTTTCGCAGTGGTATCTCGGCTCCCGGGACACTTACGGGATCACCGTGTCGGGCAAGATTCTGATCTATCCCCACTGGGGAAAGAAAAGGTTTTTACATTACGGTTTTTCGGGGATGAGGGGGGCCCTGGCCGGGCTCAAGGAGGTCTCGCGCCGCGGGTTCTGCCAGGAAGGGTACCTGGTCGAGAAGGTTGAAGGCCCGAATCCCGCGATAAACTTCTCCGCCGCGGTCGAGGCCTTTGAGGAACTCAGCGATTACCAGGCCCGGGAGATTGACCGGATTATCCGCATGAACGGGGGAACCCCCCGGTCGGTGCCGGATCCGGCCGAAGATATTTCCCGGATCCAGCCCCGCCGGGAAAAGAACACCCTGCCTTTTTACTGTTCCTTTGACCGGGCCGAGGATCTCTGGGCCAAAATCAAGGGTTTCCTCGGGGGACGGGGGATTACCCGGGCCCGGCTCCAGGCGGTTTCGGTCGCGAGCGGCCGGGAGCTTTACCTTTGCCCGGGCTGGGAAGGCGGGGAGTCGGAATACCGGGAAATCCAGCGGGGCATCCTGGACCTGGTTTACCCGGCCGGGGCCTTTTTCGATATGCTGCCTTACCACTTGAGCCAGCTCTTATATAAAAGGAATGATATCTATTACCGCCAGCTCCTCCGGATCAAGCGCCTGATGGACCCCCAAAACCTCCTCAACCCACAGGAATTTATGGACATCAAATGAATTTTGTAATTAATAATTGGTAAAGATACGGCTATGGATAAGTCGGAGCGAATCCAAACATCTTTTTTGCAGGGTTCTTCTCTGTCGATTCAAAACTATGATTGTATGCCAACGGCCAGCCCCTGCGGGGCGGCCGGATGCTTTTTTGGTAAAACCAAATTGTTTGGGTGAGCGAAGGCTTGTCCATAGGCAGTGCAAAAGATGAATAAATCCGCCCATAAACCCCAAGCCGAAATAATCTTCGAAGCGCCCCTGGCGCGGGGGATCAAGCCTCTCGAGGCCTACAAGGAACAGTCCTGGAAGTGCGTCCGCTGCGGGATGTGCCGGGGGGTCAACCCCGAGAAGGTCCAGAGCCAGCGGTATTCCGACAGCTGCCCGGCCGGGACCCGCTTCAAGTATGAATCCTATTTCTCCTCCGGGCGGCAGGAGATCATCCGGGCCCTGACCGCGGATCCCCCGGAACTCGAGATCACCGAGCGTCTCCTCAAGGTGATCTATACCTGTACCGCCTGCGGCCACTGCCAGGTAAACTGCAACCCGATCAAGAACAATGAACCCCTGAACGCTTTCACCGCCCTCCGGGAGTGGCTGGTCCAGAAGGGGTACGGCCCCCTTCCCGGGCATAACGTCCTGATCAAGTCCATCCAGAATTACGACAACCCCTGGATGCGGCCGCGCGGCGGCCGGGACAAGTGGGCCAAGGATCTGAAGGTCAAGGATCTCAACCAGGAAAAGGCCGAGGTCCTTTATTATGTCGGTTGTACCGGCGCTTACGACCCGAATTTCCAGCCGGTGGCCCAGGCGACCGCCGCCATCCTTTCCCGGGCGGGGGTTGATTTCGGGATCCTGGGCAAGTCCGAGCGCTGCTGCGGGAGCACCATGCTCCGGGTCGGGGACCGGGCGGGATTCGAGAAAAACCTGGCCCCCAACCTCGAGAAGTTCAATTCCCTGGGGGCCAAGGTCATCGTGACCGCCTGTGCCGGATGCTACAGCACCCTGAAGCACGAGTACGCGGAGCATCTCGAGGCCCCGGTGTTGCATATCACCGAGTACCTGGCCCAGCTGCTGCGGGAAAAGCGGATCAACTTCAGGAAGGAACTGCCCCGGGTGGTAACCTACCACGATCCCTGCCACATCGGGAGATACTGCGGAGTCTACGACGCGCCCCGGGAGGTCCTTCGGGCGATTCCGGGGCTGGAGTTCCGTGAGCTCGAGCGCCGGCGGGAGTACTCCTGGTGCTGCGGTTCGGGAGGAGGGGTGAAGAGCGCCTTTCCCGACTTCGCGGTCTGGACGGCGGGGGAGCGTCTGCAGGAGGTCAAGGACATCGGGGCCGCCGGCCTGGTGACCGCCTGCCCGTTCTGCGAACAGAACTTCGCCGATGCCAACGCGTTCGGCGGGCACAACCTGGAGCTTTACGACCTGGCCCGCCTGGTTTCGGAACTGCTTTGATTTCCTCACGTAATACGTGAGGAGCATAGGGCATAGAGCAGAGAGCAGAGAGCAGGGAGCAGGGAGCAGGGAGCAAAGGCAAAGGGCATGGCGTTCAAAACGTTCATTTGGTTTATTTGGTTTCTCTGGTTGCTTTGGTTACCTGCTACCGGCTACCTGCTACCCTCCGGGCCGTAGGCCCTACGGGCCGGAGGTTGCCTACTGCTTACTGCCTACTTGGACTGCGGTCCGCGGTTCGCGATCGATCATTAATAAGGAGCTCACATGGATAACTTGAACGGCAAACGCGTGGTAATCACCGGCGCGGCTTCGGGGCTGGGGCGGGCCCTGGCCCTGGTCCTGGCCCGGAAAGGCTGTAAAATCGGCATCGCGGATGTCAACGAAGTCGGTTCCCGGGAGACCCTGGAGCTGGTGG
>JAQTNV010000070.1 GCA_028713675.1 bacterium
GAGCTGTACTGGGACGAGAAGAGGGTCTTCAGGTGGGTGAAGAGGGTCCGCTGGGAGGCGGTCTCGGGGATTTTCAGGAAGAGACCGAGAGTGACCAGGACGAGGGCCAGGAGCAGAAACAAATGACGGCGCCGGAAGGGGCGGAGGAGGAAGAAAAAAGCGGGGGGAAGGGTGAGGAAGGCCGCGACCCAGGCGGCCCGGGAACGGGTGAGAATCAGGAAGGTAAATTGCAGGAGGAAGGAGAAAAAGGCGATCCCGCGGCGGGAGGCGGAGGCGCTCCCCAGGAGCCCGGCGGTGAGGGGGAGGGTGAGAATCAGGAACTGCGCGGCATGGTTGGCATGATCGAAGGTGCCGGTCACCATGGGCTCCCCGTACTGGTCGGTGATGGTTTCCCAGAAGATCCCGGCGGATTGCAGAATGGCCAGGAGGGAAACGATCCCGGCGGAAACGGCCACGAGAAAGATCAGGAAGGAAAAGTCCTCGACCCGGGTGAACCGGTTGGCCAGGAGCCAATAAACCGCGACCGCGCCCAGGAGGATTGCCCCTCCGTGGAAGGCGAAATAGGGGTTGGGCGCGAAAAACAGGGACAACCCCGTCCAGAGCAGAAAAACCCCCAGGAAAGGATGAAAGCGGTATTGGCGATAGGAGATACTGCCCGCGGCCAGGCTCCGGACCAACCAGACAGCCAGGCCGGAAAAGGAGAGCAGCAGGAGCAGGAATTCCTTTCCCAGTTCGAAGTTATAGAAACTCTGATAGGGGAGGGAAAATAAGGGCAGGAGGAAAAACAACAGGGAAATGACGGCCTTTTCCATTTTTAAATTTGGTTTCGAGATGGCTGCGCCCCCGTCGGGCAGGCCCTTTCGCAAGGCCCGGGGTTCGAGCTCACCGCTCCGAATGTGCCGATAATTTTAACCGCCATATAAACTTGGACAAATATTTTCCGGATCTGTCCCGCCCAGGTCATATTTTACTTTATCAACCGCTTTATCCTAAGGGCTTTTTGACCAGTACGACAATTTCCACTATATATTACTAATACAACGCAGTAATCAGGAGGGAACGGCAGGCATGATGTTAGGGGATGACTGGTATTCGCTTGGGCTGACCTCGATCGAACGGGAGGTGGAACGGATGATCCGTTCCTTCTTCTCCGAGTTTCGCGAAAGCCTGGCTCTGCAGCGGGGACAGCCTTACCCCCTGGTGGACATCCATGAAACCAAGGACAAGATCCGGATCATGGTGGAAGTGTCCGGCCTGTCCGAGCAGGATATCGAACTGACTGTTTCCTCGGACATTGTCATTATCGAGGGGGAGAAGAAAGAGGCCGAGGCCAAGGGAGAACGGCGCCGCTATGTCTGCGTGGAGCGGGAAACCGGGCGCTTCCGCCGGGTGATCGAAATCCCGGGGGCGGTGGACACCGGGAAAATCGAGGCCTGGATGCACGAAGGGCTGCTTTATCTTGAGCTTCCCAAGGTCGTGGACCGGCGGGTCCGGCGGCGCAAGATTCCCATCCGCGCCCAGGAATAGGAAGCCCAAGAGCTAAGAAGCCTAAAAATTAATAAGCCTAAGAGTTAAGAATATTAAAAGGACATGAGCGAAAGCGAAGAAAAAATTATCGCCCCGGAAAAGGAACTCGACAGCGAGGAATTGCGGATCCCGGAAATCCTGCCGCTTCTGGCCGTCCGGGACGTGGTGGTCTTCCCCTACATGATCATCACCCTCTTTGTCGGCCGGGAAATCAGCATCCGCTCGGTGGATGAGGCCCTGGAAAAGAACCGCTTCATTTTCATCGCGGCCCAGAAAAGCCCCGCCGAGGAAGACCCCAATCCCAAGGACATCTTCCCGTTCGGAACCATCGCGCTGATCATGCGGATGCTGAAACTGCCCGACGGTCGGGTCAAGGTCCTGATCCAGGGCCTGGAGCGGGGCCGGATCAGCGAATATACCCAGGAAAAACCATTCCTCGCGGTCCGGGTGGAACGGATCGCGGAGCTTCCCATTCCCGAGGTCAACCTTGAGCTGGAGGCCCGGATCCGGAATGTCCGGGAGCAGCTGGAAAAGATGGTTTCCCTGGGCCGGGTGGTGCCCCCGGATTTCATGATGGTGATCGAGAATATCAACGACGCGGGCCGGCTGGCCGACGTGGTGGCCGCCAACCTGAATCTCAAGATCGAGAACGCCCAGCACGTCCTGGAGACCATGGACCCGGTCCAGCGGCTGACCTCCCTGAACGAGATCCTGGGGCGGGAACTCGAACTCCTGACCATGCAGGCCAAGATCCAGTCCCAGGCCCGGGAAGGGATTACCAAGTCCCAGCGGGAATATTTCCTCCGGGAGCAGCTGAAGGCCATCCAGGGCGAGCTCGGGGAGCTGGACGAGCGGCTGACCGAGATGGAGGAACTCCGGAACAAGATCAAGGCGGCCAAGATGCCCAAGGAGGTGGGGGAGGAGGCGGAAAAACAGCTGACCCGCCTGGAAAGGATGCACCCGGACGCCGCCGAAGCCACGGTGGCCCGGACCTACCTGGACTGGCTGATCGAGCTGCCCTGGAGCAAGCAGACCACGGATATCCTGGAACTCCCGAAAGCCCAGAAAGTCCTGGATGAGGACCACTACGACCTGGAGCGGGTCAAGGAAAGGATTCTCGAATACCTGGGGGTGCGCAAGCTGAAACAGGACATGCGCGGACCCATCCTCTGTTTCGTGGGCCCCCCCGGGGTGGGGAAAACCTCCCTGGGCCGGTCGATCGCCCGGGCGATGGGGAGAAATTTCGTCCGGATCTCCCTCGGGGGCCTCAGGGACGAGGCCGAGATCCGCGGGCACCGCCGGACCTATATCGGGGCGCTCCCGGGCAAGCTCATCCAGGGGATGAAGCAGGCCGGGTCGAACAACCCGGTTTTCATGATGGACGAGGTGGACAAGCTGGGCCAGGATTTCCGCGGGGATCCCTCCTCGGCCCTGCTCGAGATCCTGGACCCGGAGCAGAACAGCAATTTTACCGACCACTACCTGGGGGTGCCCATGGACCTTTCCCGGGTTCTCTTCATCGCCACCGCCAATCTGCTCGACACGATCCACCCGACCCTCCTGGACCGGATGGAGATCATCACCATCTCCGGCTATACCGATGAGGACAAGCTGAACATTGCCCGGAAATTCCTGATCCCCCGGCAGCTGGAAGCCAACGGCCTGAAGCCCGAGCACCTGGAGATCTCGGACAAGGCGATGAAGAAAATCATCAGCGAGTACACCAAGGAAGCGGGCCTCCGCAACCTCGAACGCGAGATCGCCCGGGTCTGCCGCAAGGTGGCCCGGCGAGTGGCGGAAGGGGAAAAGGGGCCTTTTCATGTTGATCCGCATTTCGTGGAGAAACTGCTCGGGCCCCCGCACTTCCTGCCCGAGGCGGAAGCGGAAAAGGATTCGATCGGGGTGTCCACCGGGCTGGCCTGGACGGAAAATGGCGGGGATATCATCCGGGTGGAAGCCACGATCATGAAAGGGCGGGGGGAACTGACCCTGACCGGGCACCTGGGTGAGGTGATGAAGGAATCCGCCCGGGCGGCCCTTTCTTACGCCCGGAGCCGGGCCGCCCGGTTCGGGCTGGACGCGAATTTTTACCGGGAGAGCGATATCCACATCCACGTCCCCGCCGGCGCCACCCCCAAGGACGGCCCCTCGGCCGGGATCACGATGGCGGTGGCCCTGGTTTCGGCCCTGACCAAGATCCCGGTGAGGCGGGAAGTGGCCATGACCGGGGAGATCACCCTCCGGGGCCAGGTCCTGCCGATCGGGGGCCTGAAGGAGAAAGCCCTGGCGGCGGCGCGGGCCAAGATCCGGGAGGTCATCATTCCCGAACAGAATCTCAAGGACCTGGTTGAGATTCCCAGGTACGTGAAGAAACATCTGAAATTTATTCCGGTTCGGAACGTTGACGAGGTGATAAACATTGCTCTGCGGGGAAAGATCCCGGCCGGATCCTCCCGAACCAGGAATTCCTCCAAAAATATCTCCGGCGGTAATGTCCAAAAAATTGCGCGAGCTCGGCGAGCTCGCAATCGTTGACTCGATCCGGAAGAGGTTTCGGGATTTTCGTCCCCGGGCCCTGCGGGGGATCGGGGACGATGCCGCGGTAATCCTCCCGAAACCGGGGTCCCGCTATCTGGTGACCACCGATCTTCTGATCGAGAAGGTGCACTTCGACCTGGCTTTCACTTCTCCCCGGGACCTGGGCTTCAAATCCCTCACGGTGAATTTAAGCGATCTCGCGGCGATGGGGGGCGTGCCCCGCTACGCCTTCCTGGGGCTGGGGCTTCCCGCCGGGCTTTCCCGGGATTTCCTCAACGAATTTTTTTCCGGATGGGCCCGGGCGGCCCGGAGATATGAAACCAACCTCGTCGGGGGCGACCTTTCCCGCGCCCCGGCGGTCTTCATCGCGGTGACGGTTGTGGGCGAGACCCTGCCCTCCGGTTTCATCGGACGGGACGGGGCGCGGCCCGGAGACGGGGTTTTCGTTTCGGGCTGGCCGGGGGAATCGGCCCTGGGATTGGAATATTTGAGCCGCGGCAAGCAGAAAGACCCGTCGGGACGGCGCTGGATCCGGAAGCATCTTCTCCCCGAGCCGCGGCTCCGGCTGGGCCAGGAATTGTCCCGCCGGAAACTCGCCCACTCCCTGATGGATCTTTCCGACGGCCTGGTCCTGGATCTCCGGCGCCTGGCCCGGGAGAGCCGGGCCGCCATTGAAATCGAGACGGGAAGGATCGTACTCGCGACAGGCTTTTCCGCCGCGGCCCGGAAGCTTGGGCGTGACCCGCTCCGGCTGGCCCTTTCCGGGGGGGAGGATTACGAGCTGATTTTCACCGCGCCCCCGAAAAAATGGGAAGCCGTGGAAGCGCTGGCCCGGGAGCTCAAGCTTCCGCTTTCGAGGATCGGCATGGTCAAGGCGGGAAAACCGGGGGTGAAGGTCCTGGACCGCGACGGCAAAATCCTGCCGCTTTCCAGAAGTGGTTACGAACATTTTATTTCATAACCGTCAGACTTTTTGGGGTGTCATTCCTGCGAAAGCAGGAATCCAGGTTTAAATATTAAGTGGTAGCCGCAGGCTTCAGCCTGCGAAAATGGCGCAACCTAAAGGTTGCGGCTACCTGTGGTTAGAGGTAAATAAAAAAGAAAAATGGCTTTAAAAAAAACACCGGGAAAACTCATCACTTTGGAGGGCATCGAGGGATGCGGGAAATCCACGCAGACCCGTCTCCTCGCGGATTGTCTTTCCGGCCGGGGCCGGAAGGTACTGGTGACCCGCGAGCCGGGCGGAACCGGGACCGGGGAAGCCATCCGGAAATTGCTCCTGGACCCGGCCAACGCCGGCCGGATCGACGCCCGGGCCGAACTCCTGCTCTACCTGGCGAGCCGCCAGCAGCTTCTGGCCGAGGTGATCATCCCCGCCCTCGCCACCGGAAAGATCGTGCTCTGCGACCGTTACGAGGACGCCACCCTGGCTTACCAGGGGTCGGGACGGGGTCTCGGGATGGAAAAAATCCGCCGGCTGATCAGATCCCTGCCCCTCCAGGTCAGGCCCGATCTTACCCTGCTTTTCGACCTCGAGCCGGAAGAGGGATTCCGGCGGATCAGGAAAGCCAAGAAGATCCTTGACCGGTTCGAACGGGAGAAACTCAACTTCCACCGCCGGGTCCGCGCCGGCTACCTCCGGATTGCCCGGGCCGACAAAAAGCGGGTGAAATTGGTGGATGCCAGTCTGTCCCCTCCGGAAGTGCACCGGCGGGTCCTCCAGATCGTCAGCCGTCAACTTAAATAGGAGAAGCCGGGACCGGTCTTCACGCTCTGGACATCGGGCGGGGGAGCATCTATTTTTTAGCCTGGGCGAATAATCAAGGAGGGATTTTGGATCTGAAACAGCAATTAAAGCCATTTTTTGAGCCGGAAACCGTCGCGATTGTCGGCGCCACCAAGGGGATCGCCTTCGGGGCCGGATTGCCCCTCTGCCTTTCCGAGAACGGCCACCGGGACAAGCTCCGGCTGGTCAATCCCCGGGAAAAGGAAATCATCGGGCTCCCGGTTTTCCCGGACGTGGAAGCCATCCCGGGGAAAGTGGATCTCGCCATCGTGGTGGTGCCCGCCCCGATCTGCCTCTCGGTGTTCCAGGCCTGCGCCCGGAAGGGAATCAAGTCCATCATCCTGGAAGCGGCCGGTTTTTCCGAAACCGGTCCGGAAGGAAAAAAGCGCGAGGAGGAGCTGAAGGAATTCGCCCGCTCGGCGGGGATGCGGGTGATCGGTCCCAACTGCATCGGATTGGTGAACACCTCGAACCGCTTCATCTCCACCCAGGTGCCGTCGGAAAGCCTGACTCCGGGGCCGGTCTCGGTGGTGGCCCAGAGCGGGGTATTCGGGAACATCATTCTCGACTGGGGCCCGGAAAACGGGATCCGCTTCGCTAAGGTGATCACCATCGGCAACCGGATGGACGTGGGCGAACTCGACCTGATCGAGTACTTGGCCGACGACCCGGCCACCAAGGTGATCGTTTTATATCTCGAGGGGGTGCAGGACGGCCGGGCCTTTCTTTCCCTGGCCGCGCGGGTAAGCCGGAAGAAGCCTATCCTGATCCTGAAGAGCGGGCGGAGCGAGGTGGGCCGGAAGGCCGTCCTCTCGCACACGGGAAGCCTGTCCGGGGACGACGCGATTTTCGACGCGGCCTTCCGCCAGTGCGGGGTCATCCGGTCGGATGATTTTTACGGGCTTTTTGACCTGGCCCGCGCTTTCGCGGTGGCCACTCTCCCGAAAGGGCGGAGGACGGGGATTGTCACCTCGACCGGCTCGATCGGGGTACAGACCTCCGACGCCTGCGTGAACCAGGGCCTTTCGATCCCGGACATTTCCGAGCGGAGCCGGAGCGAGATGAAGAAGGTCGCCCCCGCCTGGATGTCCATCCGCAATCCCCTGGACGTGGGGCCTTCCGGGCTGTTCGGGGACGGAATGAACGTGGTCCTGACGGATCCGGACCTGGACGGGATTATCGGGATTCCGGTTCTGCCGTCCTTCGTGGCCAAGGAATTCGTCCGGCAGGGGGTCCCGCCGACGCAGCTCTTGGGGAACCTGCAGAAGGAACTGCTGAGACCGGGGGGAAAAACCCTGATCCTGGCCCCGATCGGGAACCGGGCCTGGGTCGAGATCCTGCGCGAGGCTTTCGGGGATCAGGTCCCGATCATCAGCTCGCCGGAAAACGCCGCCCGGGTCATGGCGGCGCTGGTACGGTACCGGGAATATCTGGAAAAGTCAGAAAAAAAAGGTCAAGGGTCGTAGGTCAAAGGTCATAGCTATTAAGATTTTACCCATGACCCATCACCTAACACCCATGACCGGAAATTAAAATGCTTTGGAATGAAATAATCGGACATTCGCGCGAGATCGAGATGCTGCGGAATGCGGCCGCCAACGGCCGCCTGGCCGCCGCTTATCTTTTCACGGGACCGGAGGGAGTGGGCCGCCGGGAAGTGGCCCGGGCCCTGGCCAAGGCGGTTTCCTGCCCGGAGGGAAAAGGGCGGGGGGATTTTTGCGATGTCTGCTCGGTCTGCCGGCGGATTGACTCGGGGAATTTTCCCGAGGTGACTTTTTACCGCCCGGAGGAAGGGACGATCAAGATCGAGAAAATCCGGGAACTCAGCAAGTTTCTTTTTTACCACCCCGGGGAGGGTACCCGGAGGGTCATCGTGATTGACGGGGCGGAGAAGCTCACCCCGCAGGCGGCCAATTCACTTCTGAAAATATTGGAGGAACCCCCGGGCGGCGCGATTTTCATCCTGATCGCCCCGGGACCGGAGGGACTGCTCCCGACCATTGTCTCCCGCTGCCAGCGGGTGCTTTTTTCCCCTTTAGCCGGGGACGCGGTGGCCGCCTTTCTGGTGGCGAAGCTGGGGATGACCCCGCCGGAGGCGGGGGCGATCGCCGCCGCCTCCCAGGGCAGCATGGCCCGGGCCCTGGCCATCACCCCCGAATCGCGCCGGGAGTTCAGGGAGCTGGCGCTCCGGGTCTGGCAGGAGCATGACCCGGAAGCCAAGTGGGGGGAAGAATTCATGTCCACCGACCGGGCGGAGCTCCTGGAAGAACTGGAATTCTTCCGGGGCC
This sequence comes from bacterium, assembly GCA_028713675.1. GTDB lineage: Bacteria > Desulfobacterota > JAPLJL01 > JAPLJL01 > JAPLJL01 > JAPLJL01. The sequence continues at coordinate 8,140 of JAQTNV010000070.1, forward strand.
TGTTCCGCGACCTGATGGTCTGGAAGCTCGCGGCCGGCGGGGAGACCCAGGCCGGGGGATTGATCAATCCCGACCTTGAGGATCTGCTTACCCGGGAGCGGGAGAGCAGCTGGGAGGATATTTTCCGGAGACTGGCGACCCTGGAATCCACCATTTCCCTGGTGCGGGCCAACGCCAATCCGCGCCTGGCCGCGGACCAGCTCTTGCTGGGAGCCGGCTGATCAGGAATGATAAGGGCAGAGGAGACCAAATCCAGTGGCGAAAAGAATAGTCAAAATTAAGGCCCGGCGGGTCGGGCAGATCTTTAATTACGACGCCAGCGACCTCGAGCTCAAGCGGGGCGACCGGGTCCTGATCGAGACGGACAAGGGCCTGGGCATCGGCACGGTGGTGCTCGAGCCCCAGGCCGCGGCCGAGGAGGAGCCGAAGCGGGACAAGCCGCTGAAAAAAGTCCTGCGCCGGGTGAACAAGGACGACCTGGAGCGCGAGATCCGCAATACCGAGCGGGAGCAGGAAGCCCTGCGCTACTGCCAGGAGCGGATCCGGGAGACGGGCCTGACCATGAAGCTGATCCAGGTGGAGAATTTTTACGACGGGAGCAAGATGATATTTTATTTCACCGCCCCGGACCGGGTGGATTTCCGCGAGCTGGTCCACCAGCTGGCCCAGCGTTTCCACACCCGGATCGAGATGCAGCAGATCGGGGTCCGGGACGAGGCCAAGCTCCTGGGCGGGGTGGGGATGTGCGGCCGGGTCCTGTGCTGCCAGGAATTTCTCTCCGAGTTCGAGCCGGTTTCGGTCCGCCTGGCCAAGGAGCAGGATCTGCCCCTGAACCCGCAGAAACTCTCGGGGCCCTGCGGCCGCCTGCTCTGCTGCCTTTCCTATGAAAAGGAGGTCTATCAGGAACTGGGCCGGGGGGTGCCCCACGTCGGGGAAAGGGTGCAGGTTTCCCAGGGAAGGGCGGAGGTGCTCGCCCGCAATATTTTTGACCGTCTCCTGAAGGTGCGCCTGGAAAACGGGGAGGAAGCGGAGGTGGCCATCGCGGATGTCCGGCCGCTTTCGAACGGCCGGCGGGAAAACCCGGCTTCCGGAGAGGACGCGGGGGATGTACTAGAGGAGAAGCGGCCGGAGCGGAGAAAACCGGACCGGAGAAGGCCGGAAGAGCGCAGAAAAGAGGAGAAAAAACCTCCGGAAGAAAAGCCGGGTTCCTGATGGAAAAATTCTATCTCACTACCCCGATTTATTACGTCAACGACGTGCCCCACATCGGGCATGCCTATACCACGGTGGCCTGCGACGTCCTGGCCCGCTACCAGAGAATGAACGGGCGGGAGGTCCTGTTCCTGACCGGGACCGACGAGCACGGTCAGAAAATCGAGCGGGCGGCCCGGGAGCGGGGGCTCGAACCGATCGGGCTGGCCGACCAGGTGGTGGAGCGCTACCGCCAGCTCTGGGTCAAGCTCAAAATTTCCAACGATGATTTCATCCGCACCTCGCAGGAGCGCCAGTACCGGGCGGTGGCGGAGATCTGGCGCCGGGTCAAGGCCAACGGGGATATTTACCTCGGGGAATACGAGGACTGGTACTGCGTGCATGATGAAAGTTTTTTCTCCGGGCTCCAGGATGGAAAACCGGTTTGTCCCGACTGCGGCCGGCCGCTCGAGAAGATCAAGGAGGCGAGTTATTTTTTCCGGATGAGCAAATACCAGGAGAAACTGCTCCAGCACATCGAGAGCCACCCGGAATTCATCACCCCGGCGACCCGGAAGAACGAGATTGTCAGCTTCGTGAAAAGCGGCCTCCGGGATCTCTCCATTTCCCGGACCACTTTCCGCTGGGGCATCCCGGTTCCGGATGATCCCGGTCATATAGTTTATGTCTGGTTCGACGCCCTGACCAATTATCTGACCGGGGCGGGATTCCCGGACAATGACCCCCGGTTCTCCCGGTTCTGGCCGGCGGACCTGCACGTGATCGGGAAGGACATCCTCCGTTTCCACTCGGTTTACTGGCCGACCTTTCTGATGGCGGCCGGCCTTCCTTTACCCCGCCGGGTATTCGCCCACGGGTGGTGGACGGTGGAAGGGAAAAAAATGAGCAAATCCCTCGGGAACGTAGTGGACCCGGGAGAGGTCGCCGAGCGTTTCGGGGTGGACGCCTTCCGCTATTTTCTCCTCCGGGAGGTTCCCTTCGGGCTGGACGGGGATTATTCCCAGACGGCCCTGGTGGGACGGATCAATTCCGACCTGGCCAACGACCTCGGGAACCTTTTTTCCCGGGTGCTGGCCATGGTGACGCGCTACCGCGGGGGAGAATATCCGCCGGCCGAGATCGGCCCGGAGGAAAAGGCCCTGATCGCGGCGGCGGAAAAAGCCCGGGATGAATATCACCGCCTGCTTCCGGAACTGGCCTTCCAGTCGGTTTTGATCGCGGTCTGGGAATTGGTCGGGGAGATGAACCGCTATATCGACCGGTCCGCTCCCTGGAACCTGGCTAAGGACCCGGAAAAGAAGGGCCGCTTGGACACCGTTCTCTTCACCAGCCTGGAGGCCCTGCGCTGGATCGCCATGTTCGTTTCCCCCTTCCTGCCCGATTCCGCCACGGAGATGCAGAAGCAGCTCGGGCTCGTCGGGAGCGATTGGAATAAGGGATTTTCCTCCCTCTCGGAATGGCGGACTTCCTGGCCCCCGGGCCGGGTCCAGCGGGGCCCAGCGCTTTTCCCGAGGATAGAAGAAAAAAAGGTTTGAGGTTTCGCCTGCCCGAGCTGATCGCTCGGGTCGGCCAGGGAGTTTCTGGTTTCGGGTTGCAAACTCAAGATGAGAAGCCGAATCCTCCCGACCTCAAAAATAAAAAATTTATATTATCTCCGAAACCGGCATTCTTGATTTTCAGTTTATACTCTCTGCTCTTTAACTCGAAACCATAAACCCGAAACTCGAAACTTATTTTTGCCTATGTTCATCGACACCCACGCCCATCTGAATTTTCCGGACTTCGCTTCCGATCTTCCGGCGGTGGTGGAGCGCAGCCGGCAGCGGGGCGTCACCCGGATGATCGTGGTGGGGGCCGGCCAGGGAATGGCTGGAAATCCGGAAGCGGTAAGACTGGCCCGGGAAATCCCCGGAATTTTCGCCACCGTCGGGATTCATCCCCATGAGGCCCGGGAATTCACCCCCGCCGTCCGCTCCGAATTGCGCGCCCTGCTCCGGGAGCCCGGGGTGGTGGCGGTGGGCGAGTGCGGCCTCGATTTCTACCGCAACCTCTCCCCCCGGAAGGAGCAGTTCCTGGCCTTCGAAGCCCAGCTCGAACTGGCGCGGGAGACCGGCAAGCCGATTTCCATCCATTGCCGGGAAGCCCACCCGGAAACCCTAGAGGTGTTGAAAAACGCGCCGGCCGGAACCCTGAGAGGGGTGATCCATTGTTTTTCCGGCGGGGTCCCGGAAGCCCGGGAATATATCGAACTCGGTTTCTGGCTGGGGATTACCGGGTCGGTGACGTATCCCAAGGCGGAAAAGCTCCGGGGCGTGGTCCGGGAGGTGGGCCTGCCCCGCCTGCTGCTCGAAACGGACTGCCCTTTTCTCACCCCCCAGCCGAAGCGGGGAAGCCGGAACGAGCCGGCTTACATCCCCTGGATCGCCGAGGAAATCGGGCGGATTCTCTCCGTTTCGGTGGAGGAAGTGGCCCGGGCAACCACGGAAAATGCGGAGAAAATTTTCGGATTGACGAATGAATAACCAATTTTAGGTTTCAAGTTTAAAGTTAAAAGTTCAAAAACCAATACCGAAGGCACGTAGGGCGAGGCTTTAGCCTTGCAAATAAAATCGGTAGCCGCAGCCTTTCCTTCGGACCCTGAGGATCCTCAGGACAAGAACCCGAACGGGTAGGCTGCGTTGTGGCTCGACGTTGGGAGTGAAGAATTTGAAAACCGAACCTCAGGTTTTGAAAGTTAATCCGGATGAGGCCGGGGAGCGGGCGGATGTCATCCTGGCCCGGCGGTTTCCCGAAATGTCCCGGACCCGGATCCAGAAGCTGATCGCGACGGGCGGGATCACCTGGGGCGGGGGCCGGATGCTCAAATCCGGGACCCGTCTCGCCGGCGGGGAAACCCTGGAAATCCGGGATTGGCAGAAACCCGCGGAGCCAGGTGAAGAAAAGCTGGAACCCGAGTCGATTCCCCTTGAAGTGGTTTACGAAGACCCCCAGTTGCTGGTGGTCAATAAGCCCGCGGGCCTGGTGGTTCACCCCGGGGCGGGAAGGCCAGGGGGTACCCTGGCCAACGCCCTCCTGTATCGTTACCAGGACCTGCCGGAAGCCATCGGGGCGGACCGGCCGGGAATCGTCCACCGCCTGGATCGCTTCACTTCGGGTCTCATCCTGGTGGCCCGGGACGAGTTTACCCAGCGGACCCTGAGTCGCGATTTTGAAGCCCGCCGGGTGAAGAAAGAATACCGGGCCCTGGTCTGGGGCGAACTCAACGAGGACGAACTCACGCTCCGGGGGAAGATCGGCCGGGACCCCCGTGACCGCAAAAAGATGGCCCTGGACGGGATCAAGGGCCGGGAAGCGGTTACCCGGGTCCGGGTCCAGGAACGCTTCCGGGGGTTTACCCTCCTCCGGATTTTTCCGGAAACCGGCCGCACCCACCAGATCCGGGTGCATCTGGCCGGGATCAAGCACCCGGTGGTGGGGGACCTGGTTTACGGGCGGGCCCGGAATCTCCCGGGCTCGGTTTCTCCCAAGCTCCAGGGAGCGCTGATCATGCTGCCGGGATTCGCCCTGCACGCCTACGCCCTGGAATTCCGGCACCCGGTCTCGGGAGAGATGCTGTCCCTGAAAGCGCCTCTGCCGGGGCCGTTCGCCGAGCTGATCAAACAATTATCGGTCCTCTGATGAAAAACCCCCAAGAGATTTTTCCCGGGGCGGAATTGTCGCCCGCGGGTTTTTTCACCCTCACCGGGCTTTCCCGGTTTCCGGGTTTTGTCCACGGTTTTACCCGGAAGGTCCCGGATGCCGGAAAGCTCCAGGTCGCGGGGCGGAAACCGGTCTTTCTCCACCAGGTTCATGGCCACCGGATTGTCGCGGTGGAAAAGAGCGCCGCGGGGCTCTCCCCGGAGGGCATTACCGAGGACAAGCGGGTTCCCGGAGACGCTCTGATCACCGATGTGCCCGGGGTGATCCTGGCCATCCGGGTGGCCGATTGCCTGCCGGTGGTTTTCCTGGCCCCGGAAAAGGGGGTGGTCGGGATCGCCCATGCCGGCTGGCGCGGGACGCAGGCCCGGATAGCGGAAAAGCTGATTGCTCTGGGGAGGGAACGTTACCGGCTTGTCCCGGAAGACCTGTGGGTGGGCCTGGGCCCGGCGATCGGGCCGTGCTGTTACCCGGTCGGGCCCGAGGTCAGGGAAGCTTTCCGGGTTGACTTTTCCGATGCGGACGATTATATAACTCTTGCATTGGATGGTTCGCTCCGGTTGGATCTGATTCAGGCCAACCAATCCCAACTCCGGGCTGCCGGGGTCCCTGCGGATCAAATCTTTCCCATTTCGCTTTGCACTTTCTGCCGGGATGATCATTTTTATTCCGCAAGAAGGGAAGGCGGAAAAGGGGGCCGGCAGGTGGCCTGGGTGGGAATGATCCCCGTAAGTGTTGCGGAGAAAAAAATTTTATAGTATAAATTTATATACCTGATTAAGCCTCAGCATATATAAAAGGATAGTCTTTTAGGATCCCTCGTAAATTTGAGAAATTAATTTTCTTCCTGGCTTTTAGCCAAACAACCGGAGGTAAAAGAAGAATATGGTAACACAGGTTCAGGAGCAGACTGAGGTAGTCGAGTCGGAAAAAGGGACGGAAAAAGCGACCGAAAAAGCGACGGGTAAAGGGAAAAAGAACAACTCCGAAAAGGAATTGAATCTTCGGGAATTGAAATTGATGAAGATGTCGGAGTTGGTGTCCCTGGCCCGCGATCTGAATCTGGAAGGGGCGAGCGGGCAGAGAAAGCAGGACCTGATTTTCTCCCTCCTCCAGGCCAAGGCCGAGCAGAACGGCCTGATCTACGGGGACGGGGTCCTGGAGATCCTGCCCGATGGTTTCGGTTTTCTCCGCTCCCAGATTTACAGCTACCTGGCCGGCCCGGACGATATTTACGTCTCCCCCTCCCAGATCCGCCGGTTCGATCTCCGCACCGGGGACAACGTAACCGGGCAGGTTCGCCCCCCCAAGGAAGGGGAACGCTACTTCGCCCTGCTGAAGGTTGAAGCGGTCAACATGGAAGACCCGGAGGCGGTTCGCGACCGGATACTCTTTGACAACCTCACACCCCTCTATCCGAACGAGCGGATCAAGCTTGAGTTCGAACCGAAAAACTGGACCATGAGGATCATGGATCTCATGACCCCCATCGGCAAAGGCCAGCGGGGACTGATCGTTTCCCCGCCCCGGGCCGGGAAAACCATGATTCTCCAGGCGATTGCCAATTCCATCACCGCCAATCATCCGGATATCGTGCTTATCGTTCTGCTGATCGACGAGCGGCCGGAAGAAGTGACCGACATGCAGCGCTCGGTCAAGGGCGAGGTGATCAGCTCCACGTTTGACGAAATGGCCTCCCGGCACGTGCAGGTGGCCGAGATGGTGCTGGACAAGGCCAAGCGCCAGGTCGAGCACAAGAAGGATGTGGTCATCCTCCTGGATTCCATCACCCGGCTGGCCCGGGCCTACAACTCCGTGGTGCCCCCGAGCGGAAAGGTGCTCTCCGGCGGGGTGGATTCCAACGCCCTCCACCGCCCCAAGCGGTTTTTCGGGGCCGCCCGGAATATCGAGGACGGGGGCAGCCTGACCATCATCGCCACCGCCCTGGTGGAAACCGGGTCCAAGATGGACGAGGTGATTTTTGAAGAGTTCAAGGGCACCGGCAACATGGAAATCGTCCTGGACCGCCGCCTGGCCGACCGGCGGATCTTCCCCGCGATCGACATCAACCGTTCCGGCACCCGCAAAGAGGATCTGCTCCTGTCCAAGGAAGTCCTGAGCCGGCTCTATATTCTCCGGAAGATCCTGCAGCCGATGCCCCCGATCGAAGCGATGGAATTTATGCTGGATAAAATGCAGGGAACCAAGACCAACGCCGATTTTATCGAGTCCATGAATAAGTAAGGAGGCAAAAATGAAAAAGGAAATCCACCCGGAATACAAATCCACCCAGTTTACCTGTGCCTGCGGGAACGTGATCGAAACCCGCTCCACCCGGGGGGGACAGCTCAAGATCGACATCTGCTCCAGTTGCCATCCGTTTTTCACCGGCAAACAGAAGCTGATGGACACGGCCGGCAAGGTGGAGCGTTTCCAGCGCCGCTACTCGCAGGCTGCCCAGGACGCCCGCTCCGCCAAGGTCGCCAAGTCCGTCAAGAACACCAAGACCTCAAAGGCGAAGTAACCAGGCCAAGCTGACCCTCGGAAAGAGGGGGGCCTTGCCGGCCCCGGTTTTCCGGAACCGGCGGGGACTGGTTTATCAAGCTGATGCTGAATCCAAAAACCCAGGATTATCTCGAGAAGCTCAATTCCCGTTACGATGAGCTTTCCCAAAAGCTCCAGGACCCGGCGGTCCTGAAAAACCCCAACGAGACCAAGAAGATCGTCGCCGAAAGGCGCCAGAACGAGGATCTGGTCGAGGCCTACCGCGATTACCGCAAGGTCCGGGCGGAACTGGAAGAGAACCAGGCGCTCCTGGCCGAGTCCGACCCCGAGCTCCGGGCCATGGCCGAAGAGGAGCTGAAAACCCTCGGGGGGCGCGAAGCGGAGATCGAAAAAAACATCCAGGCGCTCCTGGTTCCCAAAGACCCCCGCGACGAGAAGAACATCATCCTCGAGATCCGGGCGGGGGCGGGAGGGGACGAGGCCGCCCTGTTCGTGGCCGACCTGTTCCGGATGTATTCGCGTTACGCCGAGCGCAACCGCTTCCGGGTGGAAGTGCTCTCCCTGAGCCAGACCGGCACCGGCGGTCTCAAGGAAGTGATCGCCCTGATCGAGGGCAAGGGGGCCTTCCGGCGCCTGCAGTACGAGAGCGGGGTGCACCGGGTCCAGCGGGTGCCGGCCACTGAAGCCTCCGGGCGGATCCACACCTCCACCGTCACGGTGGCGGTTTTGCCGGAGGCCGAGGAAGTGGAGGTGGAGATCAAACCGGAGGAGATCCGGGTAGATTCCTTCCGGGCCGGGGGCCCCGGGGGCCAGAACGTCAACAAGGTGGAATCCGCCATCCGGATCACGCATCTCCCCACCGGGCTGGTGGTCTCCTGCCAGGATGAGAAATCCCAGCACAAGAACCGGGCCAAGGGCATGAAGGTGCTCCGGGCCCGGCTTCTGGCCCGGCGCCAGCAGGAGCAGGAAGACGAGATCTCGCAGGCCCGCCGGACCCAGGTGGGGACGGGCGACCGGAGCGAGAAGATCCGGACCTATAATTACCCCCAGAGCCGGGTCACCGATCACCGGAGCGGGGTGAGCACGCATAAC
>JAQTNV010000071.1 GCA_028713675.1 bacterium
CTTGGCAACAGTGGTTTCAATCCGCTCCGCTTCCAGGAGGGAGGTAACCAGATTCCGGAACATCGCGGTCCGGTGTTCGGAGTGACGATCAAAAACCCGGTGGTCTACATGGTGTCGCATGGTTGCCTACTGGTTTTAAAAAACTATTCCCCTGACTCTGTTTCTTCCCCTGCCTCTTTACCCTCATCGGGTTTCAGGCTCAAACCCCAGGTCTGAAGGATTTCCATCACCTCGTTCAGGGATTTCCGCCCGAAATTTTTCATCTTCAACATTTCCGATTCCGACCGGGAAACCAGGTCCCGGATGGTGTTGATGTTGGCCCCCTTCAGACAGTTGGTGGCCCGGACCGAAAGCTCGAGCTCTTCGATACTGCGCTCCAGAATTTCCTGGATGCTCGAGGCGGAAAGGGCAGGCTCCTTCAGGCCCGCCTCCACCGGCCGCTCCTCGGTTTCCTCAAAACTGATGAAGACCTGCAGCTGCTCCTTCAGGATCTTGGCCGCCAGCGCAATCGCTTCTTCCGGCTCGATCCCGCCGTTGGTCCAGATTTCCATGACCAGGCGGTCATAATCGGTAATCTGGCCGACCCGGGCGTTGGTCACGGAATAATTGACCTTCAGGACCGGGCCGAAAATGGCGTCCAGAAAAATCGTGCCCACCGGCGCGGAGGAGTCTTTCAGCCTCTCCGCCGGAACATAACCTTTTCCGCCTCTGACCACGGCCTCGGCCCGGAGCTTTCCCTCCGGGTTCAGGTTGGCGATATGAAGATCCGGGTTGAGAATCTCCAGCCCCTGGTCCGTCTGAAAGTCCCCGGCCAACACCTCGCGCTCCCCGGAAACATTCAGGGTGATGGTTTTCTTGACCGTGTCGTCCAGGATCTTGAACCGCACCTGCTTGAGATTGAGGCCGATATCGGTCAGGTCTTCGAAAACCCCGGGCAGGGTCGAGAACTCATGGAGAATGCCGTCGAATTTGATTTCGGTGATCGCCGCGCCCTGCAGGGAGGAGAGCAGCACTCTCCGCAGAGAATTTCCCAGGGTGGTTCCGAAGCCCCGCTCGAGTGGTTCCACGAAAAACCGGCCGTAAGTCCGGGATCGGCTGCTGGCTTCGACTTCAACCCGGGTTGGTTTGATCAATTCTTCCCAGTTTCTTTGTAAGGCTGCCTTTCCCATTTGCTCCTCGCTTGATTAATACCCGCTTTACCGGGAGTAATATTCAACAATTAACTGCTCCAAAACATCCGGATGAATATCTTCCCTGCGGGGATGAGCCTTGATCACGCCCCGGAATTTTTCCCGGTCCTGTTCCAGCCAGACCGGAAGCCCGCGCTGGGCTCTCATTTCCATGGCGTCCAGGATGGATCCCAGTTTCCGGCTTTTTTCCCTGACCTCGATCACATCCTGGGCTTTCACCTGGTAGGAAGGAATGTCCACCTTCCGCCCGTTCACCTGGAAATGTCCGTGCAGAACCAGCTGGCGGGCCTCGGCGCGGGTCCGCGCGAACCCCAGGTGGAATATCGTGCTGTCCAGCCGGATCTCCAATATCACCAGGAGATTTTCCCCGGTGGCTCCCGTCTGCCGGGAAGCCATCTGGAAATAGCGCCGGAACTGGCGTTCCGCCAGCGAATGAGTCCTTCTGACCCTCTGTTTCTCCCGGAGATGGGTTCCGTAATCGGTGACCTTTACCCGGCTCCAGCCGTGCTGACCGGGGGGATAACCGCGGCGCTCAAAGGCGCATTTGTCCGTGTAACACCGCGACCCCTTTAAAAAGAGTTTCTTCAGTTCTCTGCGACAAAGCCGGCATGCCGGCCCAGAATACCGAGCCAATTTATTCCTCCTTTAATATTGAAGTTACAATCGCCATTTTTATTTTCCGGATTTCCGGGTTTACACTCTCCGGCGCTTGGGAGCCCGGCAGCCGTTATGGGGAATGGGCGTAACATCCTTGATCAGCCCGATCCGGAAACCGGCCGCCTGCAGGGAGCGGATGGCGGCTTCCCGCCCGGCTCCGGGTCCCTTGATAAACACGCTCAAGTTCTTGACCCCGTGATCCATGGCCTTGTTGGCGGCGTCCCGGGCGGCCTGCTGGGCGGCAAAGGGGGTGGATTTCCGCGAGCCCTTGAAGCCGACGATCCCGGCGCTGGACCAGGAAATGGTATTGCCCGTCAGGTCCGTGATCGTGATGATGGTGTTATTGAAAGTGGACTTGATGAAAGCGATGGCGTTGGGAATGTTTTTCCGCACCGTTTTCTTTTTCGATGTCCTTTTGGGACCTGCCATTTTAATCCTCCTGGATTATGCCTTTCCTGTTATCCCGGAAAACCGCGCCCGCGCTCTCCCGTCTATTTGGGCTTCGGCGGTTTCTTTTTGCCGGCGATGGACCGGCGGGGACCCTTGCGGGTCCGGGCATTGGTGTTTGTTCTCTGCCCCCGGACGGGTAAACCCTTGCGATGCCGGAGGCCCCGGTAGGTCCCGAGGTCCATCAGCATCTTGATATCCCCGGAAACCTCCTTGCGCAGGTCTCCTTCGACCTTGTAATCCGACTCAAGGATTTTCCGGATGGCCGCTACTTGCGACTCATTCAGCTCCTTGGTGCGGAGATTGCCGTCTACCTCGGCCTTGCGCACGATTTCCCGGGCCAGTGCATGCCCCACCCCGTAGATATAGGTGAGGGCTATCTCAATCCGCTTTTCTCCCGGAAGATCAACTCCGGCAATACGAGCCATACATATCCTCCTGCTTTTCCCCGGTTACCCTGGTGGGATAACCGCTCTAACCCTGCCTCTGCTTATGCTTGGGATTCTCGCAAATCACCCGGACCACTCTTTTCCGGCGTACAATCTTGCACTTCGGGCAGATTTTTTTGACGGATGTCCTGACTTTCATGTTTTCCTACTCCCGGTAAATTATCCGGCCCCGGGTCAGGTCGTAAGGGGAAAGTTCCAGCTTGACCCGATCCCCGGGCAGGATCTTGATGTAATGCATCCTCATCCTCCCCGAAATGTGCGCCAGGATCCGGTGCCCGTTATCCAGCTCGACCCGGAACATGGCATTGGGGAGGGGCTCAATCACTTTGCCTTCAACCTCGATCAGTTCTTCTTTTGCCACTTAGCCTTCAGCCCCGCGCCGTTTAACTTCTGCCGGCCGCGGGAGCGGATTTCCGTATTCTTTTCATGAGCTCAGGACCATCGGGCCGTCCGCGGTGGCGGCCACCGTATGCTCAAAATGGGCGGAGAGGCTCCGGTCGCGGGTCACCGCGGTCCAGCCGTCCGCCAGGATGTCCACTTCGCAGGAACCGGCATTCACCATCGGTTCAATCGCGAGCACCATTCCCGGCTTGATCTTGACCTGGACGGAACCCTCGTCCATCCGGAAATTCGGGATCTGGGGCGGCTCATGCATTTCCCGGCCGATCCCGTGCCCGACAAAATCCCGGACCACGGAAAAGCCCTCGCTTTCCACCCGGTCCTGGATCACGGCGGAAATGTCGAAAATCCGGTTTCCCACCCGGACTTTTTCAATCGCCAGCTCCAGGGACTCCCGGGTCACCGCGATCAGGCGGAGGGCCAGCTCGCTGACCTCGCCGACCGGCACGGTCACGGCCGCGTCCCCGTAATAACCCTGGTAGCACGCCCCGACGTCGATGCTGATGATATCCCCTTTCCGGAGCCGCCGCTTGGAAGGAAATCCGTGGACCACCTCCTCGTTGACCGAGGCGCAGATGGTGAAAGGATACCCCCGGTAGCCCAGAAAAGCCGGAGTGGCCCCATGTTTGCGGATCTTTTCCTCCGCCAGGCGATCGAGTTCCCGGGTGGTAATCCCTTCTTCCGCCCGGAGCGACAGCTCATTCAGGACCTCTTTGACGATCTGATTGCTTTCCCGCATTATCTTTATTTCCCGATCCGATTTCAGAACGATCATCCCGACCTGGAAAATTCCTATTTTTGCCGACTCGCTTCGATGACTTTGAGGATCTCGGCGGTAACCGTTTCCGGGGCCTGCAAACCGTCGACCGATTTCAAAAGCTTCTTCCGGGAATAGTAATTGATCAGGGGCGCGGTCTCGTCACGGTAAACCCGGAGCCGCTCCCGGATGGTTTTTTCCTGGTCGTCATCCCGCTGGTAAAGCTCTCCCCCGCACTTGTCGCAGATCCCCGCTTTTTTCGGCTTGGTAAACTCGATATGAAACATCTGCTGGCACTGCCGGCAGACCCGGCGGCCGGTCAGCCGGCGGACCAGTTCGTCCTCGTTGACCGCGAGGTCGAGAACCTGGGTGATCTTGTGCCCGATCCGCTCCAGCAGCTGGTCCAGGGCGTCGGCCTGGGCGACATTCCGGGGAAAGCCGTCCAGGATATACCCGTAACTGCAATCGTCGGACTGCAATCTTTCTTCCACGATCTGGATCACCAGTTCATCGGAGACCAGGCGTCCGGACTCCATGATTTCCTTGATTTCCTGGCCCAGCTTGGATTTCTCCTTCTTCTTGGCCCGGAGGATATCCCCGGTGGAAATCTGGGGAATACCGAATTTTTCCATCAGTTTCCGCGCCTGGGTGCCTTTCCCGGAACCGGGAGGCCCCAGCAGAATCAGATTGGTCGAGCCTTCTTTACTCATCCTCTTCTCCCTTTGATTTTCTGTCGGCCCAGGAATCCCTCGTAATGGCGACTGAGCATATGGGACTCAATCTGCGCGATCGTGTCCATTCCCACGCCGACCACGATCATCAGGGAAGTCCCCCCGTACCAGAAAGGAACGTTAAACCTGCTGACCAGGAGCGCGGGCAGGACGCAGACCGCGGCCACGTAAAGTGATCCCCCCAGGGTGATCCGGGTCAAAACCAGGTCAATATACTCGGCGGTTTTTGAACCCGGACGGATCCCGGGAATATATCCACCATATTTTTTCAGATTTTCCGCCACGTCGATCGGGTTGAACTGGACGGCGGTATAGAAATAGCAGAAGAAAATAATCCCGGCGACGTAGAGGAGGTTGTAGATCGCGTGGGAGGGACTGAGGGCGTTCCGGATATACTCGGACCCCGGGAAATTGGCCAGGCTGGCAATGGTGCTGGGAAAAATCAGCAGGGAGGAAGCGAAGATGGGGGGGATAACCCCGGCGGTATTGACCTTGAGCGGGAGATGCGTGGACTGCCCCCCGTAAACCTTACGGCCCACGACACGCTTGGCGTACTGGATCGGGATCCGGCGCTGCCCCCTTTCCATGAAAATGATGAAAGCGACCACCGCCACCATGATGATACCGATGGCGATGAGTTTAAACGGGCTCAGTTCCCCCGCCCGGGCCAGGCTGAAAGTGCTGAGCACACCGGCGGGCATCCGGGCCACGATCCCGGCGAAGATGATCAGGGAAATCCCGTTTCCCACTCCGCGCTCGGTGATCTGCTCCCCGAGCCACATGATGAAAGCGGTTCCCGAGGTCATGGTCAGCATGGTCATGATAATGAAGGCGGGTCCGGGGTTCATGACCACGGGCTCGCCCGCCGGGCCCTTCATCCCCTCCAGCCAGACGGCCGTGCCCGCTCCCTGGAGCAGGCTCAGGACCACCGTCCCGTAGCGGGTGTACTGGGTGATTTTTTTCCGGCCCAGCTCCCCTTCCTTGGAAAGCCGGTCGAGATAGGGGATGACCACCGTCAGGAGCTGCAGGATGATGGAGGCGCTGATGTAGGGCATGATCCCGAGGGTGAAAATGGACAATCTCTCCAGCGCGCCGCCGGAGAAAAGATTGAACATTCCGAAAATGGTGTTCTGGGCCTGCGCGAAAAAAGAGGCCAGCGCCCCGGTGTCGATCCCGGGCGTGGGGATGGCGCAGCCGATCCGGTAAACCGCGAGCAGCCCCAGCGTAAACAGGAGCCGGTTACGGAGTTCCGGTATTTTTCCGATACTTTCGATTCCGCCTAACATATTCTAATCTGGTAAGGATTTAACCTCGGGGCCAGGTGACTTATTTCTTCTTCACCTTCTCGTCCGGCGCTTCCCCGCCGGCTTTTAGCTCGATAATCTTTCCGCCGGCGGCGCTGATTTTCTGCCGGGCTCCGGAACTGAAGGCGTGGGCCCGCACATTCAAGGGATACTTGATTTCTCCCGTGCCCAGGATCTTGATCCCGTCCCACCGGCCCTTGACCAGCCCGGCTTTTCTGAGTTCATCGGGACCGACTTCGCTCCCCTGCGGGAAACGCGCCAGGTCCCGGACATTCACCTCCGCCCAGCGTTTGGAGAAAGGGTTGAAGAATCCCTGTTTGGGAACCCTCCGGACCAGGGGCATCTGCCCGCCCTCGAATCCCGGGCTGACTCCCCCGCCGGCGCGGGCCTTGTGACCTTTATGGCCCCGGCCGCTGGTTCGGCCCCGGCCCGACCCCATTCCCCGGCCGAGTCTCTTTACATCTTTATGGGAACCCGCGGGGTAATGTAAGTTGCTCAGATGCGAAGAAACATTTGCCTTCTTTTCATCCATGATTTCTTTCTCGGTCAGATCGCGTTATTCGCTTAATTCCTCGACCACCACCAGATGGCCGACCTTTTCCACCATGCCCCGGACCCAGGGCGCGTCCGGCAGGATCCTTTTCTGGTCCACTTTCCTTAAACCCAGAGCGCGGAGCACTTTCCGCTGACTTTCCGGCCGGCCGATAAAACTGCGGCGCAATGTTACCCGAATTTTCCGGGGCATTTTCGTTTATTCCTTTCTCCGGGCGTTGACCTCGTCCCGCCGCGCGTCGCTCTCGTCCTGATCGCGCAGGCGGGAGAGTCCCTCCATGGCGGCCCGGATCAGGTTGTGCGGGTTGGAGGAACCGATGCACTTGGTCAGGATGTTATGCACCCCGGCCACTTCCATCACGGCCCGCACCACCCCGCCCGCGATGATTCCGGTCCCGGAAGCTGCCGGCTTCAGGATCACCTGGCCCGCCCCGTACCGTCCCATCACTTCGTGGGGAATGGTATGGCTTTTGATGTTGACCCGCACCAGGTTTTTCTTGGCGCGATCCACGCCCTTGCGGATGGCTTCCGAAACTTCCTTGGCCTTGCCCAGGCCGAATCCGACGGTTCCCCGCCGGTCACCCACGACGACCAGGGCGTTGAAGCCGAATCGGCGTCCGCCCTTGACCACCTTGGAGACCCGGTTGATCGCGACCACCCGGTCAATCAGTTCGCCTTCTTTTTCCCCGTTGGGGTTTTCACGCACTTCCATGATTATCTGTTTCTTGCTCCTCTCCAGCTGTACGGCCGTCGGAATACCGCGAGGTTAAAACTTCAAGCCTCCCTCGCGGGCCTTTTCCGCCAGCGCCTTTACCCGTCCGTGGTAAGTATGCCCGCCTCGGTCAAAAACCACCTTTTCGATCCCGGCCTCCTTGGCCTTTTTCGCCAGGAGCGTCCCGACCGCCTGGGCGGCCTCGAGATTCCCCCCCTTTTTCAGCTTGGCCCGGATCTCCGGGTGGAGGGACGAAACGCCCAGAATGGTCCGGCTGGCCACGTCGTCAACCAGCTGGGCCTGGATCGAATTCAGACTGCGAGAAACCGAAAGCCGCGGTCGTTCCGGAGTACCGCGCACTTTTTTATGCACCCGCTTTCTCCGGCGAGCGAGTTGAATTTTTTTAGCGAAAAGTCCTTCCATTTTGAAAATATCCCTCGGTTTTGATAAACCCCCGGATTCCTAATGCGCCGGGGCTCCTCCCCCGGCGGCGCCGGTGGCCCCGGTTTTGCCGGGTTTGAGTTTAATATGTTCCTCGAAGTAACGGATGCCCAGTTCTTTATAGGCGCTCGGGGGTCGAATGGCCCGGATCTCCGCGGCCGTCTGCCCCAGCACCTGCCGATCCATCCCGGTTAAAATCACCAGGGTGTTCTTTTCCACCTTGGCCTCGATCCCTTCCGGCAATTTATACTCGACCGGATGGGAATACCCGACCAGGAACTTCAGGGCTTTCCCTTCCACGCTGGCCCGGTAGCCCACGCCCATCACCTGCAGGCGCCGCTCAAAGCCGGTGCTCACCCCGGTCACCATGTTGTTGATCAGGGCCCGGATCAGGCCGTGACTGGCCCGGGCCTGCCGTTCTTCGCTGGACCTTTTGATGTCCACCTTCCCGCCGGCGACCGTCACCGGGAATTCCGCCGGGAATTCCCGTTTCATTTTTCCCCGGGGGCCCTTCACTTCCACGGCGTTCCCCTGGACCTTGACCTCGACCCCGGGAGGGATAGCAATTGGTTTTTTACCGATGCGCGACATGATACTCCTACCAGACCTCCAGAAGTAATTCCCCGCCTAACTTCAGATTGCGGGCTTCCTGGTCCGAAAACACCCCCTTGGACGTGGAAATCACGGCGATCCCCAGGCCGTTCATGACCCGGGGAATCTCATCCTGGCCGACATAGCGGCGGCCGCCCGGCTTGCTCACCCGCCGGATGCCTTCCACCGCGGCCTTCTTTCCCTGCCGATAGAGGAGATAGACCCGAAGCACCGGAAACTTATCCGCTTTAATCTCATAATCGGAAACAAAGCCTTCTGCCTTGAGCACCCGGACGATCTCGGTCTTGACTTTCGAGCCGGGGAGCTCAATCGCTTCCTTCCGGGCGCGGTAACCGTTGCGAATCCGCGTGATCAAGTCCGAAATCGGATCTGTCATTACCATAGTTTGCTTCCCTTCTGAATAATATCGCCTGCGCTTACCAGCTGGCCTTCACCACCCCGGGGATTTTCCCGTCCAGGGCGAGTTTCCGGAAACAGATCCGGCACATCGTGAACGCCCGGATATAACCCCGAGACCGTCCGCAGATCGGGCAGCGGTTGTATTTCCGGACCGCAAATTTCGGTTTTTTATTCGCCTTTAATACCAAGCACTTCTTCGCCACCCTTACCTCCGTCGCCCCAATGACTTTTCGTTACTTTTTGATCGGCATCCCCATCTGGGTTAACAGGGCCAGCGCCATTTCATCGTTTTTTGCCGAGGTTACAATCGTGATATTCATCCCCTTGATTTTTTCCACCTTGTCGTAATTGATCTCGGGGAAGATGATGTGCTCCTTGATCCCGAAAGTGTAGCTGCCCCGGCCGTCAAAAGACTTGGCCGAAAGGCCCTTGAAGTCCCGCACCCGGGGCAGGGCCACATTTACCAGGCGGTCAAAAAACTCATACATGCGGGTGCTGCGGAGCGTGACCCGGCAGCCGATCGCGAGCCCTTTTCTGAGCTTGAAATTCGCGATGGATTTTTTCGCGCGGGTGATGACCGCCTTCTGTCCGCTGATGGCGGTCAGCTCGGTCACCGCGGACTCCAGCACCTTGGCGTCCTGGGTGGCCTCCCCCATGCCGATGTTCAGGGAAACCTTGACCAGGTGGGGAACCGCCATCGGGTTTTTCAACCCGAAATCCTTCATCAGCTGCGGCACCACTTCCTTCTTGTAAAATTCCTTCAGCCGGGCCGGCTTGACCGGCTCGGCCGGGGTGTCCTTCGCCTTGGGAGCGGCCTCCGGCTTTTCGTCGGTCTTCAGCTGCGCCGCTTCTTTTTTCTTATTTTCTTTTGACTTGGCCATTTTCTTATTGACGGCCGCGGAGTCCCCCGCCTTGGGGTTGGCCTCCGGCTTTTCGCCCGTCTTCAGCTGCGCCGCTTCTTTATCTTTATTTTCTTTTTTAGCCATGATTAGTCCTAACGGTCGAGAAGTTCATCGCATTTAGAGCAGCACCTGGCCTTCCGGCCGTCTTCCAAAAACCGATTCCGTCCCCGGATCGGCTGATTGCAGCTGGGGCAGACCAGCATCAGGTTGGAAACCGCGATGGTGGCTTCCTTGTCGATAATCCCCCCGTGCGGGTGCTGCCGGCTGGGCCGCACGTGGCGCTTGGAAACGTTCAGTTTCTCCACCAGGGCCCGGCCCTTTCCGGGGATGACCTTGAGCACCTTGCCCTGCTTGCCGCGCTCTTTCCCGGCAATTACCATCACTTGGTCGTCTTTGCGAATCGTCATTTTTCCAACTTCCCTTTCACACCACCTCGGGAGCCAGGGAGATGATTTTCATGAATTTTTTCAGCCGTAATTCCCGGGCCACCGGCCCGAAGATCCGGGTCCCGACCGGATCCCCTGTCGGGGTCAGCAAAACCGCCGCGTTCTCGTCAAAACGGATATAAGAACCATCGGGGCGGGCCACGTTTTTGCGCATCCGCACGACCACCGCCCGCATCACTTCGCCCTTCTTGACCTTGGCATCGGGAATGGCTTCCCGGACCGCGACCACAATCAGGTCCCCCAGGGAAGCATACCGGCGCCGGGAGCCTCCCAGGACCTTGATGCAATAAACCTTGCGCGCCCCCGAATTATCCGCCACCTCCAGGCGCGTCCGCAGCTGAATCATTCCTTCCCTCCCAGTTTTTCCTCGATTAGATCCGGCTTGATCAGTTCCACGACCGCCTTCTTCAGGATCTTCTTCACTTTCCAGCGCTTATTCCGGGACTGAGGCCGGGTTTCCTCGATCATCACCTGATCACCGCTCCGCGCCTGATTCTCCGGATTATGAGCCATGTATTTTTTGCGCCGGGTGATCACCTTGTGATAAAAGGGATGCTTTTCCCTGCGCTCGACCTGGACCGTGACGGTCTGGGTCATCCGGTCGCTCAAGACGTGTCCAACCAGTTTTTTCCTAATTCCCCTTTTTTCCAAGCTTCTCCTCCGGCTGGGAAAGTTCTCGTTCGCGAATGATCGCCAGAATCCGCGCGATATCCCGGCGTACTTCCCCAATTCGGTTCGTTTTTTCCAGCTGCCCGATTGAATGCTGAAACCTCAGATTGAAGAGTTCTTCCCGCAAATCCCGTCCCTTGATTCTCAATTCGTCCGAGGTAAGCTCGCGTAGTTCCTGGGCCTTCATAGATTAAAACCTACCTCTCGATAAAATGGGTGGCGAGGGATAATTTATGGGCGGCCAGGCGGAAAGCCTCCTTGGCGACCTCGATGGGAACCCCGTCCATCTCGAAGATGACCTGTCCGGGCTTGACCACCGCCACCCAGACCTCGGGAGTTCCTTTGCCTTTGCCCATCCGGGTCTCCGCCGGCTTCTTGGTGATCGGCTTGTCCGGGAAAACCCGGATCCAGATTTTGCCTCCCCTTTTGACAAATCTGGTCATCGCTACCCGGGCGGCTTCGATCTCCCGGGCCGTCAGCCAGCCCCGGGACATCATCTGCAACCCGTACTTGCCGAAGTCCAGCCAGTTGGCGCGGGTCGCCCGTCCCCGGACCCGGCCTTTTTGCATCTTTCGATATTTGACTTTTTTGGGCTGAAGCATCTTACCCTTCCGTTTCCAGTTTTTCCTTCAGCCAGCGTTCGCCCTTGAAAACCCACACCTTCACGCCGATGAGGCCATAAGTGGTCTGGGCCTCGGCGGTCCCGTAATCGATATCGGCCCGGAGGGTGTGAAGCGGAACCCGGCCTTCCCGGTACCATTCGCTCCGGGCGATTTCCGCCCCTCCCAGCCGGCCCGCGCACATGATCTTGACGCCTTTGGCGCCCAGCCGGATGGCCGAAGTCACCGATTTTTTCATGGCCCGCCGGAAATAAACCCGGCGCACGATCTGGGCCGCCACGCTCTCCGCCACCAGCTGGGCATCCATCTCCGGCTTGCGGACCTCGGTAATATCGATATGAATCTCGTCCCCGGTGAACTGCTGGAGATCTTCCCGGAGCTTGTCCACTTCCGAGCCGCGTTTTCCGATCACGATCCCGGGCCGCGCGGTGCAGATCTTGACTTTGACTTTCTGGGAGGCCCGTTCGATTTCGATCCGCGAGATCCCGGCGTGATAAAGCCGCGCCTTCACGTATTTCCGGATCTTCAGGTCCTCATGCAGAAGCCGGGCGAAATCCTTGTCGGAATACCAGCGGGAATCCCAAGTCCTGGTTATGCCCAGACGAAAACCACCTGGATGAGTCTTCTGTCCCAACTTTAAACCTCCCGGCTGTCGGTTAACTCCACCTTAATATGGCTGGTCCGTTTTTTAATCATATTGGCCCGCCCCATCGAACGGGACCGGAATCTTTTCAGCGTCGGGCCCGGGCCCACCATGATTGATTTGACAATCAGGGCCTCGTTCTTGACTCCCCCCCGCTGTTCCCCATTGGCCACCGCCGACTGCAGCAGTTTTTTCACTTCCCGGGCCCCGGTTTTCCGGGTGAAGCCCAGAATGTCGATGGCTTCCTGGACCGGCTTGCCCCGCACCACGTCTGCGATCAGGCGCACCTTGCGCGGGGAAATCCGGATGTAGCTTACCGAGGCTGAAATCTTCATGATGTTGTCGTTGTTGGTGTTGTTGGCGCCGTCTTTCCGGCGGCTTTCTCTTTGGCCTTCCGGTCACCCGAATGCTGGATGAAGGTCCGGGTCGGGACGAATTCACCGACTTTGTGCCCGACCATTCCCTCGGTGATATAAATCGGCATGAACTTTCTCCCGTTATGCACCGCGAAGGTCATGCCCACAAAATCGGGAATGATCATGGAGCGGCGGGACCAGGTTTTAATCGGCTGCTTCTCGCCCGACTCCTTGACCTTCAATACCTTCCTCATCAAGCTCAGCTCCACGTAGGGGCCTTTTTTCAGCGATCTTGGCATTTTGGTTTACCTTGGTTCCCGGTTTATACCCGGAGAAATCTGGTTCCTTCCCTAATTAGCCGCGCTTACTGCGGTGTTTGACGATAAACCTGTCCGACGGTTTCTTTTTCCGGGTCTTATATCCCTTGGCTAACTGTCCCCAGGGGCTGACGGGATGGGGATTGCCCTGCGGGGCCTTCCCCTCTCCGCCTCCATGCGGGTGATCGACCGGATTCATCGCCACCCCCCGGACGGTCGGCCGGACTCCCATTTTCCGTTTCCTGCCGGCCTTGCCGATGGAGATGTTCTGGTGATCGAGATTGGAGAGCTGCCCGATCGTCGCCCGGCAATTTTTGAAAATCAGACGCGTTTCCCCCGAGGGCAGCTTGACCTGGAAATAATTTCCCTGGCCGCCCATCAGCATGGCCACCCCTCCGGCTCCCCGCACGAGCTGTCCGCCCTTGCCGGGCTTGAGCTCGATATTATGAATCAGGCTCCCCATGGGAATCAGGCGGAGCGGCAGGGAGTTTCCCAGGCTGATTTCAACATTGTCCCCGGAGATCACCGTATCGCCGACTTTCATCCCCAGCGGAGCGAGGATGTAACGCTTCTCCCCGTCCCGGTAGCAGAGCTTGGCGATCCAGGTGGAGCGGTTGGGATCATACTCGATGGTTTCCACCCGGGCGGGGATATCCACCTTGTCCCGGCGGAAATCGATGACCCGATACATCCGCCGGCTTCCGCCCCCTTTATGCCGGCAGGTAATTCTTCCCAGGGCGTTTCTTCCCCCCCGTTTCTGTAAGGAAACGAGCAGGGATTTCTCGGGTTCCACCTTCGACAGCTCGGAAAAATCCGAGACCGTCTGGAATCTTACCCCCGGAGAAGTGGGACGATAACTTTTCAGTGCCACGCTTTATACCCCCTCGAAAAATTCAATCCGGTCCCCGGCCCGGAGAGTGACGAACGCTTTTTTCCAGTCCGGTCGCTCTCCGGAGGTCCGCCCCATGCGGCGGACCTTGCCGGCCACCCGTTGGGTTCTCACCTTCAGAACCTTGACCTTGAAAATCTTCTCCACGGCCTGCTTGATCTGGATCTTGTTCGCCCGCAGATCGACAACGAAAACCACCTGGTTTAAATTGTCCTTGCCCGCGGTGGACTTTTCCGTGACCAACGGCCCCCGGATGTAGGAATACTGATCAACCTGCATTAGTTCAAAATCCTTTCCAATTCCGGGAGCACTTCCCGGGTCAGGATCAGATGATCGAAATGCAAAATATCAAAAAGATTCAGCCCGGCGACCGGCATCACCTTGAACTTTTTCAGGTTCCGCGCCGACAGCGAGAGCTTGGGATTTTCCGGGCCGATGAGGATCAGGGCCCGTTCCACTCCCAGCCCCGCCATGATTTTCAGGAACTCCCTGGTCTTGATCTCGGGTAACTCGAGCGCGGAAAGGATCAGGAGCCTGTTCCCGGCCAGCTTCTCGGACAGGGCCGAGCGCAAGGCCGCTTTTTTGACCTTGTGGGGCAGGTTGTAGTCGTAATCCCGGGGATGCGGGCCGAAAATGATTCCGCCCTTCCTCCAGATCGGGGAGCGTGACGCTCCCGACCGGGCCCGGCCGGTGCCCTTCTGGCGCCACGGCTTCTTCCCGCCCCCTCTGACCTCGGAACGGGTCTTGGTGTCCGCGGTGCCCTGGCGCCGGCGCGCCTGCTGCCACTTGATCACCTCCTGGTAGAGGTGGGGCCGGACCGGACCCCCGAAGACCTTCTCGGGCAGTTCCAGCTTGCCGGCCGGTTTCTTCTGCGAATCGTAAAGTTCAACGGAAATCAATTTCCCTGCTCCAGTTTTTCAATCCAGACAAACCCGCTCCGGGGACCGGGAACCGCTCCTTTGATCAGGAGCAGGTTATCCTCGGGGCGGATCTTGATCACCACCAGATTCCTGGTCGTCACCTGCCGATTTCCCATATGCCCGGGCAGCCCCCGGCCTTTGATTACCCGGGAAGGATAAGCGGAACACCCGATGGAACCCGGGGCCCGGTTAAACATCGAACCATGACTTTCCGGACCCCCGTGGTGATGAAACCGCTTGATCACTCCCTGGAATCCCTTGCCGATGCTCCGGCCGGTCACCTTGACCCGGTCGCCTTCGGCGAATATCGCCACCGACAGATCCTGGCCTACCTGGTAAGCCCCCGGATCCTCGACCTTAAATTCTTTTTTGCGCCGGAAGACGGTGCCCCCGCTTTTCTTGGCCTCGCCCTGTTCCGGTTTCCGCACCCGCACGGGCTTTTTCACCTCGAACCCGAGCTGGATGGCGTCGTAGCCTTCCTTTTCCTTGGTCCGCTTGGCGGTCACCCGGCAGGGACCGGCCTGGATCACCGTCACCGGGATGGTTCCCCCGTCCGGCTTGAACAGCTGGGTGCATCCTAATTTTTTCCCGATTAAACCCTTGGCCATGACTTACTCTTTTTTCTTGTCCTGTTTGATTTCCACGTCCACCCCCGCCGGAAGGTCCAGCTTCATCAAGGCGTCGATCGTGTTCTGGGTGGGCTCGTAGATATCCAGGAGCCGGTAATGGGTTCTCTGCTCAAACTGCTCCCGGGACTTCTTATCCACGTGCGGCGAGCGGAGCACGGTAAAACGCTGGATCCTGGTCGGAAGCGGCACCGGCCCGGATATTTTCGCTCCGGTCCTGCGGGCCGCTTCGACAATTTCCCCGGCAGATGTATCCAAAAGCCGGAAGTCAAACGCCTTTAATTTAATCCTGATCTTCTGTTCCATCACTTTAGAATCCGATCTGCTCGCTGCTCTTTACCTGTGCCTCGCCGCTGATTATTTATCTATTTTCGTAACGACCCCGGCGCCGACCGTCCGGCCGCCTTCCCGAATCGCGAACCGCAAGCCCTCTTCCATCGCAATCGGCATGATCATTTCCACCTGCATGTTCGTATTATCCCCGGGCATCACCATCTCCACGCCCTCCGGCAGCTTCACAATCCCCGTCACGTCCGTGGTCCGGAAAAAAAACTGCGGCCGATACCCCGGGAAAAACGGCGTGTGCC
>JAQTNV010000072.1 GCA_028713675.1 bacterium
GTTTTGAAAATCAGTTCCCGGGCTACGAGATCAGCATCGAGATCCCGGAGTTCACCTCGATCTGCCCCCGCACCGGCCTCCCCGACTTCGGGAAGATCACGATCGTTTACACCCCCGCCCGGCTCTGTCTCGAACTCAAGTCGCTCAAGGAATATATCCTCGCGTACCGCAATCTCGGGATCTTCAATGAAAACACCGTGAACCGGATTTTAAAGGACGTGGTCCGGGCCGCCCGCCCTGTCCGGGCCCGGGTCCGGGGCGAGTTCAATCCCCGGGGCGGGATCAGTCTCGTGGCCGAGGCCCGGCATCCCCGCCGGCAAAACTGAATTTTTGAATATTTAATCCTTCCGGCGGGAAGGGGGAAAGATTTTCTCCTTCATCTGGTCGGCGATTCCCTGCGCTTCCGACTTTTCCGGAAAATCCGGCTCCTCGATTTCGACCAGGGTCCGGTAGATCTCGGCGCGGTCGAGAACGCTTTTGACATATTCGACCACCGCCCCGCACCGGCAATAGCCGCTTTTCGTATTCTGATAATATTCCTTCTCCGCGAGCAGGGGCAGGGTTTCCCGAATCCCCCCGATCCATCTTTTTGGGTTAAGACCTTTCTGCCAGGCCAGGTCCTGGGCGGCGCGGACATGCTCGGTCCCGACCAGGTATGCCGCCAGGGCAAAGTTCATTCGCTCCGCTTCGGGAACGTTTTCGAAACTGTCCCGGAGCTGGCGGAGGTATTTCGCCCCGCCGCGGACGGCGGCTTCCGGTTCCACCGGGTTGGAGACCCCGAGGGCGTAGGCCGTGTTCGTGGTCAGCTGGGTGAGCCCGAGCGCCCCGGTGAAGCTCTCGGCTTCGGGGTCAAACTGGGATTCCTCGTAAATCAGGGCAGCGAGCAGGGTCCACTCCAACCCGTTTTTCTCCGCGTATTTCCGGATCAGGCGGTCGTAGGGGCTGATCCGTCCCTTGTCCTTCATCTGCCAGTGAGCCTTGCGGTAGCGCGCCAGGGAGTAGACGTAGTACCTCCGCATGAGCATGTTATAAAACATGGAGCGGTAGGTCTTTTCCCAGAAACGGTTGGTCGCTTCGAGCAGGACCGGGGAATTTTTCCGGACCAGCCAGGAGAGGGCAAGATCGGGGGAGATCTCGAAGGCAATCTTCAGGTTGGGATGGTACTTGATTTCCAGCTCGGCCACGTGACTGTAAGCCACGGTGGCGTCGATCCTGCCTTCGGAAAGCAGAACCAGCACATCTTC
The DNA here is from genome assembly GCA_028713675.1 of bacterium. Taxonomy (GTDB): domain Bacteria; phylum Desulfobacterota; class JAPLJL01; order JAPLJL01; family JAPLJL01; genus JAPLJL01. The sequence goes on from JAQTNV010000072.1 coordinate 1,245, forward strand.
GAGATCAAACTCGCTGGGGAGCGGAACGATCTCGATCTTCCCCTTGAGTCTCCGGTTCAGGGCCTGCACATGTTCCTGGAGGTGCATGTCCTTCCGGACCCAGATCTGGCGCCCCGAGAGGTCGAGCACGGATTTCAGGACCTCGTTATCCTTCCGGACCACCACCGCCACCCGGGTGAAATCGTAGGGACGGCTCGAGGCCACCCCGCGGGCTGACCGGATCTCGAGCGGGACCGAAGCGGCCACCAGGTCTCCCTTCCCGGCCCGGAGCCAGGGGATGAGATCGCTTTCCTTCGGGGGGATCACCACCTCGATCTTCAATCCCAGCTCTTCCGCGAACTTCCGGGCCAGCTCGTATTCGAAACCCCGCTCCTCCCCCCGGTAAAGAAAAAAGCAGCTGTAATTGTTCCGGGTCAGAACCCGGAGAGTCCCCCGGGCTTTGATCTCGGGGAGATCGGACTGCTCATTGTTCCCGCAGGCAAACGGAGCCCCCAGCGCCAGGAAGCCCAGACCCAACATCAGAAATTTTCGCAGTGGGGAGATCATCTTCGTTCGGCCATCCCGGCTGATTCCTCGTGCGGAATGACGGAAAGGGGAAAACCCCGCGGCCGGCTCGGGGGATTGCATGTCAGATTACTTTTTCTTTCCGAAGCTCTTGGATTTTTTCTTCGGAAAAACCCAGGACCGTCTTCAGGATCTCCCCGGTGTGCTGGCCGAGCATCGGGGGCGGGGCGAAGTTCTTCCCGGGATTTTCGGACATCTTGATCGGGTTTCCCGCCAGGCGGAGTTTCCCTCCCCGGGGGTGTTCGGTCTCGATCAGCATTTCCTGGTCCAGTACCGCCGGGTCGGAAAAAACCTGGTCGAGGGCGTTGATCGGGGCGCAGGGAACCCCGCTCTTTTCGAGCTCGGGAAGCCACTCCTCCGCGGGACGGGTCAGGAGGATGTCCTGGAGGATCTGCATGGTTTCCTCGCGGTTTTTCAACCGGCTCTCGGTGTCGTGGAATTTCGGGTCGGAGATCATGTCGGGCCGGGAAAGCACCCGGCAGAGGGAATCCCAGAACTTGGGCAGGTGGGCGTCCAGCACGATCCAGCGGGTCTTGGTCCGGAAGGCGGCATAGGGCACGAAGGAAGCGTGGCTCGATCCCGCCGGTCCCGGCACCTCTCCGGAATGCAGGTAATAGCCGGCATTGTAAGTCAGGAGCGAAACCATGGTGTTCAGCAGGGGAATGTCCACCAGCTGTCCCTGCCCGGTTTTTTCCCGGTGATGAACCGCCGCCAGCACCGCGGTGGCGGCCAGCATGCCCGCGGCGTGGTCCACGATCGAGATCCCCATTCGGAGGGGAACCCCTCCCGGCTCGCCGGTCAGGCTCATCCCCCCGCCCCGGGCCTGGAGCATGAGGTCGAATGCGGGAAGATCGCGAAAGGGGCTGTTCAGCCCGTAGCCGGTGATCGAACAGCAGATGATCCGGGGGTTGATCCTCTTCAGGCTTTCATAATCCAGTTTGAGTTTTTCCAGGACTCCCGCCCGGAGGTTGTCCATGACCGCGTCGGATTTCCGGACCAGTTCGAGGAAGATCCCCCGGCCTTTCTCTTTTTTCAGGTCGAGGACGATGGATTTCTTGTTCCGGTTGAAGCTCTGGAAATACACGCTGTCCCCGTGCACGAAGTGAGGCGGGGCGGAGCGGGCCGAGTCTCCGCCTTCCGGGGATTCGACTTTGATCATCTCCGCCCCCAGGTCTCCGAGAATCATCCCGGCATAGGGGCCGGCGATTACCTGGGTCAGCTCGAGAATCCGCAGATCTTCCAGAGGTCTTTTCATTTTAAGATCAGGTCCCGGGTTCACCGTTCACGGTTCAAGGTTAAAACCGGAAAACATCCATATCATAACCGTGAACCTTGAACCGTGAACGTTTTTTTACACTTTCACCAGAACCGTCAGCTTCCCTTCCTGAACCACTTCGCCTTTCTGGTTCTTGAGCTTCCGCTCGAATACCACTTTCCCGGCGTTTCCCTCCGGGGGCAGTTTTTCCGCTACCTTATTATGGAGGACAACGGTATCCCCGAAAAAGATGGGAGCCGAGAAACGCCAATCGATGTTCACGTATCCGGATTCGGCGAGGGGCGGGCTGACCGAACCCAGGCCCGACATGATGGCCGCCCCCAGGAGCCCGTGGGCGATGTTTTTCCCGAAAATCGTGTGGTTCCGCCCGTACTCGGCGTCCACATGGAGTGGGTTGAAATCCCCGGAAAGCCCGGAGAAATTGACCACGTCGGCTTCGGTCACGGTCCTTCCCTGAGAGACAAACTCTTCCCCCACCTGGAGATCCCCGTAATGCAGTCTTCCTTCTTTATCCATCTTATCCTCCGATCTGGTCTCTTTGGTCTATTTAGTCTATCTGGTCTGTCTCGTCTATCTGGTTTATCTGGTTTCTTTAGTTTCTTTAGTTTCTTTGGTTTCTTTGGTTAACTCGAAACTAGAAACCCGAAACTCGAAACTTTTTTTCTGGTTACTGTTTACCTGCTACTTCTTCTTCCGGTGCACCATCAGCAACGCGTCCCCGGTCTGGATCACCTGGCCGTCCTGGTTGATCAGCTCGCGGCGGAAGCGGACGATCCCGCGGTCATCCTTCTTGGTTTCCCGTTTTTCCACCACCGTCTGCCGGGAGTGGATGGTATCGCCGATCCGGAGGGGCTCCCGGAATTCCATGTTGAAGCCCATGAAAGCCATCGTCGCGATCGGGGCAATCGGCCTGCGGAGGCCCGAGGCGATCGCCACCCCCAGGAGGTCATGGCCGGTCCGCTCCCCCGCCGGCGAGCTTTTCCCGTAAGTCTCGTTCAGATGCTGGGGCCGGAAATCCCCGGAGACGGCCGCGAACATCTGGACATCCGCCCCCGTGATCACCCGGGAATCGGTAAGAAAATTCTGCCCGACCTCCAGGTCCTCGTAATAAAGCCGGTTTTCCTCGTATCCCATGTTTTCCTCCTTATTTTTCAGCCCGTAAACTAATAAGGATTCTGATTATAGCTTCTTTATTTTTATAATATAATAATAAGGTATATTTTCAGCCAATCCCCGCCCGGCGCCAAATCCGTCGGCCGGGCCAAGGAGGAAAAATGCGAATCCGAGGACTTAAATATTCAGCGATTGCTTTTCTCTTTCTGGGTCTTCTCATTTTCCCCTCCCATTCCCGGGCGGCGGAGACAACCGGGGAGAAAACCGACCTGAAAACCGAGCAGACCTCCGGTCCGAAAACCGACGGGAAAACCGATTTGAAAATCGAGGAGAAATCCGGCCAGAAAACCGATGATAAATCCAATCTGAACCCCGAGCAAAAACCCGCTCAGGAAACTGAGGGAAAACCCGGCCCGAAGAGCGATGGCCAATCCACTCCGAAAACCGAAGCCAAGCCGGCGAAAAAATACGATGGGCCTTTTGCCTTTGGAAAGCGCTGGGATACCGATACTTATATCGAGTTAGATGTGGTTTTCGACCGCTACTGGGGATCGTTTAATCAGGTGCTCAAAGGTAACCCCACTGGAGTCCGGCTCCGGAGGGGAGGAGACTGGAAATATGTCGCCTTCCATTTTGACCTGGCCGGAGGTTATGCCAGTTCCCTGAAGTCGTCGAAAGTCAAAATCAACGACGGGAACCTGGGTTTTGCGAATATGGAATTTCGCTTAAACGGCGTCCTCCCGGTTTTATACGGCGTTATGCTTCAGGCCGGCATCATGGACGAAACCTGGGGCGAGTTCGCCGAATATAAAACCCCGACTCAGAAAGAAGATAACATTTACATTGTCAACGGCCTGGGACCGAATGTGATGCTCAGTTTCTGCCCGATCAAATATGTTTCCCTGAATTTCGAATATTCCGCGATCCTGATACCGGCAGTCAGCAAACACTTTTATGGCAACAGTAATTTAAATGATGATCCCGATATCGAAGATTATTCGGTTTCCGACAGCAGTTACTCCACGGTGGAAGCCGGGATCACGGCCCGGCCGCTCAAGTATCTCGCCATCGGCGTGGCCTACGGCGAGAAAAAAATGTCGCACCAGGCCGCGTATAAAGACAAATCCCACCCTCAAAATAACAGATCGGCCAAATTTAAAAGCTTAAACGATTACATTTTCTTGAATTTATCCTTCACTTATTAACGCGTACTTCGTTTGACACTTTCTTTTCTTCTTTTATGTATTTATCAGCCGTCATTCCCGCGAAAGCGGGAATCCAGAAAATAAATGGAATCCATGAAAAAAATCTGGATTCCGGGTCAAGCCCGGAATGACAACCTGGGAAAAGATATTTATAACGCACTGCCATGGCATCCCGGGATTTTACCCAATCGGTTGGCCGCCCTTCTAACTTCATGACCAGGGTTTATCTCAGCCTCGGCTCCAACCTGGGCGAGCGGAGAAAAAATCTTCGGCTGGCCCTCCTCGAAATTTCCCGCCTGCCCGGGACCCGGGTAATAAAATCGTCGTCGATTTACAAGACCGACCCGGTTCTGCCTTCGGGTTCTTCCCTTCAACCGAAGTATTTCAATCAGGCAGTTGAGATCGAAACCCGGCTCGCTCCTCCCGCACTCTTGGACCGGCTTCTCGAAATTGAAAAAACACTCGGCCGCGTCCGGGGAAGAAAGAACGCATCTCGAACAATAGATATCGACATTGTTTATTACGGCCGGAAAATCCTGGCCCAAAAAGGCCTGGCCATCCCCCATCCCCGGGCCGCGGAGCGCCGCTTTGTCCTTCGGCCGCTCTGCGAGCTCGATCCCCGGCTGCTCGACCCGGTTCACAAAAAAACCGTGGCGGAGCTCCTGAAGTCCGTGCCGGCAGATCAAAAAATCCACAAGCTACCCGGCCCCCTGCGTGTTCAAAGTAAAAAATGATGTTAAATTGATACAATGAGTCGTTCCCTTGTTTTTATCCTGCTGATTTATATCGTTTACCGGCTTTTCAGAAAAAAAGAGCCCCGCCGGCAAAACCGGGACAGTTCCTCACCCAAGGAGCTGATCCAGGACCCCCAGTGCCGGACCTATTTTCCCAAGGATAAAGCGCTGCCCCTGAAATCCGACGGGGAAACCTTATATTTCTGCAGCGAGGAATGCCGGCAGGCCTTCAAATCCGGGAAAAAAGAACCGGCAGATTGAGATCGGGAATAAGAAAGGGTTAAGATTTTCCAAATGAAACAATTCAAACTTGACGTTCCCGAACCGGGCCACCTGAGCATCGCGGCCCTGATGATTTACGAGCAGGTTCATAAAAACCTGGCCCGGCCGGAGCGCAGCCGCTGGGTCGAAAATCTCGATTTCGTGATCCAGGTCAACGCCGCGAAAATGTATTTTTTCGTCACCAAAAAGAACGGCACGGTCCGGATCCAGAACGGCCGGGCCTCCCGGCCCGACGCGACCCTCACCCTCCGCCGGGTCCGTTTCTGGGGCAACCCGCTCCTCCTGGTTCTCCGCCGGCAGATCCGCCTCCGCGGGAACATGCTTAAACTTATGCGTTTCCTTCTTTTCATCACCCCATAAAAAGCAAGTTAGAAAATAAATTCCAAATCCCAATAACCAAACACGGAATTTTCATAAAAGAAAACAATATGGAGAAGGAAAACATTAAAAAACGGCTGGAAGAGATTGCCGGAAAAGAGTGGGTCAGGGACGATGCCGCCACCCTTTTCCTTTATTCGCGGGACATGACGGAAAACGAGCCCCACGCTCCCGACTGGGTGGTGATGCCGGAAAAACCGGAACAGGTCCAGGCGGTCATGCGCCTGGCCAACGAAACCCTGACGCCGGTCACTCCTTACGTGAGCGGCGCCAATGTGGGAGGCCTGACCATTCCGGTCAGGGGCGGAATCATCCTCGACCTGAAACGGATGAACCGGATCCTGGAAATCAACGAAAGCGACATGTACGCCCTGCTGGAGCCGGGGGTCACCTTCGGTCATCTCCGGGCCGAGCTGGACCGCAACCATCCGAAAGCGATCTACACCTACCCGATGGCCCCGCCCTTCACCTCGGTCACCTGCAACGCCCTGCTCGACGGCCTCTGCAACCTCTCCCACCCCCACGGCGCCACCTCCGACTGGATCAGTTCCCTCGAAGTGGTCCTCCCCTCCGGGGAGCTGGCCCGGATCGGCTCGGCCGCCATCACCGGCCGGTGGGTCAGCCGGGTTCCCCTCCCGGACCTGGCCGGTCTTTTCATCGGCTGGCAGGGCCTCACCGGCATCGTCACCAAGATCGCCGTCCAGCTCTGCCCCAAGCCCGCCTTCCTGAAACGGGCCTTTATCCTGCCCTACTCCTATTCCACCGCCTACGAGATGATGCGGGAGCTTTCCTGGACCCGGGTCCTCGACGATATCGCCGGGCTTTCCTGGGTGGCGGGCAAAATGATGTACGGCCGCCACGGCCCGATCACCCGCGACCCGGGCGAACCGGGCTTCATCCTCTTCATCGAATATTCGGCCAATACCCGGGCGGAACTCTGGTCCAAGACCATGATCGTGAACAGCCTCCTGAAGGATTTTGAGAAAAAGGGCAAAACCTTCGAGGGACCGCTCGATATCAACGCCATCCTGCGTCTCTTCCCGGAATACACCAAGCTGGCGAATTTCCCCACCACCCTCGACTTTCTTCTCGATTACGCCGAAAGCGGGGGGTTTACCTGGGTCGGCTCCTACGGTCCCACCTCCAACTGGACCCGTCCCACGGAAAAGGGCGCCGCGATCATGGAAAAATACGGCTTCCCGCCCCTCTTCAACTGCCGCTCGATGAAGGGCGGCCATTACGGCGCGCTCCGTTTCCTCATTCCCTTCGACCGGCGCGACCCCGAAGTGACAAAAAAACTCCGCGCCTGCCTGGAGGAAATCTGCGATCTTCTCCTTGATGAAGGCTTCATCCCATACAAGGCCCCGAACTGGGCGGCGAAAAAAATCATCTCCCGGGCCGATCCCGGCTGGGTGAATCTGCTCAAGGCCGTCAAGAAAACCCTCGACCCGAACGGCATATTAAACCCCGGTCACTGGGGGTTTTAAAAACCGGTAGACGGTAGATGGTAGACGGCAGACGGGCAAAGCCAACGTCATTCCTGCGGAAGCAGGAATCCAGACGTCGTCCCCGCGAAAGCGGGGATCTAGAAAAAGGATGTTGGATTCCCCCGGATCTAGTCCGGGGCAGGCTAAATCAGCGCGGAATGACAGAAGGAAATGCCTAAATAAAATGTTTTCTCTTGTTGCCTCTTCACTCTTGGCTCTGAGCTCTAGACAATTGATATGATGGAATTCGACGACATCCGGAGCTGGGTCGTCCGCTGTGTCCGCTGCGGCACCTGCAAATTCACCAACGAGACCTACCTCCCGAGCTGTCCCGCCGGCGAGCGCTTCCGGTTCGAGCCTTTCTACGCCAGCGGCAAGAATTTCATCGCCCGCGGCATCATCGAGGGGGCGCTCAAGTTTTCCGATCCCGGCGTGGTCGACGCTATTTATTCCTGCCCGACCTGCGGCAACTGCCAGACCCAGTGCCCTTTACCCCACCACGAGCACCTGGTGGATATCTACGAGGCCCTGAGAGCCCGGGCGGTGGAGGAGGGGGCGGGCCCGCTGCCTTCCCATAAGCCGCTCCTCGCTTCCCTCCGCCAATACGAGAATCCCTGGATGCAGCCGCGCGCCAGCAAGGCCCGCTGGGCGAAAGAACTCGGGATCAAGGATGTTTCCAGGGAAAAAGCGCGGGTCCTCTACTTCGTCGGCTGCACCGCCGCCCTCGACCCGACCCTCCGGAACATCCCGACCGCCACCGCTTCCCTCCTCCAGTCCGCGGGGGTGGACTTCGGGATCCTGGGCGAGGCGGAAATCTGCTGCGCTTCCACCGCCCTCCGGGTCGGCGACCGGATACTCTTCAGAAGTCTCGCGGAGCGGAATATCGAGCTTCTGAACCGGCTCAAGATCGAAACCATCATCACTTCCTGCGCCGGCTGTTACAAAACCTTGAAGCACGATTACCCGGCGGTCGGAAAAATCAGGCCTCAGATCCTGCACAGCTCCGAGTTTATCTACCGGCTTTTACTGGGAGGAAAGCTGAAGTTCAAGAAGGAAGCCACCCGGGTGGCCACCTACCACGACCCCTGCCACCTCGGCCGTTTGGGCGGGGTCTTCGATCCCCCCCGCCGGATCCTCCGGGCCCTGCCCGGGATCACCTTCCGGGAAATGGACCGGATCCGGGAGAACGCCTACTGCTGCGGGGCCGGCGGCGGGGTCCGCACCGCTTTCCCCGACTGGGCCACCGACAATGTCGGCCTCCGGATCGAGGAGGCGGAAAAAACCGGGGCCAATCTCCTGGTTTCCACCTGCCCATTCTGCGCGCAGAATTTCATGACCGGGATCGAAAAGAAAGGCTCGAGCCTGGAATATATCGACCTGGTCGACCTGCTCTCTTCCCTACTCAGAGAATAAGCATTCTTAATTATTTGTTCTTGGCCGCTCGGAAGCGTTAGCGTGCTTGTGAGCACAGCGTCCCAGGCAAAGCAGCGGGTTAGTGTTCTCTATTCTTTATACTGCTGGTATGGCGAATCTTATGCGCTTTTCCACCCCGGCCCTCTATTTCACTTTCTTCAGAATATTCATCGCCAATCTTTTTATTTCCATATCCGGATCATCGACCAAAGCGCTGATTTCTTCTCTTATTTCGGTCAACCGGCTTCCGCAATCCTCCGCCAACATTTTCAGGGCCAGCCTCCGAATCCGCTGGTCGCTATCACTCAGACATTTCCGGTATTCTTCAAAAAAGCTTTCTTCTTCCTCCAGCGGACCGAGCAGGACGAGGGCATCAAAGCGCAAATCCGCATTCTCGTGTTCCAGGTACTTGAGGTAAACATTTTTTACTTCTTCCCGTTTCGAATAAAACCGCCAGAGGTTGAAAAGGATGGCCCTTTTTTGTTCTTCGGGACCGTGTTCCAAGCGTTCCAACAACATGTCTAATATCCGATCATCACGGATATTGCACAAAGCATTCACGGCATTCTGTTGGACCCGGACATCAGTGTCATATAACCTCCCGATGAGCGGAATTGCCGCCTGATGATTTCCTTCCCATCCCAATGCGAAGGTTGCGTAAAGCCTCAAATCAGCATCCGGGCTTTCCAGATCGCTTAATAACTTTTCGACGAGAGGCTGTGGATCTTTTAAAAAAGAACCGACCACACTCAGCTGGATTGAGGCATGATTCCTGATCTCCTCACACTCGGATTCATCCTTGATCATTTCATAAAGAATTCGGCTGGCTTCAGATTTGGCAAAGGAGGCGAGCAGAAGCAGGGCCTCGATTTTCATGTCTTTATCCGCGAACTTTAAGGCTTTCGAGAGCAGAGGCACGGCTTTATCTATCTCGGCGAGAAACAATTCAGGGGAGTCAATATATTTCTGAGCCGCGGCCAGGATTCTTTCCTGGGACTCGAATTCGACGACGTTATTTACTTTCATAAAAACTTTCCCGGCTCGATGGCATCTGGAGGAAGGGAGGCGATTTTGGCTTTTGCCTCAGCGATGAAGGCGTCCGCTTCGGGAGGAGTGATATTGATATTTTTTACCAAGCCCTTTTTCTTCGTGATCACCACCATCTCCCGGCCGGGCAGAGGCGCGGCCCAGTTTTCCCCCAAAAGGGCTTTGCCCTTTTTTATTTCGGCGATGTCGCGGAGCTTAATCTTCCGGACCGGCATCCCCAGGATCCGGATCTGTAGTTCGGCCTCGGTGATCCGGTAACGGAGGGAAAACATCGCGCCCAGAACTACCAGGGCGATAACGATCGGAAATATTACGGGGAGGATTTGTTGCCAGGCCATAAATAAGGTTTCGAGTTTCGAGTTAAAAGACTAAAAGATTTGTCAGCAAGGCTTAAGCCTTGCCCTACGCTCTGAATGGTCTGGTTTATCTGGTTTAACCAGAAACCAGAAACTAGAAACTCGAAACGTGGCTTAAGAAATGCGCCCGCTCCGGAAATCGTCCTCCAGGATCTCGGCGCACTCGAGCGCGCTCATGGCGGCGAGCTCGGTCCCGACCCCCCTTCCGCCGGCCCCGTCGCCGGCAATATAGAGGCCGGGTAAAGGGCTCCGGATCGCGGGCCGCTCCCCGGCCACCTGGCCGGGGACCTGGGCGGTGGAAATCGCGGGGCCCCCGGGCTTCCCGATCCAGCTCTCGATCGCCCGCGCCCCGACCACCTCTTTCCAGATGATGTGTTTGTCTATCCCCGGTACGACTTTCCGCAGGGCGTTCATCATTACCTCCACCCAGGCCTCTTGCGGGTCCTGGAGCTTGGTGGTGGTCAGCGATACCCCCGTGCACATGGTGACAATCTGTTTTCCCGGGGGAGCGAGCCGGGGATCAAAATTGGAGGGGACCACGAGATAAAGCGGAACCAGCTCGGGAATCCGGCCGGCCAGCAGATCCTCGTAAACCTGATGGACCCGGGGAATCGTGGCGGTCCGGGGCCGGAAATCCCCGGGGCTGCCCAGGACGATCAGGCTGCCCTCCTGGATGACTTTCCGGTCGAGCGCCAGCTTGATTTGGATGGCATTATGGGATTCCTGGAGTCCCTTGACCCGTTCCCGGAAATCGTCCGGAAAATGACCGGCCCCGGTCAGGTTGAAAACCGTGTCCTTGAGCGAGCTGGTGCTGACCACCGCCCGGCCCCGGAACTTCCTCCCGTCGTCCAGCTCCACCCCGCAGGCGGCGCCGTTCTCCACCATGATCTTCCTGACCCGGGCCCGGGTCAGGAGCGTGGCCCCGAAATACTTGGCCGCGTCCAGCATCACCCGGGGCACCATTATCGTCCCGCCCTTCGGGTAGGAAACCGCCTTGGACTCCAACATCCGCTTGGTGCACCAGATCGCCTCCCCGGCCGAGGATTTCCAGTAGGGGTAAACGAAATAAAGGGCCATTATCACGTTGATGTGGGCATGCAGGCCGGGATTCAGGGAATGCCGGGAAATGAATTCCTCGACGGTCTTGTTGTCCCATTCGTCAATCTTGGCTTCGTCCATCCAGAATAAATCGCGGGTGAGCCGCCACATGGCGGGAAATTCCCGCCAGGTGACCCCGAGCTGGTGATTGAGCCGGAACGAGGTTTTGAAAAGCGTCCGGGCCGAGGTATAGAGAGGCACATCCAGGCCCAGGCCCGTGATCCGGCAAAGCTTGCGGGGCTGGACGAATTCCACCCGGGAGGCCGCCCCCACCCGCTTCAAAACCTCGCCGACGGCCCCCTTCCCGCCCCGAGTGCAGAGATGGGTGCCGAAATCCACGTGAAACCCGTCTTTTTCATAACCGGAACAGGCCCCCCCGATCCGGGGATTCTTTTCGAGGACCAGAGTTTTCAGCCCCGCCCGGGCGGAAAGCGCCGCCAGGCTCGAGCCCCCGGTTCCGGTCCCCACCACGATCACGTCATATATCTGTTCCGGCATCTTTCCCCCTAGTTTTTCGGTTTATCGTCCGCCTGGGCCTGCAGCTGCTCGCTCAGCGAGTTGCAGGCCAGCAGGATACAAAGCCAGAAAACCGTCCAGACCGGAGGGAGATACAGCCGGTAGTCCTCAAGCTTAAAACGGGGACCGTGAACGAGGAAATAAACCATGGCCCCGACGGCGATGATGGACGCCATCAGCCCCAGGCCGAAAGCGATCAGGCTGAAAAAGCCGGTGAGATCCAGCAGGTAAATTTTCCAGCGGGAACGGATCGCCGCGAGCCCCCGGAGGAAAGAATCCAGGAATACCTTCGGCCCCTCCGCGAGCAGAAGCAGAAACAGGCCCAGGACCAGAAGGGAAATCAGGACCAGAAGGGTGACGGCCATCGGACCAAGGTCTGGCATGGATTTGCCTTTGCGCTAAGGCTTCCTTTGCAAATGAAAAATCATTTTCCGTAATGTTTAAAAATTATAATTCATCGTCGTCTGCATCGTGAGGAGATTCCCCCCGGAGGCGTAGCCGGGATAACCGGGGTTTTCGATTGCTTCGGTGGTGGGATCGGCGTCATAGGCCTCGACCTTGTTAACCTCCCGCCGGACCAGGTGTTGCCACTGGCAGCCGACATCCCCCCGGACAGTTATTCCCCATAACTTGACCGGGTAGCCTATCCCGAACGATAAAGCGAGCCGGTCGTTGTCCACCAGGTTTTGTCTCCGGTTCTGGTTGGGGATCGGCGAAGGGGCGTAGACAAACCCGGCCCAGAAGCGTCTTTCCTTTTCGTCCTTCTTTTCGACCCCGACCCGCAGGTTGGCCGAGTCCCGGACGGGCGGATCATCCCATTCGCCGAGGTACTGATCCTGCGTGGTCCGGTATCCCGACCAGCGGAACCAATCCAGGCCGAGTTCAAGGCTCAATGTCGGGGAGAAAACGAGTCCGACCGATCCGGCCACCTTGTCGGGGCTGTAGAAAAGTTCGGTGTCGATCTTCTGGGAGAAATACTCGTCCCGGTTCGCCGGCAGTTCGAGATTCCCCAACCGGATCCGGACCCGGGCTTCCCCCTTGAGCGGGAAGGAAGTCGCCCCGCGGTAGGAAACCCCGAGCCGGATCATCTCGCTGGCCCGGAAATATAAACCCAATATCGGGGAAATATCATTACTTTGGTAACTGTTCATGCTGATGTACATATCTTCCATCCCGCCGCCATTTGAAGTAAAAACCTTTATCATGTTCGGGTAATAAACCGGTTCCACAAGGTGAGTCGCAATCGAAACCGAAAACCCGGCCCCCAGCGAAAAGGACGGGAAGAGCTGGTATCCGCCGCCGATAATGATCGTCTGCACCTGGGTCAAATCACCGATCAGGGAAAAGTAAAGCCGGTTGGTCATGAAGTACTCCGAAGCGTCGGTGTACCAGCTGTGCTGGAGCTGGAGCCGGTTCACCGGGCTGTAAATTACCGCTCCCAGGCGGAACTTGGGGATCCCGAGACCGGAGGCCAGCCCCACCAGTACCCCGTGGGTGTTAAGGATATCGCCTGAAGGCTTGGTTTCCGGATTTTTGGCATCGATGTAAAGCTGGTCCCAGACCCCGTTGTAGCCGACTTCGAAATACTGGTCGATCATCGGGGCCCGGGCGGGGTTGTAGTAAAAAGCGCAGGGATCATCCGCGAGGGTCAACAGGGAATTGCCCATCGCCATGCCCCGGGCCCCGCACCCGTAAACATCAAAAGTGTCGGCCTGAGCCCGGGAAAATGAAAAAACCAGTCCGAAAATAAAGCCCAGCCCGGCGAAAAGTAATTTTCCCTTATTCCGCATGATTACCCCCGGTCGTTTCGATCCAAAATTCACGGCACAGTTTTTTCAAAGATCCGGCAGGCTTGCCCGGCCTCTCCCCCCATCTGCCGGATGGCCCGGATCGGCGGCTCATTAAGATTTAGTATACCTTCTCCATTTTTAAAGGAAAACCGGAAAGGATTATAAAATCCCCGGTTTTCTGATAAAAGATACTATTATTATTTGAAAATAATTTTACTTAACCTAATCAAGGAGGGAAAGCATGAAACTCAGTGGAAAAAGAGCGCTGGTTACCGGGGGCGGAAGGGGCATCGGGCATGGAATCGCTCTTTGCCTGGGCAAATACGGAGCCGACCTGGTCCTGGGCTACCGCAAGGATGAAAGCTCTATCCAGGAAACGCTCTCCGAGCTCAAGAAAATGGGCCGGAAGGTCAAGGCGGTCAAGGCCGACGTGACCAATCCCCAGGAAGTGGAAGCCATGGTCGCGGAAGCGGTCAAGGAGCTCGGGGGCCTGGACATCGTCGCGGTCAA
>JAQTNV010000073.1 GCA_028713675.1 bacterium
GCTCAAAACCAAAATATCGCATGCCCCCCCTTTGTTAAAAGGGGGATGAAGGGGGATTTTCAAAATTGCTTTTATTGTATTATCGGAAACCTACCCTCTAAAAATATTCAAGATTTGAAGTTTCAGATCTGATTGTTAATATTTGGTCATTGGTTTTTGGGTTCACCGTTCACGGTTCAGAGCTCAAGGTTAATAAAATATGTTTGGTAATTGGAGTTTGGTAATTGGTTATTGATTTATTATGCCTTATATAAAGGGTGCCCTGCACGTTCACACCAATCTCTCCGACGGAAGCGTGGCCCCCGCGGAAATGCTGAAGATTTACCGCGACCTGGGCTTCGGATTCATGGCCTTCACCGATCATGATTACCTGGTCGGGAGCAACCGGAAATATTTCGCCGCCCTGCCGGACGGGGACAAGGGTTTTATTATCTTCAAAGGCCTGGAAGTGGAATGGGCCGAGATCAATTACGCCCATATCTCCAAAATCTGGGGGGATAAAGAAGTCCTCGTAACCTTCAATCACCCGGCCCAATACAAGATGGAGATCCCGGAGGTGCTCAGCCGGATCGAGGTAGTCAACAAAACCGTGAAAGTGGACGCGATCGAGGTGACCCACAAGGGACGCTACTACGCCCAATACAATGTCCGCGAGATTTCCCTGCCCAAGGTGGCGACCGACGACTCCCACCACGCCGATGAGTGCGGCCGGGCCTGGATCGAGGTGGAGGGCTCCCGCGACCCGGACGGGATCATCCAGGCGATCAAGGCGGGGGACTTTATCAGAGGATTCCGCTAATCCTCAAATCTCACCGTCAAGAGGTAGCCGCAGGCTTTAGCCTGCGTTTTTTTCAGCCAATATGGCGCTTATTCCTCTAGCGGTCTTCCGTCAAGGCGGAATGCCTATTTTCCAGGGATGTTAAGCATCTCATCACCCCTCATCCTCCCCTTCTCCCCCAAGGGGAGAAGGAAGGGGGGGGAAGATTTAGTGAGTTTTTTCCTTGAGAAAATCCTTGGTCTTGTCCGCGGCTTTTTCCACGGCGTTGGTGGTCTCCCCGACGGTTTTCTTGACTTCCTTTTCCACCCGGTTGCCTCTCTGGGATAAAAAGGTGAAACCCCCGATGTAAAAAAAGACCACCGTGATCAGAACCCCGGCCAGAAATCCCCATAAGAATTTTTTGCCCCCGTCGTTCATATCGCCTTCCCTTCTAATACTGTATGGACCGCATCAGCTTGCTGATGCTTATTCTCAGGATGTTTTTTCTTCTCCCGATTTCCGCGGGTATATTCTAAACCAGATCAAATTTGAGAGAAAAGTCTTTCAAACGATTAAAAACGCTTCCGTAAATCTGAAGGTTACAGCAGCCAAAAACGGGCAAAGACAATTTCAGGCATTGTCTGCGTCTTTTTGGATTTTCGGAAGATCCTGACTCCGGATCGGGATACCCTTTTCCTTCAGGTAGCGCCTGGCGCTGACCGGATCAAGGCCGAGGATCTCCGCGACCTTGCCCAGGCTGAGTAACCCTTCCCGGTAGGAATCCAGCGCTGCCTTCCTCTGATGCTGTTTTTCGGAAAGCATAATATTCGCCTTCTCCTTGGTTCCTTTCACTATAATAAATCCATCGCGGCTTTTAGGCCGGTTTCAATCTTTTCCAGCGTGGGCGAAGACAAAAGTCCCAGACGTTTAGTCAGCTTGGCCCGGTCGAGGGTCGTAACCTGGTGGCAAAGGGCAACGGAATCACGATTAATCCCTCCTTCACCCGCCGGGATTGGAATCGAGGTGGGTCCCCTCAGCAGTTGCCGGGAGGAGGTTGAAACCGGAACAATGATGATCGAGCGCCACCCCGGCACTGAATTAAAACCGTCATGGGAGATAATTATGGCCGGTCTCCCCCCTTGCTGCTCTGAACCCGACCGCGGGCGCAACTCGGCCCACCAGACTTCACCCCGCTTCATTTGCGCCCCCGTTTACGTGATGAGGTCAGATGTTCAATAGCCGCTTCCTCTAAATCCGGATCGAGATCATCCGGCGTTCCGGCTACTTTCACCGCGTATTCTTGGATTTTTTCACGTAGAGCTTCGCGTTCTTTCATCTCCAGCCAGGTCTGAATCGCCTCCCTGGCCAATTCCGTAGCCGGCCTTTGGGTTAAATCGGCTGTCTCGCGAAGGCGGGAATAAAGATTTTCAGATAGAGGAACATGCAGGTTTTTTTGGTTAATTGCCATGGCTTATCTCCTGCCATTATTTTATGGCAATAAACAAGACAAGTCAATCACCCTTCTCCTGCTGGGAATTTTTCATACCAACCCACGAATACGCAGGCTTCCCTCGGCCACAATCCCTCGGGATCTAATCGAAAAGCCTGCGGCTACCGGTTTCCGGTCACCGGTTACCGGCTACTTTTTCGAGCGCCGCATCTCCTCCGCCTTGGCCCGGATCTTGGTCAGGGTCATCTGCATCTCGGAAAAACCGTACCAGAAGGAATAATCGGGGTTCATATGGAACATGCCCTGGAAGGTCCGGTTCCGGTATTCGAGGAACATGACGAAGAGATCGGCCTCGATTTCGGTGGAGGTGTCGTGAAAGGCCAGAAGGTCCGGGAAAGCGTAGGCGTAATCCTTGGGTTTCGGAATAATCCCATCCTTATATAAAGCTGCCACGATCCGGATCGCCTCGGCCATCAGCTTGTCCGCCGTCCGGATGATACTGTCGCCCTTCCCTAGTTCCTCGCGGGCGAAGGTCAGGGAATGGCACTGGTTGCAGGTCTTCTCCATCCGGTCCCTCTCCCCCTGCCATTCCTCTTGGGTCAGGCGGACCACCCTTTCCTTTTTGATCGCTTCCAGCCGGGGCGCGGGTTTCCCGGACGGGTCCAGGGCCCCGACCGCTTTTAAAATAGTGGCTCTGTCCTCGGCCCACTGCTTGTCTTCCGGAAGCGGCAGGCGCAGGGCCAGGAAACCCCACGCGGTCTGATTGGTATGGGTTCCCCCGGGCATATGGCACATCTGGCACTTGGGCGCGGCCGCGTTCTCGGGCAGGGTTTTGTTCTGCTTCAGGAGGTACCGGACCCCGTGTTTCGAGGTGGAATACATCTCCCACTGGGGGTGGTCGAAACCCATGTGGCAGGTCTGGCAGGCCTGGGGCTCCGACGCTTCCTTGGCCGAGAAGAGGTGCCGGGTGTGGCAGGCGTCGCAGGAGGCCATCCCGAACCCCCGGCCGTTCTTGGATAAATCCTTGATCTCAGCCTCGGTCTTGAGGCCGAGCTTGTGGCAGCCCCCGCAGCCCTTCATCCCCTCGATCATCTCCATCGGCTGGTAGTGAAACGTGGGCATGGACTTCATCGAACTCCAGGCGAGGGCGTGTTTT
This sequence comes from bacterium, assembly GCA_028713675.1. Classification (GTDB taxonomy): domain Bacteria; phylum Desulfobacterota; class JAPLJL01; order JAPLJL01; family JAPLJL01; genus JAPLJL01. The sequence continues at coordinate 3,364 of JAQTNV010000073.1, forward strand.
CCTTTCTTGAACTCCTGGACCTTCTCCTCGTGGCATTCGGCGCAGACCTCCGGGGTGGGAATCCGGGCTTTCTTCACGTCCTTTTCGGACTTATGATCGCTCCCATGGCAGGCTGAGCAGTCGATCTGGTTCTGCCCGTGCTGGCTCAATTCCCAGTCCGAAACGATATTGGGTGTGATTTTTGTATGGCAGGCAGCGCAGTTTGTTTCTTCCGCCCGTGCCGTCCCGGAAAGCCAAAAAAAGCAGGCGAAACTTAAGAAAAAAAACCGATTTATGGATGATTTTACTGTTTTTTTGTGCATATCTTCCTCGACAATTAAAATTTCCACGCTTATAAATAATGATTTATTATTTTAACAACTCCCATGGAAATAATATAGTTTTTAGTTTTACGGTTTAGAATTGAAATCTGAAAGGAAGAAAAAACGGAACCCACCTTAAGAAATTCAGAAAGAATCTTTGTACTTAAATATCAGGTTCTGTCCTGGTAAAGATTGAGAAGAACCTTGACTACTTGGGGATCCCAGGCGGTTCTGGATTCCTTCTCAATTTCAGCCAAGGTATCATTTTGGGCTGAATTTTTCGCATTCAACACTGGACGAGTCTAGATCAGGGGATCGGAATTGAGCATCCGTTTCAAGGCCTTGCGGAAGAAAGCGGAGTCATCCACCACCAAAACCGAGATCTTGCGAAAGCCTGCCATTTAACTCCCCCGTTTCCGGTAACAGATGGCTTCCGGAAACCTTCTCGGCTCGAATTCCGCGAGCAGACTGGTGAAATTTTCCGAATGTCCCAGTAAAAGATAGCCCCCCGGTCTGAGAATCCGGCTGAAATAATTGAGCGTGGCCTGGATTTTCTCCTCCGAAAAATAGATAAAAACATTGCGGCAGCAAACGATGTCCATCTTCCCGACTTTTTCCCAGGTTTTGCGGTCGGCGATGTTCCCATACTGGAATTTCACCATGCGTTTGATCGAATCCTTGACCAGATAGTCCCCGCCGTTCTCGTTAAAATACTTTTGCTTCTGTTCGGGATCGGTCATGCGGAAGGAATGCGGAAAATATTTGGCTCGATGGGCCACTTCCAGGGCACGCCAGTTGATATCCATCCCCAAAACCTTGACATCCCAGCCCCAGAAAAAATTCCCGTTTTCATAAACCATCATGGCCAGGGTGTAGGCTTCCTCCCCGGTGGAACATCCGGCCGAGAGAATCCGGATTTCCTTTTCTTCCCGGCCTCGTTTTTTTCCCTGGATTTCAGACAGGATGGAATCCCGAACTGTTACCAATTGAGACATCTCCCGGAAAAAATAGGTCTCATTATTGGTCAGGAAAGCCACCATCCGGATTGCTTCCTCGCCGTTTCGATCCTGGTACTTCACATAATTTATATATTCCCCGAAATTACCCATCCCCAGACCGATCAGTCGGGCCTGAAGCTTCATCCGGACAAAAGATTTTTTCTCCTCTTTGAAATAAATCCCGAACCGGTCGTGCAGAAAATCCCGGATCAGGCGGAATTCGACATCGCTGATATCCAGCGGCTCGTTCATTTCCTCTCATCCAGCTTGGTCAAAGCCCAGGCCGCTTCTTTCTGCACTTCCGGGCTGGGATCCTCCTTCTGGGCCTTGACCAGGAAAGGAATAGCCCGGCGGTCTCCGATCTCCCCCAAAGCCCGGGCCGCTTTCACTCGAACGGTACAAAATTCATCGGCCAGGATTTGAGTAAGAAAATCTAAGGCACGGGGATCCCGGATCCGGCCCAGGGTCTCCACCAGGAATCCCTTCAGCCGAGTGTTCGATTTATTGAGAAAATCAAAATAATAAGCCAGATCGGGCACCCCGAGTTTCTCAATCGCGCTTAAAACCTCGAGTTGCAGATTTTCGTTATGGATCAAAGGCAGAATCATGTTGACCGACTCCCGGGCTTCCAGTTCGGCCAGAGTGGAAATGATTTCCCGCTTGATGATGTCTTCCGGGTCATTTAACTTCTCGATCAGACGTTTGATCGAGCGTCGGTCCTTGATCCGGCGCAGGGCCCGGACCGCGGTATTCCGAACACTCCAATCCTGATCGTCCAGAAGCACCACCAAGTCCGGGACCGAACGGCTGTCGGCGATTTCCCCCAGGGATTCGGCCGCGACCCGCTTCAGATCCGTGTCCCCTTCCTGCAAATAATCGGAAAGAAATTTCCACGCGGAACGGTCGGGGATGTGCCCGAGGGCCCGGAGCACCGCCATTTTCACCTGCTTGTTTCCATCCCGGTAAACACTCAGGAGCGGTTGCAGACTGGAGACCTTCCCGATCCGGCCCAGGGCTTCGATCACGGTCAGGCGGATCTCGGGATCAAGATCGTTGAGATAGGGCAAGAGCCTGCTCTCGGCGTTGTTGCCGGAGACCAACGCCAGGGACTCCGTCACGGCCTTCCGGACCACCGGGCTTTTATCTTCCAGACCGTCCATCAGGGTTGGGGTCGCCTGTTCCGTCGGGGCGATCGCCGCGTAGGCCCGATAGGCTTCCGCCCGGACCTCGTCAGTCTCGTTTTTTATCGCGCGCTGGAGAAAAGGCAGCGCCCGGGGATCCTCCATCCGTCCCATAATCGCGATCGCGGAAAGCTTCCGGATATGATTTCCTCTCCGGACTTCCGTGATCAATTTATCCACCAGATCCGGAGACCGCGACTTGCCCAGGATTTCCACCACGGCGTGGCGGAACTCGGGATCGGGATCCGACAGCAAAGCCAGGAGCGAATTTTCCACATCCGGCGTTCCCAGCGCCCCCCCCAGGGCGACAATCGCCTGATAACGGACTTCATCGTTTTCGTCGAAAATGAGCGGGATGCAGGCCCGGATACCTTCGGCCTGGCCAATGCAATCCAGGCAACGGATCGCGGAAATTCTCACCGCCGGGCGGTGATGAGAAAGGCTGGCTTTCAATTCCGGAATTGCGTCTTCCCCCAAGGCAGTCAGAGACCTGAGCGCATACTCTTCCAGTTCATAATCCCCCAGCAGTTCAACCAGGTTTCGGACTGCTCTTTTTTCTTTCAGCCAACCCAGAGCAATCACCGCATTCTTTCTAACCTCAATTTCTGGGCTCTTCAAAGAAGCCAGAAGATGATCAAAAAGTGTGGTCTCATTCAAGCTCTCCCGGATCCGGGGATCGCAGGTTTCCCCGGTTTCGGACCGTTCGCGGTTGATCCGGGCCTGGATCCGAACCAGGGCGGCGATCACATCATCCCTCAAGGTGGCATCCGGCTGGGCCAGGATTTCTCCCAGAATGGGAATCGCGCCGGGATCGCCGATCTTGCCCAAAGCCTCGATTACCGCCGGCCTCAGCATCTCATCCGGGAGAAGCTGGACGAGAGGATTGACCGCGCGCGAATCGGCCATGTTCCCCAACGCCACCACCGCGGGATATTGCACCCAGAAATCCCCGGATAAACATTGGATCAAGGGATCGACGGAGCGGAGATCCCCGATTTTGCCCAGGCTTTCCGCCGCGGCATGCCGAACATTCTCGTCGGAATCACGCAAAGCGGCAATCAAGCCTTCCGTCGCCGCAACGTCCCGGATCTCTCCCAGGATCACCGCGCTGAACATGCGCACCTCTTCATCCCGATCTCCCAGCAAACCCAGGAGATGCTTCACCGCGGCCCGCCCATATCGGGGAAAGGCTTCGATGGCCGCGGTGCGGAGGTTGGCGCGGGCGTGATCCCTTAAAAAAGTCTCGAGCCGGGGGAAAACCACTTCCGGCGGGTAAGAACAGATTCCTTCCAAGGCCTTTTCTCGAACCCGATAGCTCTCATCACCCACTATGTTAACCAGGTAGGAAATCGACTCCCCCGACTTGTCCCGGGACAGTTCCTCGACCGCCTGAAAACGGGTCTCTTCGCTTCCTCCTTTCAGACGCTCAATCGTCAAATTCAGAAGCTGGGTCATTTTTTCTTCCTTTCCTTTTTTCCTCACCTGATGCCGTGGTTCTAAGTGAGTATTATTCTTGGTCCGGTTTTTCAAAGCACGTTACTATTACTGCGCCGCGAATCCCTAGATCGGTTTTCGATAAAAAGAAACCCCCTCATGTTGCACGATTTTAAAATCGTGACGGTAGATATGAAGGAATTCCGCGTCACCGGTAAAAAGATAGCCGCCGGGCTGCAGGCACTGATAGAGGCCGGCGACCAGCTCCTGCTGAGCGGGAAAATCAAAATAGATCAAAACATTCCGGCAGAAAATAATATGGAATCGCCCGGTGAGATCCACCAAATCCCCGTCTCCGTCGAGACTGGCCAATTTGCTCCGGCGGCCTTTATCCATAACCAAATCCCGCAAATTCAAGGTTTGGAAATTGATCATATTCCGGAGCGTCGGGATAATCTCCCCCCCGCCGTTCCTCGGCAACACATATTGCTTTCGGTATTCCTCGGGAATTTTTTCCAAAGCGGAAGATTCATAATAACCCCGGTGGGCCATTTCCAGGGCTTTCCGGCTTAAATCGGTAGCGAGGATCTCCAGCGACCAGGCCAGAGGGTACTCCAGGCCCTCCAGCAGGGCCATCCCCAGGGAATAAACCTCCTCTCCGGTAGCGCAACCCGAGCTCCAAACCCGAAGGGGAAGCCGGAAAGCCAGCCCTTCGCGCAATCTATTTTGCAGTTCCCAGGACAATCGCGCCTCAAGCTCGGGCGCGATTATTTCCCGGATAATCCTCAATTGTTCCGGAAGCCGGAAAAAATAAGTTTGCTTGGTAGTAACATCTTCGATCAGAAAGCTCAGCTCCTGATGATCCTGGCGAAGAAAAAAAAAATAATCTTCCCAGGTAGCAAAGCCCCGGTTCCGGGCTCGTTCCATCACCTGATTTTCCAGTTTAAACAGGCGCGAGGGGGAAAATCGCAGGGAAGCTTTGTCATAAATCAGCTCCTCGAATTTTTCTAGCATCTCCGCGGGAATATTCCCGATTCTACTCATTTTTCTTACCCTCTTTTAAATTCTTTAAAGCATCCTTTTCTGTTGGGGTAAGGATCTGCTCCGGGGTGATAATCAAAATTAGCTCTTCTTCCATCTTGATCACCCACTCCACGCGATTTTCACCGCGCTTTCCGATTGCTTCTTCGGGCAGAGGCTCATAATGCCGAGATTCCAAATTCAAGATCCGGGATATCCGGTCGATGGCCACCCCCAAGGGAGGGACAGTATCGAGAATCATGACTATGTTAGCCCCTTCCGCACCCCCGCGAACGCCGAAACGTCTTTTGAGATCGAGAACCGGGATCCTCCGATTCCGAGACCAGATCACCCCCTGGACAAAACCCGGCGCCTCCGGAAGCTCACGAACATTCCGATAACTGATAACCTCTTTGACCTGAGTGATTTCCACGCCATAAAGCTCCTCGCCCAGGTTAAATACAATCAGCCTTTCCTGGGCCCGGCTTTTCATATTTTTTGATTCCTTTTCCCCATTGATCAAAACCGGTATTACTTGGTCTCGTTCTGTTCCAGCTTGAATTGCTGCACCAATTGCTGAAGTTTCTCCGACTGCGAATCCAGATCTTTGGCCGACTGAGTAAGCTGTACCGTCGCGGAAAGATTCAACCGGGCGATTTCATTGATATTTTCGACTGCTTTGACCACGCTTTCCCCGCCTTTCCTCTGTTCCGCAGTGGCGTTTTTAACCTGTTCGGTGATCTGGGCCATATTTTCCGCGGTCTTAATCACCTCTTTAACCCCTGAGGCCTGCTCTTTGGTCGATTGTGCCACCGATTGGGTCATTTGATTCATTTTCTCCACCGCCTTGATCACATTCTTGGCGGCTCCCGACTGTTCCTTCGCCGAGGCCGAGATCTCCTGCGTGATCCGCGAACTGGCGCTGATGGATTCGATGATCCGACCAATGGCTTGGTTGGCCTGGTCGGACAATTCAATCACCTGCTGGGTCCACCGGGTCCCCTCCGCCGAGGCCTTGACCGCTACAGCGGTTTCCTGCTGGACTTTTTTAATCACCTCCGCGATCTCCTTGGTGGCCTTGACCGAACGCTCCGCCAACTTCCGTACCTCATCGGCCACTACCGCGAACCCCCGCCCTGCGTCCCCGGCCCGGGCCGCCTCAATCGCCGCATTTAAAGCCAACAGATTTGTCTGGTCGGCGATCTCATTAATCACCTCGACTATCCCCCCGATCTCATCCGAGCGCTGCCCCAGGTTTTCAATCACATCCGAGATGTTCTTCATCGTCTGACCAACCGTAGTCATCCCTTCTACTGACTTGCGGACCGCTCCGCCTCCGGTTTGAGCTTCGTGATTCGCATTTTGCGAGAGCTGGTCGGCCCGGGAGATGTCCTTGGAGATTTTTTCGGTGGTAACCAGCATCTGCTCAATCGTCGAGCTGGTTTCCGACACGTTGGAAGCCATTATCTCGGAATTCTTAGCGATGGCTTCGGCGGTGGTCCCCATCTGCTGGATTGAACTAGAGGTTTCCTCGACATTACTAGCCAATCCTTCCGCGTTCTTAGCTACGTTCTTGATACTGACCGACATCTCCTCCATTGAAGCTGCGGTTTCGTCCGCGGTGCTGGCCTGGTTCTGGGCGCCTGAGGCAATCTGGTTGGATGTAGCCGATAATTCATCAGCCGCGGAACCGACCTGAAGGGAAGTTGTTTTGATATTTCCTACCATATTGGCGAGATTTTCGGCCATGGCGTTAATTGCTTTTCCTAAAACCCCAAGTTCATCTTCAGAAGTAATTTTTACCCGTTCAGTCAGATCTCCTTTATAAATGGTATTGGTAATTTGCACATAGGTATAAATTGAAGCGATGACCTGATTAAGAACCAGAAAAATGATAACCCCTAAAATCAATATGGCGGATCCGCTGACGATAAAAATAACCATGCGAACTGTGGCCGCCCCGGAGAAAAGCTCATCAATATTCGCGGTGATGCCCAAGATCCATCCGGTTTCGGAGGACTGCGAATAAACCGCCGCTTTCTTTGATCCTTCGGCTTTGTATTTGGTAATGCCTTTCTTTTGTTTCATTATTTCTTTTCCGTAGGCGTAATTATTAATGTTTTCCTTAAGAATTTTTTCCGGATCCAAATGAGCGAGAGTTAATCCGTCAGGATTGAGGAGGAACCCGTATCCGGTTTTTCCCACCTTCATGGGATCGATGAATTTCTGGTTGAAAACGGACAGGTCTACCGATCCGAAGAGCACCCCGCGATTGGAGCCGGAATCTGTCACCGGGGAAGAGATAACGAAGACGGGCGTCTTTCCCTCTCCGAATCCGGCCACTATTTCTCCAACGGTCATAGGTTGAGAACAATAATTATTTCCGGACATAGATTCCTGAAAGTATTTTTTCGAAATCGCGCTGGTCCCGATCAGAGCCGGGTTGGAAGATGATACTACCTTGCCTTTTTCGTCGGCCAGGTTTAAGGAAACATAATAGTCATATTGGGTTAAGAGTTCGGATAGTCTTTGGTTGACTTCGGATCTGGCGGCATCTCCCAGGTAGCCTTCCTCCAGAGCATGGAGAAATACTTTGGGCTTGGCCCAACTGCTGACATCAAGCTTCCGGTCCTGGATCCAGGCATTGATCTGGCTGGCGGTCAGGTTGACATTTTGTACCATTGTATCGGAAACAGCCTGCTCCATGGCATCCTTGGCTTTCTGATAGGAAAAAAATATCCCAGCTACGGCAGAAAGGATAAGCAATGAAGTGGGAAGAAATAGTTTGGCTTTAAGACTTTTTGAAATTTGTTTCCACTGTATCATATTAGCTCTCCTTTCTGTCGAGCTAGGATTTTATTAATCAAGATATGTTTGCGCGAAGCAAGTCATATCAATGATTTAACTAAAATATTTTGTATAAATTTAAAGTAGTCATGATGCCCTGAGGCCGATCGACGGATTTGAACTCATATTGGCTGCGAAGGGAAACAATTAATTTAATTGGGAGTATAAAAGCCCTGGCATCCGGACCGATAGCATATACCTGGTCTTTGCCCGTATTCGGATCTTTTGCGGCGCCGGAATCCGAGGTCACCTGCCAATGGCAATAACCGGCTATCCCGACGTCATAAAATTTGGCGATGGTTTTTCCCACTCCCCATTCAAATTCCAGATCATTCCCGGCGGTTACATCCGATTCTCTTTTTGCGGTATGAATCTCGTAGCGGCCGAGGAGAGAGGCTGACCAAGTTTTAGCTTCATCGAAATACCCCGTACCACCATAAGTCAACAAAATAGTCCAGAAATCCTTGCCGGGAGAAGCGGGTACAGCTATGTCGTATGAGCCGGATGGGGCGACAACGCCAGCTCCGGCTACGGCGTCATAACGCTTTCCGTGCCAGGCCAGGACGAAGGGCTCAATCACGATATCACCCAATCCAAATTTGCTGCTGTCCACCAGAGTAGTTCCTCCGGAGGATATCTTAAGGTTTGTGTAAACCAGCGGGACAAGGACATCGGCGGCATAATTCGCACCGAGCAGACTGAATTTAGAAACCCAGACGAATCTATTGACGTTTGCGTATACGTTCAAGTCAAAATCCACGGGCGATTCATTTCCATCTTTGTCATTAAGTTTGCTGGTCGTATAGAAGGCGTTGTACATAATCCAGTAATATCCCGGAGGAGGAACGGAAGCGGCCTTGACCCCTTCCACTCCGTTGACATAATGACCAGTTTCTGAAGCGTTGGCGCTTCCGAAAACCAACAATCCTATAATTAACCACACTGAAATCAGTAATTTTTTCATGGTATCCTCCTGAATTGTTTTCAATTTACACATTTTTAATATTTGCGAATCTATTTCACGACGTTTGTGGATAGCTCGATCCAGGTATAAGGTATTTGTATTCCTAAGGTTTCAGCGGTTTTTATATTCACTCCGATATCGTATTTATCGGAGGTTTCACAGGGAATGGAATTAGCTGCCACTTTTTTCGTCAATACTTCCACCGCTTTATTCCCTGTGATTTCACCTGCTCGACGCATACTATACTGGATAGCAAATAAGGCCCCGCTATTTGCCAGTGGTGCGATCGCAAATAACACCGGGTAGCGATTCTTAATCCCAAATTGGATGGATTGAGCATGAGCATTGCTCACGAAGATATCGTTTGTGGCAAAAGCAACTTCGGTCTTGGGTTTTGCTTTTGCCAAAGCGGCCAAAGCTTCCTCTTTGGTTCCGAAAGCATAGGAGACAACTTTCAGTCCGGCCTTATCTGCTTCAGCCCTGAATTCATCGACAGGCCTGTCCACGGGGGATTTGGGATTGTGAATATAAGCAATTGTTTTTGCTTTGGGGATAGCTTCCTTGATGAATTTAACGATATCTCGAAATGAGTAGGTCAGATAAACACCGGTGGCATTTGACTTGGAATAAACTTTATCTCCTTTTTTTACAAAAGCCCCCATGGTTGCGTCGGTAATATACAAAGTGGCATCGAATAGCGGCACATTACCCGTGGAGTCTCCCAGATGGAGGTGCATACCCGGGACAAACATAATATCAACCCCTTCCGCGACCATTTTCTTGGCGGCGTCTCTCCCTCTCTGCACAAATGTATCGGGGTATTTCATAATATCGGCGTTGAAAAACTCCGTTTGGGCATTGAAGCCCTTTGCTTTTAGCGCTTGTAAAAAGCCTTCTCGCATGGCAACAAAGTCATCGTTTTCTAAAAGCTGGATGATGCCGACTTTGATATTATCCCCGGCATATACTTTTGCCGAGAAAGCTGTCAAAGCCAGCGTGACCGTCAATAATAAGTAAATGATTCGCCTCATTTTCCTGCCTCCTTTTCACCTCTTACACAGTTGACAACACTCGGGCATAAAAAAGACCATCTAACTCGCGCCAATTTACTATATGGTCACCTCCTTTCGTGAAATATCAGTTCTGGTCGATAGCATCCTTTTTTACCTTCCTTTTCATGGGTTCAAGCTTTTTTCAGCATTTTTCCCAGGATTTCCTGGTAATTGAGAAGAATCACCAGTCTCGTCCCTTCCAGCTTGGCCAACCCCCGGATGAACCCCTGGGCGATCTTCGTGTCGTTCAGTTTTTTCTCCATCTGATTCTCGGCAATCGTCAACACCTGCGAAATCCGATCCACCAGCAGCCCTAAAGGTCTAACGCCCCGCTCTACCACCACAATCCGACTCTCTTTGCCGATCTCTGTTTCCCCCAGATTCAGCCCTTTTTTAAGATCAATCACCGGAAGAATTTTTCCCCGGATATTTATCACCCCTTTAATATGAGCAGAGGCATTCGGCACCCGGGTTATCCGGTTCACCCGGTTGATCTCCTGAACTTCCGAGATGAGCAGCCCATACTCCTCCTGGCCCAGGAAAAATATTACGTATTTCCGGACGGCATCCGGTTCCGCCTGATCCTCCGGAGAAGTGGATTTTTCCTGGACCGGAGCCGGGGGCGCGATAATATCCTCAGCCAGTCCATAAGCTGGAAGCGTTATTTTCTTTTCCTTTTCCATAAAACTCCCGTCTATTGTCTGGCTCCCCCGATTTTCGTCCCGGGACCTGTTTCCCTGCTGTTTTATCCGGTGCTACTTTTACGCAACAACTTTATTGAGCAAATCCCGGAGCTGATCGGGTTTCCACGGCTTTTTGATGTAAGCCTTGGCCCCCGCTACCAGCCCTCTCCGGATATCCTCATCCTTGCCTTCGGTACTGACGATAATGACCGGGATCTTTCCGTAGCCGTTCCGGCGCATCACCTCCAGAAAAGCCAGCCCGTTCATCTTGGGCATATTGATGTCAAGAATGATGAGATTGAAGTCCTTTTCTAAAGCCAGCTGGTCCAGGGCCTCCAATCCATTCTGGGCAAAAATCAGCCGACAGTCGGGATGACCCTTAAAAACGGTTTGATACATCTTGGCCTGGAGATTGGAATCTTCCACGATCAGGACTTTCTCAAGCATATTTTTCCTCCGCGTGTTCTTTCCCTTTGATTTGACGGCCGCGGCTTTTTATCAAAGCGGGAATGTCCAGGATCAATACCACCCGGCCGTCACCCAGGATGGTGGCTCCGGAAACCCCGGTGGACTTGATCAGATAGTCATCCAGGGCCCGGATGACGATATCCTGCTGGCCCAGCAGGGCATCCACGACGATCCCCATCTGCCGGAACGCGCTTTGGACGATTACGACCCGGAGGATTTTCCCCTCGGCCGCGGGTGGCAATCCAAAATATTCGGAAAGCCGGACCAGGGGCAGAAGGTGGTCCCGGACCTTGAATACCTCCCGGTTATCGACCAGATGGATCTCCGGAGCGGTCAACCGGACGTTCTCGGCCACCGAAACCAGGGGAATGGCGTATGGCTCGCCCGAGATTTCCACCAGCAGGGCGGGAATGATGGCCAAGGTCAAAGGAAGCTTGAACTTGAACCGGGTGCCCTTC
>JAQTNV010000074.1 GCA_028713675.1 bacterium
AAAAGAAAACAATGGTGCCGAAGGCGGGACTCGAACCCGCACGGGCATAGCCCACCACCCCCTCAAGATGGCGTGTCTACCAAATTCCACCACTTCGGCGGCAAAGTTCATTTCCCTTCTGGTCACGAATGAGGGGTCGGGGCGGCGGGATTTCCTGGACCGGTTTCGGATGGGACCGAGGTCGGAGCACCGGAACCGGTATCAGGCAGGACGGGGGCTTCCGGAGCCGGGGCCACCGGTCCGGAAGGGGCGGCTTCCTTTTCCAGGAGACGGCTGGTTCCCGGCCGGCCTTTTAAATATGAAAGGGAGATTGAGGTTATCATAAAAACGACGGCGGCAATTACGGTCAGCTTGGAGAGGAGGGTGCCGGCCCCCCGGGGTCCGAAGACGGTCTGGCTCGATCCTCCGAAGGTGGCCCCGATTTCCGCTCCCTTGCCGGTTTGCAGGAGAACGATCAGGATCAGGAAGATACAGGCCAGCACATGAATTGTAATAATAAGTATGCTCATGATTTACCAACTAATATAGATACTCAAGAGTGAGTTAAAAATCAAGGGTCGGGAAAGATATTTACTGGGTGGGGGCGTATCGGAAACGGAGGGCGTCGGGGTTCTGGGAGCGGTAGGCCAGCCCCATCGCGCCCTGGGAGTTGACCGCGATCGAGGTCCAAAGCCCGGTTATCCCGGCGGTGTCGTACCGGTAAATCTGCCAGCGATCATAGCTTTTCAGGGCCACCTTGAGGTCTCCGTTGGCTTCCTCGAAATAACTGATGATCGGATTTTCCCGGGAGGATAGGGCGATCCGGCAGTAGGCCCCGCTGGACCCTTCCGTGTCCACCGTGTCCCGGGTCCAGACACCACGGTCCGGATCATACTTGGCGTACCAGAGCTCGCCCCGGGTATCGTTTTGGTAACAGATATGAAGGGATCCGTAAGAGTCAATCACCAGGGAATTGTACCTGCCCACGTCATCTTCGCTGTCGTCGACCGCCAGGGAGATCCATTGCATGATGAGGGGATCGCGATAGGCGAGCATCAGGTCCCCGAGGAGGGAGTTATAATAAGTAATGAAGGGGACTCCCTGCGGGTCCAGGGCCAGGGAGGTGGCAAAAGAGACGCTTTGCCCCAGGCCCCGGGTAACCGTTTCAGCCGTGGACCCGGTGGGGGTATAGGTCAGGAAACGGAGATCGTAGGTTCCCGCTTTTATATAGCTGACATAGAGATAACCGTTGGGATCGAGGGCGAGGGAGCTTCCCATTCCGTTATTCCCGTCCGCGTCCAGGATTTCGGTGTGCCAGCTGGTGCCGTCGTACGAAGCCAGCTTGAGTTTCCCCTCGGTTTCATCCCGGTAAGAGATCCGGGGGAGGTTCCCCGGGGTCAGGACGAGGGAGCTGTAGGATCCGACATCGCCGATCTGATCGACGATCTCGACCCGCCAGCGGTTTTTTCCTCCCTCTCCGGGTTCCAGGCTGGCGTAGCGGAGATCCCCGTTGCTTAAGTCGTAATAGCTGATGTGGGGATAGTCGTTGGAATCGAAAGCCAGGGAAGTATAATATCCTATTCCCCCTCCCGTTCCCCGATCCACAATGGTGCTGGGGATGGTCCGGTAAAAATACTGGTTATCCGCGTCCCCGGACGAGGAATTTTCCTGGCAGGGACAGGGGGGGCAGATTTTTTCCCCGGATACGGGCCCGGTTACCCCGGAGGAGCAACCGGAAAAAGACCAGACGGAAACGACCGCGAAAATGAGGAGGATTTCCGGAATCCGCAGGGATCTTCTCACTTTCATATACATATCATAACATTATAACAAAGCAACTTGGGTTTGACCTAAGCCATAAGCTTGATTAAAAATGTATTATCGGGGGTAAAAAAGGGTTGGAAGCTACGGAAAGAATATTGGGGTTCTTGCAGGAGTGGGCCAAGGCTGTGCGCGCCTATAACCTTTACCCGGAAGGGCATCCCTCCCTGGCTTCCTCCTCGGGACTTCTCTCCCGGCTGGCCCAGGAGCTGGCCGAGGCCGGATACTCCCCCCTGGAATTGGAGATCAGCCGGACGGGTTTCAAATTCCAGGGCCAGAAAATATCCTCGACCAGCCCGGCCGTTTTCAGCCTGCTCAACCACCTCCATCAGCGTCGTTTGCGCCGGATCACGTTCCTGCCCTCCCTGGAGCCGGAGGCGATCCACGAATTTCTCCAGATCATTTCCCTGAACGAGGGCGAAATCAGCTCCCTGGGCGGGGTCAAGGCGATTTGTGAACTCCGCAAGATTGCCGGCCTGGAGGTGGAGGAAGTGAGCTTCCAGGAGGTCTTGCCCGACCAGGAACACCTTCTGCTGGAAGTGCGGGAAGAGCTGCCCGCCCCGCAGGAATTCACCGCGGAGCCCGAACCCGACCAGGACGAACGGACCAAGCTCCGGGCGCTTTTGCAGAATCTGGAAAAGGAGGATGACCTGAACCGGGCGGCCGGGCTGCTCTCCGAATGTGTCGAGGTTCTCCGCCCGCTTTTGGGGCTGGACCGGAGGGAAGCCGTGCTGGAAGCGCTGGAGGGCCTGACCCAGCTTTCCGCCTCGCCGATGATCACGGAGGAAAAACGGGCTTTCTTCGCCCGGAGCTGGGGACAGGTTTTAACCCGTCCGACCCTGGAAACGCTGCTCAACTGGCTGGCCCGTCCTCCGGAGATCGAGATCGGATTGGTGAGGCGAATCCTGGAGGCCGCGGGCCCGGGAATCCTGCCCCAGTTCCTGGCGGTGCTCTCGGAATCTCCCCGGTCGCGCCTGGCCGCTTCCCCGGGGCTCATACTTCTGTCGATTTTTCCGGAAGAGGAAACCATCCAGCTCCTGTCCGAGAAGGCCCGGTCCTCCCCGCTCTCCCAGATCGCCTCGGTGCTGTTCCTGCTGAGCCAGATCGCGGAGGAAAAGGCCGTTCCCACCTTGCGGGAACTGCTCTCGCGCCCGGAAGGCGCGGTGCAGCGGGAGGCGATCTCCGGCCTGTCCCTGATCGGCGGCAGGAATGCCGCGCGGATATTGATGAATTATTTTTTCAACGCTCCGGTGGACCAGAAACCCCTGGTCGTGGCGGCCCTGGGATCGATGCCGCCCGACGACGTTTTTCACTTTCTGACCCAGATATGCCTGGGGGATTCGACCGTGCCTCTGAAAAAGAGCGCGATCACGGCCTTGGGAAACCTGAAGGATCCGAGGGTGGGCCCCCTGCTGATCAAGATTTTGAAACGGAGGGGTTTCTTCCGGCGGCTGCCTGCGGAACTGGAACGGGAGGCGGCTTCCGCCCTGGCGGAGATCGGGGGAAAAGAGGCTTTTAATTTCTTCCTGCACGTCTTGCGGCACCGGGATTTTTCCGATCCGGGCTTGCTCTGGGACGCCTTGGGAAACTGGGAGAAAAAAATCGGGCTGCTCAATGGAAATTGATGTTTTTTACAAGATCATAAATGCTTTCGCCGGGGCGATCCGGAACTTCTCCTACTATCCCCCGGGGCATCCGGCTCTTCTCCGCCAGATCCAGACTGTGCTTTCCCTCCTGTCGCCGCTTTTGGAGGAGGGGGATGTCAGCCTCGGGGTGGCCGAGGGATTGCTGGTCTTGAACAGCGAACCCCTGTTCAAGGAAAGCCCGGCGGGAGAGGAGCTGAAAGCCCGTTTTGCCGAAAGGAGAGTCGGCGGCCTGGCCTTCCGCCGGGGAGTAACCGCGGAAGAACTTTTCGCCCTGAGCCGGATCCTGCACCAGGATCCGGTTCCCACCGAGGACCCCGGGGGATTGCCGGCGCAATTCCGGGAAGCCGGGATCAAAAACATCGTTCCGATCGAGATCGAAGCGGTCGAGGACAAGGCCGAGCGGGTGTACCATTCGGCCCGGGATATCGTGGCCAAGGTCATGAACGACGCCCGCCTGGGGATGATTCCCAAGGTGGAAACCGCGGTGAAAACCATCGAGGAGATGGCGGATATCATGATTTCCGACCGCAACGCGATCCTGGGCCTGACCATGCTTTCTTCCTACGACAATTACACCTTCAACCACAGCGTGAATGTCGGCATCCTGGCCCTGAGCCTGGCCCAGCACCTGGAACATTCCGAAAACCTCCAGATGGAGGTGGGGGTGGCCGGGCTTCTGCATGACATCGGGAAAACCTTTACCCCCCTGAACGTCCTGAACAAGCCGGGGCCGCTCTCGGATGACGAGTGGGAAATCATCCGCCGTCACCCGTTGGACGGCACCAGGCTGATCGAAAAGATGGAAGGACCTCCCCCGGGAACCGCCACCATCGTCCTGGAACATCACATGGGACACAATCTCCGGGGTTATCCCAAACCCTCCGGGACCGACCATAAGCCGCATCCCGGGACCATGATCGTGACCATTTCCGATTGCTACGATTCCATGACCACCCTGCGCGCTTACCAGGAGCGGCTCGAGCCCCGGGAAGCGTTAAAAAGAATGAACGGCCTGGCGGGAAAGCATTTTGATCCGAAAACCCTGAAGAGTTTCATCCAGATGCTGGGGATCTATCCGATCGGGAGCCTGGTCCGGCTCAGCAGCGGGGAGATTGCCCTGGTGACCGGGGTGGAGAGCGGGGATCCCAATCATCCCCGGGTGAAGATTGTCACCGATCGCGACGGGAAAAAGCTCCCGGAGTATCAGGAAATGAAGCTGGCCGAAGATCCCCTGGGCCGGGAGATTATCGCGACCGTGGATTTCATGGCCAAGGACGTGGATATTTCCCCCTGACGGAACCCCGGACCCGGAGACGGAAAGGCGACCATGACTTATGACGTGATTATTCTGGGAGGCGGACCGGCGGGGCTGACCGCGGGGATTTATCTGTCCCGGGGCGGGAAGAAAACCCTGCTGCTTGAGGGGATCGAGGGAGGGGAGGCCGCCCGGATTGAAAAGGTCGAAAACTACCCGGGGTTTCCCGAGGGAATCTCCGGGTCCGATCTGGTCGCCCGGATCCGGGAGCAGGCCCGGGCCTTCGGGACCGAGATCCGGAGCGAGGAGGCCGCCGCCCTGGAAGCGGTCGGGGAGGAAAAGCGGGTCCGCGTGGAAACGGAGGTGCTGGTTTCCCGGAGCGTGATCATCGCCATCGGCACCCATCCCCGCCGCCTGCAGGTTCCCGGAGAAAAGGAGCTTTTCGGCCGCGGGGTTTCTTACTGCGCCACCTGCGACGGCCCGCTTTTCCGGGGGAAGCCGGTGGCGGTGGTGGGGGGCGGAAACTCGGCGGTCCACGAAGCCCTGCACCTGGCGGGACTGGCCTCCCGGGTTTACCTGATCCACCGGCGGGACCGCCTGCGCGCCGAGCATGTCGCCGGCGAACGGGCCCGTTCCCATCCCCGGGTCGAGATCGTCTGGGATTCCATCCCGCAGCGGTTCCTGGGAGACGAATCGCTGAGCGGGATTGAGATCCTGAACAAAAAAACCGGGGCGGTCAGCGTGATCGAGGCGGCGGCGGTTTTCGTGAGTATCGGGGCCCACCCCCGGACCGAATTTCTCCGGGGCGTCTTGGATTTGGATCCGGAGGGATTTATAGTAACGGGTGAGAATCTGCAAACTTCGATGCCGGGGGTGTTCGCGGCCGGGGATGTGCGGGTCCAGGATTTCCGCCAGATCGTGACCGCGGTGGCGGAGGGGGCCCGGGCGGCCCAGGCGGCGGAGAATTACTGCGGCGTGATGTCGCCGCCCCGGCGGAGATAACGATCGGGCCAGGCGCGCAAGTTAAGGGGGAGCGGAATGAAAACCGAGGCATTAAAGAGGGTTTACCTTTTCCAGAGCCTGAAAAACTCCGAACTGGAGCTGATCCTCTCCATCGCCCGCCGCTGGAAATTTTCCTCCGGTCAGACCGTCTTCCGGGAAGGGGATGTGGGGGACCGGTTTTACCTGATTCTCACCGGAGAGGTGCGGATTTCCAAGCAGGTGCCCGGGATCGGGGAGGAGGCCCTGGCGGTCCTCAAACCCGGGGATTTTTTCGGGGAAATGGCCCTGATCGATGACGCGTCCCGCTCCGCGGACGCGATTGCCAACCAGGAGACCACCCTCCTGGGGATTGAGCGGAAGGATTTCGAATCCCTCCTTTTTCTCAACAAGGACCTGGCTTACGCCGTCCTCTGGGCCTTTTCCCGGACCCTCTGCCAGAGACTCCGGGAGATGAACGACAAGCTGCAGGCCATGCTGGCCATGCGGGGAGGCTTCTAGGTTTTATGGCCGCTGATTACAAAAAGCTGCTCAAGAAGGTTTATCTTTTTTCCAGCCTGACCGACCAGGAAATCCAGAAGATCGCCACCATCTGCAAGCCGGAGAGCTTTCCCCGGGGCAAGCTGATTTTCGCGGAGGGGAATCCCGGGGATAAGCTTTACTTCATCATTAAGGGCTCGATCCGGGTGAGCAAGAAGATCCGGGCCGGGAACGAGCAGGTCCTGGCCACGCTCCAGGCCGGCGAATTTTTCGGGGAGATGGCCCTGATCGACGAGGTGGGGCGTTCGGCGGATGCCTGGGCCGAGGAGGCCTCCGAACTGATCTCGATCAGCAAAAACGATTTCGCTACCCTGATTTTCCGGGAAAAGGAAATCGCCACCTCGCTGCTCTGGAACATTATCCGCACCCTCTCTTCCCGCCTGCGGGAAACCGATGAAAAGTTGAAAAGCATGGTGGAATTCAAATCGGGAATCTGAGAATCAATAACCAATGATCAAGCTCCAATAACCAAACAAATCCCAAATTCCAAACCAAAATTCCAAACTCGAAACTCGAAACCAGAATGAAGCTCCCCGCGGCAAGACCGCGGGGTATCTAAGTTAAAAAGACTCTTATATAGTCTGGTGTCATTCCTGCGAAAGCAGGAATCCAGAAAAATAAAAAAACTGTATTCCGCATCAAGTGCGGAATGACAGAGTTAATTTAACCCCGTGGCAAGACCACGGGGAATTGCAAGTTAGAATTTGTGATTGATAATTAAAGGGTAAAAGTCTTATGCCGATTTACGAGTTTCGTTGCAAAAAATGCGGGGAAATCACCTCCTTCGTGGAAAAGGTGGACGAGATCAAGTTTTTCAGCCGCCGTTGCCGGAAGTGCCGCAGCCGCCGTCTCACCCGGGTCATGTCCGCTTTCTCTACCCAGAAAAAGGAGTCCATGTCCGATTTGGTCAATAAGATGCGGCAGGTCGGAAATGTCCAATTCGTGCCGCAATCGCCGGGGATGACCGGCCCTCCCCCCGGGGGGTGTCCTTACGCCCAAACCGCGGAAGATTCCGGGGAGAAAGAGAAAAAACCCTCCCCGCCTTATTCAATTTCCGAAAAATAAAAGAGGGTCCATCAATATTTTGTCATTCCCGCGGAAGCGGGAATCCAGGAGTCGTTCGTTGATGAAGATAAAGAATGTCAGTCTGAATCTGGTCTGTAGCTTAATGATCCTAGGAATAATTCTCGGTTTATCCACCCCGGCCTGTTCTCGGGAAAAGAAAATTTCACCTCCTACCTCCACCCCGGGAGGCCAGGAAACCTTCACCCCCGCCGAACAGGATCTGCTCCTCCAGCTGGCCCGGGAGACCCTGGTGAACCACGTGACCGGTAAGCCCCTCCCGGAGGCCAAAGCGGAACAGCTTACCCCCCATCTGAAGGAAATCAGGGCCTGCTTTGTCACCTTCAACCGGGTTGATACCGGGCTGAGGGGGTGCATGGGTTATATCGTTCCGGAACTCCCCCTGCATAAGTGCGTAATCGACCGGGCGGTGGCGGCGGCCAGCCAAGACCCCCGCTTTTACCCGATTCGCCCGGAGGAGCTGGACCAGATTGAACTGGAAGTGAGCGTGCTCTCCGTCCCCCGGAAACTAGCTTATAACGGGGCCCAGGATCTGCTGAAAAAACTCAGGCCCGGGGTGGACGGGGTGGTTTTAAAAACCCGCTACGGCGGGTCCACCTTTTTGCCCCAGGTCTGGGAACAGCTCCCGGTCCCGGAGGAATTTCTCGGTCATCTCTGCCGGAAACACGGGGCCCCCGCGGAATGCTGGCGGGAAGACGGGATCGAGGTCCTGACCTACCAGGCTTCGGTGTTCAAGGAAAAAAGGCCTTCCCCGGCCCATCCCTAAACCCGAAATACGTAATTATTATTTCTAATGTTTCGTAGTTGCTCGATTTATTTATCCCGATTTCAGGGGGACTTGTCCTGACGTAGGAAGAATCGGGATCTTATATGGACTGCATCAGCTTGCTGATGCGTTGCAATAGCAAGCTATTGCGCTCCAAAAAAAGATCAAGTGGTGCACTTATAACTTGAATTCGCCTTTTATATTGATTGCATTTTTCGGGTTAAATAAAATCCCTTTATTTGATCGTGGCCTTGAAAAAAATATCCCCTCCCTTGAGGGGAGGGGATAAAGGGGATGATATCTGACAAATCAACAAAAAATCAGCGTGGTTTCATGAAAATCAGCAATTTATCGTTTTATTATTGGGTAAAACTTATAATCAAAATTAATTTGGAATTTGGTTGTAATAAAAGATAAGTTGGCATGGTTGACCAGCCGGGAAATTTGGATATATTCTTGCATTATAGTATGGTGAGGAAGCAGAATTCCAAATTATGGATAACCATCCTGGATATTCCCCTATATCTGTTGTGTGTTCTGTACCCTTCACTATTTTCGGCATTCCATCTTTACGTACAGTAAAGTACATGGATTCAACACTATCATCATTAGAGTCGTAACAAGATACGGTTCCGAAGCCGCTTGCTCTGCGAGGAAGGACATAAACACTGCCAGTATTTATTTTAATATTTAAGGTAAACATCCCGTTTTCGAAATTTGTTCCTTTAAATTGATTGTAATTACCTTGATCAAGATCTAAATAGCTTGCTCCAGCAAAGCCAGAAAGATGAATATCAATTTTGTTTGAAATACAGCTAGAGCAAATAGGATAAAATACTCTTTCATTGGAACCGGGTTCGCCGCCATCACAAATAGCATTATTGGAAGAGGCATTATCAGTGAATTTAAAAAGGTAGGTATTTCCAGTTTCGTCAGAACTTGGGTTTGGCACCGCATAGTTGCTCATCAAACCATTCCCGGCAACAAAACCAACTCGGACAATATCTTCTAAAGCTTGGAAATGAAAACCAGTCCAGTAATTTTCAATAAAATCAACATCGACAATATTTGCATTAGCAGGATAATAATATTCTCCGCTATTTGGATCTAATTCAAATTTGGCAAGTGTTGAAAAATTAGATATGCGTTTTGCTTTAACAATATTGTACATAGTTGCTTTTTGGGTTGTACTGTTGTCAATTGAAGCAAATTTTATACCAATATTTGTGTTCTTAGTACTTGAAGCATGGCGAGCAGTTGAACCACTATGTTCATGCATTACGCTACGGCCGGCACCATATATTGAATTAACATCAATTTTATTGTAAAAGCAATTCGAATTATTATACGGAGAAAATAGAATACCATTGCCTGCATCATTGGTACTTTCAATTTGACCTTTTGAAGTTATTCGACAGTGAGAAACGCCTAAAAACTTTACAGCGTAATCGCCATTGTTAGAATATTTTACATTTACATTTTGACCAAATGTAATCTCTTGAAAATCACGGTCTATGAATGTTATTGGATCTGATATATCGTAATCCCCTGCAATGTTGCACACTAATGAATTGGATGATTGCATTGCTGTGCTTATAGCCTGATTATTTGTTGAAGCTGATGAATCGGGATTCCATCCCCACCACCCCAAATGAGCAGGTCCTTGAATTATATTATTGATTAGGTCCGCTTTTCCTGTACCATATAAATAAAATATTTTTTGCCCTTCTGGAGCAACAATAGGACCATTAATAGTTATTGTAATTCCATTTTGAATACTAAGTGAACCGTTTCTTAGAAATAAAAGAGTTATATTTTGAGGAACAGTTATAGTCTGATTGCAAGTTTGCTGATTTGAGATTAAAAGAGTAATCGTATTATTCAAATTGTTATCAATAGCGGAATAAAAACTTAGGTAAGTAGAGGCATCCACCCAAGGTCCACTTTTAAATTTAACATTATGATTCATGTTAATCCCACTATCAGTAGTTTCTTCGAAGATATTATCGGTGTAGACGGGACCAGCGAAAGATATTGAAGGAAAAACAAATAAAGAACAAAGCAAAAAAGAAAGACATAATACCTTATAAATCAAACGGTTAATCATAACAATCTCCTTTCTAAATTCGTACAAACAGAAAAATCAAATTTGTTTTCAGAGAAAAATAATAATATTCAATACATGCGATCTCCTTTCATTAAACAGCAAAAAATTGGACAATATATATCTTAAAAAAACCATGATTGTCAATATTTTAAAATAAGGAGAACTATAGAGATGGAAGCAGAAAAATCTTGAGCCAGGTATGTACCCTGGCAATAGGAATCGAAAGATTTACCCTTCCACCCGGAAATAGAGCAGGCCCACCCGGTTTTCCCCGGGCAGGCGGATGACGACGGCCTTGACCGTGACGGCCAGGTCCCCGACCACGCCCGTGGAGGAAATCGAGAAGACGTCGCTTTTCACCGCGATCAAGTTCTGAAGATCCAGCCGGACGTGGGAGTCCGGCACGAATTCGTTGAGGAATTCGGCGGTGGAAGCGAATTGTTTTTCCTTCCGGGCGTCAACCACTTCCTGGGCTATGCCCGGGGTAAAGGTTTCATGCAGCGATTCCAGGACCAGGGCCGGGGCGGTGTTGACGTTGATCTTGGCGGCGGAGCTTTGCTGGGGAAAGACCGTGAGCAGCGGGGAACTCAGGGCGTCTCCATTCTTGGCTTCGGGGCCGGCCCCGTCGAGAAAGGCCGCGTAAAGCGGGGAGGTGAACCCCCCGATCAGACGCAGCTCGCTGAGGGAATCCAGCATGCCCGCCTTGGAGGAGTAGGGGGTGCTCAGCCCCTGGTAAAAATCTTCTCCCACCCCCTGGAAATCCTCGTTGGCGTTGACGCCTCCCCCGGTCCAGGACCGGATGGAATCCACCAGGGATTCGGCTGAAGGGGCTTTCTCCAGCCCGGTTCCGGTGGAAATCAGGTTTTCGAAAAGCCGGACGGCGATCTTGCGCAGCTTGGGATCGTCCAGCTGGTTGAGATTGATCTTTCCGTTTTCATCCGAAATCTTGATGGCCAGCAGGCCGTCCCCCACCGGGTAGGAAAACGGGGTTCCCTGGGCGGCCCAGGACCAGATCTCTTCAAGCTTGGCACCTTCCGCCAGATTGCCCCCGGAAAAGTCCAGACTGTCCATCGGCTTGGAAAAATAATCGATCTGGTTTTTCCGGCAGTCGTAAAGCAGGAGATCCGCCGCCGAGTCGATTCCCCCCCGGGCGATGGTATAGGCTTTGAGCTGCTTGGAGAAGCTGTCCGCCATCCGGAGCTGGATCCGGGAATTGTAGGCGAATTCGACCAGGACCACGGCGAGAAGCGAAACGATCAGGATGACGGTTATCAGAGCGACGCCGGCCTGATCCCGGGCCAGGGAAGGCGGACGACGGAGCGGAAAAGCTCCGCTCCGGGTCCGGGGGTGGTTCAATTTCCGATCAAGAAATCGCCTGAGCATCGTTTCCTATTTCCGGTAAAATCCCCGGGGGATATCCACGAGGGTGGTGAACTGGACTTCCCGTTTCTCCCGATCGAGGACGGTCAGGGTAATCTCCACCGCCAGGGGCAGACCGGCCGGGGTCTTGGGCCGGTCGGTGGATTTCCATTCATCCAGCCATTTTCCGACCCCCTGCTCCTGGTAGTAGTAGCGGAAACCCAGGGTGCGGAGATTGTCGAGCAGGGCATAGCTGGCCCCCTTGTTCGCCGGGGCCGGCCAGTGGAAAAGCAGGTCCTCCCGGCGGATGAGATAGGTGATGTCCTTTTCGTAATCCACCCGGCCGAAATATTCCACCTCGGTGTTTTCGCTTTCCAGCTGTTCGACTTCCTGGTTCAGCCCGAGGGGGATGAAAAAGAAATGGCTGAGATTGAAAAACAGCAGGCGATTGATATCCCGGTCGTTTTCCTGGATTTTTTCCCCGTAGAAAATGCCCTGGCTGGTGGCGGTTCCGGCGTTCTCCGTGCCCTGCCAGGGCCTTTGGTGGGCGTCGATCACGCGCATCTTGGGAGGGGAGGTGAAGTAGGCGGAGTTGAGCTCCATCGTCATCCGGTAAAAGACCGACCGGATATTGTGGTAGAGCTCGTCCCGCGATTCGACGTATTCCTTGGTGGACAGGGAAGACGAGTAGGTGCTGAAAACGAAACTGAGAACAATGGCGACGATGGCGAAGGAAACCATCACCTCCAAAAGAGTGAAACCGGATGCTTTTTTAATAATTAAGTTCAAAGTTCAAAATCCAAAGTTCAAATGAGGTTCAAAATCTCAATGTCTAAAAAACATTTCATGACCCCCTCTCCCTCGCCCTCCCCCTCGAGGGGGGAGGGATTGGGTGGGGGTGAAATTAATAATTTGGACAGCCATGACATTGATTAGAAATTCGTCATTAGAAATTCTCATCTGCCGAGTTCCCCGTATATTCCGGGGGCGACGATCCCGTTCAGGGTATAGGACTGCTCCGAGCCCCCGGATTTCCAGGACACCGTGACGCGGATCAGGGAGAGAGGAATGGGCGGGACTTCCCCGATCGGAAGGGTGAGGGGGAGGACCTCAGGTTCGCCGACGGTGAAAGTGGGGTAGAGCGTGCTCATCTTCTGGGGACGGTCCTTGACCCCGGGAAAGCCGCGCAGTTCCAGCTCCTTCTCCGTGTAAGCTTCCTTGGCGATGAGCGCGGCGATGGTGAGATTCTTGGAATTCTGGCTCAGAAACACGGTCTGGTTCTGCAGGGAAAGAAGCCCGATCAGGCCGACCGCGAGAATGGTAACCGCGACCATTACCTCCAGCAGGGTGAACCCGGCGGAATTTTTCATGGTCAGGTCCCGGGAAATTCCAGGTTGCCGGCCTGCACCAGAACCCGGCCGGAGAGCGGAATCAGGAAGAGGGTGAATTCCCGCTCCTTTCTGTCCTGGATATGGATCGAGGCCGGGTCGGCGTACCCGCCGGGGAAAAAATGCATCTCGGCCTTGCCGTCGTGCAGGGCTTCCTGGCTGCCGATTTTGATTTCCCGGAAGCGGATCCCCGCAGGGAGTTTCCGGCGCAGGATCAGGGACTGGTCGGAGATCTCGACCATTTGGATTTCCTTGGTTTCGGGGTTCAGGCGGGGAGCTTCGACCCAGTAGGACTGGGTGGAAAGATCGAAGATCAGGGAAAAATAGGTTTTCTTGAAGCCGGCTTCGGCGTAGAGAAAGCGCATCATGGCCGCCAGCTGGCGCGCCGAGGAACGGAGGTTGACCTCCGTGAGCTCGGAAAACCGGGGAATGGCGATGGAAAACATCAGGGTCAGGAGCAGGAGGGCGATCGAGAGCTCGATCAGGGTGAACCCCGAGGTTCGCCGGAGGATCCGGCGCGGAGCGAGTGCCGGGAGAATGGACAAACTGTTCCTCACCTTACCTTCCGATCGGGGGATGGAGAAGGGAACGGGACCCTACTTGATCGTGTCCCAATTGGTGATATCGGCGTTTTTCCCATCCCCGCCGGGACGGCCGTCGGCCCCGTAGGAGATAATGTCGTAAGGGCCCTTGGTGCCGGGAGCCAGATAAACGTACTCATGGTTCCAGGGGTCGAGGGGCACCTGGTTGGTGTTGCGCAGGTATCCGCCTTCCCGCCAGCAGCAGGGGGTTTCCCCCACGGTGGGTTTCTCCACCAGGGCCTTGAGCCCCTGCTCGGTGATCGGGTAGATGGCGTTGTCCAGCTGGTAGAGGTCCAGCGCCGCTTCGAAATTCTTGATCTGGGCCATGGCCTTGGTCGCCCTGGCCTTGTCCACGTTGCCGATGAGATTGACCCCGACGATGGTGATGAGCAGGCCGAGAATCGCCACCACCACCATCATTTCGATCAGGGTAAAACCCGCGGCCCCGCGGCTCAGCGGGGGCGGGAACCCGGAACCGGCCGAGTTGGGGGATTTTTTCCGTTTTTTCATTTTATCCTCCCTTAACGGATGATATTACTCATTTGGAAAATCGGGATCAGGATCGAGATCATGATGAAAAAAACCACCGCGGCCATAATCAGGATGATCACCGGTCCCAGGATCGAGGTCAACCCCGAAACCGTGGTTTCCACCTCCCGGTCGTAGGCCTCGGAGATCCGGGTGAGCATGTTCTCGAGGTCGCCGCTGCGTTCCCCGACGGAAATCATGTGGATCACCATGGGGGGGAAAACCCCGCTCTTCCGCAGGGGATCGGCGATGCTGGCCCCCTCGGCGATGTTGTCCCGGGCGGCCTCGATGGCGCGGGCGATGATCCGGTTGTTCACGATGTTTTTCACGATGTCGAAGGAGGTGA
>JAQTNV010000075.1 GCA_028713675.1 bacterium
AGGGGAATGAGGTAGCGGTAGTTGCCGCCCCACCGGGAATGGAAGTGGTCCTTGGTCAGGGCGAAACAGAGATGGATCGGCGAAAGCATCATTCCGGCGTAGCCGAAGCCGAAGGCGAGTATTCCCCAGGCGAACAGGTTGCCGCCCAGGCCGTGGGCCAGGGAAATCACCACCGGGAAGGAGGCCCCGACGAACCCGATGGTGATCCCGGTAACCAGGCCGGAGAGGAAAGGGAGAAAAAGGATCACCGCCAGGGGAGGAATATGGAAACGGGTGAGTTCGCCTTGGATCCCGGAGATGGCCTGGCTCTCGATCAGGATGCCCCGGAAGGCCATGATCCCAAAAATCAGGATGGCCATCAGGTATATGTCCGGATTGAGCACGGAATCGAGAACCGCGCGGAATCCGATCCGGTTGGACCTGATTACCCAGGTCAGGGAAATCAGGAGGCCGAAAATCACGGAGGAATATTGCGGGAAGGAGAAGGGACCCCCGGAAAACGCGCGGACCAGGGGGGTGATGAGCACGGAGACAACCAGAGTCAGGATGACGATCCAAACCGGGGTGGTTTCCCGGATGAAGGTCCTGATCTGGGCCGGGGATCCGCCCGGGGAATTGATCCGGCCGCGGATCGGTCCGAGCAGGAGGATCCACCCGGCCAGAACGGCGAGGAAGGTGAGGGGGAGCTGGGCGAGGATGAAAGCTTCGACCCTAACCTCGAGGAGCCGGACCGAGAGAAGCATCCCGGGATAGAGCGGGAGCCAGTATTCCCAGATATGCCGGAACCAGTAGTTGATGATGGTTTTCCTTTCGGGCGAGAGTCCCCGGTCCGGCAGGGCCGCTTCCAGCATCGGGGCGGAAAATAGGGCTCCGCCCGGCATGGGCAAAAGGCCGATCAGGGCCGGCAGGGAAACGGTGAAAGCTTTCTGGCTTCGGAATACCCCCCGGAAGCTTTCCACGATCCGGGAAAGCTGGCCGGAGGTTTTCATCAGGTGGGCCAGGATCAGGATTTCGGTAACCACCGCTACCAGGGCGAGCGTCGGGTAATCGGAGGATTCCCGGACGATGACCTTGAAAATGGAAATGACCGGAACCCGGGTCCAGAGTCCGAGAAAAATAGTGCCGATAAAAAGGGCGAGAGAGAGGTGAACCCGGACCTGGTTCAAAAAAAGGATCAGGCCGAAGGCGACCAGGACCTTGAAGAGGGCGGGAAGATTTATCAAATAATCCATATTTGGTAAGATGTTTTCTCTTCCGGACGAATCTTTTTCTTTAAACCTTTGATGCCCAGTTCAGTTAAAGGCCCGTTCGGGGACCGGGCCCTACCTGAAATGTAGGGTGCGTTCCCCGAACGCACCAGCAAAGGAATTTTCATTCATAAGTAGAAAATTTTCCAGATAACTATAAAATATAAGGAATCACACGGGAGGATTCGTATGCGAAAATCACTGCTTTTTTTAGTCCTGAGTCTATCTCTGCCTTTCCCGGCCCTGGCCCGCGAAAACACCGGCGATCTCGCGGTGATGGAAATATTTTTTACCGGGAATGAATTAACCCGGCAGCAGCTGGGCTTCCTCTCCGATGACATCCGGGAAAAAGCGGTGGAAATCACCAATTTCCGGGTGATGAGCAAGGATAACCTCTTCGCCATCCTGAAAGACAAGAAAATCAACCTCTCCAGCAGCGGGGATCCGGAAGGCGACGTGGAATACGGAAGAATTCTGCAGGCGGACAAGCTGATTACCTCCCAGATTATCAATTCCGCCAGCGCCTGCTATCTCAAGCTGAAATTATATGACATCAAGACCGCGAACCTGGACAAATCGGTAAGCCGGGAAACCCCGGTTTGTGATTTCGGCAATTTAAGGCGGGTGGTTCTGGACGGCGTCCAGGATCTGCTCGACGGGGTGGTCCGGGTGGGGGAATTCAAACCCGGGACCGTGCTGGCGAAAGTGGCGGACAAGCTTCGGGTCCAGTCCCAGGGCTTCGGCGCCCTGGAGATCAATACCCGGCCGGATAAATGCCGGATTTTCATCGACTCGGAGGATTGCGGCTTTTCCCCCCGGATTATCGAAAGCATTCCCGCCGGGGCCCGGACCGTGGTTTTGGCCCGGGACGGATATGTCACCGCCTCCGTCGAGGTCAATATCGAGAAGGGGAAGAAACTGGTCCTGGATAAGACCCTGGATCCCCAGACCGGAAGCATTCTCCTGAACGTCGGAAACAATTCCCTGGCGATCGAGCAGGAAAAAACCTCGGTTTATCTGGATGACAATTATATCGGGGTTATGCCGCGGGCGGGAAAAATATTAAAAATTGAAAATGTATTAATCGGGCAGCATAAGCTCCGGATTGAACATCCGGACTACGAACCGGTGGAGGATAGTATCGAGGTCCGCAATCGCGCCACCGAAGAGGCCACCCTGAAACTGCAGGGAAAGCCGGGAAAGATCCTGATCGCTTCCACTCCGTTGCGGGCCCGGGTTTTCCTGGATGGAACCCGGCGGGGAGAAACCCCCTATGCCGGGAACCTTTCCCCGGGCCGGCACCGGATCAGGGTGGATTTGCCGGGATACCAGCCCAAGGATCTGGAGATCGAAATCAGGCCGAACCGACCCCAGAGCGTTTCCCTGGAACTGGAGGCCCTGGCTCAGGGGCAGCAAGCCGCCACGGCGGGGAGAATGGTTCTGATCCCGGCCGGGGATTTCATGATGGGATGCAACGAGGACTTCGACCGTCAATGCGAAAGCGATGAACATCCCTACCACCGGATTTACCTGGACTCATTTTTAATCGATAAATTCCTGGTTACCATCGCGGAGTATCATGAGTGCGTCGCGGCGGGCAAATGCAGCGCTCCCGACCGGGGAGGGTACTGCAACTGGGAAAAAGACGGGCGGGATGACCATCCGGTGAATTGCGTGGATTGGCGCCAGGCCGAGGCTTACTGTCACTGGAAGGGAGAACGCCTCCCGACCGAAGCGGAGTGGGAGAAAGCGGCCCGCGGGACCGAAGGCCTGATCTATCCCTGGGGCAACGATTTTGATTGCCAGAGCCAGGACCAGGAGGAGTCCCGCCTGAAATCGCTCTCGGTTCTGGGCGGCAAGGATCGGGACCGGTTTGAAGATACTACGCCGGTTTCCTGCTTTATCTCCGGTCTTTCTCCCTATGGTCTTTTTGACATGGCCGGGAACGTCTGGGAGTGGATCCGGGATTGGTACGGGGAAAAATACTACCGGGATTCCCCGTCCCGCAATCCCCAGGGCCCGCCCCTGGGAACCATGCGCGTGGTTCGCGGAGGCTCCTGGTATAACAGCATTCCGGCGAATTTCCGCTCCTCCAACCGGAACGCCCAGGATTGGCTGAGCCGGAGAGCTTTTATCGGGTTCCGCTGCGCAAGGTAAAATAGCCCTATCTTTATTGAGGTGCAAAGATAATCCAATTCCAAAAAGGAGGAAGGAAATGAAAAAATACGGAATTATTATTGGATTGGCGGTGGCCTCGGCTTTGTTGCTATGGGGCGGTTTGTCCCGGGCCCAGACCCAGGCCCCCGAACCGAAAGCGGCCGACCAGGGATATTCGACCGCCACGGACAAAGGCATCATCCTGCAGTGGAAGGTGGAAGGGGAAACGCTGAAGGTGAAGGTCAGCGCCCCGACGACCGGTTGGGTAGCGGCAGGCTTCGATCCTGCCCGTTTGATGAAGGGCGCCAATATCATCATCGGATATGTTAAAGACGGGAAAGCGGTAATCCGGGATGATTTCGGGAGCGGCATGATGTCCCATCAGTCGGACCTTGACCTCAAGGGCAAAGACAACGTTACCGACCCGGTCGGGAAAGAGGAGAACGGGACCACCGAGATCGGGTTCACCATTCCGCTGAATTCCGGCGATGATAAGGACAAACCCCTCGTAGTCGGGAAAACTTACAAGGTAATCCTGGCGGCCGGGGCCAATGACGCCGATGATTTTACTACCCGGCATAAAAAGATCGGTGGCGTGGAAATTAAACTATAAAGCAATCCCTCAGCTCCCCCCCTTTGTCGAAAGGGGGGCAGGGGGGATTTAAAAACGTCATTCCGGCGAAAGCCGGAATCCAGGTTTTTTAAAAGGATCTGGATCCCCGCTTTGTTTTGACCGCCTGCGGCGGGGCGGGGATGACGGGAATACCATAAGAGGGAGCGGCCATGAAGAAAAAACTGGCAATCGCATTTCTAGCTTTTTTGATTCCTTCATCCCTTCTCGCCTTCGAAACGGCAATGCCTTCCCTGAAGGTTCCCACCAACCTCGAGGCCAAGGAAGGGGAGTTCAGGATCCTTCACCGTTTCATCGGACCGGTAAATCATAAGACCGTCGATACTGCGATGGGGATGACCGAGGGCGCATTTGTCAACCTTGGGATCAGGTACCTGATCTGGTCGAAGCTGGAAGCCAATTTTTCCTACCAGACCAGGACCCGGGAGTATATTACCGGGCTCAGTTACGCCTATTTTATCCCCCGGGCCTATCTGCGCGCCCAGCTGGACGGGCAGTTTTTCAGTTATAAGGACTCGCAGCGGAAAAATAATTTGTTCGGCCTTTTATCTCTCCAGAGCGAACCGATCCTGAAAAGGATTTCCCCGGTGATCAATCTCGGCTATGACGGTTACAACCACAGGTTCGGTCCCGGGTTCGGGGTTAGTGTAATGATCATTAAAAAGTTTGAAGTCATGGGTGAATATTATCCGATCTGGAAAAGAGGTAATGATTCATTTCTCAATTCGAAGAATGCTTTCGTCTTTGGGCTCAAGGACAACACCGCCGGGCATCATTTCATGCTGCTCCTGACCAACAGCTGGGCCACCGAGCCGCGGCGCCAGATGCTGGGGGCCAAGACCAACGATATATATTTCGGCTTCAATATCGAGCGCTGGTTTAGTGTTGATGAATTCATTCACGCCGAATGAAATAGAAAAAACAGTTTCGAGTTGAAATAAAAAAATTCAAAGTTTTAAACCAAAGGCCGGAAACTAAAGACTAAAGAAAGGATCAGGTTTCAAAAAAAGGAGAGAAAAATGAAAAAGCTGATGATCCTTAATGCCCTGGTTATTTTCGGAATGTTATTTATCGTCCGCTGCGGCGGTGGCGGCGGCGGAACCAATACCGGCGACCAGGGATATCAGCAGGTTACCGATCAGAATATCACTTTGAAGTGGAAGGTGTCCGGCGCGAACCTGGATTTAAAGGTCAGCGCCCCGACCACCGGCTGGGTGGCCGTCGGTTTTCCGCCCAGCAACACCGCCCTGATGGAGCAGGGGACCAACTTGATTATCGGCTATGTTCAGAATGGAGTGGTTGCAATCGAAGACGATTACGTGAATATCCCCCATTTTCACCAATCCGATGTGGCGCTCGGAGGGGCGGATAACGTGACGAATAAAACCGGCACCCAATCCGGCGGTTCCACCGAAATCGGTTTTACCATCCCGCTGAATTCGGGTGATGCTTATGATGTTCCCCTGGCCACGGGGGTTACCACCACCGTGCTCTTGGCCCACGCCCTGGACGGAACCACGGATTTCGTCACCCATCACGCGGTCCGGACTTCCGTGCAGATCACTCTGCAGTAACCGGAGTTCCGGGTTGGGTCTGGAAAAAATTCTTGATTTATATTAGAAGATGACTGGTCGTATTTAATATGAAGTTATCAAAATTGTTATTTTTCTAGTTTTTTGAAAGGAGGGCGGGCATGGCATTTAAGAACTATTTCGATGAGAAGATGTACCGGATCCAGAACACGAAGGAAGTGAAGGAGATCCAGATCCAGAAACTCCGGAAAAATCTCCGCAGGTACTACGACCAGAGCATGTTCATCAAGATGGTTCTGGATTCTCAGGAGCTGAAACCGGAAACAATTACGATCGAGCAGTTCCGCCAGGCCATGCCCCTGATGGGACAGGACACCGTGCGCGGGCAGATACCGGAAAGCGAGCCGGGCGAAAAGGGGAAGATCGTTACAATGCTGAGCCAGCTGGTCGGGGTTGACCCCTACGATTACGTTCTGATGTGCGCCACCTCCGGAACCACCGGCGAGCCCACCCCCTACTTTTTCACCGAGGAGGACCTGGAGATCATGCCCCGCGGGCTGGCCCGGACCCTTTATATGGTCACCCACGGTAATATCGAGGCCATTCACCAAATGCGCTGCATCCAGGGCTTCGGACTTTCGATGTTCGGGGCGGGAGTGCCGCTGGTTTGGGCCTTAATGCGTCTGGGAGTGGGCGTGGTCCCCGTA
This sequence comes from bacterium, assembly GCA_028713675.1. GTDB lineage: Bacteria > Desulfobacterota > JAPLJL01 > JAPLJL01 > JAPLJL01 > JAPLJL01. The sequence continues at coordinate 6,275 of JAQTNV010000075.1, forward strand.
GGCGCCGAGGTCGGGACCGAACGGATCTTCAAGTTCGCGGAAAAATTCGCCGCCAACGCCATCTGGTGCACGCCTTCCCTGGCCGAGTACATGGTGGACACCAATCTCCAGCGGGTGCGGGACATCGGTTTCAAACAAGTCTTTTGCGGGGCCGAGCCGGGCGCCGGCATCCCCGAGGTCCGGAAGAAGATCGAGGAGGGCTTCCGGGCCCCCCTGTTTGACGGGATGGGGCTGGTGGGCGGCCTGACCCTGACCTCCTGTGAGGAAAAGCAGTATGCGGGGATGCACCACCTGACCGACGACATGTTCCTCTTCGAGCTGGTCCACCCCGAGACCAAGGAGCCGGTCCCATTCGAGGACCAGGCCATCGGGGAGATGGTCATGACGCCCCTCCAGGGAATCAGCATCCCGCCGGGACGGTTCTCCTCGGGCGACGTGGTCCAGATCTTCCTCTCGCCCTGCAAGTGCGGGGCTCCGGGCTGGAGGCTGAAAATGGCCGGCCGGACCGACGACATGCTCAAGGTCAAGGGTGTGATCGTTTATCCCGCCTCCATCGACGGGGTCATCACCGGGTTTGTGCCCCGGGTGACCGGTGAGTTCCGGATTGTCCTGGACGAGCCGCCCCCGCGGGTGGAGCCGCCGATCAAGTTGAAGGTGGAATACGCAGCGGGAATGAAGAAAGAGGATCTCGAAAAGCTGGAGAAAGAAATCGTGGCGGACATGCACGCGAAGCTTAAGGTCCGCCCCAAGATCGAATGGCTGCCTCCTAATACACTGGACCGGGCGGCGATGAAGACCAAGTTCATCGAAAAGGCTTACGAGCAGAAGAAAAAATAGGTGGCGAGGTGGTTGGGTTGCTGGGTGGCTAGATAAAGAACAATGTAATGATTAAGTAGCTGGAAACCGGTAACCAACAAATAAAACAATGTAGGGCAAGGCTTTTCGATTAGATCCCGAGGCATTGAGGACGAGGGAAGCCTTGCTGAGATTATAAAGGGCGGTCGTTATGACCGCCCTTTTTTATTGTTTTTGACTGAAAGTAACTTCTTCATTAAGATTTAAACAATCATATAGTCTGTATCAGTAAAATTTTATGGAAAATAAAACCCCGAATTATTTAAACTGGAAAATTATCAGGACCGGAATCGGGGCCGGAATATTTTTTTATATTTTTGAAACCATCGGGCAGGTTCTTTTTTTTCCGATCGGTAATTTTGCCCGCCAATTTTTCTGGCCGGATTTATCGCATCTCCTGTTCCGGGCCGCCGGGGCGGGTTTGTTCGCGATTCTCGCGGCCTACGCCCAGGTTTTAATCGCCGGACGGAAACGGATCCAGGAAGATCTCCGCCAAACCCATCTGGAACTTCAGGCCGCGCAGGAAAATGAAATACGTTATCGATTGTATTTCAAAAATACCACGGATGTTATTTTTTTAGTCGACCAGAACTTCCGGATCAAGGAGATATCTCCCTCAGTTGAATTAAACCTGGGTTATCACCCTGAAGATATTGTCGGCCGTTCTTTTTCGGAATTGTCCTTTATCGATCCGGCTTATCTGGAGAAAGCTTTCTCGGAGGCGCAAAAGGTTTTAGCGGGTGAAACAATCCGGGATTCCGAATATCGGATGATTGTCCAGGACGGAACCTGCCGGTATGAATCCATCAGTAGCGTGCCTTTTTATCGAGGCCAGGAGATAGTCGGGTCCATCTCCATTGCCCGGGACATAACGAAGCGGAAGAGAATCGAAGAAGAACTGGCGAGCAGCGAAGAGAGGTATAAAAGCCTGGTGGAGGGAGCCGAAACAGGCATCGCCAAGATTGACTTGGAAGGAAAATTCCTTTTTGTAAATCAGGCTTTGTGTAAGTTGACCGGCTACCGGGAAGAAGAAATAATCGGGCGAAACTTCAGCGAATTTCTCCATCCCGCGGACCGGGAACAAATTTTCCAGTTATTTGCCAATTCCATGGCGAGTCCTCCCGAATCCTACTTGGATGAATACCGGATCCTGCATAAAAACGGCTGGGAGATTTATATCTCCACCAAGCCCACCCTCGTCTACGAAAATGAAAAGCTGACAGGGGTGATCACGATTATCGAGGATGTTACCGAACGTAAGCAGGTCCAGGATCTGGTCTATGCCCAGCGTGATCTAGGGATCGCTTTAAGCGCGGCCGACAACCTGGGAAAGGCCCTGCGATTGTGTCTCGAATCATCCATGAAAGTATCGGGGATGGACTGCGGGGGCATTTTCCTGATCGATGAAAAAGACGGTTCGCTGAAAATGGTCCATTCGCAGGGGATATCCCCGGATTTTATCCGGGCGGTTTTGTGTTATGACGCTTCTTCCCCTTTGGCCGTTCAAGTCAGGCAAGGTAAAGAATTGTTTATCACCGACCAAAATATACCTGAGGATGCCGCTTACCGAAACGAAGGGTTGCGTTCTACGGCGATCATCCCGGTGCTTTTCGAAAACAAAGCTATCGCCAGTATTCATGTCGGCTCGCATACCGCCGGCCAGATCCCGATGATTTCACGTCATGCTTTAATCAGCATTTCGGTTCAGATCGGAGACGCAATCAGGCGAATGAAGGCCCAAGAAGCCCTGCGCGAATCAGAAGAAATGTACAAAACCTTGACCGAAACTTCATCGGATACGGTGGTGATGGTAGATCTTTTCGGAAATATTCTGCGGGCCTCGCCCCGTTCCGTGGAGATGCTCGGAGCACGAAACCCCGAAGAGATTATCGGCAGAAGCGGAATAGATTTTATTGTTCCGGAAGAACATGAGAGAGCCCTGACAAATTTGGCCAGGGCACAGGCGAACGGATACTCCCACCATGAGGAGTATACCTTCGTTCGGATGGACGGGAGCCGATTTCGAGGGGAAATGAACGCGTCCCTGATTAAGGATTCCGGCGGGAAACCTAAGGCTTTTATCCTTACGATTTCTGACATCACCGATCGCAAGCGGGCGGAAGAGGCCATCCGAGAATCACGGGAAAGGTATAAGAAACTTTTGGAAACCTTCCCCGATTTGGTGGTCATCACCGATCTGGAAGGCGGGATCATCGAGGTATCGGATAATTTTTATGATTATTACGGACGGGACAAGTCACTGGAGGATTTGAAAGGGCAGGGTTTTGAATTGCTTCCCTCGGGGCAGATAGAAAAAGTCCGGGAAAGTCTCCAAAAACTTTTTCAAGACGGAATAACCAAAAATGCTGAATATATCCTGCCCATGAAAGACGGAGCCACTTATATAGGGGAGATGAATTCCGTTTTGGTTAAGGATTCCCACGGCCAGCCCAAGGAGATAATTAACACCATCCGCGATATCACCGAACGCAAGCGGGCCGAAGAGACAATCAAAGAATCCCAGGAGAGATATAAACTGTTACTGGATACATCCCATGACATGGTGGTTGTCACGGATCTCGCCGGCAGAATAATTGAAGTTTCTGATAAATTTCTCAAACATTACGGAGTTGAAAATCCCGTCGAAGAGGTAATTGGCCAAGGAATAAATTTGATGCCCCCCGATCAGATGGAAACTGCGATGGCAAATTTCCCAAAACTTCTTCAGGACGGGTTTTTAAATAATGCTGAATATGTTCTTCCCACAATGGATGGAAAAACCTACATCGCAGAAGTAAATTCCGCCGTAATCAAGGATGCCGGCGGTCAGCCCAAGGAGATTGTCAGCACCGTCCGGGACATCACGGAACGCAAGCGGGCGGAAGAAGCCCTGCGCGAATCGGAGGAAAGATATCGTACCTTGATCGAAAATATGAAGGATTCGGTGGCGATGATCGATCTGGAGGGAAATGTTCTATTTGCCAATAAAGCTACTGAGAATCTGACCGGTTACACGATGGCGGAAGGAATCGGCATGAACATGATGGAAATTACGCCCCCGGAGTACCAGTCAAAAAGCCTGGAGGCGTTAAAAACCGCATTGGAAGGCAAGCCGGTTAATTATTATGAAATAATGATCAGAAAAAAGGACGGCACGCTTATTCCGGTGGAGACCGGGGGCCAGGTTGTTTTTCGAGAAGGGAAAATGGTCGGAATCCAGATCGTTACCCGCGACATCTCCAAGCGCAAGCGGACGGAGGAAGCCTTGCGCGAATCGGAGGAAATGTATCGGACCTTAACCGAAACCACCTCCGATGCTGTGACCGTGATCGACCTGAAAGGCAACCCGATCCGTAGCTCCCAACGCGCCCGGGAACTCTTTTTAGGAGGCGAGCAATCTCGAACTGCCGGCAATAGCGGCCTCGAATACATCGCCCCCGAATATCACGAAATCGCAGGCCGGATGATGCAAAAAGTCCTGGCGGAGGGTTTCATCCGAAACATTGAAATGGTGTTTTTGCGGGAGGACCGAACCCGCTTTCACGGGGAAGTAAACGCCGCCTTGATCCGAAACGCCGCCGGCGAAAGCCGGGCGATAATCGCGGCGGTACGAGACATCAGCGAACGTAAGCGGATTGAAGAGGCGATCCAGAGAGCGGCGAGCGAGTGGCTCAGCACGTTTGACACGATGTCGGATATGGTAATGCTCATCGACCAGAATCATACAATTCTGCGGGTGAACCGCGCGGTGGCGAATAAACTCAAACTACCTTTCCAGGAGATCGTCGGGAAAACCTGCTATAGGCTGATGCACGGCACCGACGCTCCGCCCAGCTTCTGCCCGCACGCGAAAACCATTGCCGAGGGAAAGGAGCATACCGAAAAAATCCATGAACCATTATTTGACCGGGATTATATCGTGACCGACACCCCCATCCAGGATGAATCCGGTCAGATTGTCCGTACGGTTCATGTTATGCGGGATATCACCGACGAGGAGAAACTGCAGGCCTCGTTGCGCCGGTTTGAGAAAATGGCGGCCATCGGCGAGATCGCCGGAGGAATCGCGCACGAGATTAAAAACCCGCTCTTTGCCATTTCGAGCAGTATCCAAGTCATGCAGGATTCCAAGCGCCTCTCCAAGGACGAGAAAAGAATCCTCGATATCCTTTTCCAGGAAACGATGCGGGTCAACCGTTTAATCAAACAGCTTCTGGAGTTCGGGGCCAGGACCAGATTGGACCGCAGCAAACAAAATGCCGGGAGTTTGATCAATGAGGTGATCGCATTGAACCGGAGCCTCTTGAAATCAAAAGGAATCCGCGTGTCGAAAAATATTTCTCCGAACCTGCCGCCATTGTGGGTGGATAAAGACAAAATCACCCAGGTGTTGATCAATCTTATTCATAACGCCATTGAAGTATCGAAAAAAGGCGATCGCATCAGCATCATTTGCGGGACCGATACGGCGAAAAAGAACCTGGTTATCAGAATCCAGGATCAAGGCCCGGGGGTCCCGGAGGAAATTCGCGGGAAGATCTTTGCTCCCTTTTTCAGCACGAAAAAGGGCAACACCGGAATGGGGTTGGCGATTTCGCGAAAAATAGTTGCGGAGCACGGCGGGGACATTCGCCTGGAACCGGGCCCGGAGTCAGCTGGATCTGCTTTTGTGATCGAACTGCCCTGGGAGCCTGAAATCCAATGAATGAGAAGGGGTGGATTCCCCAGCGGGAGGGATCTTTTTGAAAAGTGAAGCTCAGCCGAGAACGGTATTACACCAGATTCTGATCGTAGATGACGAGGAAGCGATTCGCCTGAATCTGGGGCAGTATTTCCGGACCCGGGATTATGAAGTCCGGGAAGCCGGAAATGGCAAAGCCGCGCTCGAACTCTGCCGGTCGATCCCGATTGATGTCGTGCTTTTGGATCTCCGGCTTCCGGACCAGGACGGCTTGGAGGTGCTGAAAAAAATCAAATCCATGTCGCTGGGTACCGGGGTAATAATAATCACGGCTTACGGAGATGTGGAAACCGCGGTCAAAGCTATCCAGCTCCAGGCGGACAATTTTGTGCTCAAGCCGATCGACCTGGCCTCCCTTGAAGCGATCGTCCGAAAAATCCTGACCAATTCCCGTTCCTTAAAGGAGATTCAATACCTGAGGCGGAAAACGTCTGTTCTCGACAAAACGGAAATGGGGGAAATGCCCCGGCAGCCCGCCGAAGTGCATCACGCGATTAATCTGCTGGCGAAAAATTCCTCAACCAATATTTTAATCATGGGCGAAACCGGGACCGGCAAGGGCATGGTCGCCCGAATTATCCATGAGCTAAGCGACCGCAAAGAAGGACAGTTTGTGGATATTAACTGCGCCGGCCTGTCGGGTGAGCTTTTGGAATCGGAACTTTTCGGGCACGAGCGGGGGGCTTTTACCGACGCCAAAACCTTCAAGCGCGGCCTGCTCGAAGTGGCCAACGGCGGGAGTCTGTTTCTGGACGAGGTGGCGGAGCTTTCTCTTTCCGTCCAGGCCAAGATCCTGAAAGTGATCGAGGAAAAGGTCTTCCGGAGACTGGGAGGAACCACGAATAACCGGGTCGACGTCCGGATCATGGCCGCCACCAATACCAACCTGGAAAAAAAGGTGAAATCCGGGAAGTTCCGGGAAGACCTGTTTTTTCGCCTCAACGTGATGCCCGTGGTTTTGCCTCCGCTGCGGGAAAGACGCGACGACATCCTGCCCCTGGCCAAGATATTCTTAGACGAGTACCGGCGCTCGTTTGGAAAGTCCTTGTCGGGTTTTACCAGGGAGGCCGATCGGGTCCTGGAGGTCTATGCCTGGCCCGGCAACATCCGCGAACTCAGGAATGTCGTGGAACGGGCGGTCCTGCTCTGCGAGGAAAATCTTATCGGTCCGGAGCATCTGCCCGATAACATGAGGGGGAATAAACCGCTCAGCCCAATCTCCTCCGGTGAGAGCAGGCTTACCTTGTCAGAAATGGAAAAGAAACAGATCCAAGCAGTCCTGGATGAATGCGGAAATAACCAATCTCAAGCCGCGAAAATACTCGGGATTCACCGCTCCACCCTCATCAGGAAGATTAAAGAATACCAGATAATGTGAGTTTCGAGTTTCTCATTTCGGGTCTCGAGTTAGAATAAAAGAGAAAAAATTTTATGTTTTTAACCAGAAACTGTAAACCCGAAACCAGAAACTAATGGGGTTGTTTCATTATGAAACAGCTTCGTTTTGCGACAAACATTGATTAACCTCCAGTAATCCCTGCTTTTCCCCGCAATTATTGTTTCAAATCACGGCATTCTCCGGAAGGAGAGAAATCACCTTTCCGCGCAGTCTGAATTTTGATTCCACCGTCGGAGAGCCTAAGGTTTCCCGGGACTTCTCTGCCTCAGGCACATCTCTTGCAAATTAAAACTGCGGGAGTTCTCAAAAGGCAGAAGAGTTCCAGATTGGATAAGGCCTAATTCAAGGGAAAAACTGAGGAGAGAAGAGAAAGGACGGGTAATGAGAAAAATCCTGATCGTAGACGACGAAGAAAAACTTTTGGAACTATTAAGCCGGGCTTTGAGCAAGGATAAAGCTTTCGAAGTGGTCACCGCCTCCACCATTGAAGAGGCCGAATACGCCATCAAACATGCCTGTTTCGATATCATCCTGGCGGATATCCGGTTGACCGGCGTGTTGGGGAGGCAGGGCCTGGAACTTCTTCCTTATGTGGCGGAGAAAAGCCCCCGGACCAAGGTGATTATCATGACGGCTTACGGTTCCCCGGAAATTGAAGAGGAGGCTTATGAGAAGGGGGCCTTCTATTATTTTGAAAAACCCATTGACCTGCGAATTCTCTGTCAGAAACTCGATGAAATCGGGATCGGCAGCCGGAAATCCC
>JAQTNV010000076.1 GCA_028713675.1 bacterium
ATACCGCCGCCGCCCTCCGGGCCCGGGAGCTTTCCGCGGAAATTCTGCTCAAGGGGACCAAGGTGGACGGGGTCTACGACGCCGACCCGAAGAAGGTCAAAGGGGCCCGGCGGTTTGCCGAACTTACTTACAATAATGTTCTTTCCCGCAGTCTGAAGGTAATGGATCTGGCGGCGGTCGCCCTTTGTGAGGAGGGGGAGATCCCGGTCCGGGTCTTCAACCTGTGGAAAAAAGGCAACCTGGTCCGGATTCTCCGGGGCGAAAAAGTCGGAACCTTGGTCAGAAAATAGCAGCCAAAGCTGCAGGTCGTGGGTGAAAGGTCATAGGTCATAGGTAAAAAGATAATGCAGATTGACGATGCGGAATAAATAAATAAGATTAGGTAGGCGCAGGCTTCAGCCTGCGTTTTTTTTGAGTAGAATATGAACATCAAAATAGATCCAATAAACCAGGAGGCGGAAAATGGAAAAGGACATTTTTAAAGACCTGGAATCCCGAATGGAAAAAGCCATCGCTACTTTCCGGGAAGAGCTTTCCCGGGTACGGACCGGCCGGGCCGCGCTCTCCCTCCTGGACACGGTCAGGGTTGATTATTACGGCAATCCATCTCCCTTGAATCACGTGGCCAACCTGGCAATCCCGGAACCCCGGATGATTACCATCCAGCCCTGGGACGCGAAGATGCTGCCCGAGATTGAGAGGGCGATCATCAAGTCGGACCTGGGCCTGACCCCGCAGAACGACGGCAAGATCATCCGTCTTCCGATCCCGCCCCTGAACGAGGAGCGGAGAAAAGACCTGGTCAAGATGGTCAAGAAGATGGCGGAGGAGCACCGCGTCGCCGTCCGGAACGTGCGCCGGGACGGGATTGAAAAACTTCAGAAACAAGAGAAGGACAAGATTATTACCGAAGACCAGAAGCATACCCTGCAGAAAAAGATCCAGGATTATACCGATAGCCATATCAAAAAGGTTGACGAGGTTTTGGCTGCTAAAGAAAAAGAAATTATGGAAGTCTAAAAGGCAGATGTAAGGGGCGAGATGTAAGGGATAAGGGGCGAGAAGAATCAAACAGTAGGCAGTAAGCAGCAAAGAATATGAAAGACGCGGGCCACGGCCCGCGTCTTTTTTATAATGCCGACATCCTATTTTAAATCCCCCTTCATCCCCCTTTGATAAAGGGGGAAAATATTCAACTCATCTTTATCAAAAAAGAATCCTTAACCCCTCTTTGTTGAAAGAGGGGGAGGGGAGATTTTCATTTTTTAAAATTATTTTTTCCTGTAGATGATCTGGGCTGGGTCCCCGCCCAGCGTTCCGGGTTCGGCTTTCACCAGCCCGTCTGACTGAAGCTCGTCCAGCAATGAGACGATCAACCCGTTGGAGGTGGAGGCGAGGTGGATTTTCGAGACGTCTCCCATCACCGCCCGGGTCAGGTCCAGCAGATTGAGGCCGGGACCTTCGAGAAGCTCGAGCGCCTGTTTGCGCATACCCTCAACGGTTTTCTTCGCGGTTTCAATCCTCTTCGGCGGGTTCAAAATGAGGGAACCATGTCCGGGGAGCAGGCTTTTCAGGGGCAGGCGGGAAAGCTTTTCGAGGGTTTGCAGATAGACACTGATCTCGCCGAGCGAGGTGGCCCTTCCCACGATCAGATCCCCGGAAATGCCCAGGCCGTCAGGGTTTAATAAAAGGATGTGTTCATTGCTGTGGCCGGGGGTATAAAAAACTTCCCAGTTCTGATCGCCCATCCTGATTTTCGATCCCTCGGTAAGTGATTGCCGGAAACCAATCGGGCCGGGAGGCATGTAGTAAACGCGGGCGAAGGCGGCCAGTTCCTCGGGGCGGTATCCGGCGGCCAGGAGATGGGGACAGCGGGGCCGGAATAAGTCATAAGCCACTTTCATCAGGTTGCAGTATTCGGAATATTTTTTCCCCACGCCTTCGTAGGCGGCCACCGGGAGGGGGTGGATTTTCTGCAGGGGGACGCAGGCGGCGGCATGGTCCACGTGGGGGTGAGTAAGTACCACCTGCGCCAGGTCGGACAGGGAAAAGCCGATGGATTCCAGCCCCATCAGGATGGATTCGATCGATTCCGGATAGGCATGCCCGGGATCGATCAGGGTCGGATTATCTCCCCGGATCAGGTAAGCGTTGGTGTCGGCATAAAAGGCCTGGGGCACGGTGATCTGGAAGATATCCGGGAAAACCTCCCGGGCTTCGCAGGTGACCCGGGGCCGGAAATCATCCCAGCCCAGCCGCTGGAAGCAATCCGCGATTTCCTCCCAGTCAGGGTAAGTCTCAAGGGGTGAAGGGAGTAAGAAGCTCAAAGGTCAAAGCTCAAAGGTAAGAAAATATGAAGCTCAAAGTTCAAATCTTGTCCGACCCGTCGGACAGGTCAGACAGGTCGGACTTTAAATATATGATTCCGCCCTTTCTTTCATCGCCTTGACGGTCAGGACCGCGGTGGAGACGTTGATCGCGAGTTCCATGGATGGTCCCTGCTTCAGGGCGAAGCTGGCCACCCTCCCGAGTGATTTAAGATCGGAGTAGACCGAATAGAAAGCCAGGGTTTTTTCCCCACCCGCGGCAGGAATGAATTCCCAGCCGCCCCGGACCTCGGACAGGTCTCCGGAAATCCGCTCGAAGCTGATCCGGTCCGGCTTCTGGTGGGTATGTTTCAGGGTGTAATCGATCCCGATGCCGACCACGGAAACGGCGAGCTTGAGGTTGTATTCGACCTCGGCGGTGTCCCCGGATTGCCTGAGGATCCTGACCCTTTTGGTCTGGGGCAGGAATTCGTGATAACGGTTGTAATCGGTGATGATCTGCCAGACCTCGCTGACCGGGGCGTCAATCCTGATCCCGGCGGTAACATTTGTGAGGTTCCCGGATTTGTCCTCATTGGTAATGACCATCGCCCCCGTGCTGACCAGTTTTTCCAGGGTTTGGACATCCATTCCCTGGTCCTTGAGCGACCGGAATTCGTTCATGGCTTGCCCTCCTATTTGTTTGCCCTAAGGTTATCTCGAAACTGATCAAATTCCAATTACCAAATTCCAATTACCAAACTGAAAACCAATCAGCAAACGATAAGCAATAAACAATTTTCAAATCACAAATACAAAATAAATGAAAAAAATCCGTTTTAACTTGTAATTCCCCGTGGTCTTGCCACGGGGTTACCTTATTTCTGTCATTCCCGCGGAAGCGGGAATCCAGTTATTTTGGAAATCCCTGGATCCCTGCCCTCCGATTTAGTCACTCGAGGGCATGTTTCGCAGAGCCTGCCCCGGACTTGATCCGGGGGATGACGGACGACTTAAGAACATTTCTTAGATACCCCGCGGTCTTGCCGCGGGGAGCTTCATTTTGAAACGTTTGATTTTTGGTCATTTGAATTTGTTTGGTAATTGGAGTTTGGTTATTAGTAATTACTTTTAATTGACTCGATGGTGTAAATAAGGTAGCTTATTTCTCGCTGATCGGGACATAAAAGGCATTTCAGAAAGGAGGCTAGAATGACGGAAGCAGTCGGCATAGTGGGAGCGGGACTTACTCCCTGTAAAGGCAGGTGGGTCGAGCTTTCCTATTACGGGCTCTCCCAGCTGGCGGTCAAGAAAACCCTGGAAGATGCCGCGATCGACATCAAGGACGTGGATGCGGTGGTCTTCGGGATCTACAACGACATTTTTGAATACTCGGCTATTCCCGAGCACCCCCTGCAGGGGATCATCGGGATGGCCAACAAGCCCGGCATGCGGGTGACCTGCGGAGGCGCGACCGGCGCCTACGCCATGCTGGCCAGCTACACGATGGTCAAGTCCGGCCTGTATGACACCGTTCTCTGCCTGGGGGTGGAGAAGTGCACGGACTGCTTCGACTTCGATTCGATGACCTCGACCCCCGAGGTGATCAAGTCCATCGGCTGGTCGGGCGACACCTTCTACGAAAGGGAGCTTGGCTGGACGGCCTCGGAAAGCTATGCCGAGGTGGTCCTTGCCTACATGGATGAGCACCCGAACGACCTCAAAGACGAGGTTTCCGCCGAGATCAGCGCCATCCTCTGCAAGCAGGCGCAGAACAACAAGTATGCCCAGCGCTACGGCGAGAAGGTGACCAAGGAAATGGCCATGAACTCGCGCTACATTGTTTACCCCTTCAAGCTCCTTGAGACCTGCGTTTACACCGAGGGGGCGGCCGGGGTAATCTTCGCCAACAAGGAAAAAACGAACTCGATGTGCAAGAACAGCGGCAAGCCCCCGATCTGGATCACCGGGGTGGGGGCCTCCAACGAGCACCACGTGGTCGGGAGGGATTTCCGGCACAAGGTGATGCACCGGATCTACTCCGACCACCTTTCGGCCAAGGCGGCCTACAAGATGGCCGGGGTTACCAACCCGGTGAAGGAAGTCCAGGTGGTCGAGCTCCACGACGCCTTCATCAAGCAGCTCCAGGTCACGATGGCCGAGTTCGGCTTCACCAAGCTCGGGCACTCGGATGACCTGGTCAAGGAAGGCTTGATGGTCCCGGGCGGGCCCATCCTGGTCAACCCCTCCGGCGGGCTCACCTATGCCGGGCATTTTGTCGGCGGCTCCAACATGCTCTCCGCCTGGAGCACGCGCCGGGAGCTGATCGATAAGCAGCTGCACCGGGGAATGATCCACGGGACCGGTTCCACCATCGCCCAGTACGGCTGCGTGATGATCATGGAAAGGAGGGATTAATCATGGCTCGACCCAAAGTGAAATCCAAAGCGAAACCCAAAGCCAAGCCCCGGGCGGCCAAGAGCCCGAAGGTGGAGAAGGTTATCCCCCTCCATATGATCCCGGATGTCCAGTCCGAGGTGATTAAGACCGCCGAAGGCCGCTACCTGCAGAGCAACGAGGCGATGTTCACGTTCTACAAGCGGTCGAAGGGCGAACAGTCGCCCTATTTCCTGGGCCTCATGGAGAAAAAGCAGATCATCGGGGCCCGCTGTCCCAAGTGCAAGCTGGTCAGGGTTCCGGCTTTTGAGATTTACTGCCCCGACTGCCAGTTCGAGAAGCTTGAACTGGTCGAACTGCCCGACACCGGGGTGATGAATTCCACCCCCCCGATTACCTACTTCGCAAACTCGCTGTTCGCGCACATGGTGCCGTTCGGCCGGGGCCGGGTGATGATCGACGGGGCCGACACCGGCATTCCGATGCATGTCTACACCACCAAGGGTGTACTCACCCCGCGGGTCTTCAAGAAAAACACCCCGGTGAAGGTGATCTTCCGGAAGAACCGCCTGGGAAAACCCACCGATGTCTTCGCGGTGCCGATCGCCGAACTCCCGGAGAAACTCCGCGCCAAGAAAGGCGTGGAGGAGCAGGAGCTGGATTGGAGCCGTCCGGTGGAACCGCCGGTGGACAAGCCCACCCCGGAAACCGAGAAGGCCTTCAAGTCCGCGTTCGCGGCCTTCCAGTCGATGTCCAAGGCGGTAGCGAAGAGCGATCGGGCGAAAAAGGACCTGGCCGGCTGGAAACGGTCGATCCAGGTGAAAACCGCCGGTGGTTCCTTCATAATCAGTATCGACAAGCAGAACCTCACGGTGAAGCCGGGGAAAGCCAAGGCGGATTTCGTGATGGTTTCCAACAACCCCAGGCTTTTCGAGGACTGGATGAACTCCCGGGAATCTCTTACCAACGCGATCATCGCGGACAAGCTCTGGATCAGCAAGAACCAGGAATTCACCACCGTGTTCAAGCTCGACCGCCTGCCCCGCTCGCTGAGACGGACGTAAGATCGGTGAGTAAGTGTGTTGGAGAGTTAGAGAGTCGGTAGCCGCGGGCTTTCCTATGGACCCTGAGGGTCCGGACAAGGACCCGAACGGGCAGCCTGCGTGATAAGTAACTGATGGATTGGTTGGGGCGGCCTTCGGGCCGCCCTTGTTTTAAGTGTCTCATGATTTTTATGGTTGTCATCCCTGCGGAAGCAGGGATCCAGGGATTTTTCTGGAAAATTATGATTACATTAAATATTCTCTCTGGATTCCCGCTTTCGCGGGAATGACGTGAAGGGGATGGATTCCCGCTTTCGCGGGAATGACGTGGAGGAACTGGATTCCCGATCAGGTCGGGAATGACAATCAAAGAAATATGCTTGGTTTATCCACATCCTGGCTTTCGACCCGGTCCGGAAGCGGCCCGGGCCTTCTTTCCGAGGTCGAAAAAGCCGAGCTTCCCATCGGCGGGATTGAGCTCGAATACCGCATCCCGGCCGGCTGGGACAAGGAAATCCGTTCCCGGCTCCGGCGCGGGAATCCCCGGGTGCTGAGCATCCATAATTTTTTCCCGCTTCCGGACGACCGCGACCCGAAGAAGGCCACCGGGGACCTGTTTTTGGTCACCTCCGAAGACCCGGAGGAGCGCCGCCTGGCCGTCAAACACACCATCAATACCATCCAGATCGCCGAGGACCTGGGGGCCCGGGCGGTGGTCCTGCATATCGGCCGGGTTCCCATGGAAAAAAGATTCACGGAAATGAAAAAGCTTTTTTCCGAAGGGAATAAGGACTCCCCGGAGATGGAACAGATCCGCCTGGAACTCCGCGAGGAGCGCGCCGCGAAGTTCCGGCAGCCCCTGGATTGGGTATTGCAGGCCTTGGACCGTTTGAACCAGGAGGCCTTCCGCCGCGGGATCCGGCTGGGGGTGGAGAACCGTTATTATTTTTCCGAGATCCCGGGCCCGGAAGAAATCGGGATCATCCTCAAGGAATTCGCGGGCGGGGCGGTCGGGTACTGGCATGATGTCGGGCATTCCCACACGCTTTCCCTGCTCGGGTTCCCGGAGTTTGAAAACCTTCTGGAAAGGTACCACGAAAATCTCGTCGGGATTCACCTCCATGATTCCCAGGGGATCCAGGACCACCGGGCTCCCGGGACCGGCGAAGTCGACTTTGCCAAAATCCTGCCCTGGCTTGGCCCGACCGTGGTCCGGATCGTGGAGCTCAAGCCGGATGAGGATCCCGGCCAGGTCAGAAAAGGAATCAAATCACTCGTAGAAATGGGGTTTTAACGATCAACTGATCAGTGGCAAGTAGCCGGTACCCGGTAGCCGGAAAAAGAAGGTGGCTTGGTTGTTGGGTGGCTAAATGGCTATTGGACACTACGGACACTATAGACACTATGGACACTACGGATTTATCCCGAAGGGTTTATCTGAGGGACACTACGAACGCCTTACGTCTTAGTTGATTTTTCCCCCCGGTTCCATTTTACTTTCAGCATAATTGACCAGGTTGATTTTTCTCCCTTCCGAGGGGGAGATTCAGGTTTTTGAGTAACGATTTATTTTGGTTATTTATGAAATCTTACCCGCGTTATTTATCTATGGCAGAAAACGGCAAGCTTAAACGCCGGATTGAGGAAGCCTATGGGCTTTTGAAATCCTGCCGTCTCTGTCCCCGGAAGTGCGGGAAAAACCGGATCGAGAACGAAGTCGGTTTCTGCAAAACCGGTCTCCAGGCGGTGGTTTATTCCCATGGGCCTCATTTCGGGGAAGAACGTCCCCTGGTGGGGCGGCATGGCTCGGGAACGGTTTTCTTCTCCCACTGCAACCTGGGCTGCGTCTTCTGCCAGAACTACGAAATCAGTCACATGGGGATGGGGGAGACGGCCACCGCGGAAGAACTCGCGCGGATCATGCTCGACCTGGAAGAAAGCGGGTGCCATAACCTCAACCTGGTCACCCCGACCCACGTGGTCCCCCAGATTCTCGAAGCTTTATCCCTGGCCGTGGAAAAGGGTTTTTCCCTCCCGCTGGTTTATAACTGCGGGGGATATGAATCGCTGGAGACGCTGAAGCTCCTGGACGGGATCGTGGATATCTACATGCCGGATTTCAAGTTCTGGGATGAAAAGACCTCGGCGCGCCTGGCCGCGGCCCCGGATTATCCCCAGGTGGCCCGGGAGGCCATCCGGGAGATGTACCGCCAGGTGGGAGACCTGGACACCAACGGCGCGGAAATCGCCAAGCGGGGGCTCCTGGTCCGGCACCTGGTTTTGCCTTCGGGACTGTCCGGGATAGGCAAGGTGGCGGGGTTCCTGTCCCGGGAGATTTCCGCCGATACCTACGTGAACGTGATGGATCAGTACCGGCCCTGCTACCATGCCGACCGTTACCCGGATATCTCGCGGCCGCTCCAGGAAAAGGAATTCGCCGACGCGGTGGAACGGGCGATCATCGCCGGCCTCCGCCGGCTGGACCAGGTTGAATTTCCCCGATACCGGATGGTGCATCTGTAGAAAAACACGGTCATGGGTGATAGGTCATAGGTGATGGGCAAGAAAAGCGAGCAGGGTGTCATTCTGAGCGCAGCGAAGAATCTCGCTTTTTCTTTTTAACCACTTACCCTTAACCCCTAACGCCTAACGATTAAACAGAAATATTTCCAATCAGTTGATCATGAGTGACATGAACAACATCGCAGCTCTTGTGACCGGTGCCGGAGGCGGGATCGGGCGGGGGATCGCCCGGCGGCTGGCCAGGTCCGGGGCCCGGGTCGCGGCGGTTGATGTAAACGCCGAAAGCGCCGGAGAGACCGCGGCCCTGATCCGGAAAGCGGGAGGTGAGGCGCGGGCCATTACGGCCGACCTCTCCCGGCCGGAGGAGATCGAGCGGATGGTCGCGGAGGCAGTTTCCGCCTGCGGGGGGATCGATGTCCTGGTCAATAACGCCGGGGTGGGCTCGGCCGCGTTCCTGGAATCAGTGTGCGACGAGGAGATTGAGCGGGTTTTCCGGATCAACCTTTTCGGCATGATCGGAATCACCCGGGCGGCTTTTCCCCACCTGAAAAAGAGCGGCCGGGGACGGGTGATCAACATCTCCTCGGTGGAGGGGATACGGGGCTCGGGCCTGCTGGCCGTCTACAGCGCCTCCAAGGCGGCGGTCCTCGGGCTGACCCGCGCCAACGCGATGGAACTCGCCCGTTACGGGATCACGGTCAACGCCATCTGTCCGGGAGCGATCGAGACCGAGATGCTCGCGCCCCTGATCTCGAGCGAGGAATCCCGGAAAAAGATGATCAAGGGTATTCCCGTGAAACGGCTGGGCACCCCGGACGACGTGGCGGCCGCGGTCGCCTTCCTGGCCTCCGCGGAGGCCTCCTACATCACCGCGCAGATCCTGGTCGTGGACGGCGGCATGACCTCCAAGACGATCTGACTTCCCGAAAAGGTTATAGGTGATAGGTCATAGGTCGTGGGTTAAGAGGTTCAGCGTTCACGGTTCACTGAAAAAACCAGATAGACCAGTAGATAGTAGGCAGTAGGCAGTAGGCAGAACACACCCACATTGTCATTCTGAGCCCCGCGTGTCCCGTGTGAAACGGCGGGAAGCTTTGCGAGGGGCGAAGAATCTCGTTTTTCCCCGGAAATTCATAAAAACCAGATCCTTATCCCGCCAGAGGCGGGATAAGGATGACATTCTATTCATACTTGGCTGCTTGGGAGCCGAAGGCGTGCTTGGCAGCGTAGCGTGCTTAGCTGCTTGCGGATGATCTTATTTGATTTTTTCTGCCAGCGATTTCGAATTCTGAAGCATTTTCTTGAAGGCGGCTTCGGAAAGACCGGCGCCCAGGACGATCTTCTTGGCTTCCGGCATGGACTTGAGATTATCCGGGTCGTGGGTATCGGTGTTGAATACCAGCCGGGCCCCGGTTTTTTCGGCCACCCGGGCCACGTGCCCGTTGGAAAGGGAATGGCCGGAACGGGCGGTGATCTCCAGGCAGACCCCCTTTTCGCAGGCCAGCTTGGCGTCCTGGATGGATATCAGCCCGGGATGGGCGAGGATATCCACCCCCGCCAGGATGGCGGCCCGGTTGGTCCCCGGGGCCACCGGCTCCACCAGGGTCTCCCCGTGGGCGACCACGATCCGAGCCCCGAGTTCCCGGGCCCGCTGGACCATTTTGGCGAAGGCCTCCGGGGCGATGTGGGTGAGCTCCACCCCGGGAATGACCTTCATTTCCCACCAGGTGGAGATCTCCGCGGCCGCGGCCTGAAGCCGGGGGACGATGAAGTCCAGGTTGGAGGAGTCGGCGTGGTCGGTCAGGGCCAGGGTCTTGATTCCCTTGACCACCGCCCGTCGGGCCAACTCGGCGGGAATGAGGTCGCCGTCGCTGAAAATCGTATGGGTGTGCAGGTCAATCATTTCAATTCCTAAATGTTTGGTTATGGGTTATGGGTCATAGGTGATGGGCCATTATATCTAATTTAAGGTGTTGGTGTCGGTGGCAAAGAACAAAGGGCATAGAGTAAAGGATGTTTTGCTGGTTCATCTTGTTCATCTGGTTTTTCTAACCACCCAACAACCAAGCAACCTTATTTTTCTGCTTAATTCCTACTGCTTGCCCTATCTTCGATCAGCCCGATAAATCGGGCAACTACAATTAACGCAGCCTTCCCTCGGCCACAATGCCTCGGGATCTGATTGAAAAGGCTGCGGCTACCATTTACTGTCTTTTGCCTTTGCTCTATGCCCTATGCTCTATGCGCTATGCGACTTTAGGCTTTCGGCTTGAGCAGCTGGTGGAAAATCTGCCGGGTGGAAGCCGGCTTGGCCGAGGTCAGAAAGACAGGATCCCCGGCCTCGGGAAAAGAGGAGGAGAGCTTGGACTTCTGCATCATGAGTTTGACCCGTTCCTTTTCCTCGCTCACGTTCAGGATGTTGATTTCCTCCTGTTGGGGGCCGAAGCGCAGCTGGGTCAGGAATTCCCGGACCACGGTCAGGTCCTTGAGATGGTGCTCGATCTCCGGGGGAAGCAGGAGAATGGCCCCGGCGGTGTCCTGGGAAACGGATTGCCAGAGGGGCCGGAACTCGGCCTCGGTCGGGAGGAGGGTCACCTGGATGGTCAGGTTATCGTTCAGGCGGATCTTGCCCAGGGAACCGAGGGGCAGGGCCCCGGGTTTGAGCTCGAAGGCGGCGCCTTCTTCCAGGCGGAATTCCGGAAGCCCGGCCAGCGCCTGGAGAAAGATCTTGACCCCCTCCACCAGCGGGGCAAAGAGAAGGATCCGCATCCATTCAATCCCTTTCTGCTTCAGGTCCTGGAGCTCCTCGGGCCCCAGGATGGAGATTTCCCGGGAAGGGGCCGAGGGGGTCTGGGCGTCCACGGCGATTATTCCCTTGCGGATGAGCGAATGGATCGAGCGGTAGACCTCGTAGTCCGGGAAAGAGCAGTGATCGACGATATCCTGGATCCGGTTATAGAACTCCAGGAGGAGGAGAACCTCCTGGATGATGGGCCGGAGCCCGAGGGGCAGGTTTTCCCGTTCCACCTTCAGGCTGATGTTGGCCTCGGGGTCCGGGAGGAGACGGGAAAGCCGGTCGAGCTCGTCCGCCTGGCGCATCCCTTCCATCAGGAGCTTGCCGGTCGGGGCGGTGATCCGGGCCTGGTTTTTCACGTGGATCGGGATGAACTCGAATTTTCCTTCCTTCCAGGTCAGGGAGCGGAAGAGGGCTTTTTCCCCCTCGGTCTCATTAATGACGGCGTTGACGATCATCCCGTCCTTCAGGAAAACCTGGCAGATTTCGTTTTCATTCTTTCGCACGATCAGCTTGCCTTCGCGGCGGTTCAGGGTGAGGACCTGGAAAAGATCGACCAGGGGAATCTGGGTCAGGCTTCCGGAGATTTCCTTCTCCCCGCTGTAGACCTCCTCCACCTTTTTGATCCGGCCTAGGATGCGGTCAATCTCGGCGGTGAGGTGCCGGAGGTCGATGGGCTTGGAAACGAAGCTGTCCTTGATGGTTTTGATCTCGTCGAGCGCCTGCTCGTTTTCCCCGATAAAGATGATCGGGGTTTTATCCGTGCGGGGGTTGGAGCGGAGGATTTCGACGAATTTGGAGATCGGGATGAAGGGAAGGTCGGTCCCCGCGATCAGGAGATCGGGGACATCCATGATGGCGATTTCCAGGGCCTTGGAGCCGTCCTGCACGGCCTTGACGGTGAAGCCGCGGGCCTTGAGCTGGTCGCGAAGCCAAACCAGTGATTTCTGGTCCCGATCGGCCAGGAGGATGCTGGGACCGGCGGAGGCGGTCTTGGCTTCGTGGGCGATTTTGACTTCGGGCACCGGGTTTCTCCCTTATAAATTGAGTTTAAGCTGGTAATCCTGCTGGAGCTTGTGAATCAGGAGCTCGGCCAGGATCGGGTCGGAGCTGTGAAAGCCGCTTCCGCCCTTCTGCCCGTTGACCCGGCCCAGGAGGCTGTAAGCCGTCCGTTCCGCCAGGAAAAGCACGAAGGGATACCGGGGCAGAAGGGGATCCTCGACCTCGAGCTGGGTCAGGGGCAGGTAAGGAGACGGTTCGGAGCCGGAGGTCCCGAGCAGGAAAATCTTGACGTTCAGCCCCGGCAGACCCTCTTGCCCCGCCAGTTTTCTCTGCAGGGCCGCGCCCAGCTCTGAGCCCGGGGCTTCATTCAGGATCAGGACCCCCCGGGCCAGGGGGCGGTTCAGGACCTCGCTGGTGATCAGGTCGGCCACTTTCCGGAGGAGGGGCAGGTCGAAGGTGAGGGGATAAAGGCCTTCATGATTTTTGGAAACGTATTCGGATTCCGGGGTCAGCTGGACCAGGAAATCCAGGATTTCCCGGAAGGAGAGACTTTCGGCGCTGGCCTTGTGAACCAGGGAGCGCCGGGACTTGTCCACCTGGTTGGACGCGGACCGGTTCAGGGAGTTGAAATCCTCCCCGTCCCGGGGGTAGGTGGAGGCCCCGGCGAGCAGCTGCCAGGTCTGGGTCCCGCCGTCGCCCTTGATCCTGACCGCCTCCTTCATTTCCTCTTTCAGGCGGCGGATCGAAATGATGGAATCGAAACAATCGGTTTCGGGCATCAGGATCAGGTATTCTTCCTCGTTCAGGGCCCCGAGGAGGTCCGATTCCCGCATGGAGGCCATGAGTTTATCCAGGAGGGCCTGCTTGCTTTTCGCGAAATCGGGCTCGGGGATGGTTTTCTGCAGCCGGGAATGGTTGGCCAGGACCAGCCGGATCAGGGAGAAATTCCGGCGGTAGCGCTGGGCCCGGGTGATCTCCCGGTCCAGGGCCTGCCGGAAGTTTTCCAGGGAGAGGATCGCCGCTTTCTTGGGCAGCGCGCGGCTCCGGTTGTCGATTTCCCGGAAACGGAAGGCGTTTTTCAGGGCGATCCCGGCGAACCCGGAAAGCACGGTGGCCAGCTTCAGGTCGCGGGTGCGGAAATCGGTGCCGTCCTGTTTTTCGAAGACCTTGAGCAGTCCGACCTTTTCCCCCTGGGCCACGAGCGGGACGATAAAGACGTTGCGGCTCCCGGATTCGGGGAAGAAGGCGTTGAAATCCTCCTGGCGGGAAATGGGGACGTAGGGCAAAAAGGCGGGCTCGTCCTCCACCCGGACCAGCCCAAGGGAGGAGAACATCTGGAACTTCTGGGGATCGGCCTGGCTGCGGAGCCAGAGGATGCCGCCCTGGCCGTTGGTGAGGTTGAGGGTGGAATCGATGATGATCTCGGCCAGGCGGTCGGGATCGAGGATCTCGAGGAATTTCATCCCCCG
>JAQTNV010000077.1 GCA_028713675.1 bacterium
CCCTGGATGTATTCCATCACGATGTAAAAAACCCCGGCTTCCTGGCCGGCATCGTAGATGGTGACGATATTGGGATGATTCAAGGCGGCGGCGGCCTTGGCTTCCCGGAGGAAATTCTTGATCGCCGTTTCGCTGTCCCGGAGCCCATGGGGCAGCACCTTGAGCGCGATGACCCGGTCGAGGAGGGTATCCCTGGCCTTGTAGACCACCCCCATTCCCCCCCGGCCCAGTTCTTCGATAACTTCGTAACGCTTGGACTGTTTGCCGGTCGCGGTCTGGGTCGCCGTCGAGAGCCGATCCTCCTGCCCGGCCAGGGCGGTCTGGCCCCCGAAGGGGGATTCCGGCGCGGAGGGGGTCATCCGGGCCACCACCTCCCGCAGGTTCCCGGCCCGGGCGGAAACATCCCGGTAATGAAATTCAAAACTTAAAATTTTCTCGTAAATCGCCAGGGCGGTCTTGGCTTCTCCGATCTGCTCAAAGATCACCCCGAAGTTGTAATAAGCATCCAGGTTTTCCGTCTTGATCTCTTCGTCGCCGATGGCCTCTTGGTATTTCTGGAGGGCGAGCTTGAGCAGGCCTTTCTCCCGGAAAAGATCCCCCAGGGCCTGGCAGGCGGCCTGGTAATGGGGGGAATTCCGCTCCACTTTCTGCAGCAGCTGAATGGCTTTTTCCCCCATCCCGCGCTTCCGGTAAGCTGTTCCCGCCTCGTAAAATTCCGAAAGCCCCTCGAACAGTTCGGATTCCTTCTTTAAATTCCCCACCTCGTGATAAATCTCGGCCGCCTCGCGGAGTTTTTCGGCCTGCTCAAAATTTTCCGCGGCTTTCTCCAGCTGGCCGATCTCCTTATAGGCCGCGGCCGCCTCCAGGAAGAACCCGCCTTTTTCATAAAGCCCGGCCGCCTCTTCCAGGTTCCCGAGTTTTCTGCAGATGTTGGCGGCGGAAGCCAGATCCCCGGCCCGCTTGTAGAAATTGCCGGCGGCAGCCAGATCACCCCGGGCCTGATAAGCCCGGGCCTTTAAAAGCGCGCTTCTTTTCTCGTCTCCCATCTGTTCCAGGATATCGGCGGCCTCGATTTCCATTCCGGCCTGGAAGAAAAGGTCGGCCGCCCGGGCTAAGTTACCGGAATCCCGGTAGGTAATCGCGGCCTCAGCCAAGTGGCCGCCCTGCTCAAACAGGTTGGCCGCCAGTTCCGGCTTGCCGGCTTCCATCCAGGCCTTCCCTCCCCAGAGCGCCAGGTTCCGGAGATTTCGGGAGAGAACCTTGGCCCCTCCGGACTCCGTTTCGTCCGCGGAGGCATTTTCCTGGCTGGACAAAGCCACTTTCTCGCGCGCGGTGGTGTGCTGGAAATCATCCTCCAGACATTGGGCCAGCTTGGTTTTATCCCCCGATTTCTGGTAGAGCTCCGCGGCCTTCCGGAAAAAACCGGCTTCCCGATAAGCGTTCGCGGCCCGGAGCCAATCCTTGGCCTTCTCGAACATATCGGCCGCGGCCCGTTCATTTCCGATCTTCAGGTAATTCTTGGCGGCAGCTTCATAATCCCCCGCCTGCCGGTACAATTCCGCGGCGTTCTCAAAGTCCCAGCCCTTTTCGAAATTCTCGGCGGCCTCCGGGATCTTGTTCTCCTTGAGATATATATAGGCAAGCTTGGTGGAAGCCTGGGCCTTCTGGTACATCCTGCGGGCATCTTCGAAAAGCCCGACGGCGTTGTACTGGTCTCCCGCGGCCAGATAATCCCCGACTTCGGCGAGTTCGCGGGCCCGGCGGGCCGCCCGCCGGATGGCTTTCCGGGTCAGGACCGCCGTGGGCACCGGTTTCCGGCGCGTTCTCAGGGCGAGCATGAGCAGCAGAATGATAAAAAGGCAGAGGGCGACCCCAAGTCCGATCAGCGCCTCGGGTTCCCGGGGGATATACGCCACATAAGGCTTTAACTCGGGGAAAAGCTCCAGGAAGCGCTGCTCGGAGTCCCGGATGGAATCCACCCATTCGGGCGGGATTCCTTTCCAGGCCAGCGCAATTGCAGATAAAGGTTGGTTCCAGGCCATTTAATCAGTTACCGGAATTACTATAATTAAAATATTCCTTTTTTCCTTGATTTCCAAATCCGGGAAGCAAAATTCGGAACACTCTCTAAGCCGGGAAAAGTTCCGGATTCCGTCCCTCCATCCGGATGCCAAAATGCCGGTAAGCATGATCGGTCGCCACCCGTCCCCGCGGGGTCCGATGGAGAAAGCCGCACTGGATCAGATAGGGCTCGTAAACCTCTTCGATCGTATCCTTGTCTTCGTTGATCGCGGCCGCCAGGGTTTCCACCCCGACCGGCCCGCCGCGAAATTTTTCCATGATGGTAAGAAGAATCTTGCGGTCCATCCGGTCAAATCCCATCCGATCCACCTCGTAAAGGCTCAAAGCCCGCTCCGCGATCTCGAGAGTGATAACCCCGTTGGCTTTGACCTCGGCGAAATCCCGGACCCGGCGGAGCAGGCGATTGGCGATCCGCGGGGTTCCCCGGGACCGGCGGGCGATCTCGGACGCGCCCTCCGGATCGGAAGGAATTCCCAGAATCCCGGCGGAGCGCATCACGATCTTGGTCAATTCTTCCGGGGTGTAAAAATCCAAACGCTCCACCACTCCGAAACGGTCCCGGAGCGGAGAGGTGAGCAGCCCCGTCCGGGTCGTGGATCCGATCAGGGTAAAGCGGGGCAGGTCCAGGCGGATGGTCCGGGCGCTCGGTCCCTGGCCCAGGATCAGATCGAGCTTGAAATCCTCCATCGCCGGATAGAGGATCTCCTCCACCACCCGGCTCAGGCGGTGGATCTCATCAATGAAAAATATGTCCCGATCCTGCAGATTGGTGAGGAGGGCGGCCAGATCCCCCGTCCGTTCCATCACCGGGCCCGAGGAGATCTTGATCCCGACCCCCAGTTCCCGGGCCATGATATGGGCCAGGGTGGTTTTCCCCAGGCCGGGCGGGCCGTGGAAGAGAACGTGATCGAGTGGTTCGCCCCGGCTTTTCGCGGCCTCGATCCAGACCTTGAGATTGGTCTTCAGCCTTTCCTGGCCGATATAATCTTCCAGGGAGGTGGGGCGCAAACCCGGTTCAAAACCGGTATCCTCCTCATTCCGGAGCGGACTGATCTCCGGAATAACCGGCGGGGGCTCTCCCTGGGGATTCTGGTTCCTGCCCGATTTCACTCTTCCTCCCGCTTCAGCGGACCAAGCGTTTCAAACTCTGCCTGAGAATATCTTCAATCCGGAGCCCGGAAGGCTGGGACTCCGACACCTCTTTGACGGTCTTCTCTGCCAGGGCCCGGGCGTACCCGAGATTGATCAGGGCCTGGATGGCATCCCGCCGGTTTTCCTGCCCGGCTTCCGGAACCGCTTCCTCCCGTTCCCCGGCGGGAACCGCCGCCGGGAGTTTATCCTGCAGTTCCAGGATAATCCGTTCCGCGGTCTTCTTCCCGATCCGGGGGATGGACTGAAGTCTCTGGCTGTCCCGGGCCTGGACCGCCTGGGCCAGCTCGTCCCAGGGAATCCCGGAAAGAACATTGATCGCCATCCGGGGCCCGATATCGGAAATATTAATCAGGAGCTCGAAAGTTTTCCGCTCCTCCGGGCTTAAAAATCCGAACAGCTGGATGCTGTCCGGCCGCAACTGCGTATGAATGAAAAGCTCGATCTCCTCCCCCAACCCGGGCAGGCGGCAGTAGGTGCTGAGCGGAACCATCACCCCGTAGCCCACCCCGCCGGCTTCCACCACCACCTCGTCGGTGGCGCGGGCCAGGATCTTTCCTTTCAGGCGGGAGATCATCGGTTCACCTTCTCAAGTTTATGACTTTGCCAGCAGGTTTTGAAGCTTCCGGGTCTGCAAGTGACAGAGCGCCACCGCCAGGGCATCCGAGAGATCGTGCGGGATTTTTCCTCCCGGGCTTTTCAGGCCCGACAGGGTTTGCCGCCCGGGAACACCCCCGGAGAAAACGGGAAGCCGCAGGCACCGGTTGATCATCTCCTGGACCTGGTCCTTGGTCGCCTGCCCGTAACCCGTCACCGCTTTTTTCACCGTCAGCGGGGGATATTCCGTGAGCGGGATCTGAGCCTCCGCCAGAGCCAGGTAAATCACTCCCCGCACCTCCCCCAGTCTCTGGGCGGCCTTGATATTGCCGGCCATAAACATGCCTTCGATGGCGGCCGATTCGGGGGAATAATCCGAAAGCACCCGCTTCAATCCCGCGTAAATCGCCTGGACCCTCAGCTCGATCGGATCCCGGGCCCGGCGGGGAGAAAGCACCCCCCCGTCCACGAAAAGAGGTTCCCCCTGTTCCCGGGATTCCACCAGGCCGTAGCCGGTGGCCTGGGTTCCGGGATCGATCCCGATCACCAGCATATCCTCTCCATATCCTTAATTACCAAGCGAGAACCTCGGGAAAATATTTTCGGGAGGGAAGAAAAATGGGAACAAACGGATGTTCTGTCTACGCGTCGGCCGCAAATTTGGCCATCTCCTCCGTCGAGATGTCAAAATTGGAATACGCGTTCTGCACGTCTTCGTAATCCTCCAGGGCTTCCATCAGGCGGAGGATCTGGCCGGCTTCCTTGCCCTCCAGCCGCACGGTCGAGCTCGGAATCATCGAAATCTGCGCCACGGTAACCTTGATTTTTTCCCGCTCCAGCATTTCCTTCACCGCCAGGAAGTCGCTGACACCGGTGTAGATTTCGTAAAGCTTGTCTTCCGGGACATTCCGGACATCCTCGGCATTGGCCGAAAGCGCCAGTTCGATCAAACGATCCTCTCCCCCGGTCTCTTTCACGGCCTCATGATCCACGGTGAGATAGCCTTTTTTCGCGAAAAGCCAGCCGACGCATCCGGCTTCGCCGAGTGATCCCCCGGCCTTGGTAAAAATATGCCGGATGTCCGAGGCGGCGCGCTTGCGGTTATCGGTCAGGACGTCGACCAGGACCGCCGCCCCTCCCGGCCCATAACCCTCAAAAGTCGCCTCTTCATAAGAAACGCCTTCCATTTCCCCGCATCCCCGCTTGATCGCGTTCTCGATGTTGCTTTTGGGCAGATTCTCCGCCCGGGCGGCTATGACCGCGGCCCGCAGGCGGGGATTTCCGTTCGGATCACCTCCCCCAACCTTGGCTGCCACGGTGATTTCCTTGACCAATTTGGAAAAAATCTTTCCCCGCTTGGCGTCCGCCGCACCCTTTTTATGCTTGATCGTGCTCCACTTCGAGTGCCCCGACATCCACCAACCTCCCTCCGGGTCTTTGACCCTGCAGGCCAGAATCCAATTTTCCAAATATTAACCCGAGTCTCCCGGGTTGTAAAGAAATTTGAAATCCATTATTTTTTATTCCGCCTGTGGAGTCCCACGGCGGTTTTGCGGGCGGATTTCTTCTGCCCTTGCATTACCTGGGGCACTTAGTCTAACTTAGAAAAACCTGAAGTCGCAGGGGTAGGGATAACAGAGCGATCGAAGGAGGAATACATGAGTCCCACGGTCCCAGCAAAAAAGATTGCCGCCATCGTCACCGCGGTTGCCGCTTATCTCCAGGCGGAGGAACAGGCCGGCCGGGCTGAGCTTGCTTCCGAAAGGCCCGGGGCCGCCCCCAGCCTCTGGGGCAGTTCCGGTAGGGCCGAGATAATGCAGATGCGGATGCTGTGGCAGCGGAGAATAGTTTCCAGATAAGGAGGAAAGATGGAAGCAAAAGGAAAAGGAAAAGGGATTAACGAAGGTCCGATCGCGGCCAAGGATTTGACCACGGATAAAGTCAAAACCCGGCCCAAGGCCAAGAATCCGGTCAAAGTGACCGACACCACCTTCCGGGACGGGCATCAGTCCTCGATTGCCACCCGGATGAAAACCGAGGACATGCTCTTTATGGCCGAGGAAATGGCCAAGTGCAATTTCTCCTACCTGGAGGTCTGGGGCGGGGCCACTTTCGACGTTCCCCACCGCTTCCTGGGAGAGGACCCCTGGGAACGGCCCAAGGTCCTGAAAAAATATTTTCCCCATACCCCCTTCCAGATGCTCCTCCGGGGTCAGAACCTGGTAGCCTACCGCAACCATCACGATGACCTGGTCGACGCTTTCGTGGAGCAGGCCGCCGAGGTCGGGATCGACGTCTTCCGGATCTTCGACGCCGTCAACGACGAGCGCAACCACGAGCGCGCAGCCAAGGCGGTCAAAAAATGCGGCAAGCATTATCAGGGCGCGATCTGCTACTCGCTCACCCAGCCCCGCCTGGGCGGACCGGTTTACAACATCGAATATTTTGTAAAAAAGGCCATGCTTTTCAAAAACATGGGGGCCGACTCGATCTGCATCAAGGACCAGGCCGGGCTGCTGTCGCCCTACGACGCCTATGACCTGGTCCAGGCCGTGAAACAGGAGACCAAACTTCCCCTCGAGCTGCATACCCATTACACCAGCGGCCAGGCTTCCATGACCTACCTGAAGGCCATCGAGGCGGGAGTGGACACCATCTGCACCGCGCTTTCCCCCTTCGCTCTGCGCTCCTCCCAGCCGGCGATCGAGCCGATCGTGGTATCCCTCTACGGGACCGACCGCGACACCGGGCTCGACATCGAACAGCTGGTAAAATGCGGAACCATGCTCGAGCAGATCGCCCCGAAATACCGGGATTTCCTGGATAACAGCTCAATGTCGGTGATTGACGCCGCGGTGCTCGTGCACCAGATCCCCGGCGGAATGACCTCCAACCTGGTCTCCCAGCTCAAACAGGCCGGCGCCCTCGACCGCTATGAAGAGGTGAAGGCCGAGACCGCCCGCACCCGGGCCGAGCTCGGTTACCCGCCTCTGGTCACCCCGACGAGCCAGATCGTGGGGGTCCAGGCCGTTCAGAACGTCCTGGCCGGGCGCTATAAAATGGTTTCCAAGGAAACCAAGGACTACTGCTGGGGACTCTACGGCCGTTCCCCGGTTCCGATGGACCCGGAAGTGCAGAAGATGGTTTTAAAAGGCTACGAAAAGGGCGAAACGCCCATCACCTGCCGGGCCGCGGACATGCTCAAGCCCGAGCTCGAGAAAGCCAAGGAAGAATCCAAGGCGGTGGCCAAGAACATCCAGGACGTCCTGCTCTTCGCGATGTTCCCCACCACCGGGGCCAGGTACCTGAAATTCAAATACGGGATCGACAAGTCCATCCCGGACGACTGGAAGCCGCCCCGGGCTCCCAAGACCCTGGATGACGTGAAGAAGGAAGACGCCCTGATCGCCAAGGCCAAGGCCGGGAAACTGGTGGAGAAGTCGGAGAAAAAGGCCCCCGAAAAAGGCCCGGGCCTCCGCACCTTCAACGTCTTCATCGAAAACGAGTACTACCAGGTCGAGGTGGAAGGCACCGGCGGTTCGGCCGGGATCAGCATCGCCCCGCCGCGGCCTGCAGCTTCCGCCCCGGCCGCGGCCCCGGCGGCCGCGCCCAAGGTGGAGGCGAAGCCGGCTCCGGCCGCCGACGTCAAGGGCACGCCCCTGCTCTCGCCCATGCCGGGGATGATCATCAGCTATCACGTGAAAGTCGGCGACAAGGTCAAGGCCGGGGACGCGATCTGCATCCTTGAGGCAATGAAGATGCAGAACACCCTTCCCTCCCCCGCAGCGGGAACCGTGGCGGCCGTTAACTACGGGCCGGGCTCGACCGTGCCCAAGGACGCTGTCCTCGCGGTCATCGCTCCCTGATCCGGCTGACGGAACTCATTAAACTTTTCGGGGGTGAGAATCCTGGATTCTCACCCCCGATTTTTTTAACGCAGCCTACCCGTTCGGGTTCTTGTCCTGAGGACCCTCAGGGTCCGTAGGAAAGGCTGCGGCTACCGAATCCTTCATGCCCTACGAATTTTTAGCGAAGTCCGGGGTTGCTCTTAGCTCTTAATCTTTCGACTCTTAGTCTTCCTAACTCTTAGGCTTCCTGGCCTTGTTGCCTTTGAGCTTTGACCTTTGAGCTTTCACCTGGCTTTTGCTGGTTACCGCCGGCCTTTTCCCGGTTTTCCGGTAGCGGAAGTAATCCTCCAGAATCCGGCGATGATCGAAGACCATCTCCGCGGGCAGATTCCCCTCGCGAAAAATCCCGAGGGCCCGGGCGTCATCCCGGGCCCGGGGCTTCCCGGAGATAACCCGGGCCAGATAGACCGCGGTCACGGTATGATGGCGGGGATCGCGCCCGGGATCGGAATAGGCGTAGAACTGTTCCAGCAGATTCACCCGGAGCGAGGTTTCCTCCCGGGCTTCCCTCCGGGCGGCCGACTCCAGGGATTCCCCGTAATCTACGAACCCGCCGGGCAGGGCGTAGCCGTGGGGGGGATTCTTCCTTTCAATCAAAATAATGCCCGCGGAAACCTCGATAATTATGTCAACTGTCAAAAGCGGGTTTCGATAACGTTTTTTTTCTCCGGACATTTTCTGCGCCCTGGTTATCCCGGAATGTTCATTCCGGCCTGATATATCATTTCTATTCACCTATTATTATTATAATTGCCGGGATTTCAATCCGGTCCGTAATTTCTGCTTGACCTTGCCGATGACTGATTATATTCTTTAATGATATAAACCCATGACACCCATTCAAGGAGGAGCGATGAAACTTCGTCTGAAAAATATGGTTTGTGTGCTGCTTCTAATCGTGCCTTTTTCCCTTCTGCTTACCTGCGCCCAACAGACAGACCCGGCCAAGATGAAAATCCAGCAATATCTTTCCGATGGCAAAACCGCTCTCGGCCTCGGAAACTACGACGTCGCCATCCAGAATTTCCAGGTGATCCTGGACGAATACGACCCTGAGAACCCCGAGGCGACCTACGGGGTGGCCATGTCCCAAACGGTGAAACAGCTGGCCGGGATGGGCGATCAGTTTCAATCCATCATTGACATGGTTTTCCAGATGCTCCCGACTCTGACCACTTCCAAAGTGCCCCAGAAACTCACCCCCCAGGCAACCTCTTCCGGGATCAACGCCATTCTGGAAAGCGTGCTTGACGACACCCTCGTGGACCAGATCAACGCCATCCTCCCCCTGTGGGAAAAACTCAAGCAGCACCCCGAATTCAGCATGACCATAGACAAGATCCCGGCCCAGATCGGGGTCGCGCCCTACCTGGTTTACAAAGTTGACCTCGGAGGAGTGCAAGACATCGGAACGGTTTATTTCATTTCCGGGCTGGCCCAGCTCGCCAAAGCGGTATTTTACCTTTTGTACTCCGTCAACCTCGATCTTACCGCCTCCCTTCCCGGCCTGGTTCAGGAATTTCTTCCCATCCTGCAGGGCACGGAAAGCCTCACGATCGACCGGGATTTTATCCTCGGCATCCTGGCTTACCTGATTGATTCCTCCCCGAACTTCATGACCCTGGAGCCCAACGCCGGCAAGGAACGGCTTTCCCAAGCCGCCGATCTTATGGCCAAGGCCGTCCAGGACCTGCTCAGCAGTCTGGACTCCATCAGCGCGGAAAAAAGCGTTCAGTCAAACCATCTGGTCGGCTACAAGTCCGAAGGCAGCAAATCCTACCTGGTTTTCAACCTTCATGATGCGGACGGCGCCCCCCTGAGCATTCCCATCGAATTTTCCGCCCAAATCAAGACCAGTCTCACCAACCTGATCTCGAGCCTGCAATCCTCCGGCGGGGTGCGGGCGAGCTGGGGCCAGGACCTGGCCCCCTTCGTGGGTTTAATCGCGCAAGCCGCGCTCCAATCCGGGATGCTGGACCCGGTTATGGCTTTTGCCCTGCCCATGATCCAGCCCTATCTGGGCGCGGACCTGGTCGCGATGGTTAACAATATGATGGGAACGGTGAAGGATCTGGCCAAAAGCGGGGTGATCTCCGGCGCCATCACCACGATCATCCCGGACGCGATCCAGTTTGATTTAGGCAAGTTCATGCATGATCCCCCCCAGAAGTATCTCCGCCTCATCCTTCCCGCGGTGACCACGGATTCGAACGGAAAAAAGAAGCTCCTGGTCGAATATGAATGCAACGACCTGGCCGGCAACTCGTTGTGGTGCCCGTACGCAGAAACCATCACCTCCACCGCCCACTTCATCGGGACCGCTTATGAAATCCCCGACGACGGGGTCAAAAATGCCCTTCCCTATTTATCTTCCTCGGATCCTTCCATCGGCGGCTTGATTTATATGAATTTAAGTTCCCTGGACTCAAGTTTTCCCAACGAATGGCATCAGCCCACTTCTTATGAATTTAATTATTTCCTGGGCAAGGTCGTCGGCGGTCTCCTGGGCGGCCTGGGCGGCCTCACCTCCTCCCCCGGGGAACCGGCGGTTTTAACGAGGCCCTCGGGCAATTGATCCCGGGCAAGGAGAAAAAGTGAAAGCCTGTTTTAAAAACGCCGGCGGCATTCTCGGAATCATACTCTCCGCCTTTTCCCTGGTCTTTTTCCCGTCCTGCGGCGGTGGGGGCGGCACCCCCGGCCCCGTTATCTCCGAACCGGGCCCCTGCGATACCGAAATCACGGAAGGCAAAGGTTTTTTGATGCAGGGCGGGTATTTCCAGGCCCAGGATCGCTATTTCCAGTGCCTGGAAAAATATCCCGACAATGTCACCGGTTTTTCCACCGCCGTCCGCAATCAGCAGAAAATGACCGCGGAATACGGTTTTGTCCTTTCCCAGACCCTCTCCACCGTGGTGCAGCTTTCCACCTCTGTTGAAACCCTGATGAACACCGCGGGAGGGCTGCTCGGGAGCGCGGGGCTGAACATCACCCAAACAACCTCCCCGAGCCTCAATGCGATCGTCAACGACCTGATTTACGGAATAATGCTGCAGCAGGCCAATTACCTCCGGCCTTACCTTGCCGACCTGATCAGCAATTCCCCGGTGGAACCGGTCTTCCAGATTGATGACCCGAACACCGCGGCGGTCGAATCGATTCCCATTTATCTCGGGAAAAACAACGAAGTTCTCTGGCTCTCCCTGACGGGGAATATGGACCGGGGGGAAATCGAACTGATCGATTCCTTCCTGGCCGTGGTGCAGGGACTTTCTGAAACCGTGCTCAGCGTCAACTTTGATGTTGACCTCAACGCGGTGATCAACTCGGTGGTCCAGGCCGTCGCGGGGATTATTTCCGGCACGCCGATCCCGCTCGGCGACAACCTGTTTCTGGGATCGCCTGAGGTGGATTCAAACATAGCCGTTGTTCCGCTGGTCACCTCCATTGCCGCTTTCGCCCTCAACAACTCCCCGACTTTTCTGACTCTTAATTATTCCAGCGCGCTTCCGAAGGGCGGCGGGCCTCCCCTGCTCCTGGACGCCGCCGATAAAATCGGGGCGGGTTGCGACGGGTTCATTGCGGCCTTCGACAAGATCCGGGCCAAGGGCAGCAATGACGGCAACCCCTTCACCATCGTGACCAAGGACGGCAAGGAAATCTTCCGGCTCACCTTCCTGGATAAGACCGGCGTTCAGAAAGTGGCGGATATCCCCACCCGGGCCGAATTTTTTTCCGCCATTCAGAATGTCAAGAACAGCGTCTCCGGCACCAGCACTTCCACGGGAGTCAACCCGCGGGTTTCCTGGGCCGCCGATCTGTCCTGGCTGGCCAGCTACGCGGCCATGTTTCTTCTCCAGACCGGAGGGGTCAGCGCCCTGATGGACATCTCGGTGGCGAAAATCAGCCCTTCCCTCTCTTCCTCGCTGCAAGGCACCATCAATTCGCTCACCGGCGCCGGCACCAGCGCGATCTCCCCGGACCTGATCCAGGGGGTGGTCCTGTCCGTGATTCCGGACTCCATCCAGCTGGACCTGGGTTACTTTTTTCACAATCCCAAAGACCGCTATCTCCGCGATGCCATCCCCTACTGGACCGACATGAAAGACGGCCAGGGAAACGGCTACCTGATCCTCGAGTATGAATGTAACATCCCTGCCACTTACAACGGCAGCGCCTCTTATCCCCTGGGAGCCACCGCCTATACCTGTCCGGCGGGGTTGATGACCGATGCCGGGCATTTCGCCGGCCTGGACACAAATTACAAGCCGGACGAAATCGCCAATCTGCCCGGATCCATTCCCCCGGATGAACTCCTGGCCAATATCCCCTACCTCGCCTGGCAGGACCCAACTTTCAACCACATGCTTTTCCTCAACTTAAGTAATATCGGCTGCTCCACTTGCCCCTCGAGTTTCGAGCAGCCCGGACTCTGGGAATTCAACTACTTCACCATCAAACTCCTGGGGAGCCTGCTCGGCCTGCTCCAATCCCTGGGTGGGTTAACCTAACCGGTTTATGCTTTCCAATCGGAAACTGTTTCGCCTGGTCCTGGTCCTGATCCTGTTCGCCTGGTCCGGCGCCCTCGCCCGGCTTTTCGCCGCCGAACTGATCGACCTGAACATCCACCACATCCCTCCCGACGCGGTCCAGGCCGACCAGCCGCTGACGGTCAGCGCCGACATCATCGATTCCCAGCAGGTCGCCATGGCCATCATCAATTGGAGGACAATCGGGGAACCGGGGTTCCGCCGGAACAAGATGGTCCTCTCCGATCCCTCCCGCCACCGTTTTACCGCCACGATTCCCGCGGCCTGGCTGACCCGCCCCGGGATCGAATACTTCATTTCCGCCGTGGATATCAACCAGGAATTCCACTCGCTGTTCAAGGACGAGAAATTCCCCCAGCAGGTCTGGTTCGAAGGGGAAAAAGCCCAGGCCCCCGAGGCCACCCAGGCCGTCCGGGAGGAGTTCGCCCTCTTCGCCGCCGAGGAGGTCATCAGCGCCGCCGCCAAGCATGAGCAGAAACTGATCGAAGCCCCCTCCGCGGTCAGCGTGATCTCCCGCGAGGAAATCCAGGCCATGGGCCTGACCTCGCTCGCGGACATCCTCCGGATTGTCCCCGGGATCGAGGTCTACGAGATCAGCCCCGGATACCAGGTGGTGGGGTTCCGCGGTCAGGCCAACGAAACCAACGACCTGGTCGTGGTTCTCCTGGACGGGAGGGAAGTAAACAACCCGGCCCTGGGCACCACCTTTTATTCCACCCTGCCCGTTTCCCCGCTGGAGATCGAAAGAATCGAGATCATCCGCGGTCCGGGCAGTTCCCTCTACGGCGCCAACGCCTTTTCCGGGGTCATCAACATCATCACCCAGTCGGAGAAATCCGCCGACCGGATCGTCTCCGGTTACGGGGGCGGCGGCAACGGCGGCCATCCGGTTCTGGGAACCTTTCTCCGGGCGGGGGGATTCATCCAGGCCAAAAATCATTATTACGCGAGCGGCGGCTACAAGCGGGAGGCTTTCTGGTCCACCCGGTTGGGAAACGCCCAGAATCTGGGATACGGCCGGGTCCAGTTCCAGCGCCGGTTTGACCAGGACGGCAAGATCGCCCTCAGCCTCGAGGGAGGGGTCGATTCCGGAGACTGGGATTACTTCTTCCCGCTCTCGGCCGTGGGGATGTCCGGGCAGGAGTATTTCGCCCGTCTCGGGTTCCGGGGCTACGGCTTTTCCACCCAGCTTTACTGGAACCGGCTCAACGGGAACATGAAATTCATCGACCCGGAGATCGAA
>JAQTNV010000078.1 GCA_028713675.1 bacterium
CGGGAGAGGAAACCGCGCCGGCCGAGGATAACAGGTCCACCTGCAGAACCTTTCCGGTAACCTCAACCTTGACGGATTCCTGGGCGCAGCCGAGGAAAAACCCGCTGGCCAGGAACCAAACCGCCGCAACGACGAAAAAATATTTTCTTCGATTATTCATCGCCCTTCCCCTTTTTTTATCGCAAACCCGGTTTTCCTGAACATAAAAATTTCCATTCCTATACCTTATGGAAGCAATTCACGTACCAAAGGTGACTATTTGTGTTTATTTGTCTAATTTTCATTGGCTGTATGATTACAATAATACTAGTAAAATAAGGCAGTTACAAAATGTTTATAGCAAATATTCAAAGGTTTGTTTTTAATGGAAAACTCAACAAAAAAACCATTACTTTTTGTAATTTCATTACTTTTATTCCTGAGCCAAAAAGTTTCTGCCCTCGTGCCTTGCAGCCCAAGGCATCGAGTTCATCGGTATCCGGGTAACAAGAAGTTTGTGTCGCGCCCCTCTGGGGTTCTCTTCCTGAGGACCCCATCGGGGTCGAAGGAAGGCCCCCCCCTCCCTCCGGGCTGTAAGCCCTACGGGCCGGAAGCCGGTCCTCTTAAAACCCAATAAACACGGAATGTTTTTTTATTTACTGGTGCTCTTGTGCCTGGTGCGCTGGTGCCCCCTGCTCAATGCCCTATGCCCCCTGCCTGTTTTATCCGATTGACTTGAATCCGGGGGTGAGATTATCCTGAACCCATTATGAACTCGGTGTGGCTTCTGCTCGCCGGTCTCGGGGTCTTCGCCCTGGGATATCGTTTTTATTCCGCCTTCATTACCGCCCGGGTCCTGACCCTGGATGAAACCAGGCAAACACCCGCTTACGCCCGGAACGACGGCCGGGATTTCGTCCCCACCAACCGGATCGTCCTGTTCGGCCACCACTTCGCCGCCATCGCCGGCGCCGGTCCCCTGATCGGGCCGGTCCTGGCCGCCCAGTTCGGATACCTGCCCGGCGCGCTCTGGATCATTTTCGGCGCCGTCCTCGCGGGCGCCGTCCATGACACGGTCATCCTTTTCGCCTCCGTCCGGCACGGCGCCGAGGCCCTGCACAATATCGCCCGCCGGCACATGGGCCGGCTCTCCGGCGTCACCACCGCGCTCGCCACCCTGTTCATCATCGTCACGGCCCTGGCCGGGCTGGCCATCGCCGTGGTGAATTCCATGAGCGCGAGCTCCTGGGGGACCTTCACCATCGCTTTCACCATCCCGGTCGCCCTGCTGGTCGGGTGGTACATGAGGCGGCTCCGGCCCGACAGGGTGGCGGAGGCCAGCGTCATCGGGGTGGCGCTGGTGCTCGCGGGGGTGATCCTGGGAAGATACGTTCAGCAGTCGGAGATCTCCTCCTGGTTCATGTTTTCGAAATCCCAGCTCTCCATCATGCTCGCGGTCTACGGCTTCGCCGCTTCGGTCCTGCCCGTCTGGCTGCTCCTCGCCCCCCGGGATTACCTGAGCACCTACATGAAGATCGGGACGATCCTCCTGCTCGCGATCGGGATCATCATCGCCCACCCGCATCTCCAGATGCCGGCCTTCACCCAGTTCATCGCCGGGGGCGGGCCCATCATTCCCGGCAAGGTCTGGCCGTATGTCTTTATTACCATCGCCTGCGGGGCCATTTCCGGTTTTCATTCCCTGATCGCCTCCGGAACCACCCCGAAGATGCTTTCCAGCGAGAAAGACATCCGCTTCATCGGCTATGGGGCCATGGTCACGGAGGGGTTCGTGGCCCTGATGGCGCTGATCGCCGCGGCGGTTCTGCAGCCCGGCGATTATTTCGCCATCAATACCGCCCCCCAGGTTTTCGCCAAGCTCGGCCTGCCCATCGTGAATCTTCCGGAGCTTTCCGGCCTGGTGGGGGAAAATATCGCGGGCCGGCCGGGCGGGGCCGTCTCCCTGGCCGTCGGCATGGCCTATATTTTCGGGAGCATCCCCGGGCTCCAGACGCTCATGTCCTACTGGTACCATTTCGCCATCATGTTCGAGGCCCTGTTCATCCTGACCACCATCGACGCCGGCACCCGGGTGGGCAGGTACATCCTCCAGGAATTCATGGGGGGGGCCGTTCCGAAATTCAAGGAGATCTCCTGGTGGCCGGGGGTGATCATCACCAGCGCCGCGATCTCCTGTTCCTGGGGCTACCTGCTCTATTTCGGCAGCATCTCCACCATCTGGCCCATGTTCGGGGTGGCCAACCAGCTCCTGGCCGTGATCGCCCTGGCCATCGGCACCACCTACCTGCTCAACCATGCCCCGAGGAAAATTCATTGTCTGATCACTCTTTTGCCTTTCACGTTCATGCTGGCAGTGACCTTTACCGCCGGCATCGAGAACATTTTCAATATTTATCTCCCCCAGCAGACGACTACGTCGCAGATCAACATGGTTTTGACCTCTTCCATGCTGATCCTGGTATCGATCATCACCCTGGACGCGGTCAGAAACTGGATCAGAATCCTGTCGGGCAAAAGCACGGGCCAGGACCTGCCGCCCCGGGACGAACACCTGCCGGAAGACATTAAAAGATCGCTGTCGAATCTGGAATAAATTGAAAACTAGTAGCCGGTAGCAGGTCGCAAATAACAGGTGAAGGGTCAAAGGTCAAAGGAAAAACAAAAATGACGGTCTCGAGTTTTCACTCATAGGAAAACCATCACTTCTTTAAATCGGCATAAATTGATAGAATTTACTAAAGAGCGGTATTTCCCCTAAAAATACGGTGTGAATATGGACAAAAAAGAGTTACTGATAAACGAAATCAAACAGGCCCCGGAACCCCTTCTTGCTGAAGTATTGGATTTTGTCCGGTTCCTGAAAACCAAACTAGCTAAAGAAGATTTTGATCTCACTCTCGCCAGTGAATCTTCCCTTAAAAAGGACTGGCTTAAAGCTGACGAGGATGAGGCATGGAAAGATTTATAAAGGGCGATGTTGTTGTTATCCCCTTCCCCTTCTCGGATTTGACCCAAGCCAAAAGAAGACCGGCTCTTGTCATCGCTGGATTGGAAGGAGATGATCTTATCCTTTGCCAGATAACCAGCAGGGCAACCAAGGATAAATACGCCATCTCAATCAATGACAGCGATTTTCAAACTGGAAGTTTGAAACAGCCAAGTAATATCCGGCCTAATCGCATATTCACGGCGGATAGCCACCTGGCTTTATATCGAATTGGCAATCTAAATTCCGAGAAACTTACCGGAATTAT
Source organism: bacterium (assembly GCA_028713675.1). Classification (GTDB taxonomy): domain Bacteria; phylum Desulfobacterota; class JAPLJL01; order JAPLJL01; family JAPLJL01; genus JAPLJL01. The sequence continues at coordinate 3,255 of JAQTNV010000078.1, forward strand.
TGAAAAAATAATTGAGATTATTCGGAGCTAAGGTAATTTTTAAAAACCCATCCAACAAATATTCGTTTTATATAAGAGCCCGCCGTCGGGCTCTTTTCTTTCTTTTTTCTGATTTGGGCAAACTGCGATTTGGCTTAATGATCAGATTACCCTACCTAAATATCAATATAAAAACTGAAATTCCGGACCCGGTTTGCCTCGAGCGGCAATTGGGATAAAATTAACGCTAATTAGACGATGGCACCCGGGATAATGCTCAAGAAATACTTCCAAGGCAAACGGCACGAGGGAATCTTTAAGGCCACCCTGATGAAGTCGGACGACCCTCCCCTCGCGGTCGCGATCCTGGCCGGGGACGGCACCTCCGACAGTCTCCAGTCCAATCTCGGGTCCGGGGAACCATTCGCGCAATTCCTCCAGCAGAATCTGCCCGCCGACACCAACGTCATTATTGACGCCGAGAACCTGGTCTTCGCCGGTTCGCTCTTGCTCGGGACCCTCGGCAATCTTTATAACGACCGGAAAAGCCGGGTTTTATTCGTTACCGGATATGAACTGGATGCCCGGAAGAAACTGGAGCAGCTGGTCAAGCTTTATTGCGTGGAGGACACCAATTTTGTTTTCTGGATGGACGAAACCCTGGATAAATTCAAGGTCAAACCCGGGTTCAAGGACGAGGTCCTGAACGAGAAGTTTGAACTGGGCGGGGTCGTCCATTTTTCCCCCGAGGTCAATTTCGTCCGGCGGGCCATGGGGACAGGCAGTAAAATCGACGCCAAAACCGTCAAGGCGAAGAATTACCTCGACCATTTGTTCCGGGAAGGATTTTTCCGGGTCGGCGGCAGGGAAAACGCCCTGATTTTAACGGCCCCGATATTTCAGCTTATCGCTTTTCTTTATTGCCGGGAGGTGCTGACCAAATATAACCTGTACGATGAAAAAGGCGGCAAGAAAGGAAAAATCGAACAATCCGAGCTGGAATGGCTGGTCTATGAAATCCTGGAGAATTCCCGGGTCCACGGCTATGGTTCCACCGACATGGGGATCGCCTTTGTGCATCACCTCGCCCACCGGGACAGCCTCTTTTTAAGTTTCGAAGACCACGGCGGGGCCCGGCCTTCAACCTACCAGGGGGCCCAGGGCGCAATGGCGGGGGTCGGGAAACTTCTCGAATCAAAATTTTCCCGCGGCGCGGATGCGAAAACCGCCTACGCGCTTCATGCGCAAAAAGGGGTCGAGGTGTCTCCCGCTGAGATCGGCCTGCGGCAGGAAAAGGCCAGGAACATTTCCCAGCTCCTGTTTCAGGGGAGATCTCCGCAGGAGGAAATCGGGCCAGGATACCGGGTGACAATCACGCTGCCGCTGGCAGTAAGCAGGTAGCCGCAGGCTTTTCGATCAGATCCCGAGGTATTGTGGCCGAGGGAAGCCTGCGAAGACAATGGGTAGAGAGCATAGAGCATAGGGCATAGAGTAGAGAGCAAAGCGTAGGCAGTAGGCAGTAGGCAGAATAAAACATGGGAAATAATATCGTCATTCCGGCGGAAGCCGGAATCCAGGTTTGTATCGTATTACCCTTTGCCCTATGCTCTCTGCCCTATGCCCTATGCAACTTGTACCCTAACAATAAGGAGTTCACGTGGAAAAACTGCTGGCGTATGAAGAAAAACAGATAGTCCAGATCCAGAAATGGAAGAAGGAAAAACCCGGCCTGTTCAGCGTGGTTTTCGGAAAAGCCACGAACCGGTTTTCCAATAAAATCATCAGCTATCTTCCCCAAAGGGAAATTGAGAGAGCGCTGGATTTCGCCAGCGTGACGGCGAAAAAGCTTTCCGACCAGGAAGATATCCTGACTTACGGCGGGGTCAAGGAAATATCCGAATTAAGCGCCAAAAGTCTTAAACTCTCGGACTGGCTGGCCAACCAGGTGCACAACTGGGCGATCGGGATGGCGGCGGCCGAAGGCGCGGTCACCGGCGCCGCGGGGCTGGTCACCATTCCTTTTGATATCCCGGTTATTATCACCCTCGCGCTCCGCACCGCCTATCAAATCGGCCTCTGTTATGGGTACGACTGCAAATCCGAAGCCGATAAAAACTTCATCCTGGGGATACTCTCGGCTTCCGGGGCCAACAATATGAAGGAAAAAACCGCCGCCGTGGACGCCCTCCAGGCCATTGAGGTGGCCATCGCCAAGCAGACCTGGCGGGCGATGGCCAAGGAACAGCTCGGCCGGGAATCGGTGATCGTCGCGGTCCGGGGCCTGGCCCGGCAGCTCGGGGTCAACATCACCCGGCGCCGGATGCTCTCGGCGGTCCCCGCCGTCGGGGCGGTGATCGGGGGTTCGGTCAACGCCTGGTATATGAAAGACGTCGGCTGGGCCGCCCGCCGGTCATTCCAGGAAAGATGGCTCATCGCCAACAACAAAATTACGGAAACTTAAGACCGCCAACTGCCGCAATAAAAAACGTGAGCGTAAGGGGTAAGGCGTTAGGGGCAAAAAGCGAAGCGCATAGAACATAAGACATAACAGATTATTATCAATACCGTGCTCTCCCTGGCCGACACCCTGGGCGAGCCTCGGGCAAGCTGGGCAGGTTGTTCTTTGTCCTTTGCTCCACGCAGATATTGCCATATGCCGAACGGGATTGATAAGATATCCAAGCAATCGAAAAACAACGGAGAAAAAGATGGCAAGAGCAATCATCTCATTTTTCATCGCAATGCCGCTGGCCGTACTGATAAATGTCTGGCTCTGGCCCGGGACCCACTTCTGGCAGGTGGCCCTGCTGGTTTGCGAATACGTGATCCTGTATTTGATCGTCTACAATTCCCTCTCCCTCTTCTCCCCGCGCGCCGAAGAAAAATAGCCCCACATCCAGCTCGAAAATATTTAGCGGTTATTATTTCCCGAAGCCTCGTAGTTGCCCGATTTATCGGGCTTTTTTAAAACCGCCGATGAATCGGCAAACTACAAAAATCCCGTCTACGATGGAAGGGAGAACGGATCAAATTGCATTTTCGGGTTTAACACAAAATGAAAATCCCCCCTCACCCCCCTTTTTACAAAGGGGGGCAAAATGGATTTCCCGCCATGAAAAAGCAGCTGTCGGATATTGAAAGAAACCAGACCGTCCGCCGGTCCATTATCGAATTGATCTCGGAACAGGAGCTGAGCGCCCGGGAGATTTCCGCCGCGATCGGGATTCGGGAAAAAGAGGTCTTCGATCACCTCGAACACATTGAAAAATCCCTTCAGGCCCGGAAACAGAAACTGGTCATCACCCCCGCGCAGTGTTTATCCTGCGATTATGTTTTTACCGACCGCCGGCGGCTGTCCAAGCCGGGCCGCTGCCCGCAATGCAAGCACGAACACCTGGCTGATCCGCTTTATCGGATACTGTAAATCAGGATTAATTATCACCCTCTCCTCCATCCTCCCCCCTCTAGGGGGAGGATAAACAAAATAGCAATGCAAGCACGAACACCTGGCTGATCCGCTTTATCGGATACTTTAAATCAGGATTAATTATCACCCTCTCCTCCATCCTCCCCCCTCTAGGGGGAGGATAAATAAAATAGCAATGCAAGCACGAGCACTTGGCCGATCCGCTTTATCGGATACTGTAAATCAGGATTAATTATCACCCTCTCCTCCATCCTCCCCCCTCTAGGGGGAGGATAAACAAAATAGCAATGCAAGCACGAGCACCTGGCCGACCCGCTTTATCGGATACTGTAAATCAGGATTGATTATCCGCGGCAACTACAGGTGGAGGAAAAGAAATAGCGCGGCTATCCGGCACTTTCCGGTTAAAAAATCAATTTATCAAGGCAGGAGACCCCCAGGCAGGGAATTTTATTTCGGCGGGTAAACCGTCCCCGATCCGGGCGGCTCTTCCTCAAACGTATCCTTCAGTTCCTTGGATTTAAACTCCAGGTTGCGGCGCCGGGCCTCCTCCCGGTATGAGCCCCGGCGGAGCCTGATCTCCCCCTGGGAGGAAACCGTGATCGCGGATTCCCCCTGGATCGGGCAGACTTTTTCGCAGATCCCGCAGCCGTTGCATTTGGAAGCGTCCAGAAACGGCCGTTTCCTGCCTTCCACCATCTTGAAAACAATCGCGTTATAAGGGCAGGCCTCGTCGCAGATCAGGCAAAGCCGGTTCTTCTCCCAGGCGATGCACTTCTCCTTCCGGATGACCGCCGTGCCGATCCGGGCGTGCTTCTTTTCCTCCAGGGTGAGCGCGCGGATGGCCTGGGTGGGGCAGACCTGGCCGCAGACATTGCAGGATTGCTCGCAGCCGGCCAGACGCATCTGGTGGCGGGGGGTCCATAATCCCTCAAACCCGGATTCGAAAACGGCCGGCTGCAGGGTATTGGTGATGCAGGATTTCAGGCATTCACCGCAGCGGATGCAGGTCCGGATGAATTCCGGTTCCGGGATCGCCCCCGGCGGACGGATCAGACCGGGGCCATGGTCGGCGCGGGCCGGGTTGGTCCGGCCCAGGAGGGCCAGGGAGAGCCCCGTTCCCGCCGCGGCCAGGAATCCCCGGCGGGAGAAATCCACTTCCGAGCGGTATTCTTTCCGTCGCGGGTTCGGAACCCATCCGAACTTGACCACCGCTTCCGGGCAGACCCGGGCGCAGGCCCGGCAGCCGGTGCACTCCGCCTGGACCGTCCGGCGGGGATCGGCGGGGATGGCGTCCATCGGGCAGGCGGAACGGCACCGTCCGCACTCGGTGCAGCCCGCCTCCACCCTGCGCCGGACCGGCGCGCACCAGGCCAGAAATCCCAGGCCGGCCCCGAGGGGGCAGAGATACCGGCACCAGAAGCGGCGGGAGAAATAAGCCAGCCCGAGAATAGCGGCAAAAACCAGGAAGGTGACGAAATTCGCCGCGTAAAGCGGCTGGGATAAACTGGCATGGGCCAGGCCGGTCAGGCCGAGATAGCGGGCCAGGGGCCGGGCCAGGTCCAGAAAAATATTGGCCAGGAATATCGCCGCCGGGTACACGAAAGTGGTGAAGCTCCGCGTTATAAGCGAGATCGGATCAAAAACATAGAACCAGCTGAAGCCCAGAAAACCCGAGAGCAGAAGCGTGAGCAGAAGGTAGTATTTCAGGTTGCGCCCGCGCCGGAGACGATCGTTTTCCTCGGGATGGGATTTTTTTCCCCCCCGGATCAGGAGGTCGGAAAAATCCACGATCGCGCCCAGCGGGCACAGATACCCGCAGAACAGCCGGCCGCCCGCCAGGGTCAGGCCGACGACGAAAAGACAGAGAATAAACCCGGCGGGTATTCCCCCGGACCCGAGCCATGCTCCCAGGGCCGCCAGGGGATCGAGCCGGAGATAAAAATCATAAGGAAAACCCTGGGAGATGGGATAGACGGTCAGAAAAAGCAGCAGGACAAAGGCCGCGAGGGTCAGGAACTGTACGGCGGTCTGGAAAAAGGTGCGGTTCCGCATCAATTCCCCCGGCAATTCAGGAAATTTTACTGCGGATGATGTCCAGCTTGGCCGGATCGATTTCGCCCAGCCCGAGTTCCGCGGCATGCAATATGTGCTTCACCTGGCGGGGAGAAAATATCTTTCCGTCGTACCACCGGCTCAGGGTAACCCCGTAAGCATCCACCGCCACCGGGTTGATCCCGGCGATAATTTTTTGGGGGTATTCCAGGTGTCCCGGGCCGAACGGACCGCCCTCGGTCATGACGCGGGTGGCATCAAGGATCGTGAGACAGGGATGAATCACCGTGCCCAGGTCCGCGATCGCCTGGTCGAGATCAATGTCATTGTGAAAATAGCGCCGGTCCCAGATCAGCCCCATCAGGTTTTTCAACCCGAAGGAAACCTCCGTGGATCCGTGCGACTTGGCCACCGGAAGATTGATGACGGCGTCGGCGTTCAGCACGTCCTGCATCACTTCGACCTTTTTCAGGGCCTTCCCCATGGGCACCGGGATCTCGGTGAAAAATTTCCGGTCCGTGACCGCCAGAACCCGGGTTTTTCCGATCTTGGCGCAGGCGCTTTTGATCTGGGAATTTTCCAGGCAGACCCTCGGCTGGAGGATCGGATTATCCAGAACCAGGATTTCGCCGGCCCCGGCCTTCAGGCAGAGGCTGGCCACGGCGGCGACCACTTCCGGGGAGGTGGTCGCGCCGGCCGCGGGCGGGGCGGGAAAGCTCATGTTCGGTTTTAAAACCACCCGGCCGCCCTTCTTCACGAAACGCTCCATCCCCCCGAAGAGCGAAACCGCCTTCTCCACCGCGGCCGCGGTCGGCCCCTGGACCACCGCCAGGTCCAGCCAGTGCTTATCCTCCTGCTCACCCCAGGCCCGGGTCAGAACCTGGGGGAACAGGGTTGCCGCACCCAGGGCCGCCCCGGTCCTGCCGGCCCGGGCCATAAATTGTCGACGGTTTATTATTTTCATGATTATTTCTTCTTATAATTTTAACCCAAAAAATGATTTAGTAATAATTGATTTGTCCGCCCGGGCAGGCTGCGCTTCCCAATTAGGTGATGGGTTTTGGGTGTTAAGTGATAGGTTTTACTGCTTACTGCTTACTGCTTACTGCTTACTTTCTGCACTCTGCCCTATGCTCCATGCACCATGCGCAAGGCCCGGCGGTATCGCCTTAAGGCTTGGCGATGGGGATGAAAATTTCCAGTTTTTCCCGGGGAATTGCGCCCTCCCGGATGAGGAGGGCGGGATGAACGGTCAGATCCAGGACGGTGGAGCCTTTTTTCCCGGCCAGCCTTCCGGCCTCCAGGATCAGATCCACTCCGGCGGGAAAGTAGCGCTTCACCTGCGCCGGACTCCGGGGCGGCGTTTTTCCCGCCGGGTTGGCGCTGGTGGTCGTGACCGGGCGTCCCGCCTGCCGGCAGAGTTGGAGGGCCAGGGGGTGGGAGGAGATCCGCGCCCCGATCTTCCCGGTGCTGGCGGTGAGGTTGGCCGGCAGTGTCTTCCGGGCCCGGAAAATCAGGGTCAGGGGTCCGGGCCAGAATTTCCGGATCAGGGTTTCGGCCCGCCGCTCGACCCGAAGCGCAATCTTTTCCAGCATTTCCCGGTCGGCGACCAGAACCGGGATGGGTTTACCGGGTTCCCTTCCCTTCAGAACAAAAAGGTTTTCCACCGCCGGGGAACTCAAGGCATCGGTCCCCAGGCCGTAGAACGTTTCGGTCGGATAGGCGACGATTCTCCCGGACCGGATCAGCTCGGCGGCAAGCTCTGCCTCGGCCGGGTTCAAGGCTTGCGGGGGCCTCCTCCCGCCGGAACCTCAGGCCGGGTCGATTCGCCGGCCAGCCGCCTGCCCTCGGACATTTTCCGCTTGAATTCCCGCAGGCGCTTTTCCAGGTCCGAATCGTTCAGGGCCAGGATCTCCGCCGCCAGGATCGCCGCGTTCTTGGCCCCGGACCGGCCAATCCCCATGGTGGCCACCGGAACCCCGCTCGGCATCTGGAAGGTGGAAAGAAACGAATCCAATCCATGCAGGGGAGAGGTGTCCATTGGAACCGCGATCACCGGAAGGGTCGTTTCCGTGGCCAGCACCCCCGCGAGGTGGGCCGCCCCGCCCGCCCCGGCGATGATGACCTGGAACCCCCGGCGGGAGGCATCCCGGGCATAAATGCGGGTCTGTTCAGGATTCCGATGGGCGGAAGAAACGGCAAGTTCATACCGGATCCCGAGATCCTCTAGTGTCCGGGCGCAATCTTCCATCACGTAGCGGTCCGATTCACTTCCCATAATGATTCCAATCCGGGCCTTTCCCTTGGGCACCGGTTTGGGCAAAGGCTTGGGTAAAGGCTTGGGCTGGGCCTTGGCCGGAAACTGGGGCTGGGGCTTGGGTAAAGGCTTGGCCGGGGTGGAAGGTTTGGCTTTGAGCTGGGGCTCTGGCTTCGGTGAAGGCTTGGCTTTGGGCCGGGGCTCCGGCTTGGGCGAAGACTTGGCCGGGGTTGAAGGCTTGGCTTTAGGCTGGGGTTGGGATTTCGGCTTGGGTTTGGAAGCGGCGGCCGGTTTCGGTTTTGACTTGACTGCCGGAGAGGCCTTCTTTTTTTCCGGATTCGGTTTGCCCTTTTTCGCCTTTTCCTTCATGCTTCACCGCCTTTCTTTATTATTATTCTTGCGCAAGCGCGGGCCCGGCCCGGAAAGCCCGCGTCTGCCGACGGCAACAAATCGGGAAAACCCGTTGCCGGGGATGCCAACCTTTCGGGGTATTCCAGAGCGGACATAAATTGTCCGTGCACCTCGGGTGAGATCTTAACTCTGGTTAAAAGAATGGAAAAAAGATTCCTAAAGAGAAAACTCAACCGGGTTTTTCAAACCCCGGGATTACGCCTGGCCGGATTTTTTTGTCCCTGCTTTGGCTTTCTTCTTGGGCGCGTCCTGTTTCTTGGACTTGTCGGCCTTCACCGTCTTCTTGGCTTTTTCTTTATCCGGCTTTTTGCTTTTCTCTTTTTCGGGCTTCCGGGTTTCCGTTTTTTCCTGCTTCTCCGGCTTGCCGGCTTCACCCTTCTCTTTCACCTTCTTGGGGGCGAGCGGAGCGGCGTCAACCAGCTCGATGATCGCCAGATAGGCCCCATCCCCGAGCCTTCTCCCGATTCTGATGATCCGGGTATACCCGCCCGGGCGGTCGCGGTACCGCTCGGCCAGTGGTCCGAACAGCTTCTTGGCCACTTCTTTGCTCTTCACGGTCCGGAGCGCGCGCCGGAGGTTGGCCAGTCCGCCTTTCTTGCCCAGGGTAATCATCTTCTCGGCGATCCGGCGAAGATCCTTGGCCTTGGCAACAGTGGTTTCAATCCGCTCCGCTTCCAGGAGGGAGGTAACCAGATTCCGGAACATCGCGGTCCGGTGTTCGGAGTGACGATCAAAAACCCGATGGTCTACATGGTGTCGCATGGTTGCCTACTGGTTTAAAAAACTATTCCCCTGACTCTGTTTCTTCCCCTGCCTCTTTGCCCTCGTCGGGTTTCAGGCTCAAACCCCAGGTTTGGAGGATCTCCATCACCTCGTTCAGGGATTTCCGCCCGAAATTTTTCATCTTCAACATTTCCGATTCCGATCGGGAAACCAGGTCCCGGATGGTGTTGATGTTGGCACCCTTCAGACAGTTGGTGGCCCGGACCGAAAGTTCCAGCTCTTCGATGCTGCGCTCCAGGATTTCCTGGATGCTCGAGGCGGTAAGGGCCGTCTCCTTCAGGCCCGCCTCCACCGGTCGTTCCTCGGTTTCCTCAAAGCTGATGAAAACCTGCAGCTGCTCCTTTAGGATCTTGGCCGCCAGCGCGATCGCTTCTTCCGGCTCGATCCCGCCGTTGGTCCAGATTTCCATGACCAGGCGGTCATAATCGGTAATCTGGCCGACCCGGGCGTTGGTCACCGAATAATTGACCTTCAGGACCGGGCCGAAAATGGCGTCCAGAAAAATCGTGCCAACCGGCGCGGAGGAGTCTTTCAGCCTTTCCGCCGGCACATAACCTTTTCCGCCTCTGACCACCGCTTCGGCCCGGATCTTTCCCT
>JAQTNV010000079.1 GCA_028713675.1 bacterium
TCGGGAGGCACCATGGTGCGGGTAGGCATCCGGATTTCAGACAGACTCAGGCCTTCGCGGCGGTTGAAAAGCTGTTTGAGGTTGACCATCCTCTTCCCGACGGTGAGGATATCCTGGGGCGACAGATCCCAGCCGGTCGCGGCATTAACCCATTCCCGGAGCGGCATCCCCCCCAGGAGCGCGCCGGTATTGCAAAGTCCGGCGGCATTAACCACCTGGAGATAATGGTTGGAAGCCGCATGGAGGCGGGCTGAATAACGCTCCCGCGTTTCCTCCGTAAACATCAACAGTGGCCCGGCAAAAAGCTCGGGATAAAGCTCGCGAAGATTTAAGGATAAGGCGTAGGGCGTGCAGGAGTTGGTATGGCGGCCGACCGCCGGATCCGCCGAATAAGCTGCCGCCAGGGAGTGGAGTCGCAACGGATGGTGCATGGGCAATTCCTGGCCGCCCGCGTGGATGGCGTATTGATAACTTCCCCGCCCGATCACGCGCATGGCCGCTTTCACGCCGTCGGCCAGGAGATCGCCGATGCCTTCGCGGTGCACGATCCGGCGGAGCAGCTCCTCCAGCGCCGCGGGGTCGCCCCACCCGAGTTTCAGGCCATTGGTATCTTCCAGCGTCAGAATGCCTTTTTCGAAACATTCGATCGCGAAAGCCATGACCGCGCCGGCCGAGATGGTGTCTATCCCCATCCGGTTGCAGTACTCATTGAGATCCTGAATGCTCTTGGGATTGCTGTTGAGGCACAAAGGTCCCAAGGCGATGATGGATTCATATTCCGGCCGGTGGGACTCGGTTCCTTTATAACGGCCTTCGGTAAGCTCATTGATACTGCCGCATCCGATGGGGCAATGGTCGCAGTGAAATTTCTTCTTTTGATTGGCGATAAAAGTTTCATGGGAGAGTTTCTGTATTTCCCGGGAGGAGATGTCCTTGCCCACCGCGCCGCCCCAATTCTTAATCGGCGAGTCCCCCATCTCGGCCATGAGGATGGTTCCTCCGGACGTTCCAAAAACCTTAAATAACTCCCAGCCCGTCTTGGCAACCATGGGGGGAAGAACCCTGGCGGTCAACCGGGTCAGCGGGGCTTGCAACAGTTTGCGAACATGCGAGGTGAGGGAGAACCTGGTTTTATGCTTCCGGGTGGTGATTTTACGCAGGGAGGGGGCAGTGGAGAGGATTACGCGCCCCATCAAGCGGGCGTCTAAAAGCTTGGCCATGGACTTGGGCGTTTTATGATAGGCCATCAGTTTTTCATTGGCGGCCACGATCAGCTTGGCGTCAAAAACTGGGACCTTTTTCGTGCCGCGAACCGCCACGGCTTTCAGCCTTTTCGCGCCCATGACCGCGCCCAGACCCCCGCGGGCCGCGATTCGTCCGCCGTCGTTGACCACCCCGGCCAGCAGGGAACGATTCTCCCCCGCCGGCCCAATCGCCGCCACCCTTACCCGGGCATCTCCCAATTCCTCCCGCAGCGCCTTTTCCGTTTCGACCGTATCCTTGCCCCAAAGATGCGCGGCCTCCCGGATTTCCGCTTGATCGTTCTTAATCCACAAATAAACAGGTTGCGGAGCTATTCCCCGGAAAAATACGCCGTCGTAGCCGGTTCTTTTCAGCTCGCCGGCAAAATATCCGCCGGAGTTGGACTCCGTCCAACCGCCGGTGAGAGGGGATTTCCCTACTACCATATAGCGCCCGCTGAATAAGGCGTTGGTCCCGCCCAAAAGACCGGGCAGAATCCCCAAAATATTCTCCTCACCCAGGGGATCCGCGTGCGGACCTTGTCGTTCCATGATAATGCGGGCCGCTAATCCGGAACCGCCGATATATTCGCGATAGTATTCCTCCGGAATTGTGATGGTTTCGATCCGGCCGGAGGATAAATCCACCCAGAGCACTTGACCGTAAAAAGCTTTATCCATACCAGACCTCTGCAGGCAACCTTTTCAAGATGGTCGTTAGTTTGAATTCCTTAAGTTTAAAAACGAATTACCGGTTTAATGCTGATCCCGCGGGCGGAGTCCTCTACCGCTTTATTGATCTCCTCCAAAGGATAGAATTTCATCAGCTTATCAAAAGGAAAAATGCCTTTTTTATACATGTTGATCATGGTCGGGATAAAAAGATGGGGGATGCTTTCCCCTTCTAAAATCCCTTTCGTCGTCCGGCCGGTGACAAACAGGTTCATATCAAAGGTTACTTCCGTTCCTAAGGGGGATAGGCCCAGCAGGATACAGGTTCCGGTGGGATTCAGCCCCTCGACCGCTTGACGGTATGCTCCCGGGTTTCCGGCGGCTTCAATCGCATAATCACTTCCGTATCCGGTGATGCCCTGGATTTCAATGGCCGGGTTGACCTCCCGGGAGTCGAGTACATGCGTCGCGCCGAATACCTGGGCCAGCTTCAGACGCTCCGGATTTATATCCACCGCGATAATGGTCGAGCAGCCGACCACCTTGGCCGCCATCACGGCGGAGAGCCCCACGGTTCCCATTCCAAAGACCGCCATGGTTGACCCGGCTGGGGCCTTTAAGGCGTTCATCACGGTCCCGGCACCGGTCTGGATCCCACATCCGAGCGGTCCCAGGATTTCGAGCGGCACATCATCAGGTACCTTCACCGTATTTTTTTCACTCGCGAGTGCGTAGGTGGCAAACGACGATTGACCATGAAATGATCCGTGCAGCGAAGTTCCATCCATGCTCAAGGTCGCGGAACCATCCACGCGCTTCCCGAGATAGTTCATCAGCATGAATTTATCGCAATAATAGGGCCGGCCCTTAAGGCAATTATTACAGTGACAACAATAATTAAAGCTCAGGACTACATGATCGCCGGGTTTCACGCTGGTAACATCCTTGCCGACTTGCTCCACTATCCCCGCGCCTTCATGACCCAATACGGACGAGGTCGAAGCCGGGAAAACATCCCGGAAGACAATGTCGGAATGACAAACTCCGGTACCGACCATCCGAACTAAAATTTCATCGACGCGCGGCTCCTCAAGCTCCACCTCGGCAATTTGAAAAGGCTCTCCCTGGCTCGGGACAATAGCTGCCTTGATTTTCATGTCTCCTCCTTCAGCAACCAACGGCGGCGGCTTTTTTGGCTTTCCGTATTTTCAAGACCTCCCGGATAGTGTCACAAACCGACTTATCCAAGCAGGAATCACAATCCAGGGAACAATCAAGATCATGGCCTTTGATCTGCCAATTCTTCCGGGAGATCTCTTTTTCGATTTTCTGGACCTGCGTGGCAATATCATCGAGAATCTTTACATCTTCTTTGCTCGCCGTAACAAACAACACCGCCATAGACTGGATCCGGCTGTGTCGATTTTTATAGATGGTCATCAATGCCTGCCCCAATCCGGCGAAACCAAAACCCTGAGCCACGGCCTTGCGATTGACGCGGGCCCAGAGATCGCGGGCAGTGCTTCTCGGCATGTAGCCTTCAATTTGATAGCCCAGGCGCGCCGTTACCTCCAGGTCGTCATACTCTTGGTCGTCCAGGGACTCTCCGCCTAAAAGCAGAACTTGACCGAACGGCAGGTCCCGACCGGGGGCTTCCGGGATATCGGGCCCGATCAAAACGATTTTTCCGTCTTCGATCAATGCGGTGTTTTCTGTCCAGAGCGTAAAAGTGCAGGACCCGGCCTTTGGGCTTCCCAATTCGAGAAAGGAGTCTTCCCGCAAAATTACCGCCGGCTTGGCGGCGGGATCGAGGCGGAGACGCCGACCCGCCGCGACCGACTGAGCCTCAAACTCGCGAACCTGTCGGCCGCGACTTTTCATCTCCGCGCGGTATTCGTCAATTTTTTTAATGTAAGGATCAAAAACGGCCATAACTACCTGCGATAAGGCTGAAACCCCGCCCCGGCCGGCCGCGTTTCTCGGATCCGCGCTCAGGCCAAACCGGTGATTTGAAAGAAATCGATGATCTTTTTCTTCATCTCCCCGACCGGCACCACCCGGTCGTCCAAAAGATCACAGCCCAGGTTCAGAAGCGGGACCCCGAGCTCCCGGCATTGCTCGGCCACGATATTGACCAGGGCCCCGGCGTCCTTGTGACCTTTATGCCCCGGCCAGATGACCGCGTCCATGCTGAAATCCTTGACCACGCGGATGGTGTCCTGGCGGTATAGATCCGCGCTGCCCAGGGCGATCCGGGGCATCCCGAAGTCGTAGGTTGCCCTCTTGGCCAAGCCCATCCACATGGCTTTCTCGTTGGAGGTATCGATCATGGTATGCGGCGGATTATCGGAATAAAGATCCATGACCATCACCGCCCCATACTCTTCCGCCAGCGACCGGAACAGCCGGTCGCCCCAGATGATCGGCGGAAAATCGAACCAGAAGAAGCGGATTTTCTCCTTGATCCCCTCCAGGCCTTTGCCCGCTTTCACTTTCTCCCCCAGAACCGCAACCGCTTTTTTCAGCCAGGCCGTGGACTCCGGCTTGCCGATGCCCCAGTAGCGGGCCATCTGGTTGACCATGCTCGCAAACTTCCAGTCGGATGGGCAGGGAATCGCCCGCCGGAGCTCGTTGTACTCCCACCAGAGCTGCAGCTGCTCGTTGGAGATCTCGCAAACCTCCTTCAATTTATCCAGATCCAGCTTCTGGCCGGTGATCTTTTCTAGGAAAGCCACTAGTTCTTTCAGCTGGAAGGCTATATATTCGTAACTCTTTTCATCGCGGCGGGCCGGGCTCTCGATGCTGTAGCTCGGTCGGTTTTTCCAGTCCGGGTGATTGCTGACCAGCTGCTGGGCCGCGCTGCCGGAGTCGCAGATCGAAGACATGCCGATCACCACGGTGGGAAACGGCGCCAGCCTGGCCTCGACCGCGTAACAGGCCAATCTCACGAAGGAGCACATGTGCGGCCCGAACATCTCCACGGACTTATCCACCATATCCCGCAAACCTTCCATGCCTCCATACAATATGGCGTCCTGAAAGGGAAACTCTAAAAATTGAAATGGCTCGATATCCATCGCCACCAGGATTTCCGGGATGCAGTTTCCGCCCATGGCCGCCGTGGGCTTTTGCTCCTCCAGGGCCCTTTTCACCCGCGAGGTTCTCGCCAGGGACATTTGATAGGCCTCCAGCATCAGGCGGTCGTACGGGTCCTGGCTCTCGATCAGGGCGGTGATCGAACCGAATAATTCCTCGATGACGCTTTTTTCCGACGCGCTGTCTTGTTCTGACATTTTCTACCCCCGAATCATTTCCAGAAATGCCTGCACCCTGGTCTTCAGTTGTCCCTTAAAGGAAGGGATATACTCCCGCTCGATCATCAGGAACGGGATGCCGTCTTTTTTCAGCTCCTGCTTCAACATATAGTGGAAAATATTCCAGGTATCGCAGAAGGTCAGCCAGTCGCCGATCACCCCTTCCACCTTATACTCCCGGATCGTCTCCTGGATGAACTGGATCCTTTGCGGGTGGGATCCGTAGAGGCGGGGACAAGAGATGGCTTCGGTCAGATAATGCCGGGAAAGGGCTTGAAGCGGCGAGCTGGAGTTCTCCTCGATGTCCGGACCGATCAGCTTGGCTCCGAAGCAGGAGTAATCGGCGACGATCAGGCCGCCCAGGTCTTCGATCAGCGTGAGGAACACCGGGTTGTCCAGGCTGGAGCTCACGATCATCAATCTGATGCCTTGGTGGCTGCCGCCGGCCGGGTCAAGTTCGGAGAGCAGGCTTTCCAGCTTCTGATTGTATGTTTGGGGAGGCATGCAGGTGGAGGCCACCATCACCGCCAGGGTCTCCGCGCCGGTCAGGGAGGGATGCCCGGCTTTCCGGAGCTCATAAAGCCGACGCTGCAGCCGCCGGGTTTCATTGCTCTGCCTGATCGCCTGCTCCAGTTCTGCCTCCGTCACGGTGACGCCGAAATGCTCCTGCAGGCGGTTAAGCAGCGCGACCATTTCGTTTTCGTACCATTGACGGGCCTGTTCGGCGATGCGCTTGGGATTACTGATCATATGCAGAAAGGGCGTCCGGATGCCGGCCGCATGCCAATTGTCGTAAAGCCGGCGGTAATGGTCGCAGTTGTTGGAGAAGACCACGCCATCCAGAAAATCCAGCTTGCCTTTCTGGGCCTGATTGAAAAAATTGCGGGGGAAAGAGCAGCAGAGATCCCCGGTGAATTTTTCCGACAGCTCCGTCCCCTGGCTGCCGGTGCCCCGGATGCGAAAGGGCAGCATCCCGGCCGCCTGGATCAGCTCTTTAGGCACCGGGCAGCATACAATCCCGACAACCTTGCCGCCCCTTTTTTTCCAATCCCCGATATGGGGATTGTAGAGCGTTCCGGTA
This sequence comes from bacterium, assembly GCA_028713675.1. Lineage (GTDB taxonomy): Bacteria > Desulfobacterota > JAPLJL01 > JAPLJL01 > JAPLJL01 > JAPLJL01. The sequence goes on from JAQTNV010000079.1 coordinate 6,309, forward strand.
ATCTCCGAAAAATCTTTCAATAATTCCCCCGCCCGGGCGGTTCTCAATTTTTCCTCCTCGCGTTTGCTGAGAAGCAAAGATTATTTTCTGGCCGGAGAAATTCTCCTCCGAAAACTAAATTGATTTTATGGCCCCCCTCCTTCACTTTTCCCCTCGAGAAGGGAGGGAAAGGATGGAAGTGAATTTATCAATTTGAACAGCCATGCAACCGTTCAAGAGGCGCCCCCCCGATCCCGCAGTTTGTCCTCGGCGAGCAGTGCGGCCCCGATGGCCCCGATGAACTGAGGGTCCTGGGAAAGTTTCCGGGGGCTGACCCCCAATAGTTTCTGCAGCGCCAGACCCAGGCCCTCATTCTTCGCGCATCCTCCCGTCAAGACCAGCTCCTCCGCCAGGCCGATGCGGTTTACCAGCGCGACCAGGCGGGACGCCACGGAATTGTTGATGCCGGCGATGATATCCTCCCAAGCCAACCCTTCATGGACCAGGGTCACCACTTCCGATTCGGCAAATACGCTGCACTGGCTGGAAATACTGACGGGACTTTTCCCCTGGTTGGAAAGGGCGGAAATGTCTTCCAAACCGCATTGCAGCGCCCGGGCCATAGACTCGAAAAAACGTCCCGTACCCGCGGCACAGCGGTCGTTCATGGAAAATTCCATGACTTTTCCCTTGTCATTTATGGAGATGACCTTGCAGTCCTGGCCGCCGATATCGATTATGGTTCTGGCCTTCCGGTTGAGCGAATAAACTCCCCGGGCATGGCAAGCTATCTCCGACATATTCGAGTGAAAGAGCGGGGCCTTTAACCTGCCATAACCGGTGCCCAGGATGTAGTCCAAATCGGCAATGGATTTAAGCTGAGCTTTTTCCAGCGCTTCGTTCAAAATGTTTTTTAATGTTATTTCCGGCTTGGCGGCGGTGGCCGTGATCGCCATGGCTTTTACATCATTATTATTCATAATCACGACCTTGGAGGTGGAAGAACCCAAATCGCATCCGGCTACGATCATAAGAATTCCCCTCGATATAAAATCAATAACAACTTATTATTTTGATCATCATAAAATATTGTCTATATTTAATTAAATTATGTCCGCTGACTAATATATTTTCAAAAGAAAATATTGTCAAGAGCCAATTTTTAATTCCATATCAACATATTGTTATTCCGAACAAAAACAATTCATATTAATTTAAATAATGCTTGACAAAAAAAACTTATATGAATAATATAATTCCATAATTATGATGGTTGACAGAAATAGTTATTTCCAATAATTTTAAAGAAAGGATCCAAGATTTCATGTCCATCGCTGGCGCGCAAACAGAAAGAAAAATAGCGATCCTGGAGGCATTAGGCAGATGCCTGTTAAAAAAATCTTTTCAGGATACCACGCTAAAAGATATCGCCAAGATGGCCGGTATCACTCACGGAGCGATTGGTTATTACTTCAAAAGCAAAGAAGATATCCTATTAAATTATATTGACTACCTCCTGATTAAATATATCTATTTCTCCGACAAATCGGACTGGTTTAAAGCGGAGCACCTCGACAGTATCCCGCCGGAGAAGATTACGGAAACGGTTTTGCAGTTCAACCTCGGCTTAATCTTGTCCAGTAAGGACGATTTAAAGATTGCTTTGGAACTGGCAAGTATCGCCAACTACAACAAAGCGGTGGAGGAACGAATCAAAAGCGCTTTCGCTAAAATCGAAAAAATCGAATTCGACATCCTCCTGCGCTCCGGAATGGATCAGGAATCGGCCGCGCTGCTAAGCAAAACCATGATCTCAATATTCGCGGGGATCGGCATGTGCGCAGTGGCCCTCAAATACGACGATAAGCAACTGGCCGATATATTGCACTATCTTACCAAGTTCTGGAAAACCTCCTAAACAACTTTTCATCTTAACCTCCCCGCGGCAAGCCGCAAGGAATCATCAAGTTAAATTAAATCTGATTTTTTCCCGGAATGGTTTCCTGCCTCAAAGCAGGACATCTTTAAGCAGGGATTATCTGCCCTTCCGGGAATTGGCTCGGGCTTTTTTGCGCGCCTTGCCCCAGGAGGCGACGCCGTCGCCGACGAAAATCCAAAGCGCGGCGAGATCGTCGATTAGATGCTCGCGTGAAATTGCGATGTTGCCATCGAGCCAGCCCAGGATCACTTCAATGCTGCCGCCGATCAGCAGGGCGGAGGCGAGCTCTGAAAACGTGTCGGTACCAGTCACGTTATGGTATTCGTAGCCGTAAGCGGAAATCGCCTTAGCCAGACCAAGGATTACCGCTCTCCGGTGTGCGACGGCACGGGGACTGTCCGCAATTTCGGTGAAGAGAACACGGGCCCGGCGCGGATCGTCGGTGATGAATTTGACTACTTCCGTCATCGCTGCTCGGGCAAAATCTTCTGTGGATAGCCCGGCTTGCCGGGCGGCGCGGGCAGACTTAAATGCGGTTTCCACAAGTCCGGAAGCAAGTTCATCGACAACGGCGGCAAAGAGATCATCCAGATCGGAAAAGCTCTCGTAAAAATAGCGCTTGTTGAGCTTCGCCTGGCTGCAGATGTTTTCAATTGTAACTTTGCGCCAGCCATCGCTGGCCAGGAGTTGAAAGGCGGTATCCATTAGGAGACGGCGGCGGGCCTGGACGCGGTCTTTCGCGGACTCGCCCAGGTAGGGGCGCACCGGAGACTTCTTCACGGGTTTTATGATCGCAGGCAGTATTTGGCTTTTCAGTATTTGGAAGGCGGTATCCAGCAGGCGGCGGACCTGGACGCTGTCTTTCGCGGACTTGCTCTGGGAGGAGCGCGCCGGAGACTTCTTCATAGGTTTCATGATCGCAGGCAGTATTTGACTTTTCAATATAATGTTGGTACAGTTCAGTACCAACAATAGCATTTTCGCAACCAAGAGGCAATTCAAGGGGAGGTAACCATGGAAATCAAGCAGGAAATCGGCGGCTTGATCGGGGCGGACCGGGTTTCCGATGACCCGGGGGTAATCGCCGCGTTGGCGGGGGACATGAGTTTTGTCCCTTCCCGCTCTCCGGATCTGCTGGCCAAACCCAGGGGAGTGAAGGACATCCAGGGCCTGGTCGCCTGGGCCAACCAGGCGAATGTGCCCCTGATCCCGATGAGCTCCGGAGCGCCGCACAGTCGCGGGGACACGATCCCGTCGATCGGGGGAGTAGTGGTTGACCTTAGCGGCATGAAAGAGATCCTCCGGATCAACCGGAAAAACCGGGTCGCGGTGATTGAGGCCGGCGTTACCTTCAGCCAACTGATCCCGGAATTGAAAAAGGAAGGCCTACGGCTGAACCTGCCGCTCGCGCCCCGGGCTAACAAGTCGGTCCTCGCGAGCGGGCTCGAGCGGGAGCCGGTGATCATCCCCCGGCACCACTGGGACGCCGCCGATCCCCTGCTTTGCATGGAAGTGGTTTTCGGGACGGGGGAGGTTTTCCAGACCGGCGAGGCTTCGGGCCCCGGCGGCCTGCAGGGACAGTGGCAGATCGGGGGCGCGCAGAAATTTCCCCTCGGGCCGCACCAGGTGGATTACCACAAGCTGATCCAGGGGTCGCAGGGGACCATGGGAATCGTTCCCTGGGCCTCGATCAAGTGCGAGCTCTATCCGGTGATCGACAAGCTCTATTTCCTTTCCGACTCTCGCCTGGAGCGCTTGATCGAGGTTGCCTATCGGCTGATCCGCCTGGACCTCGCCGAGGAATTATTCCTTCTTAATAACTTCACCCTGGCTTCCCTGCTCGCCTCCGACCGGGGTGGAGTCGACAAGCTGGTCCGGACCCTGCCACCCTGGATCCTGGCCTTCACGGTTTGCGGCTATAACCGTCACCCGGAAGAAAAGGTGGACTACCAGGAAAAGGATCTCTGGGATCTGATCCAGAAGGAGGGCCTGACACCCGTGCAATCCCTGGGTGAGGTCAAGGCCGAGGTCCTGCTCCGGGTGATCCGCAACGCTTCTTCGGAGCCTTACTGGAAGCTGCGTTACGGGGGTGAGAATTACGAGCTCTTCTTTATTACCACCCTGAACCGGGTGGAATCATTCATCCCCGCCCTCCGGGAGATGGCGGTCCAGGAGAATTACCCGGCTTCCCAGATCGGGATCTACATCCAGCCGGTAGTGCAGGGGACCAGCTGTCATCTGGGGTTTGATTTCCCCTGTCCCTCGGGCGACACCAAGGAGAAGGCCCGGATCCAAGGGCTGATCGAGAAAGCCAGCCAGGCCTTCCAGAAGCAGGGGGCTTTCTTCTCCCGTCCCTACGGTGCCTGGGCCCCGATGGTTTACTCGCAGAATACCGAGTTCGTGAACGCGATGAAGCGGGTCAAGGGGGTTTTCGACCCGAAAAACATTCTGAATCCAGGGAAACTCTGCTTTTAGGCAGACAGGTTAATTGGACGCTTAGCAAGGGAGGAACCCATGGCTCTGGTAGATTATAAAAAAGATATGATGCGATGTGTCAGGTGCTCCACCTGTAAATTCATCCCGATCTCATCACTTTTAAAGAGCTGGCGTTTTGCCCAGGGTTGCCCGGCGATCGCCAAGCATAATTTCCACGCTTTTTCCGCGAGCGGCAAACTGATCATGGCACTTTCGCTGCTCGAGGGACGGATCGGCTACTCGCCCAAGGTATTAGAGATCCTATACAACTGCACCCTCTGCGGGATGTGCGATCTCTCCTGCAAGGTGGGGACGGACCAGGAACTCTGGGAAGTCCTGCACGAATTCCGGATTGACGCCTGGCAAAAGAACGAGAAGAACCGTTTTGCCCCCCACGTTTCCATCGTGGAAAGCATCAAGTCCTACGACAACGTTTGGCAGCAGCCCCGCCGGAAGCGGACCGACTGGACCAAGGGGCTCAAGGTCAAGGACCTGAACCAGGAAAAGGCGGAGGTTCTCTACTTCGTGGGCTGCACCTACTCCCTCGATCCGGAGATGCGCCGGGTGGCCAGGAACACCGCCATCCTTTTCAACAAGGCGGGGGTGGATTTCGGTACCCTGGGGGCCAATGAAAAATGCTGCGCCAGCCCGGCTTTCATGGTGGGGGACGAAGAACTCTTCCAGAAAATGGCTATCGAGAACATCAACACCTTCAATCAGCTGGGGGTGAAGAAAGTAGTCACCTCCTGCGCCGGCTGCTTCGGGCTGATCAAGTCCAAGTATCCCCGGGTGGGCCCGGAAATGAAATTCGAGGTGCAGCACTCGATCGAATTCTTGAACGAACTGATTAAGGAAGGAAAGCTGAAGCCCAGTAAGGAGGTCAACCTCTCCATCACCTACCACGACCCCTGCCACCTGGGGAGGATGTCGGATACCCGGATCCCCTCCCACGGGGTGGAGCATTACGAACTCGGCA
>JAQTNV010000080.1 GCA_028713675.1 bacterium
TGGAAGCACCGGGAGAGATCGGCGAGCCCCTGCATGATGCACTGGACGTCCACGATCATGGCCTCGACCGCCCCGGTGGCGATGGCCAGCTCCTGGTGGAGGAAATTCCCGGCGATGGGGATGCCGTGGCGCATGAGCATCTCGTTGGCGGTGCAGCAGATGCCGGCCAGGTTGATGCCCCGGGCGCCGACTTTTAGGGCCAGCTCGCGCATCTCCTTGGTCCGGGAGGCCGCCACGATCATCTCCGAAAGGAGGGGCTCGTGGCCGTGAATAACGATGTTGACTTCGTCTTCCTTGAGCACCCCCAGGTTGGAGGCGCTGGTCCGGGGCACCGGGGTCCCGAACATGACGTCCTGGAGCTCGGTGGCGATCATGGACCCGCCCCAGCCGTCGGCCAGGGCGCAGCGGGAGCCCTGGACCATCAGGTTGTCGATGTCCTGGTCCACCCCCATCGTGGTCCGGTGCATGATCTCGACCACTTCCCGGTCGACCCCGCGGGGCGTGATCCCCAGTTTCTTCCAGATCTCCTGCCGCTTGAGCGGGGCGCGCTTGACGAAATGGAGCTCGCCTTCCTGCCTTCCGAACTCGGCCAGGAGCTTATGCCCCACTTCCAGGGCGATTTCCTTGACCGGTTTTTTCCCGATCTCGATCCCGAGGTCGAGGGCCAGCTGGAAAAGCTTCTGCTCGTCCTTGATTTCATAACCCGGGACCTTGCCCTCCGCGGCCAGGATAAAGACCTCGGCCACCGACCTTCCGTGGTCGGAGTGGGCGGCCGTCCCGGCGGCGATCATCCGGAGGAAATTCCGGGCCGCGATGGTGTCGGCGGTGGCCCCGCAGACCCCGGCGGAGGCCTTTTTGCTGATCCGGCAGGGGCCCATGGCGCAGATCCGGCAGCAGATGCCCTGCGACCCGAAGCCGCAGCTCGGCTGCTGGGACTCGTAACGGTCCCAGGAGAGGACCAGTTTCTCCTCACTGCAGCGGGGCAGGAGCTCGCAGGCGGAGGGATCAGCGCTGCGTTTGGTGTTTTCTTTTGCCAAGTGAACCTCCTTAAAACATTTCCATTTCTTTTTTGTCATTCCTGCGAAAGCAGGAATCCAGGTATCGTTTCATGGAAAGCGGTAAACAAATCATAAAATCTGGATTCCGGGTCAAGCCCGGAATGACGGTGAAAAAAAAGGATTTTAATCCCCATCATTTTTTACCGGGCCAGGAGTTCCGCGATCATTTCCCGGACCAGTCTTACGGAATCGGGATGGCGGAGAATAACCAGGTCCGAACCGGCCAGGAGGAAACAGACCGCGGTGACCGCTTCCATCAGGATCCCCCGGTCCCGGGCTTTGCCCAGCTTGGGATCGTCCGGGGTCTTGGCTTCCTTGGTTTTCCAGGTTTCGATCCCGACGTAATTGACCAGGGGAAACTTGAGCTTATCGTCTTCCTGGATGAGGGCGGCCATCCGGTCGCGCTCCATCACCGAATAGGTGTACTCGAGCCCGTAGCCCAGGCCGCCGGTGGTGGGATCCATCAGGGTCTGGTTCTCGGGAACGCCCAGGTTGGAAAGGAGGATGTTGAGCTGTTTGGCCAGGTTGACGTCGATCGGGGTGGAGGCCAGGACCCGGTGGGCGAAGCCGATGGCGCTGGCCCCGATCTGCTTGTAGGTTTTTTCCTCGACCGGCCCCAGGACCAGGTTCTGCCCCGCGCATTCCTCCGAAACCTTTTTCAGAACCTCGGTATCCTTGTCCGGGCTGCCGACGCCCAGGACCAGGACCGGCACCGGGACCGCGGCGGTCACCGCTTTCACCGAGGGGATCACCTCCCCGGCCGGGCGGTTGGCCCCGTTGGGATCGGTGGAGGTAAGCCGGAGGGCGATGGCGTCGGCGCCGTACTCGGAAACACATTTTTTCGCCCAGGCGGCCGGGTCCTTGAGGACATCACGGAACGGCTCGGTGGCCGCATCGGGCCAGTCGGAGGGAGGGGCGTCGTGCACTTCCATGGCGATCCGGGGAGGGTGGGGGATCTCACCTTCGAACCGGTAGAAGGGGAACGCGGTTTCACCCCCCAGGGTGATTGCCCGCTCGCCTTTCCCGATCGTAACCTCCTGGATCTTGCCGGTATATTTCAGTTTCGGAACCGCGAAAACCATATCAGCCCTCCTTAGTTATCGTGTCTATCGAGTCTATCGTGTCCATTGTGTCTATTGTGCCCATTGGGTCATAGGTCATGGGTCATGGGTGTTGGGTTAAAACCTAAGATCTATCACCTATAACTTATCACCCATTTTTGGACACTAAGGACACTACGAACCCTATGGACACTATGGACGCTTTTTTTATGCCGGGTTTTTCCGCTTCTCGCTCCCGAACCATTCTTTCGAGAACCAGTAACGCTCGGCGGTTTCCAGGTATTTGAGCTTCTCTTCCCTGGTTTTCAGCTTGTCCCGCCAGGGGTGGGGCTCGACGGGGGTCCCGGGATCATAGTCGGCCCCCACGACCTTCACTTTTTTCCCCTCGAAATCAACCCGTTCCTCCTGTTTCTCTTTTTCCTGGGCCATTTGTCCTCCCTATTCTTCCAGGCACGCAGCGATGACCGACCGCCGACCAATTCTTGTCTATTGTGTCGTTGTGTCCATTGTGTCTATTGTGTCAAATTATCCAATTTTATTTTGACTCTATGGACACTATGGACACTATGGACTCAATAGACTCTATGAACGCTTTTCCCTATGACCTACGACCTTCTTTTTATTACAAAAATTGATCGCAGATCCCGGAAACCGCCTGGGCCGCGGCGGATTCATTCTTTATTTCCGTGACCGGGAGGTCCTTTAAATCCAGCCCGGTGATTTCCTGGTCTTCGGGAATCACCCCCAGGAGCTTCGCCCCCAGCCCGTTCAGGTCCGCCCTGATTTCCGGGGGCAGTCCCGACCTGGTCCGGTCCACGATCAGAAAGTATTCCGGGATCTTCATCTCGAGTTCCCCGATCAGCCGGACCAGGGCCTGGGCCGACTTGATCCCCCTCCGACTGGGGTCGGAAACCAGGATGAGCTGGTCGATCCGGGGGATGGTGCCCCGGGAAAAATGCTCCATCCCGGCCTCGTTGTCCACCACCAGGTAAGGGTAATTGGCGGACAGCTTTTCAATGAATTCACGGAGCATGTTGTGGACCGAGCAGTAGCAGCCCTGGCCTTCGGGGCGCCCCATGACCAGCAGGTCCACGCCTTTTTTTTCCGCGATGGCGCCGTTCAACAGGATTTCCAGGTAGCTGGCCTTGGTCATACCGGGGGGAATCTTCTCTCGGGCGTTCTGGAATTCCTGCTCGACCGTGCCGATGGTTTTTTCCGCCTTGATCCCCAGGAAGGGGCCCAGGCAGGCGACCGGGTCGGCGTCAATGGCCAGGACCGGGACCTTTCCCCGGATCTGAAGCTCGCGGATCAGCAGGGCAGCGACGGTGGTTTTCCCGCTCCCTCCCTTGCCGGCTATAGCAATAACTTTGCTCATGTTCAATTGATCCGATTACCTTGTCTATTGTGTCTATCGTGTCTATTGAGTCCGTTGTGTCTGTTGTGTTTGTTGGGTCATAGGTCATGGGTCATGGGTGTTGGGTTAAAACCTAAGATCTATCACCTATCACCTATCACCTATCACCATTTTTTGGACACTTCGGACGCTACGGACACTATGGACCCGATGGACACTATGGACCCGATGGACACTATGGACCCGATGGACACTATGGACGCTTTTCCCTGCGACCTATTTTATGGAGAGTTTGGCCGCTTTGACCGTGTTGGACATCAGCATGGTGATGGTCATCGGGCCCACCCCGCCGGGCACGGGCGTAATCACCGAGGCCACTTCCTTGACCGCTTCGAAATCCACGTCCCCGCAGAGCTTGGCTTTCCCTTCAGTGGTCATGCCGATCCGGTTGACCCCCACATCGATGACCGCCGCTCCCGGCCGGACCATGTCCACGGTCACGGCCTTGGGTTTCCCGGCGGCCACGATCAGGATGTCGGCCCGCCGGGTATGGGCGGCCAGGTCCCGCGTCCGGGTGTGGCAGATGGTCACGGTGGCGTTGGCTCCCGCCGCTTTCTGCACCAGGATATTGGCGATGGGCTTGCCCACGATGTTGGAGCGCCCCACCACCACGACCTCGGCGCCGTCGGTCTGCACGCCCGCGCGGATCAGGAGCTGTTGGATCCCGGCGGGGGTGCAGGGGAGGAAGTCCGCCTCACCGATCATCAGTTTGCCGAGATTGACCGGGTGGAAGCCGTCCACGTCTTTTTTCGGGTCGATCGCGTAAAGGACCCTGGTCTCGTTGATCTGACGGGGCAGGGGAAGCTGGACCAGGATCCCGTGAATATCTTTATCCCGGTTGTACTTGTCGACGAGCTCGAGGAGCCGGGCTTCGGAGATATCGGCCGGCTGGGTGTCCTGGATGGAATGAAAGCCGAGCTCCTTGGCGGCTTTCTGCTTCCCGGTCACGTAGCTGACCGAGGCCGGGTTTTCTCCCACCAGGATGGTTACCAGCCCCGGGGTGATCCCGTATTTGTCCTTCAGGAAAGAGACCTCTTCCTTCAATTCTTCCCGGATTTCCTTGGCGACTTCAGTCCCCAGGATGACTTTCGCGGTCATACTGCTCCCTCCATATTTATGGGAAAAACAAGATAAAAGAATAAAACAAGCGGGAAGAAGTGTAAAGAATTAGGAGAGGAAAAAAGGTCAAAGCTCAAGGGTCAAAGTTCGAAGGGAAGAGAAGAAGAAAACTCAAGGGTTTTATTTTCTGCCTTTGAGCTTTCACCTTTGAGCTTTTAGCTGCCTACTGCTTATTCCGTCCCCAGTTTTCCGGCCAGACTGGAAAGCCCCGCGAGGTCATGGATCGGCTCGGCCAGCTCGGGCACCAGGAAAACCCGGTCGCCGCTTCCGGCGGTTTTCAGGAGCCGGCTGACCGCTTCTTTCTCGTCCCGGCAGCGGGCCTGGACTTCCCGGAGGTTCTGCCAGAGCCGCTTTTCAAAAACCTGCCCATCGATGCCGGGGGCCAGGTTTTGGGAAAGGAGGGAAGACAGTTCCGGGGATTCCTGCGGGAGCGGGTCCGGGCAGGTTCCCATCCGGTTCACGAAGAATCCCCCGAAGGGAATCCGGGCTTCGCGGAGACGGTCGCGGTAGATCCGCGCTTCCTGGAGCAGGTCGGAGCGGGGACGGGTGGCGATGAAGAAAACGCTTTTATCATCCCGGAGCAGGGACTGCACCTTTTCCGCCCGGGTTTTGAACAGTTCCAGGAGCTCCTCGGCGTCCATGGCCAGCTCGCCGATCTCATGCAGGATTTCCGCTCCCACCATGCGCTCCGCCAGGGAAAAGAGGATTTCGCCCCGGTCCCGGAATATTCCGAACGCCTTCCGGCCCACTTTGATGTAGGGACGGACGAGCGTCTTGAGCAGGCCGCCCTCCATGATGCTGACCACCCGGGTGGGCGCGGTCAGGAATTCCCAGGCCGAGCGGGTGGGGGGGGTGTCGAGAACGATCAGGTCCAGGTCTTCCCGCTTGTGCAGTTCGAAGAGTTTTTCGATCGCCATGTAATCCTGCGAGCCGGAGACTACGGTGGACAATTGCTGGTAGTAGCGGTTTCCCAGGATCCGGTCCCGCACTTCGGGGTTGGGGGCGGTCCGGATAACCATGTTGTCAAAGGTGCTCTTCATGTCCAGCATCATGGCCCGGAGAGAGCCTCCCGGGCCCGCCCCGGGGGCCCCGGGGACAGCATCGTGGATGGTGACTTCGTCTCCCCCTTCCAGCCGGATGCCGAGGGCGTCAGCCAGCCGGCGGGCCGGGTCGATGGTCAGCACCAGGGCCTTCCGCCCGCTCCGGGCGAGTTCGAGAGCCAGGGCGGCGGAGAGACTGGTCTTGCCCACCCCTCCGCTTCCCCCGATGATGGCGATCTTCTTGTTTTTTAAGAGCTCTTTAAGGTCCATAAATATTTATATTTTCACCCTCTTCCTTTCCTATCGAGTGAGGGGCCGGGGGTGAGGGGGCCAACAGATGATTTTCTGACAAGTTCCGGGAAAAGCTCCCGGAACAGCAGGTTTCCCATTTCCAGGAGGTCCTTTTCTCCCCACTCATGCCGGGAAAAGAGGGGAACCTCGACAAACTTGCCGCCGGGGATCTCTTTCTTGAGCCGTTTGATCTCCTCCCGCTGGCTCAGCTCGCGCTGGGTCCTGATCCGGGCGGGCTCGATCAGCCCGGCCAGCGGGGCCGGGGTATCGGGATGCCCGGCCAGCCACTGGTTTTCTTCCGGGGAAAAGGCCTCCGGAAGGACATTATTAATAATGATGGGGCCGAGCTGGATGTTGAGCTCGTGCCGGGCGCGCTTCCAGTACTCGACCGCCTCGGCGACCGCCATCTCTTCCGGGATGGTCACGATCAGGAGCCGGGTCCGGGACTTGTTGGAAAGGAGCGCCTGGATCTTTTCGGCTTCCATCACGATCGGGCCCAGCCGGAGGGTGGAGATGGTCACCTCGGGCACGCGGAGGAAGGGAATGCCCTGCCCGGTGGGGGGGGAGTCCAGAATGATGTAGTCGTACCACCATTTTTTCTGCCGATCGTGTCCGAAGCGGTGGATGTCCCAGATCTTGCCCAGGCTGAAGAGGTCGGCGAGGCCGGGGATGGCGTCGATGACATACTGGAAAAGGGGATGCTTGACCAGGGTTTCGTAGGCGAGCTTCACCATCAGGCGGATCTTCAGGTATTCCCGGACGGTTTCCTCGCCGGTGATGCTGATCGAGTAAAGATTGGGGGCGATTTCCTTCTCGGTGTACCCGGACGGGCCCTGGTCGAAAAGCGGCGGGATCCGGTTCTCCCCCCTGACCTCGACCAGGAGGATCCTCTTGCCGGTCTGGGCGAGGGCCAGGCCGAGGGCGGCGGAAGCGGTGGTTTTGCCCACCCCGCCCTTGCCGGAGATGATGATCAGAGGAGAATAAGTTTCTTTCCCGGCCATAGTTTGAATTAAAAAGATACTATAAAAAAGCGTGAGGCGTAAGACGTGAGCAGCTCAAAGCTCAAAGGTCAAAGGCCGTGAGGCGTAAGGCGTGAGGCGTAAGGCGTGAGACGTAAGGCGTGAGACGTAAGGCGTGAGACCTAAGGCTTAAAAGCAAAAGATAGGAAATATGGTTGTCGGGGTTGTTAAGTTTATTGGGTTTTCAGAAGGCCGGGGGTTGGTTCTCGGTTTCTGGGTCATGGGTCTTAGGTTATGGGTATTGGGTTTAAACCTATCACCTATGACCTAACACCCAACACCTAATTCGGGAGCGAAACCAACCCCTCAAAAAAGAAAAAAAGACTAACGGCAGGCGTTAGGCGTAAAACGTAAGACGGTGGGTCGGGTTTGTTGGGTTTCCCCCCATCTCCTATCTCCCAAAGGACTGTCCTATTTTAAATATGCGGCTTGACCGGATTCGCGGCTGAAGTTATATGCTATAACTGACATATAAAAGGCAGTATGCATTTTTAATGGAACACAAAATGAAAAAAAGCCTCTTCCTCGGGCTGGCCCTGATAATAATCGCGCTCGCCCAGGTTTTGACCTCCTGCGCTGAACGACCCCAAAGCCCGCTCCTAGTGTATTGCGCCGCCGGAGTGAAGCACCCGATGGACGAAATCGCCCAACGTTTCGAAAAAGAGCGCAGACAAAAGGTGATTCTTGCTTACGGTGGCAGCGGTGTCCTGCTCACGAAGATCGAGACCCAGAAAGTCGGCGACCTCTTTGTCGCCAGTTCGACATTCCACATGAACATTGCCCAAAATAAAGGGTTCATTGCCGGCTCGAAGCCGGTGGTGCTGAACGAACCCGTTATCCTGGTCGGGCCCGGGAATCCCAAAAAGGTCTCTTCCCTGGCGAGTTTCACGGACCCGCGCGTGCGGGTCAGTCTCGCCGATGGGAATGCCGCCGCCATCGGGAAGCTTGCCGAAGACATGCTCCGCGCGGCCGGTATCTACGAGCAGGTCAGAAAAAAGGCGGTCACGGTTTCAAGAATGACCGTGGAGGAGGTGGCCCTGGACGTGATCCTGGGCGAAGCGGACGCAACGATTGTCTGGCGTCCCACAGCGGAGAGATATGCCAGGCAGGGAAAGGCCGGGATCGTCGAGATCGACAAGGGCCACCTGGTGGTGGAAACAGTTACTATCGGCCTACTGACGTTCTCGGCATCCAGGGAATTGGCGGAAGAATTCATCGCCTGCGTCAAATCCAGCGGAAATATCTGGACCAAGTATGGTTACAAGGTTTTGGAATAGCAGGGTAATCGCCTATTCAGTCGGGTTGCTGTACCCGGCGCTCGCCGTTTTTCTGCTGCTGGCAATACTTGCCTATAGCCCGGCCTCCTTACCGTCCGGGTTGGCGGATCCTGAAATTCTCGCGGCCGTGAAGCTTTCCCTGATCGCCGCGATCACAGCCACGATCGGCGCCGTTATTGCGGGTACACCTCTCGCCTATCTCCTGGCGCGACATGATTTCCGCGGCAAGATGGTTCTGGAAACCCTGATTGACCTGGCGATTTCCATTCCTCCGTTGGTTTGCGGGGTCGGGTTGCTCCTGCTGTTCGGGAGAAAAGGATGGATCGGACAGCCGTTAGCGGCGCTGGGGATATCTTTCGTGTTCTCGCTGAAGGGCGCCATCATCGCCCAGTTTTTCGTCGCGACGCCACTTTTCGTCAAGGCGATGCAGACCGCCATCAAGACCATCGACGTGCGGTATGAGATGGTCGCCCGTTCGCTGGGTGCCCGGCCGTTGAGGGTGTTTTTCACGATTACGATGCCCCTTTCCTGGGAGGGACTGGTGAACGGTGTCACCATGGCTTTCGCCCGGGGTCTTTCGGAATTCGGAGCGACCCTCATGCTGGCGGGCGCAGTTTCCTACCAGACCGCGACCCTGCCGGTGACGGTTTTCATCAACATGTCGACGGGAGATATCGACAGGGCGATTGCCGCGGCACTGATTCTGATTTTCGTGGCGCTTTTTTTGATTCTTTCCACGAGATGGGTCATTGCCCGCTTCAAAAGGGGAATCGAGCATGGAACATGAGAGCCGGCCGCGAGGGAGGCAACCATGATCGAACTGAGTAATCTCTCCAAGCGGGTGGGGGCGTTTTCCCTGACGGGCGTGAACCTGAAGGTCCGCCGGGGTGAATACCTGGTGGTCCTGGGGCCCACGGGAAGCGGGAAAACCCTTCTCCTCGACCTGATCATCGGCAGGCTGAATCCTGATGGCGGCCGGATCTTGCTGGCGGGGAAGGACGTGACGCATACGCCCCCGGAAGAGCGCAACATCGGGATTGTCTACCAGGAATGCCTGCTTTTTCCGCACCTGAGCGTGTCCGAAAACATCCGCTTTGGTTTGAAGTCCCAAAAACTTCCCGGCGATGAAACCAATAGAAGGTTTGACGGGATCGTGGACCTGCTCAATATCAGGCACCTGGCCGGGCGGAACCCGCAGACGTTAAGCGGCGGGGAAAAACAGAGGGTCGCACTGGCGCGGGCGCTGGTAATCAGGCCGGAAGTGCTGCTCCTGGACGAAACCCTGGCCTCGCTTGACCCGAATACGCGGCGGGAACTTGCCGATGAATTGAAGCTTATCCACCGGCGGCTGGAAACCACCACGATCCACGTGACGCATAATTTCGAGGAAGCATTGACGCTGGCCGACCGGATCGCGGTCATGCAGCAGGGCGGTATCGTCCAGATCGGCCCTCCCGGAGACATCTTCCGGACGCCGCAGTCGGAATTCGTCGCCACGTTCACGGGGGCCGAAAATCTTTTTGAAGGCCTCAGCAACGTGAAGGAAGGACTCGCCGAAATCAGCGTGCGCAACGGGGCCCCCGAGCACGCCATCCGGATCTGTTCCGCCACGCAAAAAGAAGGGAAGGTATGGGTTGCCTTCCGCCCGGAAGACGTCCTCATTTCCCGAGAGCAGATAAAAACCAGTGCCCGGAACTGTTACCGGGGCAAAATCAGGTCCATCTCCGATAACGGGATCGTGACCAAAGTCATGGTCGATGTGGGAATACCGATTAAATCCTTGGTGACGAGAAGATCTTTCCAGGATTTGTCCCTGGAAATCAATTCCGATGTTTATATTTCCTTCAAGGCGACCGAAGTCCACGTGTTTTAACAGCTGGAGCAAAGGAGGATAGGCAAATGAATTTCGGGCAGCATTCTCAGGAAGAATATTTTCGCATGGCCGAGTCTTTTCACGGCAGGGTTGCCCCCGGGCTGATCATCGGAGGCATCATGATAACCATGGCGCAGGAGCGGGTGCCAAAAGATTCGCTCTACGATGTCATCTGCGAAACTTCTTATTGCCTTCCTGATGCCGCCCAGCTTCTGACGCCCTGCACCATCGGAAACGGCTGGTTGAGGGTCGTCGATCTGGGACGTTTCGCCCTTACCCTCTATGACAAGCAGTCCGGTGACGGGATCCGGGTATTTCTCGATAAAGGAAAAATCGACAAATATGATGAAATTAAAAACTGGTTCCTGAAACTCAAACCGAAGAAGGAGCAGGATTCCAACCAGCTTCTCGAACAGATATTGGACGCGGGGAGAGAAATCTACAGCATCAATAAAGTCAGGGTACAACCGCAGCTCCTGTCCAAGCGGAGCAAAGGTTCGATCGCGATCTGCGCCGCCTGCGGCGAGGCTTATCCGGCGAAGCACGGCGCCACTTGCCTGGCCTGCCAGGGGCAATCCCCATACCTGACTGCGGGGAAAAATCCGTAGGCAGCAGGCCAGGGAATTACCTTTCCGTTCAGCCGCTGACAGTTCGTTAATCCAGCCATACACAGGTGTTATCGCGAATATTTATATGTTTGCGATAACACAAATTGACGCTTTCCTATACGTTTATTATGGTGAATTCAGTTGTGTTTAAGTCGGATGCCGGACAGGCATGGCCTTATTAATGTTTGCGCGAAAGCGCATTGATCAGAAAGGAGAGCGCGCATGGAATTGACCCGCCGTGGATTTATCAAAATAACCGGCCTGGGCTTCGCGGGCATCGCGGTCAGCCAGGTCGGCTGGCCGACACGGGTATTTGCGGCCCACGCGGAAGGTCTCAAGGTGGCAGGGGCAAAAGAGGTCATCACGGTCTGCCCGTTCTGTTCCGTCATCTGCAATGTCATCGCTCACGTGAAGGATGGAAAGATCATCAACACGGAAGGCGACCCCGGATACCCGGTCAGCGAAGGAGCCTTGTGCGCCAAGGGATCCTCCGTGCTGAAAATGGTCAACAGCGAACACCGGCTTTTCAAACCATTGTACCGGGCACCGAACAGCAATCACTGGGAAGAGAAAAGCTGGGAATGGACGGTCAACCGGCTGGCGGAACGCATCAAGCAAACCCGCGACGCCACCTTTATCCGGAACAACAAGGATGGAAAAGAGGTCAACCGGACCGATTCCATTTTCTGGCTGG
>JAQTNV010000081.1 GCA_028713675.1 bacterium
TGTCCGCTTTGGGCAGGTTGTATCTCTCCATGGCTTCATCCAGCCAGAAGATGAAATTCTTTTCATCAATGCTGTAGAGCCCGATCAGCTGCTCCAGCTTTTTCCGGACTTCAAAATCTCCCCCGGTGATGAAGAGCATCTCTTTCTTTTTCTTGTTGTAGTACAAACTTCCGATCGTCCCGAGCAGAAGCGAGCCGGCGAAAGTCAGGTTCTCGCCGTCCACGACGATATTGGTATCCTCCACCAGGTTCTGGTAAAGAAACTGGGCGAAGGATTCTCCCGAAGCCGCGTTTTCCTGCAGGCAGTCAGAGGACCCGTCCCCGGACAGGATCAGGATGGCCAGCTCCACGCCTTCCGGTTTCAACAAGGTGGCCTTGAAAAGCCCCATCCGCTTTTTGCCGATATATATACTTTTAATCATTTTTTTCCCCTGATTATAACTTACGCTATTTTATCCTAACCGAAAGCCGGTGCAAACAGGCAGGGGTGCTGTCAGTGAATATTCCCCTGCCCGCGAATCCTGATCCGGCAAACCAGGCCGCCCGGGCACATCAGCCGGGACCTGGAAACCGGGGAGGCGGATATCCGCTATAATTAATCCCGATGAAAAAGAATATTTATATAAAGATTGGCTTCTGCGGATTGGCGGCTGCCCTGGCCGGGGCCGCGATTTATTTCGGGATATCCTTTAATCATAGTTGGCAAATCAAGAAAAGAATCGCCGGGATCACCCCTTCCTTCCGGGGAGCGAAAAACATGTACATCGTCAGGCTGAACCGGGAAAACGCCGGCCAGCACTTTTTCAGCCTTGACGATTACCGGATCAGGAATGAGCCGGGAGGGGTTTACGCCTATGTGGCCGATCTTCCGGTTTATGTGAAGGAAGCCGACGGCAGGACCAAAGGCTTTATGAGCCACTGGGGATACAACCAGCTGCACGAGAATTGGTTGCTGGTCCGGGTCGGAAGGTTATCGGAGGAAAAAATGATCAAAACCGGCAGCCAGTAGCCAAAAACCCGTTCCAAGTTTCAAGTTTCGAGTTTCGAGTTAAGGAGAGAGGATTAATTTTAGGGGAGAAAATTATAATTTGGATAGTAATGGGGAAAGATTAAATCGGAAACGCAAATTAAATAGAATGACGAAAGATCCCGCCCTGGTTTTATATTACACCAAAGACAACAAATGCAGTTTCCGGGCCCTGGTGGGGGCCCTCGAAACCGAGAAGTCGCTGGATGACCTTAAAATTTATTTTCCAGAAAGTGAAAAGGAATTATTCTCCGAACTGGAAAAGGCGGAAAGAAAACACGAAATCATTGTTTTGGGGTTCTCCTTTTTCACCGCCCAGTTCCGCGAAACCGGAATCCTGGTAAAAAAAATCCGGGAAAAATACGGCCGCCGGTTTATTCTGATTGCCGGCGGACCGCACCCCACTGGAGACCCCCGGGGAACCCTGGGCCTGGGATTTGACCTGGTGGTCACCGGTGAGGGGGAAGAAACCCTGATCCGGCTCCTGGAAAAAATCGGCCGCGGCGGGGATTATACGGCCACCCGGGGGATCGCTTTTCTGGATGACCGGGGGGAATTTCGTTCCACCGGCCGCCGGCCCTGGATTGATCTCAACCGTTACCCGCCCTTCGCGGTCCGGCATAAAAAATTCGGTTTTCTGGAGATCACGCGGGGCTGCCCGTTCGCCTGTTATTTTTGCCAGACCCCGCACATCCTGGGCGGGCATCTGCGGCACCGGAGCGTGGAGAACATCTGCGAATATGTCTCGGTCATGAAAGGCCGGAACCTGCTGGATTTCCGGGCGATTACCCCCAACGCCTTCTCCTATGGTTCGGCGGACGGGAAAAAAATTGCCCCGGCCCGGATCGAGGAATTGCTCGCCGGCGTGAAAAAGATCCTGGGGCCCCGGGGCAGAATCTACTTCGGCTCTTTTCCTTCCGAGGTCCGGCCGGAGCATGTAACCGAAGAGACCGTCGGCCTGGTCCGGAAATACGCCGTCAACGACAACCTGGTGATCGGTCTGCAATCCGGGAGCCAGAGGATCCTGGATTTATGCCACCGGGGTCATACCGTGGAGGACGCTTACCGGGCCGTCGAGCTTTCCTTGCGGGCCGGATTCAAAGCTTACGTGGATATTATTTTCGGCCTTCCCGAGGAAACCCTGGAGGACACCCGGCTGACCATCAAGGTCATCAACGATTTCGCCGGGATGGGCGCCCGGATCCACGCGCATTACTTCATGCCGCTGCCCCAGACGCCTTTTGCCCGGGTGCCGACGGGAGGGATGAACCCGGAAATGAAAAAAATGATCAACCGGCTGATCCCGAAGGGAATGTTCTTCGGCGAGTGGGAAAAACAGGAAAGGATTGCGCGGGGAGGATAGCCGGGGGCCGCGGGCCGGGGGCGGGCGCCGGATGATTATTTCAATACCTGAGATATAATGTAGACATGCCGATTTTTGACAAACCCATTTATACCAAAGCCACGATCATCTCGAACGGGATATATTTTTTTATCGCGGCTTTATGCCTGGCATTAATTCTGATCTTATTTGACCGGCAGGTTGCTTCCATCTTCAACGGGTTTTTCGAAGAGCCCGATCCCCCCTATTACCCGTATTTAAAACATTACCTGCCGTTGCTGGTTGCGTTCTGGGGTTTTTTTGTGGGGCTTTATAATTTTTTCAAGCAGAAATACATCAAATATTCCGGGACCGCGATGATATTAAATATTGTGATCCTGGTCTTATATTCTTTCACCCTGTTTCTGTAGTTTCTTCTCGGTCAGGTCGAAGCAAATCCCAAACCTTTTAATTCTTTTCAAGAACCAGGGGGGGCGCAAAGGGCAAAGCGTAAAGAGTTTGTTGCGTTCATAGGTTTTGTTAGGTTCTTTATGTTTCTTGGGTTTTACCGGAGCCCGGGGGGTTGGTTCTTCCTTCGACCCCGATAGGGTCCTCAGGACGAGAACCCCAGAGGGGCGCGACCCGCACTCTTTTTACCCTGATACCAATAAACTCGATGACTCCTGATAATTGGGTCCAACTAAGGCGAGGCCCTGAGGGACCGCCGCCCGGGATTACGTGATCGCGCACATTGTGCGGGGAGCGAAACTAACCCCCCAAAAAAGAAAAGAGCAAGGGTAAAGGAGAGATTCTTCGCCAGAGGCTCAGAATGACAGAACTAGGCAATTATTTGATAGCAGATAGGAGAATTAAAAAAATGAAATAAATTCAATAAATTTATTAAACTTTTCCCGCTTTAACCCGTTCTCGCTTTTCTTACCCATAACCTATCACCTATCACCAACAACTTTATTCTGAAATACCTACCCCAGCTTCTGGAGGATTTTCGGCAGGTCCCAGATGGTGAGGATGCCCAGGAGCTTGCCGGTGGGAAGCCCGCTGTCGGTGACCAGAATGGCGTAGAGTCTCTTTCCCTTCAGGACGTGGCCCTGGAAGAGATCCACTACCTCCTGGAGCCGGCTGTCCGGACCTAAAAAACGGCAATTATCTCTGTCCTCGGCCTGATCCAGAACCTCTCTGACGGTGACATTCTGGAGGTTAATGACGTCATCCTGGGCCCAGGCCCCCATCCAGCGAAAGATGGACTTGACGGAGAGAAGTCCCCGGAAGTCCTTCCCTTCGTAAATCGGGATCTGGGAAAAAGCCCCTTCGTACATCGCCTTGATGGCGGTCTTGAGCGGGCTGTCCGGGCTCAGGGTAAAGGTATCCATCTTGGGGAGTTCCCCGATCCGCGGGGGATCGAGGATAAGGGCGGCGATCCGCTCGATCTGCTGGGTGACCCGGTCATTGGGTTCGGCAATCACGTGGCTGTCGGTGCGCTCGTGGACAATGGCGTTCCGAAGGTCGGCGAATTCCTTGAGGTCGTCCTTGAACTGGGCGATGACCGGGTCCCGGAACGCGGCGTTGTCCACCAGGTCCTTGAACCGGCGCCACTTCGGGTTGCGGACGGCCCTTTCCAGATATTTTTCGATCTGGTTGAAGGCGTTGATGAAGCGTTGGGAATTAAGCATATCAGTTTAATCTAGTTCTCATTAGGCGTTATACCCACCTAAGGTGTTATAAACATGTTTAAACCGTTAAGAACGTTATTTTCGTTTATTACTTTCATTTCATTTGTTTTTATTTTTTATCCCCTCACGCCTTACGCCTTACGCCTCACGAGTTTAGGCTGTCGGCGGTCGATCATTTAAAGTTCTCCATCGCTTCCTTGAGCCGTTCCCGGGTTTCGGGGGCGTACCAGAGGTCGAGAAATATTTTGTCTTTTTCTTCCCGGCTCCGGAGGATCTGTTCGGCCACCTTTTCCGTGCGGTTCTTTTTAATCTCCGCGAACGCGGGCGGAGGTAGGGCGCCCAGGGCCGCGATTTTTTCCACGGCCCGGGGCAGAACTTCTCCGGCCGGCAGAACCCGGTCGACCAGGCCCATCTCGAGGAGGACCGGGGGCAGGTAGAAATCGCCTGATTCCAGGATCTCCCGGGCCTTACGCGTCCCCACTATCCGGTGAAGGATGCGATCGGCCGCGTAGGGGACGGGAACCCCGAGTTTCACCTCATTCAAGCCCATGGATTTTTTGCCTTCCGCGATAAAGCGCAGGTCGCAGGAGAGGGCCAGGATGCAGCCGCCCGCGACCGCGTGCCCGGTCAGGGCCGCGGCCGTCGGCTTGGGCAGGGTAAAGAGATCAAGGCAAAACCGGTTGAAGGCCTGGAAGAAAGTCTGAAAATCCTCCCGGCTCTTGGGAAACAGGACGGGGAGGTTGAAACCGAGGGAGAAAATCTTTTCGTTCGCGCTGGAGAGGACCAGCCCCCGGACCTCGGGGTTTTGTTTCACCTCCCGGAGGGCCTGGTCCAGTTCCCGGACCATCTCGAGGTCGATGGGGTTGGGGATGCCCCGGTCCAGTTTCAGGACGGCGACTTTCTGATCATGCTCAATCCGAAGCATTGTCATTTTTTTTAGTTTGTTTAATCTCTTCCGTTCCCCCGATTTTCAGTTATTATGCCATACGCGCTTCGCTGTCCGCCACCCGAAAATGCGAACGCCCCGAAATATTTTCGGGGCGCCGCAGGAAAATCAGAAAAGCAAAAGATTTCTAGTGCGATTCGAAGCAGTTGTCCGGCATCGAAACCGGGGTCCGGTCTCCGAGCTTGATCGCCTCGCACCGCCCTTTGACGGTGGGGAGGACGTTAACGGTGAAGTACTGCGCCGAGGAAACCTTGCCGAGGTAGAAGGCCACCTCGTTGTTTTCGGCGGCCAGGGCTTTGATCTTGTCGGGAGAGCCCTCGGCCTTTTTCAGAAGCGGCTGAAGTTTTTCCTGCGCGATCAGGGCGGCCTGCATCAGCTGCCAGCTGATGATCATGTCTCCCAGAATCATCAGGACCGAACGGGCGTTCAGGACCGGGAGGACGAACTCCCCGCTCATGCCCCAGCTCCCGAGCTGCATGACCAGGTCGTTGACCGCCTGGAAGGCCGCTTCCATCTGCTCCGCCCCGGCTTTCAGTTCCTCAACCCCCTTGGCCTTTTCGAGGACCTCGGAGATCTGTCCCATGATTCCCATGACCGCCATCCCGCCCTTTCTCCCGAGCTTCCGGCCGACCAGGTCCAGGGACTGGATGTAATTGGTGCCCTCGTAAATGGTGGCGATTTTCGCGTCCCGGAGAAGCTGCTCCATCGGATATTCCTGGCAGTAGCCGTAGCCTCCATGGAGGTCCATCCCGAGCGAGCAGATGTCCACGCTCTTGTCCGAACAGTAGGCCTTGCTGATCGGGGTGAGGAGCCCGATGGTGTCCTCGAGTTTTTCCTTTTCCTCATGGTCTTCCACGAAGGGCTCCAGGTCGATCAGGTAGCCGATGTAGTAGTTCAGGGCCCGCATCCCTTCCACGTGGGCTTTCATCCAGAGGAGCGAGCGCCGGACATCCGGGTGGTTGATGATGGCCACGCCCGGGGCGGCCTGGTTGGGCATGTCCTCGATTTTCCGGTATTGGACCCGGTCCTTGGCGTACTGGACCGAGTGCTCGTAGGAGGCGCTGGCGGAGTCCAGCCCCTGCATGCCGGTGGAGAGCCGGGCCTCGTTCATCAGTTTGAACATGACCTTCATGCCCTCGCGCTCCTTGCCGAGGAGTTCTCCCACGCATTTCCCGTTTTCGCCGAAGTTGAGGGTGGCGGTGGCGGAACCGTGGATCCCCATCTTGTGCTCGAGCCCGACGCAGGTTACGTCATTGGATTCGCCCAGGCTGCCGTCGGCGTTGACCCGGTACTTGGGGACGATGAAGATGGAAATACCCTTGGTGCCGGCGGGGTCGCCTTCGATCCGGGCCAGGACCGGGTGAACGATCTGCGTGGTCAGGTCATGATCGCCGCTGGTGATGAAGCACTTGGTTCCGGTGATGCTGAATTTGCCGTCCGGAAGCCGCTTGGCGGTGGTCCGGAGCGCGCCGACGTCGCTCCCGGCGCCCGGTTCGGTCAGGCACATGGTTCCGGCCCATTCCCCGGCGAACATTTTCTTGCCGTATTTTTCCATCTGCTCCTGGGTGCCGAAGGTCCCGATCAGGCCGGCCGCCCCCATCGCGAGTTCAGGGTACATGCAGAAGGAATAATTGGCCGCCCCGAAAAGCTCATTGCAGGCGGTAAAGACCGACATCGGCATATCCTGGCCGCCGACTTCCTCCGGAGCGGGGGGACAGCTCCAGCCGTTCTCGATGAATTTCTGGTAGGCCGGTTTGAAGCAGGCCGGGGCGTGGGCGATCCCGTCCTTGAAATAAGCGGGGTCTTCGTTGTCGGTTTTCTTGAAGGTTGGGAGGAGCACTTCCACCGCGAATTTTTCCGCCTCCTTGAGGAACATGTCCACCAGCTCCTGGTTGAATTTGGAAAACTTGGGAATCTTAAAAAGCTTATCGATCCCGATCTGTTCGAAAAGCACGAACCTTTGATCCCTAGTATTGACTAGTAAGTTGCTCATGGTGACACCTCCTTTAAAATTTTTTCAAGATTACCGAATTGTTAGCCCACTTTTATTGTTTGTTTAACTTTGTTTATAAAATAAAAAAAGATGTAAGTCAAGGGGGCCGGCAGAAAACCAAAATGTTAATAGCTGATACTAAGAAGATGCACAGCCGGTCATGGTCATCAGAACGCCGACAGGGTTTGAAGCGAACAGATTAAATGGAATAAATAAATCAGGCGGCTGAACGCCGAGAGCCGAAAACCGAGGGTTTTTCGGGAAGGGCTACTCGGAAAAAACCCGCTTAAAGATGAAATCCACGAAACGGAGATGGTGTTCCCGGTCAAAGCACTCAGAGATGTCTTTCCGGGACAGGACCTTCTGGATATCCGGGTCGGATTGGATCCGCTTCTGGTAGCTTCCGCCTTTTTCCCAGACCGCCCGGGTATTCCTCTGGACCAGGGCATAGGCCTGGTCGCGGGTCAGGCCTTTCTGCTGGAGCCTGATCATGATCGCTTCCGAATAAATCAGGCCGCCGAGACGGTCCAGGTTGGCCTGCATCCGGTCCCGGTGAATGACCAGCTCGTCGACCAGGAAATGCAGGCGGTTCAGGGCGAAATCCAGGAGGATGGTGGCGTCCGGTCCGATCAGCCTTTCCACGGAGGAATGGCTGATGTCCCGTTCGTGCCAGAGGGCGATGTCTTCCAGGGCGGCCTGGGCATAGGACCGGAGGAGCCGGGCCTGGCCCGTCAGGTTTTCCGAGAGGATCAGGTTCCGCTTGTGGGGCATGGCCGAGCTGCCCTTCTGTCCCCTCCCGAATGGTTCCTCGAGCTCCAGGATCTCGGTCCGTTGGAGGCCCCGGATTTCCCCGGCGATCCGCTCGATCCCGCCCCCGACGATGGCGAGCTGGCAGAAAAACTCGGCGTGGCGGTCGCGGGGAACGATCTGGGTGGCGATCCGGGCGGGCTCCAGGTGGAGTTTCCGGCAGACGTATTTTTCCACCCGGGGGTCGAGATTTCCGTAGGTCCCGACCACCCCCGCGATTTTCCCGACCGAGACGGCCTCGCGGGCGCGGATGAGTCTTTCCCGGGCCCGGAGAATCTCGTCATACCAGGAGGCGAATTTCAGCCCCAGGGTGATCGGCTCGGCGTGGACCCCGTGGGTCCGGCCGATCATGGCGGTGTTTTTTTCCTCCCGTGCCCGTTGCTTGAGGATCTCCATCACCCCTTCGCTTTCCCGGATCAGGAGATTGGCGGCGGCGCGGAGCTGAAGAGCCAGGGTGGTATCCAGCAGGTCGCTGGAGGTGAGCCCGAGGTGCAGCCAGGCGGCGTCCGCGCCGATGGTTTCCCCCACCTGGGAGACGAAGGCGGCGACGTCGTGGCGGGTGATTTTTTCCAGTTCCTCGATGCGGGGGACATTGACCTGGGCCCGCTTCCGGATCCGGGCGGCGACGCCGGCCGGGACCCGTTTCAGCTTGGTCAAAGCCTCGATGGCGAGGATTTCAATCTCGAGCCAGTAATGGTATTTGGACTCGTCGGTCCAGATACTGGCCATTTCCGGACGGGTATAGCGTGGAATCATATCCTTTCCCGGTCGGCGGATTGAAGAAAATCATAGACCCCGGAGATCGAAACGCCCCGGGGGCAGAAGGAATTTCCGGAGAGCGAATCCGGGGAGAGCTGGAGCGAGGCGCGCGCCGCCTGGATATCGGGGAGGGAACGGGTGAGACAGATGGAGAGGGATTCGGGATCGGAGAGCGAGGCTCCCACGGCGGGATGGAGGTTGAGGGTCATCCGGCAGAGGCCGCAGCCGATGCAGCCGGAAAGCCGAAAAAGGTTGTTCCGGTTGGCGCGCGAAAGCGGGGCCAAACCCTCAGCCCCGTAGTTTTCCCGGAACCGCTTCATCCCCGGGGCTTTCTTCCCGAGAAACCGGAAGATCAGCTCGATGATGTGAAGGGCGAAATACCAGCCGAGATTGATAAGGGCATAACCCTGTTTTTTCATGTCCTTGGTCGCTTGCCGGATTATATTTTTATTTGAACTCATATTTTTAAGATCCTCCACCGGCTTCCGCGCCGGCCTTGAACCCGGTGAGAATCGCCACCCCCAGCCCGGCCCCGTCACCGGTGGAGTCATAACCGGCCAGGACCGAGCCGGCGGCCCAGAGATTCTCGGCGAAAACCTCCCGGTTCAGGAGCAGGGGTTTAAGCTTCCCGTTGACCCGGATTCCCGCCCGGAAAGCGGGGTGCGGGCCCAGGGGCTCGCGGGTCAGGAAATCCTTGATGAAATCCTCTTTTACCGGTTTTTCCCCGATGAAAACCGGGAGATCGAAAACCGTCTCCCGGAAAATCCGGCCCCGTTCGATGCCCCCGCCCAGGTATTTGCCCGTGGCCAGGATGAACCCCTGGCCCTCGAATTTTTCTTCCCGGCCCTTGATTTCAACCTGCAGGCTCTGAACCCGGTGGGCGTCGTTCCCGGCTGAGATCACCCGGCTGTTCAGGATCGTGACCCCGCGCTTTTCCAGGGCCCGGTCGAGGGCGGATTGCAAGCGGAAACCGGGGATGGAGGTGGGTACGGCCAGGGACTCGGAGAAGTCCATGACCCCGAATTTCTGCAGGGTTTCCGAGAGCTCCCGCGCACGCAGGGCCCCCAGGATCGGGGGGAAGATCAGGTGCGCGTCGGCGGAAATGCCGGCGAGAGCGGAGGCGAACTTCTCCGCCCCATCCGCTTCGAGCGCGGCCGCCGCTTCGAAAGAAGTGCCTCCGGAGAAACCCGGGATCTCGATCTCCCGGGCGGAAAACGGGCCGTATCCCGCGGGACCGATGGATTCCTGGAGCGCGCGGGCGATGTAATCAGCCGGGAATTCCGGCAGGTTTTTCACTCCCAGAATAATAGTTTTCTTTCCTTTCAGCTTCTCGAGGTCGCCCTTGCCCTGGGATTCCTGGGCCAGGCCGGTGAACTTGAAACCGCCGAGCGGATTGATCAGGGTAAGGTTTTTACCGGTAACGGGGAAAAGCGGAAGGCCGACTCCCTGGAGTTCGCGGTAAATGAAATTAAGGGCCTGGGCCATTTCCAGATCCGGGGCGTTTCCGTCCGCGGCCAGGACCGCGTAAGGATGAAACCCGTCCCGCCGGGCGATCTCCTTCAGGTTTTTCTGCCAGTCCCGGTTATCCTCGAGGGGGCGGCCGGGGGCGCCGAGGGGGTCGGCGGCCAGGTCGATGGCCCCGGAGGAAAGGGCGGTGGAACCGTAACCTCTGCGGATAACGGCGATTTTCTTTCCCGATTCAACCGCCTTGAGGGCGGCGACGGCGCCCGCCATCCCGCTTCCGATCACCACGATGTCGAATTTATTGTCCATCTGCAGTGGTTTGTGATAATACGCCCCAGTTAAAGATTATTACTGAAAACCGGGGATAATCCAAGAGATTTAATTTGAAAGTGCAAAAGCATGACCGCCGACCCTTCGACTGCGCTCCCCTCAACTCCGAATGAAGGCTTGGGACGAGAACCCCAGAGGGGCAGGTCAAGCCGTGGAGTCCTCGCAGTAACTCGGGACAAGCCGCGGCCGCCGAAAAGGACAAGGAAAATAATTAGGGAAAGCGGAAATAAATATATCAGTGCGGAAAGAAATACAGGAGTTTGATCTTCGTCCCAAAGGAATCTTCGTCCAGATGATCTCCCGACCTTCTTTCGTAATAAGGCTGGAAATTCAGGGAGAGTCCGCGAGAGAGGAATACCCCGGTGCCGGCGTGGAAGCCGAATTTGAACCGGTTTTCCGAACAGTCCCCATCCTCACAGTCGTTGTATAAGAAATGAGTCAGCCCGGCCTGTCCGCCAAAGTCGAGATACCATCTTTCCCCGAGTGGCGGAAGAAAGGAGACTCCAAGATCAAAATCCAAAATACCAAGATCGGAAAAAAATAATTTTGAATAAGAATTGTACGTTATCTCTCCCCCGACCATGAGATACGGGGCCGCCAGGATTCCTCCTCCCAGACCGAGGCTGAGGCGGCTGGCGTGGGAATCTTCGGAATCGTTGTTGTCATAAAGAATCCAATCCATGGAGAACCCCGTGAGGGTGATTCCCAGGTTGAAGGTCCCGGGAGCGAGGGCGGAATGAGTGTAATCATGGGAGTCATCAGCCTGGGCCTGGGCGGGAGGCGGAAGGAGAAGAAATGCGGCACCGATTAACAATGCTCGGATAATTTTTAATTTATGATCCATCGAAGTTCTCATCATTATTATT
>JAQTNV010000082.1 GCA_028713675.1 bacterium
GGGGAAACAAAAAGAAAACCGGCGATCAGGACAGGGAGTGAACTATTAATCAGGAAGAAAGTACGAAAACTCATCCGAAAACGGCGGAAAGTATACTCCTCCCCCTTGAGGGGGGAGGATGGCAGGAGGGGGTGATCATTCTGCCCACCCTCCCCTCTGTCCCCTCCCCTCAAGGGAGGGGATAGTTCCTTCCTCGGTCTGCTCCGGTGCGGAAAATACCCGGATATTTTTCGTATAGTTCTCACGGCTTGGTCCTTTCCCCGGATCAGTGTTCCCGGCCCTTGATCACGCGGATATCCCGCTCATGCTGGATGGTCGCCCGTCTTTCTACCTTGTAGATGTCCTCCCAGGTGACCTTGGGGATCTTCCCTTCCGAGGCCAGGTCGCGGTTGTTTCTGAGGGCCAAAGAGAGCTTGCCCCGCTCCGCCGCGAAAACCAGGATCTCCGCTTCGAGCGGGGTGACGGAGAGGGTCACGGTCCGGTAGCCCACGTTGGGTTCGGCCGCGGTGGTCCCGAAGCGGTCGCCGACGGCCAGGATGGTCACATTCTGGAGGAGGGTCAGGGTGGCCAGGCCGGTTCCCTCTCCCCCGGTTTCGGTGGAGAAGGTGCCGAGGATGTCCACCGCGTCGTTGGGGCGGACCAGGTTGCCGACCGAGCTGACCTCGTCCACCGGGATGGTGATCGCCCTTTCCTTTTCCCGGACGATCTCGGAAAAAGCGGCCCCGGACTGGGTGACCCCCAGGTCGGACCAGAGGAGGGGGGAGCCCTTCTCGATCCGGTAACGGGTGACCTGCCCGAGGATCAGGTCCAGGTCCCGGGGGGTCAGCGCGTTCTTATGCGCGTAGCGTTCCGGGATCGGTTCTTTTCTCAGGAGGTCTTCGGTCAGCTTGGTGTTGGGAGGGATCGGATCCTTGGCGGTGAGCACCATGACCATCTCCATTCCCCGGGTGATGGATTGCTTTGCCTGCCGGAGGTAGAGATTGATCAGGACGACCGCGGCGATTCCCAGGACCAGGGCGATCACAAGCTGGATTTTTCGGTTCATGGCGGTTCTCCTTATAAAATCAGGAAATGGTTGAAGAAATGCGCCTCCACCCAGGCCCAGAGGGTGCCCGCGGCGATGGCGAAGCCGTAGGGGACCTTCAGGCTTTCCTCGGGGTCGAGGGGGATGGCGGCGGTTCCCGGGAGAAAGAAAGTGAAAACGGTGATCAGAATGTTTTTCAGGCTGCGGAAGAGGCGCTTCCGCCGGACCAGCTCGATCAGGGCCATGGCCCCGCCGGTCAGGATGGAATAGAAAAGGGCGGGGACAATGAAAGGATACCCGGCGATCGCCCCGATCGCCCCCGCGAGCTTGACGTCTCCCCCGCCGATTCCGCCCCAGAGATAAATCACCAGGAAAATCCCGAAGCCGACGAGAAAGCCGACCGCGCCGGATTTCGCGCCGGCTGCGCCCCCCAGGGCCGTGTTTAAAATCAGGCCCAGGGCCAGGGCCGGGAGGGTTAAAGCGTTATAGATTTTCTGATAACGGATATCGGTATACCCGGAGGCGGCCAGGAGCGCCAGCAGCAGGGGATCGGAAAGGGTGAAAGCCGGGGGATTCATTGGGGCTCAGGGGACGGGCAGTCCGACCAGGAAAGTTAAAAGCCCGTAGTAACCGCGGACAGCGGAGAAAAAGATGGCGAAGGCGGCGCCGATGACCAGGGCGGCCAGGAGCGTGGCCAGAAGGTATTCCACCATCGCCTGCCCACTCTGGGAAAACAGCGAGACAGGTGAGAAAAGCGAGAAACGCGGGAAAAGGTTACAAACGTTTGTTGGGTTTGTTATGTTTTCCCCATCTTCCATCTCCTATCTCCTATCTGCTATCTGCTTACTGCTTACTTCGTTATCATGGCTGCGGTGATCAGCACGCCTTCCTCCGGATCCCGGTCAATTCTCAGGGAAAGCCGGGCATTGGCCTTGCCCAAATTCAGGAAGTTTTCCGCCTCCGGGCCGCCCCGGGATTCCCACCCCTCGCCGGCGAGCCTGCCGGCGTAGAACCTCCGGGCCGATTCGACGGATCCGGGGTACCGGTAAACCGCGATCTGGAGGCGCGGAGACGAGCCGGACCCCTGGATCGAAACCAGCCGCTGGGAAAGGGGAAGGCGGGGGAAGCCGGCCGGGTCCACCCCGGGGGAGTCGTTGAGCCCTTCGGCCAGAAAATTTGCCAGCCCGAGTCCGGACGCGGAGAAGGCGAAGAGATCGGCACCGGAACCCGGGCGGGGCAGGACGAGGAAAGCGGAAACCAGGTCGGCGGGGTTGAACCCCCGGGACAGAAGTTTGAGGGCCTGGCCGCGCCCGAGGGGAAGACCGGCCAGGAACCCCTGTTTTTCACCCCCGGCGATGACATCCCCGGAATTTCTTTGCAGGGACGACCAGAGGTCCGAAGAATTTATCTTTTCGGCTTTTCCCCGCTCGATTAACATCCGGCCCCCGTTAACCCGGAACTCCCGGACGCCTTCCCAGGAGGTTCCGGGGATGGATTTGAGCGCCGGCCGGGATCCGGTCATCCGGTCGGTGACTGTGGCCCGGCCGACCCTGGTCGCGGGGGTGAAAGTGACCCCGAACCAGACAATTCCGGCCAGGATCATAAAAGATAGAAATAGCCGGGAAATACGGTCCAGATGATTTTTCATGGATCGTGCCGAAATGATTAAGCTGTCATTCTGAGCCTCTGGCGACTTGTCCCGAGAATGGTTGAGGGAAGAATCTCGCTTTTGTCCAAGATGCCAAAAACGAGAGACCCTTCGCTTGTGCTCAGGGTGACATTTCGCTGATTTTGTCATAGGTTATTCTCAGATCACTTGGCTCATCGAAATATTTCCTTTATCTCTCCTCAAAACGGTTTTCCTACTTTTGCTCCTCCGAGGTCGCCGAAGTCCTGGTTGCCCGAAGATCCGTTCTGATTGGAATTGGACCGGGCGGCCGCGATGCCCCAGCTGACGAAGCGCAGGGCGTTGCCGGGCTCCCGGTCGTCACGCCAGGTATTGCCGTCCAGGTAATGGGTGGAGGCCAGCAGTGTGTTTTGGCTGGAACCTGGGCGGGGGCGGAAAGTGAAGGTCAGGGTTTTCCCGTCGGTTCCTGAGCCATGGCCCAGGAGATCGGTGAGCCCGAAAAGCAGGATGTCTTCGAAGGGCTCGCTCTCCGGGGCGTTTTTCAATTTCAGGCGTTCCTTCATCGCCTCGCTGTTATAAAAGAGAAGGGCCAGGTCTTTTTCCGTAACCTGGCTTTTCCCGGCCCGCGAGTTGGTCCAGACCGTGTAGCGGGCGGCGATGATTGTATCGGCCTTGCGGTTATACCCTTCCCCGAGGTAGAGGACCGCGGCGAAAATCAGGATTAAAACCGGCAGGGCCACCAGGATCTCGGCCATCGCCTGGCCGCGCAGAGAGGCTGGGGGCAAAGGGCAGGGAGCATGGCGCAAAATCGTCGTTGCCCGATTTATCGGGCTGACCGAGTCTTTCCGATTTGTCTGGTTCATCTGGTTCATCTGATCTATCTGGTCTGTCTCGTCTATTTAGTTAAACTGCCTACTGCCTACTGGTTTCTGGCTACCTGCTACCTGATACTGGCGCAGGCTGAAGCCTGCGGCTACCTGTTTTCTGCTACTTGCTACCCGCCACTGATTAATGATTGATCATTTTCTTGGTCGCTTCCTTCAGTGTGGATCCGGCCTGGTTGTCTTTCCCCAGTTTGTCGAACAGCGAATCCAGGGCGGTGATCCGGGTGAGCCGGGCCTCCCAGTCCATGTCCCAGAGGACGTCCCCGGCGTTTTTCGTTGTCTTGCTATAGGTCCGGGCCTGGGCCAGGCCCAGCGTGCCCCAGGGGTTCCTCTGGCTGAAGAAACCGGGCAGAAAGGCGGGCTTGGAGCTCTGGCCTTTGTCCGTGACGGCGACGGCCAGCCAGCTGCGGTCGGGATAAAGGCCGGAAAGCTTCATCGGCCGGGGGACCTGCTCCGGGGCTCCGCTCTGACGGCTGGCCGTGATGGTGACCTTGAATTTGCAGTATCTCCATTCTTCGGTGATGTAGGTCTGGTTGCAGCAGGACGCTTCTTTCTTGAGATAATCGGTTTGCTTCCAATCCGTTTTTTTGCACGAATCGTCATCGCTGAGTTCCCGCGCGCAGCCGATGCATTTCTTGTCCTTGCCCAGGATCGGCGTGAGGCTCCATTTCTGATGGTCGTAATACCATTCTTTTTTATCGATCTTTCTCCCGATCCCTCCGGTGGCGTATTTCCCGCCGGGTTCAAATTCGATTGCGGCTGGATAATCCTCCCTTCCGATCGTTTGCGTCTGGGTGCTGGAGCCTTTTGTCTTGCCGGTTTCATCCATCCCGGCGATGTCGGCCGCCCAGCCGGGGATGAGGAGTTTTTCTAAAATGTCCTTGAAGCTTCCCCGTTCGAGATGAAGCGTCAGGGTGGTGGGATTTTCCGGGTTGCCGGTGGGAATAAAGGGGTAGGGGATGCCGATGGCCCCCGGCTTGTTCATCCGGGTAATCCGGTAAACCTCGGCCTCGGCCACGATCGGAAAATATTTGACGATATCGTCCTGGAGATTGGCCATCGCCCGCGCGATTTTCCAGAGCCGTTTGATCGCGTCCGGGGCTTTGGAGTTGAAAATCGACCAGGGGGTGGCGCAGTAGGCCCCGACATATGGGATCCCCACGCAGATGGTCAGAAGCACCCAGGTGGCGATGATCAGGATGATGGTCCCCACCACCACGACCATCCCCTGGTTCAGGCCGGCGACCAGGTTATAGCCCCGGGCCAGCCAGGAGGCGCCCGAGACGGCGGCGGCGTCCGCCGCGTTCTGGATTTCGATCTTGGTGTTGACCTGGTGACCGACGTTTACCGTCACCGCCATGAAGGCGACCAGGACCAGGAGGACCAGGGCCACGAAAGCGAGAGACTGCCCGCCCTCGTCCCGCCCGAGCTTGTTGATCTGCCGCGCGAAACAACTGATCATAAACGGCCTTTATAAAACCGATAGGGTACATTTACATATACCTGACCGACAAACAGTATGCAAGTATTATTTTGATTGAATGTTATTTGTTGGTGACGGGGGATTTAAATGTTAGAATCCCCTCCGTCGCGATCAGATCGAAGCCGGACCTAAACTCATTATCAAAGGAGAAAGCGCATGACCCAGTTCAAGGCGATCAACCCGAAAGTGGAAGTCAGCGGAGCCGCAGTCCTCTCGGTGGTGGAGGGGATGGAGACCTTCAAAAACAAGGCCCTGGATATCCTGGCCAAGCACGGCATTAACAACCCTAAAAAGGACAGCTGGCATCTCCAGCAAAACTGGCTGGACGCATTCAAGGAGATCTCCGAGACTATCGGCCCGGCCACCCTTCGCCAGATCGGGATGAAAATCCCTGAGACGGCTCTCTGGCCGCCGGAGATCAAAACCATCGAGGAGGCCTTGGCCTCGATCGACGTGGCCTACCACATGAACCACCAGGGGGGAGAGATCGGTCACTACCGCTTCGAGAAAACCGGGAAGAAATCGGGTCAGTTCCTCTGCGATAACTCCTATCCCTGCGCCTTCGATTACGGGATCATCAAGGCCACCGCCCGGCGTTTCGCCGGGAAGGACGCCATCCCGGTGGTGAAGCACGACGACCATCAGCCCTGCCGGGCGAAGGGCGGGGAAAGCTGCACCTACCTAATTTCCTGGTAATAAAAGGGTGGTTTGCTGCGGGGTCACCTCATTCCGTCATTCCGGGCTTGCTTGTCCCGAGAAAATCGAGGGGACCCGGAATCCAGTCTGTAAAAAGCCCCGCCTTGATACGGGGTCTTTTTATTGTAGGAGGATCAGATTATAGATTGCTTTCGATTATTGTCCGATATTCACAGGGATTGTACTGAAAAAGTTATATCCATCCGTTTGGGGGCCATTGTTTATTCCGATCCCCAATTGCCCATAATTGTTTTCTCCCCAGCATTTGACAGCTCCGCTTTGAAGTACAGCACATGTATCGCTGGTGCCGGCAGAGATGTAAACAACACCACTTGAAAGACCCCAAACATCGATTGGTATTAAACTTTGTGTAGTGGTTCCATCACCGAGCTCACCCTTACTATTATAACCCCAGCATTTTACTCCTCCGCTGGTGGTCAGGGCGCAGGTATGATAAAACCCAGCAGTAATCTGCGACACTCCACTGAAAAGTCCAGATACATCCATTGCGGTAGGATAAGAATAAGTATCTCCGGTACCTAGCTCGCCACGGCCATTAGATCCCCAGCATTTTACGCCACCTTCGTTTGTTAAAGCACAGCTATGGTTACCTCCGGCGGCAATCGCAACGACTCCATAAGCGTCAATCACCGAATATGGAGTTGAACGGTCTATATTATTGTTTGTTCCTAATTGGTAATCATTATTATGTCCCCAGCATTTGGCTCCGCCGTTTATGACTGCACAGGTATGGTCGCGCCCACAGGAAATATCTGTGGCCCCGCTGGACACACCGTAAACATCTTGTGGAGTGGTAAAATAATTGTTGTTGGTTGCATTACCAATTTGGCCATATTGATTGAAACCCCAGCATTTGGCTCTGCCGTCGGAGGTAACGGCACAGCTGTGTATATAGCCCGAAGAAATAGTGGCTACTCCACCGGATAGTCCGGACACATTTACTGGGATATTGCTGGTGTTCGTGCTGTTATCTCCAAGCTGGCCCACTTGATTGTCACCCCAACATTTTACTTCTCCTCCATTGCTGAGAGAGCAGGTATGCATGTATCCGCCAGCAATTTCTGATATTCCGGAGAGATCAGTAACATCGGTTGGCAAATAATTGTCGTTGTTATTACCATTACCCAATTGCCCTTGGGTATTTTTTCCCCAGCATTTTGGTTCGTTACTTGTGTCGGTCGCACAGGTGTGGTTTCCTCCCCCGGATACATTCAATCCACTCCAGGTAAAAGTGGTGGCATCATCTTCATTACTGTAATTTGAGTCTCCGGCAGCATTATATGCAACTACACGGTAATAATATTTAGTTCCCTGGTTTAAACCGGTATTTTGGTAGAAAACGCTGTTGGGAGGCAGTGATTCAATAGTCGAATATGAACCAAATTCGGTTTTTCTTTCGATTTTAAATCCGTTTTCATCATCGGAATTGTCATACCAGGAAAGATTGATTTGGGTTGTGGAAATAGCGGTCGCTTCAAGATATGAAGGAGGGTTCGGAGGACAAAGGCCGGTGGTCGCACTAATTTCATTTGAATACGATGAATTATTGCTGCCCTGATAAGCACGAATACGGTAATAATAAGTAGTCTCGCAGTTTAAACCGGTATCCTGCTTCGAGGTAACATTCGATCCTAGGGTCGAAATCTGGGCGTAAGAACCTCCCTGAGCCTTTCGGTCTATTTTGAATCCACTTTCGATAATGGAGTTATCCGCCCAGGAAAGATCTATGGAAAATGATCCGACTGGAGAAGCTTGAAGATTGGATGGGGGGCAGATAAGCACGAGAGCATTTATTTCATTGGAATAAATTGAATCACCGGCAAGATCATAAGCTTTGACCCTGTAATAATAAACATTATCGCAAACCGGTGTAGGATCGGAGTAAGTTGTAACATCCGCTAAAGTAGTTCCGATTTGGTTATAGCTTCCTGCCCCGATCTTTTGTTCGACTTTGAATCCGTTCTCGTTATTGGAATTGTCCGTCCAATTGAGGTCTATTTGAGATGCGGAAAAAATCATGGCCTGAAGATTTGAAGGAGGAAGTGGAATCAGAATGACAGCCCAGGAAAAAGCGGCTGGGGTATTATCCTTGTTTCCGGCCGGGTCTTGAGCCCTGACATTAAAAGAATGGTTCTCTTCAACGAGACCGGTATAATTTTTTGGAGATGTGCAGGCGGACCAGGTTCCGCTGTCCAGCTTGCACTCGAAAATTGATCCAGCTTCCGTCGCGGTAAAAGTGAATGCCGCAGAAGTCTGGAACGAGGGATCCAGAGGGTTAGAGGTGATCGCCGTATCCGGGGGAATTGTATCGATTGTCCAGCTGAAGCTGGCCGGGGTAGGATCTACGTTGCCAGAGCCGTCTATTGCTCTCACCTCAAAGGTATGCCCTCCATCGGAGAGCCCATTATAAATATTTGGTGACACGCAGGAGATCCATCCCCCTGCATCCAACTTGCATTCAAATGTTGATCCGGTTTCGCTTGAGGTGAAGGAAAAGTTTGCATCGGTCTGATTAGTCGGATTTGAGGGGTGGGAGGTTATAGTAGTTTCCGGGAAAAAGTCTATGATCCAGGAATAATTGGCCGGGGTAGGATCGGCATTACCGGCTTGGTCTCTGGCCCGGACTTCAAAGACGCGGGTACCTTCCGCTAATCCCGAGAAATATTGAGGGGAATCGCAATCAAACCAAGGATCGGCATCAAGCCAGCATTCGAAAGACGAACCGGGCTCGCTCGATCCAAACTCAAAATACGCGTCGTTTTGAGGTGAAGGGTTGGAGGGGTAAACAGTGATGGTGGTTTCAGGCGGCCCGGAATCCACATTGTATGTGATGTGGGAGTTGCTGGCCGCGGTATCGGCATTTCCGAACGTGTCCCGGCAGGCGATATATATGGTCGGGGTACCGTCCGGCAGGCCGGAAACCGCGCAGGTGATATCGGTGGTCCCGTCTCCGGAGCAGTCCCCGGTCATTTCGTCGTATGATTGATCGAGCAGCGACCAGCGGCAATCCCCGATTTCGCTTAATTGCAAGGTGATGGTGGGAGAAGGACTGGCCGTCCCGCCGGACGGGGGATTCCAGTTGAACTGGGTCGGGGTGGTATGGTCGGGTGAATTGGTGCAGTATTTCAAATCGAGGTCGGCGTCATCGGAGTAGGATATGTGGGCGTAACCTTTGGAATCAATCGCGATTGAATTGTAGGATCCAACCGAGGGATTGGAATCCAAGACATAGATTGTCCAACCTCCAGCGGCATTAGTGGCGAGCTTTAAAATTTCATCCTTGGAATAACTGATAAAATCCTTCCATCTGGGGTCGAGAGCCAGAGAAATATTGTTTGAACTTATGTCTTCCAACGGGATGATTGACCAGGTAGACGTTTTTAATGCGAATTTGAGCTGATAACCGGGGCCCATGTAAGCAAGGTGAACATAACCCATGGGATCAACGCCAAGATCAACCCCATAAAAGTCCGAAAAACCATTACTTTCAATGGCTTCTGTTGTCCAGGCGCCGGTTTTATTACTGGCCAGTTTGATCGAATTATTTATGCTCCGGTAGGTGTAGGCAATGTATGCGTAATCGTCCCGGTCTAGAGCGACGGCGTTATTTTCCCCGATGTAACCGCCGGTATCTATTCCTCTGTAAGACCAGGTTCCGGTCCGATTTGTAACATAATAAAGGCCATAATCGTAATAACTGATGTGGGCTTTTCTCTGCGAGTCGATCGCGAGGTCGGGGGTGCCCAAATAGGAAAAGTCGTAATAATTCCAGTCGCCCGCCGTGTTGTCGGCGTATTTCGGGTCGTAAATTACGTGGATTTTGTCATCATTATCAATATGCAGAGCGTTGTGGTCGTAAGAGTAGAAGGACGAGATGTCAATGTATTCGAATTGCCAGACCTGGTTCTGCAGGTAGGCGCGTTTATATTTGCCGTTTTGCATATAACCAATGCTGGGATTGTCTTGGGAATCAACATCAATGGAGTTGAAGGAGTTGACGGAGTTATTAACGATTGTTGTGATGGGATTAAAGTATCCTAAAAGGTTGGAACTGTGGTAAAGGAGATTATTTTTCTTGTAAATAACATGCGGGTGTTTCGTGGAATCTACTGCCAGAGAATTGCCCAAGCCCATTAAATTGGGATCGATGGAGGAGATTTCCCAATTCCCGCCCGATTTGGTGGCATATTTGAGCTCGGAAGCACCACCATCGAAAAAGGTAATGTGGATTTTGCCGTCCTGGTCGACATCAAGATGACATTCGCCCATAATGCCAATGACCACTTCTGTGTGCCAGGTCCCGCCCGAATTGTCGGCATGCATCAGTCCCTGGCTGTTTATGTAAGCGATGTGTACGGTCTGGTCGGGGGCGATTTTTAAAGACACCGAGCCCCAGCATTCCGGATCAATTGTCTCGGTCTGCCAGCTTCCTGAGGAATCCGTGCTGTAAAGAAGCCCGTTACTGCAGAAGGCGATGTGGGCGAAGCCGCCGGAATCCAGATCCAGGGACGGAGAGAAGACACTATCAGAGTAGACCGATTCATTTATCCAGGCCCCGGATTGATTGGAGACGTATTTCAGACTGGGGGTTGAGTCATCCGTATAGGCGATGTGAACGTCTCCGGAATCGCCGAGGGAAAGCGAATTGTTCCACCCGAACCAAGATCCGAAGTCAATCGTCTCGGTCCTCCAATCCCCCGGTGGGAAGGGTGTCATCGGAACGTTAGTTGCGTACATCAGGCCGTTGCCGGAATGGTAACTGACGTGCGCCAGGGAATCGGCGCCAATCCCGAGGGAAAAAATGTTGCCTCCCCCTCCCCCGAGCCAGTCAATGTTTTCAACCATGGTCCAGGCGCCGCTGGTATTGTCCAGGTAATTCAAATTCCCGTTTTTCTCGATAATGATGTGCATTGAATCATCCGGGCCCATGGCCAGAACGGACGCGCCTATATTATCCATGCCCGGGTCATAGATGGCTTCCGCATTCCAGCCCGTGCGTTCAAGCTCGGAGATGACCAGGCAGAGATTTCCCGCGCAGACCCCGGTCCAGACCGCTATCGGGGCCCCGGAAGGCCCGGCCGCCATCGAATGAGAGATGTCGGAATAACTGGAAGCAGCGTTCAATCCCATCGAATACCAGGCGCCGGAAATCTGGGTTATATATCTGAACTCATTAAACCCTTCGTTAAAAAGAATATGGATCGCGCCCAGATCGTCACGGGCGATGGAGGGTCGAAAACGGAAAATCGAAAACGGATCGAACTGGTAAATATTCGTACTGACCCATGCCCCGGATGAATTCGTGGCATACCTGAGCGTCCCCTCCGGCAACGTTCCCGAATTGCATCCATAGCCGAT
>JAQTNV010000083.1 GCA_028713675.1 bacterium
CGTGAGGCAGCCGTAATAGAAGACCGGCTTGAGCCCGGCCAAGGGTTTCCGGATCTTTTCCCGAATTTTCTTCGGCCCGACATGTTCCCCGAAATAATCCGCCAGATGTCTGATCCGGATTTTTCCCTGGTACCCGATCGGGATTTCCTCCTTTTCGGGGCCCTCGAGAAGCTTCTTCTCCGCCGTCTTCAGCCTCTGGAAACAGGCGGCGCAGGGCACCACCAGGTCCCGGCCGGCTTTTTCCGCGATCCAGAGGTTCCGGGCGGAAAGCAGAAGATCCAGACGTTCGTTGGTGGCGTGGCCGGAAGTGGCCCCGCAGCAGTTCCAGTCCGAAAGCTCGCCGAGCTCCACCCCGAGATCCCGGGCCACGGCCTCGGTCGACTCGCCGTATTCCCGGCCCGAACTGTGCAGTGAACAGCCGGGATAATATGAAACCTTGATCAATTGATTTTCGTTCCCCATTGTACTGATTACTGGTTAATTGTAATTTCCTGATCCCCGAGAGTAAGGGTTTACTTTATTTATTGACGATTGACGATTGCAGATTGGGGATTTTGAAAAGATTTTCACTCGTCATTCGTAAATCGTAAATCGTCATTTCTTTTTCGCTTTCGCGAAGATCGCCCGGAGGTCCCGTTCTGCCCCGACACCCCGGGGGAAGATCCTCATTTTTCCCTTCCGGAACATGTTCCATCCCAGCTTGATTTCGCCGCGGTTCAGAACCCGGGTCCAGGCCTTCAGGACCCCGAGCATCCCCGGCTCGTAAAGCCGGCCCAGGACCTGAATCGTCAACAGAAAAATCCGATGAAAGGCCGCGATTTCTTTCTCCGCGGGCGGGATTTTTTCCGCGAGGGCCGCCTGCCTCAAGGTGTCCATGACGTGGGCGATGTCGATGTCGTTCGGGCAGCGGGTGGTGCAGGTTTCGCAGGAAGCGCACACCCAGATGGTGGAGCTTTTTAAAACGTCATCCTTCAACCCGAGCTGGATCATCCGGATCACCTGGTTGGGCATGATGTCCATGGCGAAGGTGACCGGGCATCCGCCGGTGCATTTCAAGCACTGGAAACAGGCCGAGACCCGAGTCCGGCTTTTTTCTTCCACCTCCCGCCCGAACTCCGGATCAGGCGTGATCACCCGTTCCACCTGTCTTCCGGCCGGTTTTTCCGCCTCATTCATCCCGGGAAATCCTTTCCGGACGGGAAAAAACCGTGAAATCGGTTTTCCGCAGGTAGCCGATCACCGAAAGGCCAAGGGCTTTCGCCTCCGCCAGGGCCCGGTCGGTCGGGAAATGCTGGGTGACCAGGACCGGGATGCCGGCCCGGGCGGCCTTGTGCGCCATTTCCGAAGAGATCCGGCCGGATGAAAAAAGGATGGTCCCCGGAAAATCCACCCCGCGGAGCAGGCAGTCGCCGATCACCTTGTCCATCGTGTTGTGCCGGGCGATGTCGCGGGCGGCGGCCAGTTTTACCCCGCCTCCCCAGAGAAATGAATAATGCAGGCCCCGTCCCTGGTCCGCCGGGTCCCGGCCCCGGCTCAGAAGTTCTTTTCCTCCCCGGAGGATTTCCCGCGCCGGGATCTTGATCCGGTCCCGGATTTTCCGGACCGGGGCCGCGTTTCGAGGGCCGGAAAAAACCACGCCCCCCCCGCCGCCGGTCCCGATCGCCCGGTTTGGGGCCTGTCGGGCACCCGGGGTAATCATCGGCGGATTCCCGGTCTTGGCCTCGATCCGATTGCCTTTTTCCCTTAAGTCCTTCAGGTCCTCGATCCTGTCGATCAACCCCCAGGAAAAGAGGAAACCGGCCGCCAATTCTCTCCACATCCCGGGAGAAGCCGGGAGAATGACCAGGGGCGTGCCGTTCAGGCGAATTTCAACATTTACTTCCCGCGTGATCCGGGTCTCCCCGGACTTGATCTCTTTGTTCCGGAATAAAGAGGCAACTATCGGCTTATGCAGATTCGAATCGGACATATTCTGAAAATTATTCGCCCGGAGGTTTTTCCGGGCCGACATTAAAAATATTAACGGTGATTTTGGGGGAGGGCAACCGGGAACAACAGAAAATTGACGATTGATGATTGACGATTTCGGATTGAAAAATCCGGGCTTAGAACTGGGAACCTCGGACGGCTATTCAGGCATCCGGACCCGGATGGATTTAGGCAGGAGGGTGAACACCGAGGGGATCCGGCCGGGCTGTTCGCCGTCCACATCGAGCAGGACCTTTTCCTCCGAAACGGCCTCGACCACCCGGCCGCGGAAAACCTTGACCTTGGGATGATCCAGGTGCCTACCCTGGTAAATCTTGGTCCCGCCCGTCAGGATTTCCCCGAAACTCATATCGCCCATGACCACGACGTCGAAAAGCCCGTCGTCGAGCTTCGCGCCGGGGGCCACCCACATCCCGCCCCCGAAATACTGGCCGTTGGCCACGGCGGCATTGTAGACCCGGCCCTCCCATTTCTTCTCTCCGTCGATCGATATCTTCACCTGCTTGTTTTTGTAGAGCACGGTGGCCACCACCGCGCCCCGGAGGAAGGAAATCTTCCCTCCCAGGATCTTGGTCTGGCGGTTGACCCGGTCGTCCACGTCCCCGCCGATCCCGAAGCTCGCAATATTGATGAAAAACCGGGTCACCTTTTCGGACTTGCGATTGACCAGGGTGAGCATCCCGGCGTCGATCAGGCGGTCCTGCCCGTTTTTCAGCACCCGGATGGCCGGCTCGATATCCTTCTCGATCCCAAGGGACTTCCGGAAATCCCCCCCCGTGCCCTTGGTCACGACCGCGAGGACGGCATCCGGGTTCAGCGGCGCGGGTTTCCCCCCGGCCAGGGTAAAAAACCCGTTGACCACTTCGTTGTGGGTCCCGTCCCCGCCCACGCTGACAATCATCCGGAACCCGGATTTCAAGGCTTCCCGGGTGATCCGGGTCGCCTCGCCCGGGGCCCGGGTCTTCAGAACCTCGAAATCCCCGATCGCCTCCTGGAGGGCCCGGCTGATCCGGGGCCATTCCCGCCCGGTCCGGGCGTTGGCGGAATGGGGATTGACCACCACGAAGATCTTTTTATCCGAGTCCATGCTTTCTATTTTAGAACTTTTCCGCCATCACGTTAACAATATCCTTCACCTGAACCCCGGGATCCTGTTTCTGGAAAT
This sequence comes from bacterium, assembly GCA_028713675.1. GTDB lineage: Bacteria > Desulfobacterota > JAPLJL01 > JAPLJL01 > JAPLJL01 > JAPLJL01. The sequence goes on from JAQTNV010000083.1 coordinate 3,155, forward strand.
TCCGCTCGCAGAACGGGCGGGAGGCGACCAGGAGCCGGCCCCCCTTCCGGCCGAAACCTTCGAGTCTCCGGGCCGCCGGAGAATTTTCCGCATCAGCGTTTTCCCGCCGAATTTCGAAAGATGACCGCGTCCTCGCCGTCGTAGATCGCCGTCCAGTTCCGGCTCTGGCGGATCCGGTCCCGAAGCGGGAGCGCGGTCCACCGGTCGATCAGCACATAATCGACATTATATTCGTTCAGCAGGGATTCCCAATCCGGCATGCCTGCGGCTATATGCAGGTAAACTTTCCGGAAAAACCTGTCGTCATAAAGATCGAGAAATCTCCCGTCGATGAACACCTTGAGCTGCGGGTAGAAGAAAAGGATCAGGGCCCCTCCCAGGTCCACCTGGCTGAAGATGTTCCCGTGGAGGCCCTGATCCCGGATAAAATCGAAGGCCCGCGCCGGGTACAGGCGCTGGTGGAATCCCAATCCGAACCTTCCCGCCGGATCCTTGAAAATCAACAGGCAAAGGATCAGAACCATCACCAGGGTCAACCCCATCCACCCGCCGGCCCGGGCGAAAGCGGCCGATCTCCTCAGCCCGGCGGGCCGGTTTTTTCTTCCTGCCCGGATTTTCACCAGGAAGGAATCCCACTGGCGGACCAGAATCGGCAGCGTGACCAGGACAAAGACGTGAAGCGTCCGCCGGAATTTAAGCAGCAGGAGCGCAAAGAAAAGGGCAAAAAGTATTTCCCGGATGCTTACTTTTTTCCAATTGAGGGCCAGCCCCAGGCCCAGAAGCCCGGCGTAAACAAGCAGGATAATTCCCGTGAAAGGCGGGGCATAAATGGTCTTGAATTCGATAATAATCCGATGCCAGTACTGGTTCTGTCCCATCAGGAAAGGAAGGGTGAGAACCCGCCACCCGCTGGGATTGATCAGATCCACGGTCAGGACGGAAAAGAAAATGCTCAGGAAATAAACCGAGAAGATAATCACCAGCTCCCGGGGCCGGTTTGCCGCCGGCGGTATTTTCCCGAGCCGTTGCCGGGCGGCTTCCGCCGCTTCCGCCAGGCAAAAGAGCCCGAAATAGATCTCGCCGTATACCCACTCCGAGTGCAGGTTGGCCCACAAAACCAGCAGGAAAAAGAGGCCAAGAAGAGCGAGCCGGTTTTTCCGGTCCGCCGCGTAAACCTGGGTCAGATAAATCTGGCCGGCAAAAACCAGCATGGAGACCACCTGGGGCCGGACATCGAAACGGTCCCAGGTCACCAGGGCCCCCAGGGCCAGGGCGGAAAAGACCAGGAGCGGTTCCCGTCTTTCCCGGAGCAGCATCATCCCGATCAGGAAAAAACCGGCGGCGATCAGGGCCGCCTTGGCGAGGATGGCGCCGGCGATCCCGCCCCACTGATAAACCAGGTAATAAAAAAGGCAGGGAGCCCAGCGGTCCAGCAGCCAGGGGTGTCCCCCGAAGGTGCAGGAAAAATAGTCCCGGTCGATGATTTTCCCCTGATTCCAGATCTCCCGGCCGGCGCTGATTAGAAACCCGGAATCAGTGGCGGAGCAAAACTCTTTCCGAATAGCCAGCAGGAAAATAAAGGAAAGGGTAAAAATGAAGAAGAGCGCGACGGTTTTTTTCTCTTGCGTGTCCAATTTTATCGCGGGAGAAACCGGCCCGGCTGCGCCTGGAAGTATTTTTCTTCCGGCGGTTCAGGATAAAGAGCAAAGAAAAGAGAACCTGAACGCGGCGGCGCGCCGAAGGAACATCTTAAAATCTTTTGAAAATATAAATCCGGATCGCATCCAGGCCCAGGAAGAAAAGCCCCATCGCCACTATCCCCAGCCACATCACGATTCGAACTCCGGCCTGAATCGTTCTGCCCACTCGCGAAGCAGACGGTTTTACCAGCAGTTTCCTCTCTTCCATGGTTTTCACCTCAACTTGCGAGCTCGCGCAGGAAAGCCCGGATCAGGCTCCGGGCATCCCTGATCCAGTCGAGTTCCACGGGCGCGAAAGCCTGCTGGGGATGGCCGACGATGAACCGCCTCTGGTTATAGAAACGGAAATAGGCCCAGCGGTGGTAAAAGTTCAGGGTCTCCCGGCTGACATCCTTGAGCGGCACCGAAACATCACCGTAGTGCCAGCGCTTCCAGTTGATTTTGGGCAATTTTCCCTCGGCCCGGAGCCGCCGGTAGATCTCGCTCCCGGGATGAGGGGTAAAAAGAAAATACTGAACCGCGTCCAGGGATAGCTCCCGGGAGAAACGGGTGGTGGTTTTCAAATCCTCCCAGGTATCGGTGGGATAGCCCAGGATGAAATAACCCTGGACCAGGATGTGGGTGGTCCGCTTGATCAGGTCGACCTTTTCCCGCACCAGGTCGAGGTCCACCTTCCGGTTCATGGCTTTCAGGGTGGAAGGCGAGCCCGATTCCGCCGCGATGGTCATGTAAAAACAGCCGGACCGCTCCATCAGCTGGAGCATCTCCTCATCAAGGTTGTCAAAGCGCACCGCGTTCTGGGCGCAATCCCAGTGGATTTTCAGATCCCGGCGGATAATTTCCTCCAGCAGTTTCACGAAGTATTCCCGGTCGGCGGTCAGGGCGTCATCCACGAAGGCGAAAAAATCGATCCCGTACCGTTTTTTCAGTTCGGTAATCCAGCCGATTACATATTCGATCGAGTGCCGGCGGATCTTCTTTCCCGACAGGCGCCAGGCCGCGCAGTAGGTACAGGCATTCGGGCAGCCCCGGGAGGTAACCACCGGAATGTAGTAATTCCCCAGGAAGCGAATTTTCCGGGAGGTCCTGATGTATTTTTCCATTCCGAGGAGTTCCCAGTCCGGATACCCGAGGTCATCGATGTTCTCGTGAAAATACGGCGGGTTGGCCTTCACCCCTTCAGGAGCGCGGTAAATCAGGCCGGGAATCCCAGCCAAGGTAGAAGGTGAAAGGTCAATGGTGAAAGGTGAAATCTGATTTTTATTTTCTGCACTTTGAACTTTGAACTTTGAACTTTGAACTTCCATCTTCCCCAAGAATTGGGGAAGATGGATTTCCGCTTCCCCCTGCCAGGCGAAATCCATTCCCGGAATATGCTCGAAGACTTCCTCTGCCGCCCCGGAAGGATGGGGGCCGCCCACCCCGATGAGGGCCCCGGGGTTATGTTTCCTGATTATTTCAATGGTCCGATTGGCGTTTTGAACCGCCCAGGAATAAGCCTTTATCGCGTAGAAATCATAAGGGTTTTCCCGAACGAATCTCTCGAATTTTTTCCAGGAAAGCTTTTCCCTCATGCAGTCGAGGATGCGGACGTCGTGCCCGGCCTTTTTCAGGGCCGTCCCCAGGAAACCCTGACCGATATCAATGTAATATTGTTCGTCCTCGAAACGTTTTCCGATCGGTTTGATGAGTAATATTTTCATAAATGGTTACAAGCAGCAGTTCACCGGCCGCCGGTTAACAACCAATCCCAAGCAAATATAATCCAAAAAGCTCTTTTATTCCTTCCTGAATATTTCCTTCCGCTTTTTTCAATAAACTGGACACGGGTTTTTAGTTTCTGTTTTCCTTGGCCTGCAACCTGCGACCTGCTGCCGGCTCCTGACTTATTAACTTATATTTATTCCCTCGAAATATTCAAGCAGGTCATTTTCCACGGCGTCCTTCCCGCCGGACACGATCTCGATCGCCTTCGGAGGGCAGTGGTGGGCGCACAATCCGCAGCCGAGGCAGGACTCCCCGATCCGGGGCTTCCCTTCGACCATCTCGATGATTCCCACCGGGCAGATATCCCGGCAGGCACCGCACCCGGTGCACCCTTCCCCGAGCCGGGCCATATAGCCGATGCCCTTGAACCTCCCCCGGGAGGCCGGCCCCAGGTGCCTGATGTTCCGCAGGGCCAGGCAGCAGCAGGGGCAGCACTGGCAGATTTCCAGCATCCGGAGGCCTTCCTTCTTCTCGTTGGCCAGGAGATTAACCTCGCCCTTGATCCACATCACCATGTGGACCAGCCCCAGGTCCCGGGCTTTCCGGACGACGGCCAGGGATTCTTCGACGGAAACCTCGCGGGCGATCCCCTCCTTCACCATCCCGCGGGTGGCCTCCCCCAGCATCAGGCACCCGATCTCGTGGGGATATTTCCGGCAGTTCATCCCCGCCCGGCAGAAGCACCAATTCAGGAGAACCCGGTAACTGGCTTTCTCGATGATTTTCGCCAGCAGATCGTAGGGCAGGACCCGGCTGGGGCCCACCGGGACGTCCTGGTTAAGGGAAACCACCCTCCCCCGGGTCCTCCGGGTATCGCGGAATCCGAAAAACCAGGGCTCGACCAGAAACCGGCCGAGCACCGGGATCCGGATCTGCCGGGCGAACCAGTTGATCGCCGGGGCAAACCGGGTGATCCGCTCGAAATCTTTCTTGCTGATAGTCATATTAAATATTCAATTCAATCTTGATTATGATTAATTATAATCCCTTACAATCGTCCGGGGCTGGATGACATCGCTGAAGTACCTGGTTTTCAATTCCTGACCTTTCCCCAATAAGCCGAAGGCCGCGGCCAGGACCCGCTCATCTATCCTTATCCGGCCGAAGTCTTTTTCGATTTCTTTTCTGAGCTCCCGGATTTTCCCCTCCATTTCCCCGGTCGGGGCCAGCATTTCCGCCGCCCGGAGGAGAAGCCGGTAATGCCCCATGTGGCTTTTGATCGCCTCCGCCCGGCGCCGCAGCATCTCGCTTCCCGAGTCCAGGAGGTTCGGGTAGGCCTCGTAATTGACCCGGATCCAGCGGACAAAACCCGGGCCCAGTTCCGCATAGTCTTTCTCGTACGCCCGGCGCTGAACCGCCTCCGACTCCCGCAGTGAAAAGTGCGGGTGCTTGAACCAGATCTGCTTGAAGCCGTGCCGGTCCTCGAGCGGGATCGAGTTCAGAATCCGTCCTTCCGCCTGATATTTCCGCCAGAGGGCCGTCCCCTGGGCTGGGGAGATATGGGCGAACTGGGAAAAAGTGGGGTTCAGGGAAAGATGCCAGTCAATGTCCTCGCCGATGTTTTCCCGGGTATGTTCGTCAAAGCATAGGATCGAGGAAAGCACGGTCTTGATCCCGTAGCGGTGAAGTTCCCGCACCAGCCGGGGGAGATCCGCTCCGGCGTTCTTGCGGTAGGGGCGGAATTTCGATTCGACCCCGATCCAGACCACTTCGATCCCGAGTTCGGAAAGGAACCTCGGGTCCAGGCGGGAAAGATGGTTCGCCGAGCCGAAGGAAAGCAGGATGGGGTAATACTTTTTCGCGGCCTGGAGCCGGGCGTGCAGTTCCTCCAGGCGGGCCGGGTCGGAGAAAAAGTTTTCATCCCCGATCAGGAGAAAATTCTTGAACTTAAGCTCGCGCTCATACCGCTCCATCAGATGGAATATTTCCGCTCCGCCCCGGAGAAAGCTGATCCGGCGCGGGGTGAAAAACTGGCCGCTGGAACAGAAGTCGCAGCCCTCGGCGCAGCCCACCCCGGTCACGATCACCCCCGCGCCGTTGCCGTGGGGATAAATCCCCAGGATCCGGTATAAGGACGCGATGAACCGGGCCGGGAGCCCCATGGTGCCGAGAAACTCGTAAGTCTCGAGGAGAGGGTGGCGGAAGCAGAACTCCTCCGGTTCCCCCAGAAGCTTCCGGAGAAAGCCGATCCCCTCGCCCTGGCAGACGTGATCCGGGGCCAGGATGCTCTCGATATCTTCGATCATGGTTCCGAAACCGCCGATGATCACTTGGGACCGGGGTGACAATTCCCGGGCGGTCTCCACCATCTTCTTGGCTTTCAGGAAGGTCGGCTGGATGAAGGAAATCCCGACGTAATCATACCCCTGCTTTAATTCCTCCTCGTATCTTTCCAGGGTGGGCCAGTCAAGGACCGTCACCGGGTGTTCGAGGTTGGCGGCGATGATGTGCAGCTGGTGGGAATACTGTCTTTCCCGGAGACTGAACACCCCCTGGTAGCGGGTAAGCTGGTTGTGGAAAGTGTCGGGGACGATCTCCTTCCGGGTATAGGCGTTGTCCACCGCGCAGGGCTTGAAAACTGAAGTGAGCAGGACCCGGGTCATGGCGGTCAAAAGTTAAAAGTGAAAAGTGAAAAGGTTGGAAACATAAACAATTTATTGAAAATTAAACCCGTATTACCGAAACAAGTCTTTTTACTTCTTACTTTTTACTTCTTACTTTTTACTTCTTACTTCTTACTTCTAACGTCTTACTTCTTATCTTTCACTTTCAGGTTGCCCGGGATCACGCCCAGGCCCTGGTCCCGATTCCGCTCGTCGTAATGTGTCGTCACGGTTTTCGGCTGGATCGCGTCGTTCCAACGCCGGATCCGGAACTCGTGCCCCTTGCCGAAGGGATAGATGGCCGCGGCCACCGCCTGCTCGAAGAGGGTCGTCCGGCCGAAATCCTTTTCGATCGCCTTCCGGAGATCCCGGATCTGCATTCTCATCTTCTCGGTCGGGACCAGCATCTCCGCGGCCCGGAGCATGATCCGGTAATCCCCGACCCGGTCCCGGAACAGATCGGCCCGGCGCTTGAGCATCGCGCTTCCGGAATTCAGGAAATTCGGGTAAGCCTCGTAATTGACCCGGACCCAGCGGGCAAAGCTGGGGCCCAGTTCGTTAAAATCCTTCTCGTAGGCCGCCACCTGGATCCGCTCGGACTCGAGGGGGGTAAAGTGGGGATGCTTGAACCAGATCTGTTTGAAGGCGTGCCGCTCCTCGAGCGGGATGGAATGCAGGATCCTCCCCTCTTCCTTCATCCGGCGCCAGACGACGGTCCCCTGCGCGGGGGAGAAATGGGCAAACTGGCTGTAAACCGGGTTCAGGGAAAGATGATAATCGATGTCCTCCTGGATATTTTCCCGGTTATGCTCGTCCAGGCAGAGAATCGAGGAAAGAATGGGCTTGATCCCGTAACGCCGGAACTCCCGGATCAGGCCGGGGATGTCGATCCCGGCATTTTTCGGGTATTGGCGGAACTTGGACTCGATCCCGATCCAGACCACCTCGAGCCCGATCTCGGCCAGGAACTTGGGATCATACTGGGCCAGGTGATTCATCGAGCTGAACGAAAGGTGGATCCCGAAGTATTTTTCCCGGTCCCGCAGGCAGCGGTGGAATTCCTCCATTCTTCCCTGGTCGGAAAAAACGTTCTCGTCGCCGACCAGGAGAATATTATCGATTCCGAAAACCCGGTCGTAGGCCTGGGCCAGGTCGAAAATCTCCCGCCCGCTCCGGATGAAGGGGATCCGGCGGGGGGAAAAAAACTGGCCGCTGGAGCAGAAATCGCACCCCCCGTTGCAGCCCACCCCGGTCACGATCACCCCGCCCCGGTTCCGCCAGCGGAGCTTGGGGAAAAAGGGGCCGGCCATGGCCGCGAGGAAGCGGATGGGAAGTCCCATTATCCCCATGAATTCCACCGTCGGCAGGAGCGGATGGCGGAACCGGTATTCCTCCGGCTCACCCAGGAGCTTCCGCATGAACCCGATCCCTTCCCCTCGGCAGACATGATCCACGTCCATGATGCTCTCAATGTCGTCGATCATGGTGCCGAAACTTCCGATGATTATCTTGGACCGGGGGGACAATTCCCGGGCCACCTCCGCCATTTTCTTGGCCTTGAGGAAATTGGGCTGGATGAAGGAGATCCCGATGTAATCGTAATCTTTTTTCAGTTCTTCCTCGTAGCGCGCGAGGGTCGGCCAGTCCAGCACCGTGACCGGGTGCTCGAGGTTGGCGGCGATGATGTGGAGCTGGTGGGAGTGGCTGCGGTCCCGGTGGCTGAAGATGCCCTGATGCATGGTGATCTGGTTATGCATCAGCTCGGGCTTGTTTTC
>JAQTNV010000084.1 GCA_028713675.1 bacterium
AAGGATCTGCCCGAAGGGATGGAAATAAACCCGGCGATGATGCGGAGGCTTTCCTTTTCCCTGATTGACAATCTGGCGGCCATCCACGCGATTGACTGGGCGGCCATCGGGCTTCAGGACATCGGCAAGCCGGAGGGTTTTCTTAAGCGCCAGGTCGACGGCTGGTCAGAACGCTACGAAAGGGCCAAGACCGACGAGATTCCCGAGGTGGGCCCGGTGGTCAAGTGGTGTAAGGAAAATGTTCCTCCCTCTCCCCCTGCGACCATAATCCACAACGATTACAAATTTGATAACGTGGTCCTCGACCCGAACGACCTGACCAGGATCATCGGGGTCCTGGACTGGGAGATGAGCACCGTCGGGGACCCGCTCCTGGACCTGGGGGTGGCCATCAGCTACTGGCTCCGGAGTGACGATCCGGAGGAACTGATGATGATCCGCATGCTGCCGACCAACCTGGAAGGGTCTCCCACCCGCCGGGAAATCGTTGACCGTTACGCACAGAAAACCGGGCGGGATGTTTCGCGGATACATTTTTACTTCGCCTTCGGCCTGTTCAAGCTGGCGGTCATTGTCCAGCAGATTTACTACCGGTTCGCCAAGGGCTACACCCAGGACCCCCGGTTCGCCGTCATGGGGATGGCGGCAACGATTTTGATCCAGCAGGCCGCGAAGGTGATTGAGAAGGGGGACATCGAGTTCAAGTAAAAACAGGTCATGGGTTATGGGTTATAGGTGATAGGTAAGAGGTAAAAAACAGGAGATAGGAGATGGGGGAAAAACCAATCAATCAGATAATCTTATCTCCCCCTATCTCCAATCTCCGATCTCCTATCTTCTCTAATTTCCCTATGCTCCATGCCCTCTGCCCCCTGCGATCAGCGATCAGTAAGATGACACAGAACAAAGAAGGTTGAGGAATAAGATGAGCGTGATCAGGAAAGTGGGAGTGGTCGGCGCCGGGTTCATGGGGACGGGGATCGCCCAGGTTTCGGCGACGGCGGGGTATGAAGTGCTGCTTCACGACAGCCGGGCGGAAGCCATGGAGAAATCGCTTTCCAAGATGCGGAGCTCCCTGGACAAACTCAAGGCCAAGGGCACTTTCGGAGGGAATACCGACGAGGTCATGGCCCGGGTCCGGAAAGCGGAAACCCTGAAGGAACTGGCCGGCTGCGACCTGGTGATCGAGGCCGTTTACGAGAGCGTCTCGGTAAAACAGGAACTCCTCGAAGAGCTGGTAAAAGTCGTCCGGCCCGACGCGCTGGTCAGTTCCAATACCTCGAGCATCCCGATGGAATCGCTTTCGGAAAAAGTGCCGAACCCCCAGCGTTTCATCGGCACGCATTTTTTCGGGCCGGTGCCGCTGATGGCCCTGGTCGAGCTGGTGCTGGGACCGGAAACCTCGGAGGCCACGCTGGAAGCAGCCAAGGCCTTTGCCCGCAGCGTCGGGAAAACCCCGGTCGTGGTCAGGAAGCCCAGCCCGGGTTTCCTGGTGAACCGGATATTTTTCGCGGCGGCGCTCGAGGCCCTGCGCTGTTTATCGGAGGGGATCGCCACGCCCGAGGACATCGATGCCGGCATGCGCCTGGGCTACGGCTGGGCCGCGGGGCCGTTTGAGGTTATGGACGGAGCCGGGGTGGATGTGATGGCGGCGGTGTTTATGGTCCTGGGTTTCGACCCGCCTCAACAGGTTCAGGAGATGCTCGAGAAGGGCTGGTTGGGGCGCAAGACCGGCCGGGGTTTCTATGAATACGGTCCGGATGGAAAGAAAATAATTAAATAAAAACCCGCATTGATTAAAAAATAAATTTTCCCGCCTCGTATTTTCTCAGTAAAAATATTTTCAAAAATATTTCTTTTCGCAGTTTTGCCGCGGGAAGATTTATTTTCTCCCTCGAAAAACCGCTTTTTCCGTTAAATTCCTTTTCGGGGAAATGTGTCAATATGTGTACAATTTTCGACGAAACGGACCGACTGGACGGTTTTTATTTTTCAATCAGATGATTTCGGCTGGCTGGTCGGATTTTTATTTCTACGAAAAATTGCTTGACATACAATATATTGAATAATAAAATACATAACATCAAGATATGGACTTTACAAACATTTGGGAAATAATTTCCCTAGTAGACAGCATATATAAGAATATTGAGTCCTGCCTGGAGGAACCGTCGGAAGTTTCTTCGGGAATCGATCTTCCGGAACTAATTTTCAATCAGAAAAGAGAGGGGCAACTTTATGGAAACCTCGAATGAGGGCGGAGTAGCTTCTGAACAACCTCCAAGTCTTGATCCTTTAGAACCTGGGTTTTCCTCCGGTTCCGCGGGGACAGATGTAATCGAGTCCCCTTCACGGTCCCACCTGGCGGGGGAGCTTCCCAAAATCACCCCGCCGAATCTGAGCAAGTCAAAAAGTTTTCAGAAACGTTTCTTCCCGGAAACCACGGATATCGAATGGAATGACTGGCGCTGGCAGCTCTCGAACCGGCTGCGCGATTACGATTCCCTGGCGCGCGTCCTGAATTTCAGCGCCGAAGAAAAGGAGATTTTCGCCCGGCTCAAAGACCGCCTGCCGGTGGCGGTCACTCCCTATTACGCCAGCCTGCTCGATCCGGATGACCCGAACCATCCTTTACGCCGCTCGGTCATCCCGGTAATCCAGGAACTGATCCACTCACCCGGGGAAGCGGAAGATCCCCTGGCGGAGGATTCCATGAGCCCGGTTCCGGGGATCGTGCACCGCTATCCCGACCGCGTGCTTTTCCTGGTGTCAGATACCTGCTCGGTGCACTGCCGTTACTGTACCCGCTCGCGCATGGTCGCCACCGGGCGGGTGGCCCCCAACCGGGACCGCTGGGAGAAGTCGATCGAATATATCGAGGAAAATCCGGAGATCCGCGATGTTCTCCTTTCCGGCGGGGATCCGCTCACCCTGTCCGACGAAAATCTTGAGAGCCTGCTCTCCCGGCTCCGGCAAATCCGGCACGTGGAGGTGATCCGGATCGGGACCAAGGCCCCCATCGCCCTGCCCCAGAGGATCACCCCCAAGCTGACGCAGATGCTCAAGCGCTACCATCCGATCTGGATGAGCATTCATGTTACCCACCCGGAAGAACTGACCATGAAAGTGACCCGGGCCTGCGAGCGCCTGGCCGACGCCGGGATCCCCCTCGGCAGCCAGACCGTCCTGCTCAAAGGGATCAACGATGAGCTCGCGACGATGAAAAAATTATTCCAGGGGCTGATGCGGATCAGGGTCCGGCCCTACTATTTATATCAATGCGATCCGATCACGGGCTCGTCCCATTTTCGCACCCCGGTGGAAAAAGGACTGGAAATCATCTCCGGACTCCGGGGCCATACCTCGGGTTACGCGGTGCCCAATTTCGTGATTGACGCCCCCGGGGGAGGCGGAAAAATCGCCCTGATCCCCGAGTCGGTGGTGGGCCGGAACCGGGACGAGATCCTGCTGAAAAATTACCAGGGACGGGTTTTCAGCTATCCTGATCCGGTTGAATAGATATCGGCCCCGCGAAATTTCCTCCGAGATTTTCTCGACCGCCGGCCCGGGCTCTCCCGGGCCGGAAGTCACTTGACGGATCGGAAAAGCGGAAGTATTTTGCCAGCCAGGAAAATCTCCATGGTTTCCGGGAAAAAAAGCAAATCTCAGATCCTGATCGGCCTGACCTATGATCTGCGGGATGATTATCTTCGGGAAGGTTTCGGCGAGGAGGAAACCGCCGAATTCGACAAGCCCGATACCATCAACGCGATCGAATCGGCCCTGCGGCGCCTGGGTTACCGGACCCGCCGGATCGGGAACGCCCGGAGCCTGATCCAAAAGCTTTCCGCCGGCGAACGCTGGGACCTGGTTTTCAACGTGGCCGAGGGAATGTACGGCCTGGCCCGGGAAGCCCAGGTGCCGGCCATTCTGGATGTTTTCAATATCCCTTACACCTTTTCCGACCCGGTGGTGCTGGGGTTGACCCTGCACAAGGCTTTTACCAAGCAGGTTCTCCGGGACGCCGGGCTGCGGACGCCGGATTTTTTTCTGGTCGAGAGCGAGCAGGAAATCCGGGAAGTGCGGCTTCCGTTTCCGCTTTTCGCCAAACCCGTCGGGGAGGGGACCAGCAAGGGGATCGGATCCTGGTCCCGGATTGAAAACCGTAAAGCCCTGGCCCGGGTTCTGGCCGACCTGCTGAAAAAATTTCGCCAGCCGGTCCTGGTGGAAACCTACCTGCCGGGCCGGGAATTTACCGTCGGGATTCTCGGGACCGGCCGCGACGCCCGGGCTCTGGGGGTTTTTGAGATTCTCCTCAATCCCGGAGCGGAGGACGGGGTTTATTCTTTTCAGAACAAGGAATATTGCGAGACCCTGGTGGCTTACCGCCTGGTCCGGGATCAACAGGCCCGCCGGGCCTCCGCGTTGGCTTTGCAGGCCTGGCAGGTTTTGAAATGCCGGGACGCCGGCCGGGTGGATCTGCGGGAAGATGCCCGGGGCCGCCTGCATATTCTCGAGGTAAATCCGCTGGCCGGAATGCATCCGACCCACTCCGACCTCCCCATGATCTGCACCGCGATCGGGATGCCGTATCCGGAACTTATCAGTCAAATCGTCAAATCGGCCTGGGACCGGGCCCGGAAAGAAAAAAAGCCCGGCCGGCCGAAAAAATAAAAAGGCTATATTTCAAGGTTAATTAATGAGAAAATTGAACCTGGAATAATTATTCCGGGTTCGCTCACTGGAAATTTATCCGCTTATGCCAAGATGAAAGTCGCGGTTCTGCATAATCCTGTTGCCCCCGGAGCCCCTCCGGAAGAACTGGATAATAAAATCCAGTGCGAAACCGTGAATCGGGCCCTGGTGGAACTGGGCCATCGCCCCGAGCCGGTTCCATTCGGGTCTGATCTGACGGAGATCAGCCGGGCGCTGGAACGGGTCAAGCCCGCCTGCGTGTTCAACCTGGTGGAATCGGTGGGCATTCACGAACGGCTGATTTATTTCGCGCCCGCGTTTTTGGAGGCCCTGGGCATTCCTTTTACCGGGGTGCCTTCGATCCCGATGATGCTGACCACCAACAAGCTGATCGCCAAGAAGATAATGCGCCGGGAGGGATTGCCCACCCCGGATTGGTGGGTCGGGGATGAACCTTTTGCGCGTTTGCCCCAACCGGGAGAGCGCGTGATGTTCAAATCACTCTGGGAACACGGTTCCATGCTGATCAGCGATGATTCGGTGGCGCGCGTGGAAGAGGAAAAATCATTCCGCGAGCGGTTGAAGAAACTTTCCGAAAACAAATCCGGCCGGACTTTTTTCGCCGAGCAGTTCATTGAAGGCCGGGAGATTAACGTCGCGCTCCTGGCCGGGCCGCGGGGTCCGGAAGCGCTCCCGCCCACCGAGATCCAGTTTGTCGGTTATGGCCCGGAACGGCTTAAAATTGTAGGTTACCAGGCCAAATGGGATTCGGGCTCATACGAGTTCAAGAACACGGTTTCAAGTTTTGATTTTTCCCCCGAGGATCAACCGATTATTGAAAAGCTGAAAAAAATATCCCTCTCGGCCTGGGAGGTTTTCGGCCTCCGAGGATTTGCCCGGGTGGATTTTCGTCTCGACAGCGAAAAACGGCCATGGATCCTGGAGGTGAACGCCAATCCCTGCCTGTCTCCCGACGCCGGTTTCGTGGCCGCTCTGCATCGAGCCGGCATTACCTTCGCCGAAGCGATTGAACGGCTTCTCCAGGACGCGCTGGGAACCTCCACCCCCGGGAATAATGCGGCTTAAAAACAGGTCATAGGTCAAAGGTGAAAGGTCAAAGGAAATATCACTGGGCAGCTAGTGTGGTGAGTCATAAATTCCTTTACCCTGGTTGTCATTCCGGGCTTGACCCGGAATCCAGATTTTTATTATGGATTCTAGGTTTTTTATCCTGGATTCCCGCTTTCGCGGGAATGACGGTCAATAAATTCAAATAAACAAATATAAAGAAGCATCAGACTCACTACACTCGCAGCAGACAGGAAAATGAAGCTCGAGAAACCGAAGATAACTTTGAGGGATAAGGCCAGGCCGTCCGATCTGGAAGCGGTCCGGAAAATCCTGCTTTCCAATAAGTATTTTTTCGATTTTGAGATCATGGTCGCGGAGGAGCTGATCGAGGATTGGCTCAACCGCGGCCCGGTCAGCGGATACCATTTCTTTTTCGCGGAGATGGAGGACCGGGTGGTGGGGTATGCCTGTTACGGTCCGATCCCCTGCACCCAGAAAAGCTTTGACCTCTACTGGATCGCGGTTTCCGAGGAACTCCGGGGGCATGGGATCGGGACCAGGATCCTGGTCGCGACCGAGAAAGCTATCCTCCGGCAGGGAGGGGAACGGATTTATATCGAAACGAGCTCCCGTCCAGATTACGAGCCAACCCGGAAGTTTTACGAAAAGTCGGGCTACCACCTGGCCGCGCGGCTGGAGGACTTCTACGCCCGCGGCGACGCCAAGCTGACCTGGGAAAAGAATCTCGCCGCCACAGCCAAAGCCTGATCGGAAGTACTAAGCACGCTTCGCTTCCAAGCAAGCTCCGCTCCCCAGCATCCAAGTACCATAGCGTTCATTTTGTTTATTGGGTTTTCGGAAGCCCGGGGGGTTGGTTCCCGCGACGCAAACTCTTAGGAAATTAGGCTGCGATAAACTCGACGATAAAGTATATATCGATACTGGCTAGACCCTGCGGGTCAGCCTGCAGCATTTACGATACGGCACCAATTGTGCGCGGAGCGAAACCAACCCCCCAAAAAGAAAAAAAGACTATCGATTGACGGGAAGCGTAAGGGGTGAGTAGCAAGGGGTACGACATTTTAAATGGTTTATTGGATTTTCCACCTTCTACTATCTACCCTCAAATAATCATTGGTCCATTGAAAAATCCTTCGAGCGCAGAAACTTTTTCCCGGCCTGGATGTGTTTGTCCTCGAGCATCCTGGCTTTGGCCCGGCGGGAGCGCCGGCGTTTCTGCCTCCGGATTTTTTCCCTTTCCTGCTCTTCCCGGCTCTGCTTGCCCCGGGCCAGGGCTTCGATTTTGTCGGCCAGGAGGCGGCGGGCCAGAAACCGGTTCAGGGACTGGTATCTTTCCTGCTGGCACTTGACCTCGATTCCGGTGGGGAGATGTTTCAGGTAAACACAGGAAGAGGCCTTGTTGACCTTCTGGCCCCCCTTGCCGCCGGAGCGCACGAATTTCTCGATCAGGTCTTTTTCAAAAATCCCCAGGCGTTCCATTTGTTCCTGGAGGGCTTTCATCTTTTCCGGCCGGACCTGGGCATCCATAATATTCCCCCTTGAATTGTTCTGTTCTTAAATTCTACAATAACATTCCCCTTTGAGGGGAGTAAGACCCGGAAAGAAAGGAGAATGAAAATGCCGCAGTACGAGCTGACCGAAGAGCAAAAAATGCTGCAGGATACCGTCCGTAAGATGGCCAAGGCCCAGGTGGAGCCGGGGGCTGAGCACCGCGATAAAGAGGGGAAGTTCAGCTGGGAGATGGTTCAGCTGATGCGGGACAACGGTCTCCTGGGGATAGATTTTCCCGAGAAGTTCGGCGGGGCCGAATCCGGGCTGCTCAGCCTGGTCCTGGTGATCGAGGAGCTTTCCAAGGTGGATGCCTCGGTCGGGCTTCTGCCGGCGGTGCAGGAACTGGGCTCGCTCCCCATTCTCCTGGCGGCCAACGACAAGCAGAGAGAAAAATACCTTCCGGGGCTTTCCACCGGCAAGCAGCTCGCGGCCTTCGGCCTGACCGAGCCGGGCGGAGGCTCCGATGTGGCCCGGCTGAAAACCAAGGCCGTGAAGAAAGGCGATTATTACCTTCTGAACGGGAGCAAGAATTTCATCACCAACGGCGGGGTGGCCGACACCCTGACGGTTTACGCAGTCACCAACCCGGAGCAGAAGTCCCACAAGCAGGCGGGCGTTTTCATCGTGGAGAAGGGTTTCCCCGGCTTCAAGGTGGGAAAGAAAGAGGACAAGATGGGGATCCGCTCCTCGGACACGGTGGAGCTGATTTTTGAGGACTGCAAGGTGCCGGCGGAGAATCTCCTGACCCAGGAGGGAATGGGATTCACCATCATGATGAAAACCCTGGATTTCAGCCGGCCGGGGATCGCCGCCCAGGCCCTCGGGATCGCCGCGGGCGCGACCGAGTACGCGATCAATTACGCCAAGGAAAGAATTGCCTTCGGAAGCACGATCATGTCCTTTCAGGGGATTTCCTTCAAGCTCGCGGACATGGCCATCAATGTGGAGGCGGGCCGCCAGCTTCTTTATAAATGCGCCTCGGTGCTCCAGGAATGTCCCAAGGATCTGAGCCGGCTTCTCCCGGAGCAGGTCCGGCTTTCCTCCGCGGCCAAGACCTTCTGCGGGGACGTGGCGATGCGGAACACCGTGGAGGCGGTCCAGGTCCTCGGCGGCTACGGCTACACCAAGGACTATCCGGTGGAAAGATACATGCGGGACGCCAAGATCACCCAGATTTACGAGGGAACCCAGGAAATCCAGCGGATGGTGGTGGCGAATACGCTCTAAAAGCAGGTGATAGGTGGTAGGTCATAGGTCATAGGTAAAGAGTCAAGGAAAAACATAGGATAAATTAACAGCAGCCGCAGGTATAAACCTACGCAGGAAATTAAAGAAGGGGCGCGGAAAACGCGCCCCTCTTATTTTGTATTTCTGACCTACGACCCATGACCTATAACCCATGACCCGCAGTTGATTACCAGAGCTGTTTGTCCTTCACCCGGAGAAGGTAATAGTCGTATTTGCCGAAGAAAATGCAGTAAAGCCAGGTGAAGGGAAAGGCGTGAAACGCGCTGATCACCGTCAGACCGATGAGGATCAGGCCCTTGGCCCACATCCCTTTCACCAGATACCAGATCCCGCCGAAGAAGAAACCCATCCAGCTCCAGCTCAGCCGGAATCCCTTTTGATCGAATTTTTTAAAGGCGATCTGGTAAGTCAGGGGGAGATCCGCATACGCGATCTCGTCCTTATCCCGGAGTTCCAAACCATCCTGGGGACAGAACTTGGTTCCCTCGGGGAATTCCTGGCGGCACCGCGGGCAGGAGGGATGTAAAATCCTTCTTTCCGTATTTTGCGCCCCGCACTTGGGACAGAATTTGGTTTCGGGCGTCATTTCCGCCCCGCATTTAAAGCAGTTCATAATGACATAAGTTTCGGGTTTCCGGTTTCTAGTTTCTAGTCTCTAGTTTCTAGTTTCTAGTTTCTAGTTTCTAGTTCAAAATAATTATATTACTTGATTCGGATAGGAACAAATCATTCAGATTGTTATCCCAAGAATGTTAAAATATCGCCCATGAAGAAAATCATCAATGGATGGGTGCACCGGCCGGGGAAGCACTGCGCCTCGACCGCGCTCTCCAGCATCTCTTTCTTCTACGGCCGAAATTATTCCGAGCCCCTCTGCCTGGGGCTGGGGGCGGGCCTGGGCTTCTATTACATGAAGGGGGATCTCTACAAGCCCACCCGGGCCTTGTTCAACCGGAGCGCGGGGCTCGAGGGCAACTTTTTCCAGCACCTGGGAATCGATTTCCTCTGGATCACCAATACTGACCCTGACCAAGGCTTGGCGGAAGTCAAAGCGCTCGTAGACCAGGGGGTACCGGTCCTGATCCAGACGGACATTTTTTTCATCGACTATTACAAATCATCCACCCATTTCAACGGGCACGTGGTGGCGGTCTGGGGATATGACGACGAAAAAAAGGTCGCCCTGGTCGGAGACACCCAGTGGGAAGGCCTGCAGGAGATCCCGTATGAATCATTGAAAAAAGCCCGGACCTCAAACTTTTTCCCCTTCTTTCTTGAGAATAATTACTTCCCGGCCCGGCTGGACGGGAAGCTCAATCCGCTGGAAGTGGCCATTCCCCAGGCCTTCCGGAAGCAGGCGCAGGATCTCCTGCCCACCGGGGACCCGGAGTATCCAGGAGGGGTGGAGGGGATGGCGAACGCGATCAGGGAGATGCCGGGCTGGAAGGACCTGAAAGACTTCGAATGGATCGCCCGTTTTTCCTATCAGCTGATCGAACGACGGGGAACGGGCGGGGGCGCCTTCCGGCTGATGTACGCGGATTTTTTGAAGGAAGCGGAAGGGATTCTTCCGGAAATAAAAAAATATTCCTTGGCGGAAAGGATGTACAAGGTGGCCCGGGACTGGACCGAGGTTTCCGTGATCCTGAAAGAAGTTAGCGAGACAAAAGAGGTTTCCCTGCTCGAAAAAGCCGCTGGGGAACTGGAAAAGGTGAGAAAAGGGGAAGAGGGAATCTTTTCGGACATCATCAAAATATTTCCTATATAGTATGATCGTCATCCCGGCGAAAGCCGGGATCCAGATAAAAAAATTAGGTTATTAAAAAACTGGATTCCTGCTGGAGTTTATCCCGCACTCCGATGCGGGACAGGAATGACAAAAAGGAACTGGATTCCGGCTTACGCCGGAATGACGTAAATGATTTAAATCATGAACTTTGAACCTAAAATAAGATTCATCGATTCCCACGTTCACTTTTTTCCGGAGGGGATTTTTAAATCCATCTGGAAGTGGTTCGATTCCTTTGCCTGGAACATCAATTACAAATTGCCGGCAGATGAGCTGGTCAAATTGCTCAAGGATATGGGGGCGGAGCGATTTGTCTGCTACAACTACGCGCACAAGCCGGGTATTTCCGGGATGATTAACGAGTGGACAGACGGGTTCAGGAACAAATATCCGGAGGTTATCCCATTTGCCGCGGTTCACCCGGAGGATGACGATCCCCGGGGAGAACTGAAAAAGTGGTTCGAGAAAGGGTTCAAAGGGGTCAAACTTCATTGCCATGTAATCGCGATCAGCCCGG
>JAQTNV010000085.1 GCA_028713675.1 bacterium
ATGCTCCGTGCGCCTTGCTCCTTTTCGCTCTGTTGTAAACCGAAACTGACATCGGCCCCGAAATAAATTGAGGATTGAGGGATGGAAAACAAAGTCAGCCGGGACGGGTTTAAACCTGGTGGAAAAAGAGGCAGGCGTTGGTGCCGCCGAACCCGAAGGAGTTGGAAAGGGCGGTTTCCACCTTGGCCGACCGGGCGGTGTTGGGCACGTAGTCGAGGTTGCATTCCGGGTCGGGATTCCGGTAATTGATGGTGGGGGGAACCCGGCCTTCCTTGATGGCCAGTACGGTGAAAACCGCTTCCACGCCGCCGGAGGCCCCGAGCAGGTGTCCGGTCATGGATTTGGTCGCGCTGACCATGAGACCATCGCAGTCGCTTCCGAAAACCTCGCGGATGGCCCGGGTCTCAATGGCATCCCCGGCAGGGGTGCCGGTGCCGTGGGCGTTGATATATTTGATCTTGATCCCGTTGCGGCTCGAACCTTCCTTGAGGGCGGCCTTCATCGCCCGGGCCGCGCCTTCGCCGCTCGGGTTCGGCGAGGAAAGATGGAAAGCGTCGCAGGTGGCCCCGTAACCGATCAGCTCGGCGTAAATCCGGGCGCCCCGCCGGCGGGCTCTTTCCTTTTCTTCCAGGATCAGGATGCCGGCGCCTTCCCCGAGGATGAAGCCGTCCCGTTCCAGGTCGAAGGGACGGGACGCGCCCTCCGGGTTTTCGTTGAAACGGGAGAGGGCGCGCATGGCGTCAAAGCCGGCGATGGCAAGCGGGGTGATGACGGCCTCGGTTCCCCCGGCGATCATGACTTCCGCCTCCCCGCGCTGGATCATCCGGTAGGCCTCGCCGATCGCGTGGCTCCCGGAAGCGCAGGCGGTGACCGGGGCGAGGTTCGGTCCCTTGGCCCCGGTGTGGATGGCAACCTGTCCGGCCGCCAGGTTGCTGATGGTCATGGGGATGAAAAAGGGAGAAACCCGGTCCGGACCCTTGTCCATCAGCGCCTGGTAATTTTTCAAGATTGCCGGCAGGCCTCCCATCCCGGTCCCGATGGCGACCCCGACGTCCTCGGCAAAGTCTTCGGTGATTTCAATCCCGGCGTCCTGCAGGGCCTGGAGACTCGCGGACATCCCGTACTGGATAAAGAGATCCATTTTCTTGATCTCTTTTTTCGGGATGCAATCCTCGGCGTTGAAGTTCCGGACCTCGCCGGCGATTTGGACAGGGGAGTTGGATGAATCGAAACGGGTGATCCGGTCGATGCCGCTTTTCCCGTTCAGGACGGCTTCCCAGGCGGAGCGGGTGTCATTCCCCACGGGGCTGACCATCCCCAACCCGGTAACCACCACCCGCCGCATCTTCATCGACTCCTTATATAATGATGTCGGGAGGGACTATTCTCTGTCGGAGAGGGTCAGGGCGTCTTTTCCGGTTTCCCCGTTTTCCTTCAATTTCAGGGTGATATAGCTGACCGCGTCTTGGACCTTCTTGACCCCTTCAATATCCTCGTCCGGGATGGAGATCCCGAAATCTTCCTCCAGGGCCATGATCAGTTCCACCACATCCAGGGAATCCGCTTCCAGGTCTTCCTGGAACCGGGCGGTGGCGATCGCCTTCTCCATGGTCACGTTGAGCTGCTCACAGATGATTTCCTTCACTCTTTTTTCTACGTCCATTTGTGGCCTCCTTTCAACTTCATTTGCATACTAAAATAATCGCTAAGTTCCGGTCTTTAAAGGAAAAATCCAAAGAACGGCGGAAAAATGCAGGGAAAGGCCGATTTTAACAGCTGGTCGGCCGTATAGACGCAGCGGGAAATAAGGAAATCAGGGGATTTTTAATAAAAATAGCAGGTCATAGGTGATAGGTCATAGGCATAGAGCATAGGGCATAGGGCATAGGGCATAGCGCAAAGAGCAAAATACGTGAAACGTGAGGCGTAAGGGGTAATACGTGAAAGGTGAAAGCTCAAAGGTCAAAGCTCAAAGGGAATATTGTCTATCGGGTCTATCGTGTTCTTTGGGTTCATTGTGTCGGTTTAAACTTTTTCTTTGACACTATAGACACTATGGACTCAATAGACTCAATGGACGCTTTTGATTTATGACCTATCACCTATGACCTATGACCTACAACCCATGACCTTCGACCTTCTTCGCTGCTTACTGCCTACTTGTTTTTCTTCACTCTCTCCAGCGCCAGGCGCCTGATCTCCTCCAGGCGTTTCTTTTTCTTCAGGGCTTTCAGCCGGTCCTTTTCGGGCGCGGGGGTTTCCGCCCAGTCTCTGACGGCCCGGATCCAGACAGAGCTTAATATCGACTTGACCGCCACCGGCGCGTCGGGAACGGATTTCAGGACGTAGTCGGCGATCGTGCCCATCGAGGAGAAGGAGTAGCGGTTCCGCAATATCGCCAGGGTTTTAGTCCCGCCCGCGAGCGGAATCAGCTCCCAGGAGCCGTCCGCGGTATATTGGTCTCCCCGGAGGTGTTTCCAGGATATCTTTTTGTCGGGCGTGAATTCCACAGACATCTGGCAGTGGATTTTCCTGGTGTAGATCGGCAGCTTGATCTGGTAATGGAAGTCCATTTCCCCGGATTGGCCGTTCCGGGAGATCCATTTCGCGTCATCCACGATGGAGATGTACCCCGCCTGCGAAGGGAAATCGGCCAGCTCCGGATAGACCGTTTCAGGGGGGAGGTTGATGATGATCCAGCTGGTGACCTCGGGCTGGACGCCGGCCGCGGTTTCTTCCGGAGTGGGGTCGGTGAAAAGCACGACCGGGCCCCGGGAGGAAAGGCCGATCAGGGTTTCCGCCGGGGTCAGCGAAAAGTCCGGTGCCGGCGTAACCGCGGCTGCCGGCTTCCCTTTTTCCAGCCGGGTTTTCAGGTTTTTCACGTAAACCGAGGCGCTGGAGACGCTGATCATCAGGTCGAGGGTCGGATCTCCTTCGATGAATTTCCGGAGGAAAATCGATTCGGGGGTGGTCCAGGAGGTGAAGTAGAACATCGTCTTCTTTCCGCCCTCCACCGGGAAAAGCTCCATATAGCCGTAGGTTTCCTTCAGATCGCCCCCGGTGCCGACCCAGTCAACCCGGTGCGGCGGGATGATCCGGTCGGTTACGGTGTAGTGGATCCGGTACGGGATAAAACCGAGCTTGAAGAGAAGGGTGTGCTCGACTTCAGCCCGGTTGCCCGTGACCTTGACGCTCGCTTTTTCGGTCTGGGCCATCCATTCCGGGTAGCGGGCGAAATCAATAAAGGTGTTGAAGGCGTCTTCCGGGGGAGCGTCGATGGTGATCCCGGCGGAAACCAGCCAGGGGATTTTTTCACCGGTGGTCTCGTCCACGATGATGAGAAGTCCCCGTTTCATGATGGATTCCAGGGTCTTGAGATCGACGCCTCCGGAAACCACCGAGCGGCTGGAGGTAAGCTTGACCATCTCATCAAGACTTTCCGCGGCGGCCCGGGCGGGGGATGAGGGGAAGAATATGTATCCCAGGAAAAGGCCTAGAAGAAAAACCGGGGAAAAGTTTTTCGGTGAGATTTTTGGGAAAAGCGACTGCAGAAAATAATTTAAGCCAGGCATTCTAATCTTTTCCTCCCGAACGGTTTAGAAAATTTCTGACCTTGCAGCTTGAATTTTATAATATAATAGAAGGGGTTTTTCATAAATAGGGAGGTGGAAAATGGTGCAAGTGGATGTGTTCTGGAGTTACGCGTTCGGGGCGGGCTTTGCCATGTCCGCCGCCCGGCAGCTGGCCCATGACCGGGAAAAAAACAACGGCAACTTTTTCGAGAACAAGTATTTCACCCACACCCTGCTTTTCCTTTCCATCCTGTTTGTGCCTTCCGGGGCCAGCCTGCTCTGGGCTTATCCCGACTGGGAGACCATGCAGGTGGCGGTCAACAAGGACAGCCTGCCGGTCTGGCTGGTAACGGCCTTTACCATTACCAACATCACGCAGGGACTCCTGGGCTTCTGGGTTACATATCATTTTATAATTAAGAAAAAATTATATGCGGCCTTTTTTCAGAGCTGGATATCCTATTTTCTCTTCTTCTTCATCCTGGTCCACGGCTGGGACGGCACGGGCTACCAGCGGTTTTTCTCCTTTACCCGCCCGGACTTTCTCGCCTGGAACTGGGCCAACGCGAAGGTGTGGCTGACCTGCCCGGTGGCGTTAATGCTTTTGTTCTGGGGTGTCTTCCTGGTGCCCTGGCTGGGTCTACTGTGCGGCCGCTGGATCATTGACGGCTATAACTATGGAAACGTGGATGTCGAAAGAGCCAAGCAGGCCACCTTTACCGGCGTTTGCCTGGACTTCCTCAAACTGATCTTCGGCTACGGGCTCGGGATGGCTATCGGGGCGAGCCTTTTGATTCATGGCGCCGAAAAGCTGACGGGAAGCTTTTCCCTCGGGTGGGTTCTGGGGGTGCCGGTCTTTGCCGTGCTGGCATATCTCCTGGTCCTCCGGAGAAAGATGCTGTTATATCGTTTGGCGGACAGCCTGATCCTTCCGGCGGGTGAGTTGACGTAACCTTACCACCGAATTTTCTCCCTGAAGTAAATGTCCCGATGGGTCAGACACCCATCGGGACATTCTTTATGAAATTAATGGGACCGGCGATCCGGAGGCCCCGGGAGATTTACCCGCCTTCGCAGGAGACCATGGGTTTACCCGTGTATGAATGCTCTTTGGCGGGTAACCCTCCGAAGCTTTAGCGTAGGAGGGTAAGCTTCGGCGGGTTCCGCCCGCCGTAAGCTTGGTGGAGGTGCCACGGCTTTAGCCGTGGGGCTCCACCCCTTATTTCTTTTTCGAGATTTCCACCAGTTTGATTTCAAAAATCAGGGTTTTCCCGGCCAGGGGAGGATTGGCGTTCAGGGTAATGGTTTTATCGGTAACCGCGACTACCAGGACGGAAAGCGGCTGTCCGTTCGGCTGGGTAATCCTGACCATCTGGCCGGCCTGGAGTTGCTCGGACCCCTTGAGCTTGGCTTTCTCAATAGTCTGGATCAGTTCCGGCCGGGGGGGACCGTAGGCTTTATCCGAAGGGATGGTGACGGTTTTGGACTGGCCCTTTTTCATTCCCAGAACCGCTTCCTCAAAACCGGGGATGATCTGTTTCTGGCCCAGGGTGAACTCCAGGGGTTCCTTATCCTGGGAACTGTCGAAAACCGTCCCGTCTTCCAGTTTCCCGGTATAGTGGACTTTAACCGTGTCGCCCATCTTGGCCGATTTTTTAATCAGGTTGCAACCGGATAACCAGGCGGCGGTCAGGACCAGAGAAACCGCCATGATAATCTTTAAACTCCGAGCCGACATCTTTTTCTCCTTTTTGAGGGTTGGATCCGAAACAAATAAGGAATAACCGATTCTCTGTTTAACCCTCTTTTGAAACAGGGAGGTCAGTTAACCCTGAAGCTTGCGTATCAGCAACACACTTTGTCTTAGGCTCCGTCCGGCTATCTTATCATTTTCCGATGAAATTATCTAAATCGCCCGGTCGCTGCGCCGGCCGGCGGCCCGGAGACCGGTTACGGTTTCTGGTCCCAGTGCTCCAGGATGAGCTTGGTCCAGAACTGGAGATCCTCCTCGGCCAGGATCATGCTGGCCATGCTTCCGGTGGCGTTGAGCAGGTTCACCGCGTTGATACTGACATCGCCGTCCATGATCTCGATAAAGCTGATCCGCTCGGAAAATCCCTGGTTGACGACCTCGACCGCGTCGTAAAATTCCGCGAAATTCGCGAGCTGCCAGTCCGGGTTCTTTCCGTTCCGGGCCAGGATAAATTGCACAAAAAGATACATGGTGATGAAACGGTAGGAAGATTCCCGCCAGGATTGAAACGGCAGGTGAAAAATCACCATGGGCCGCATTTTGCTGAGAAGAGGACAGCCGCTGGAAACCATGTATATCCCCATCAGGGCTCCGGCGATGTCCTGGAGCGAGGCCCGCTTGTAGTAGGTCCTTTCCATGGCCCGGACCCAGACCTCCGCTTCGTCGTAGGAGGCAAAATCCTTGAAGAAATCGAAAAGATCCACCAGGCTGACCGCCACCGGACAGAGCGGGTGGGAGGATTCTTCCAGGGGGCAGTTGGGGCATTGGTGAAAGGAGAGCGCGGTCCAATCGGGCAGGACCTCTCTCGGCTCGTGGAGCAGGTTCAGCGTATCGTAATCGAGGTTGACGGTAAACGCCTGTTCCCGGCCATCGTCAAACTTGAGCTGGTAGGTAAAGGTGATGAGCTTTTGCGCCGCCTGATTGCTTTCGTTCATGGATTTTCTCCTCCCGGGTTGATTTATTTTCTAACGATTTCCGGCAAAGGTCAATTAATTAAGCTGGCCGGTCGGCTGGCCCGGCGCAGGCAGCGCGGCTTCACGGATAAGAAAAAAAGGTGGTTAGTTTGCCGGGGGGTTGGGAAAATCAAGAAATCCCGCCGGGATGATTTGCGACGTTAAACAGGATAAAAGCTGAATGGCGAAAAAAAAGGGGGCCGGTTTGACCGGCCCCCTGAGATCAAGCAAACGGAAAAAAATATATTAACGGATTGGAAAAGACGAACTATCTCCGGAATCCGCCTCTTCCGCCGCCACCGCCGCCGCCCGGCCGGCCACCGCCGCCGCCCGGCCGTCCGCCTCTCGGTCCACCCCGGTTATCCCCAAACTGCGGGGCGCGGGGACGGGCCTCGTCGATTTTCAGGGTGCGTCCTTCATATTCCTGCCCATCCAGGGCTTCCTTCGCCTTTTCGGCTTCCGCCGGGCTGGACATTTCAACAAAACCAAAGCCTTTGCCCTCGATGACGGTGATTTCTTTCACCTCGCCGTGAGCGCCGAACAACTCCGCCAGCTTCGCGCTGGTTACCGAGTACGGAAGATTTCCCACATACAGTTTACTGCCTTGCATTTCTTTCTCCTTTCGAATTACTTCTCTTTTCTCTAATAACATTGCTCGGCGAGGCTGGAAAACCTCTGGATCGATAACATTATTAGATTTGCCATAGGCTTTTTAACATCTCATCCGTTGCTTTATTTAATCCGCCTGATCACCTCCTTTGGGTTATATGATTGAAGAATATGATCTGATTCCCCATGCTGAAATGAAAGCAGGGAAACAGACCAAGCTCGACGCAATTTAGTGAGTGATTTGATTTGGCTGGCTTAAAAATCCTTGCTCTATGGCTTTCTCGAGAATCAAGTGCTGATTAATTTATGGCAGACTCGGACCGAAATGTCAAATACCAGATGCTAATTAACGATTTTGGATTGACAACTGACGGATCGAGCCACCTAACCACCATCTTTTTCAGCTTTCTTGCCCAATTACCTGAAGTGGCAGTGATTGCCCTGCAAACCAGCCGAGCATGATCGGCCACTACATATTTTATCTGTTACCGGTTGCTGGCGACCGGCTATTTATCCTGAGCTCTGCCGAAGGACCGGTTACCTGCAATTTTAAACTGAGTACCTCAACTTTCCTTCCAGAAATACCTTTTCAACTTTCCAAAGATTTTCCATATCTTCCAAGGGGTTAGCGGAGAGAATCACGATATCGGCGAGCTTGCCTTTTTTCAGACTGCCGATCCGGTCGGAAAGATTAAGAATTTTCGCGTTATTAAGGGTGGCCATCCTGAGGATTTCCCGGGGAGGAAGCCCCGAGCGCTGAAGAATGCCCATCTCGAGCGCCATGGCCCCGGGGAAGTCAAAGGGGATGCCGCCGTCATTCCCGCACCCGACCAGGGCCCCCGCCTGAAACAGGCGGCGCAGGTTCCGGCTCCCGACCACCGCCGCGGCGGTAAAGATCCGGGGTTCCGGGGTAATCATCAGGTGCCGGTGTTCGTAGTAATCAGGGTTGGAAAGCTTGCGGTAGCTGTCCCGGGCGATTTTCCGGATGGATTCCTCGGCGAATTCATCCAGGATTTGGGGGAGGCGGGTCTTTTTGTCTTCAAGTATCTGTTTCACTTCCGGGGCGTCGGCATAGGGGTCGCCGTTCCGGGGAAAACTCAGGGCCCAGGCCACCGAGGCCGTGGGGGTGATTCCCGCTCCGCTTTTCACGAAAGCCTCGATGTCCGCGCCGGTCAGATCCTGGTCCCGCGGCATGTGTTCGAAGGACCTGATTCCCGCCCGCAGGTTTTTCCGGAACCCCTCCACCGAAGTATGGTGCACCGCCACCACCTTTCCGTGCTTTTCCGCTTCTTTCTGGATGGCAGAAAGCTCCTCATCGGAAAGGACCGGGAGAGCCGGGGTCGGGATCCAGAGCTTGTTGTACTGCAGGAAGGTTTTGATGAAATCCGCCCCGTCCGCACAGGCCCGGGCGACCTGTTCCTTCACCTCCGCGGCCGAACGGATGGTGCGGAGCATCTTTACCCCTCCGAGCAGTGCTAAATCAACGCCGTAACCGCCTGGGACCTGGATCCCGATGCCCCGGAGAATCCGGGGCCCGAGCATTTTTCCGGAAGCGATATTTCTTTTCATCTCCTCGAGCTTGCCGGGGAACCCCGACATGTCCCGGACCGTGGTCACCCCGTGGCGCAGGCATTCCTCGGCGTTGCGCTCGCATTGGCGGCTCCAGGCGAGGAGAAACCCGAGTCCCAGGTCGGCCGCCCCCGGGAGGGTTAAGTGGCAATGACCGTTGATCAGCCCCGGGATCGCGTACCGGTCCTGGAGGTCCAGGGTCAGGTCCGCCGCAAGCGGGACGGGGTTTTCCAGGATTTCCTCGATCACCTGATCCCGGATCAGGATCTGGCCCGGGGAGATGACCCGGTTTCCCTCCACATCGACGATCCGGACGTTTTTCAGGAGGATCCGGCCGCCCGGCGCGACCGGGAAATCAAGGGGCTTCCGGGGAGTGCTGGCGGAGACGCAGCCCAAGGGGGTCAGCTGGGAAAGAAAAGCGGCCCCGAGCCAGGCGGAGGACTTGATGAATTCCCGGCGTTCCATGAATTGCGGATTGCTGTTTGTTCAGTTTCTGGGGTTTCGTGCTTGGTGCTTTGTCCTCTGTTTTTTGCTCTATGCTCTTTGCTCTCTGCCCTCTGCCCTATGCCCTATGCCCTCTGCCCTATGCCCTATGCTTTTTTAATGACCACCATGGTTACGTCGTCATCAAAATCCTTGGGTCCGCAGAAATTCCGGAGCTCGGCAATCAGGAGGTTCGGAATCTCGGGCGCCTCGGAACCGGCGAATTTAGCCAGGAACTCGGCGAGCCGCTCCTGGCCGAATTCATTCCCCTTTTGATCCCGGGCTTCGGTCAGCCCGTCGGTGTACAGGAAAATGCCCTCCCCCGATTTCAGGGAAAACTTTTTTTCCGCCAGGGCCGGGGCGAAGATCTGGTCGTCAATGGCTCCCAGAGCCGGGCCCCGGGAGGAGATGGACCGGACGCCGTAAGGGCCGAAATGGAGCAGGTCAGGATGACCGGCGGAAGCCAGGGTGAACTCGTTCCGGGCCGGATCGATGACGAGAAAGGCCAGGGTGACAAACAATTCCCGCTCCAGGTCGCGTTTTAAAAAACGGTTGAGGGAGATCAGCAATTCCCGGGGCCCGCGGCTTTCCCCGGTTTCAATCTCCAGGATTGTTTTCAGGGTGGTCCGGGTGATGGAAGCGATCCAGGCCCCCTTCAGGCCTTTGCCCGCCACGTCCGCCACGACCACCCCGTATTTTCCGTCCCGGAGAGGGAAAAGGTCGTAGAAATCGCCCGAAACCTCGTAGGCCGGCTGGTAAAAGCACCCCAGGGAAAAATTGGGTATCGCCGGGAGGGAGGCGGGGAGAAGCTCTCTCTGCATCTGCTGGGCGATCTCCAGCTCCCTTTTCATCCGTTCCTGCTCCACCAGGTTGTTTTCGGCGGCCTGGATTTCCTCGGCCATCTGGTCGAGAGTCCGGGCCAGCTGGCCGATCTCGTCGCTTCTCTTCAGGTTAAGCCTGTTTTTCAGGTGGCCGCGGCCTAAGTTGCGGGCGTGCTCGGTGATTTGCTCGATCGGCCTGACGGAGAGGGTAACCAGGAGAAGGATTAAGGAAAGGAAAATCAGGAGAAGAAACAGGGAAATGAGAAAGGTTTTATTGCGGGCGGTTTTCAAAACCTCATTCAGCCCCTTTTCGGACAGCCCGAGATGAAATATTCCCAGGGGCTTGTTCTGGACCACCAGGGACCGGTTGAAATCAACCAGGTTTTCTTTATCCCAGCTCAGGACCGGCCGGGTGGACGAGGAGGGGGAAACCGGGATTTCCTTGATCCGTTCGGCCAGTTGGTCGCCGTTGTTCAGCGTGGTGGCGAAATATTCATCTTTTTTCGCGGTAGTAATCAGGGCGTAAGCGATGTCCTCGTTTTGGATGACCCGGTGCACCGCGGTTTCCAGGATAATATGGTCTTTGAGAATCAGGGCCTCACGGTTGGACTCGGCGAAATTTTCCAGAATGGCGGCGGCCCGGAGTTCTTTTTCCACGCGTAACGCTTTTCTTTCCTGGAGAAGAAAAAAGGCCGAATTGATCAAAACCACGAGGATGACCAGGATGGCGGCGAAAAGAATGGCCTTGACCCGGATGCTGGGGTGCCCCACGGTTTGCTGGGGAAGCTCCAGGATTTTATCGATCTTGCCCTTCAATTTTTCTTCAGCTCT
>JAQTNV010000086.1 GCA_028713675.1 bacterium
GTAACGGGCCGGCCGACATCAGCAAGGACCAGGAAACCTATGACCAGATTTTTTCCAGATCCACCCAGTATATTTATTCCCTCCCCACCTCCGAAAACCCGGGCGAGAATCCTGCCTCCGGAAAATGCATCCAGCGATTATTCAGCAAAGGAAAGCTCCTGGTTTCCCACGAGTTCCGGTTCGGAAAATGAGCGGGTTCATTATGCCGGACGAAAAGCAAAAAGTATTTTTTTCCCGACTGGCAGTTCTGCTTCTGACCGGTTTTGCCCTGCTCGCTCCCGGGCCCGATCTCCGGGCCGCTGATGACGATCCGGTTGCCGGTGTAGCCGTCCTGGAAGGCGAGGTTTATTACTGGCCCTTTCCGGCTGGAGAAACTCAGGCCCTGGAAAACAACTTGGTGATCCTGGAAAGAGACGCCCGGATAATTTCCCTGCCGGCCGGCATCCAGTTTCAACCTCAAGCCAGGGATATTGTTCCGGGATCACTCCCCGTCCTGGATAAACTCGGCGAGGTCCTTCTCGCCAACCCCGACCTCATCGTGCTGATCACGGTACAGGCGGAAAAGACGGCCAAACCTGAGAACGCCTTGAGCCTGGCCGGAGAAAGGGCAGACCAGATCAAGGATTATCTGGTCGCGAAAGAAATCAATCCTTCGAGAATGGCAACCCGGGATGGCGCGCCGGCGGCCAAGGACAAGCAAGCCGAAGGCCCGGGCCGGGAGGGAGAACCGCCGGTGGCAATCGTCATCACCGAACAGGATAAAGACCTCAACCCGAGATGGATGAAGCTGAAAACAAATACCGATTTTTACGTTAACGACGAAATCAAAACCGGGACCGGAAAGGTGAAAATTCTTTTTCCCAGCGGGGTGATCATGTCCCTTTCACCCCATGCCTACCTCAAGATCATCGACGGCAGCCGGGTAAAGCTTTTTCGGGGAAATATTCTGGCTGACGCAGGGAAATTACAGGACGATCAGGAATTCCAAATCGAAACGGTTAATGCCCGGATCTCGGCCCGGGGTTCGACCGGTTTCCTGAATTTTATCAATGGGATCAATACGATTATCAGTTTAAAAGGCGAACTCTCCGTCAGCGGCAAGCCGGAACCGGGAGAAAGCCTGCGGCTGGCCCAGGGGAAAAGAATCGTCATTCAAGCCGGCCACCCCCCCGGCAAGCCCGAAGCCGTCAGCCCGAGGGAAAGCGAAAATATCATTAACGAGTTCAAACTGAATAATTTCGATTTCTCGCAATCCCTGTTTGATGAGAAGATCAGGAAAAAACTGAATCAGGTCCAACCGCCCGCTTCCCCCGCTGGCACCCAACCCACCACGCCCTAAGAAGAAAGCCCGTTTAGGAATCCTGAGGGGGTTCCCCCTCAAGGGCTCCCTATTTTCGAAAAACGCATTACGTTGGTCGGTTGGGCAGCTCGTTTCGTCAAACGGCAAACGTAAAACGGCTTCAAAAAACACGCAACCGAAACACCCTGCCCCAGACTAGCTGCGCAACCGCAACCGTTAAACTTGATTGTATGTATCAGCTATTTCCAGGTCTCCAGGATGTGCTCGGCGTTACGCTCAGCCAGCGCCATGATCGTGAGGTAGGGATTAACGTGCGTGCTCGAGGGCAGGAGGCTTGAGTCGCAGACATGGAGCCAGGGATAACCGTGCACCTGGCCCCACTCGTTGGTCACGGACGTGGCCGGATCAGTCCCCATGCGGCATCCCCCCTGAGGGTGGGCCGAGGCGATCGAGATCTTGTTCAGAATAAAGTACGGGGGGCCGATCAGTTCTTCGAGCCGGGATTCATCCTCGCGCTTGAGTACTACCTTGGCCGAGGCGGGAAGCAGGGCCCGGTCGCAGCCGGCGGCGAAGAAAACCCGGGCCGCGCTCCGCTGGGCGTGGCACAGGCTTTGGATGCTCTCCTTCGAAATCCGGTAATCCAGGACCGGGACGCCCTTCTGGAGGACGATCCGGTTGGTCGGGACGGCCTGGTCATGGTTCAGGATCAGGATGGCCATGAACTTCCGGTAATCCCGCATGATTTTCTTATGCTCGACCCCCCATCCCTCGATGTACTTGGCCGCCACAAAGGGGTAATAAAAACAGGTTTCCAGGTAATAATGATGCGACTCGGTGAACTGGGTGCTGTAATAGGTTTTCGGGAAACCCCGGAAGCCTTCCACCACCTCGGGATGGATCCCGAAAACCGTGTGCGAGGGATGCACCGTCACATAACCGCCGAGGGCCGGGCTCATCCCGGAAAGTTTGCTCCGCAAAAGAATCCCGGAGGTCCCAAAGGTATTGCCGGCCAGGATGATTTTCTTCGCGGAAAATTCCACCGGGCCGGGTTCATGCTTTGAGGGGATGCTGTCCGGAGGAGCCGGGGCCAGGGTCCCCCAGGCCTTGTTTCCTCCCACCGCTTCGATCTGGCAATTGGGAATTATTTCCACCCCCGCCTTGATGGCCTGCGGGATTTCCACCTCGAGGGTCCCCTGCTTGGCCCCGACCGTGCAGCCCAGGTTGCAGAAACCCTGCTGCTGGCAGTCCTTCACGTTAATGACAATGGAACCGCAGGGCCAGCCCAGTTTCTCGACGCCTTTCTTGAAGAGACGGTTATTGGTATTGACGAAATTATCAGGGAGAACGTGGGCATTGATGGCTTCCTTGATCCGGGCAAAGCGCTTTTCCAGATCGTCGTAAGTCAGGCCGGGAATGGCCCAGGTTCTGATCACGTCCGGAGGCACGGTAAAGGTAACCCCGGTGTAAATGCCGGTGCTCCCGCCCACCATCCGGCCCATGATGATATTGATCGCTCCGTCCTTGGTAAAAACCCCGCCCTCGTCCCAGAGCAGGTCCACCCCTTCGATTTCGCGCTGGGTGAAATGTTCATGGGTATAAAACGGCCCCACATCGGCAACCACGATCCGCTGGCCTTTCTGCGCCAGCGGAGCCAGCACCCGGGCGGCGGTCCCGCCTCCCGCACCCGAGCCGATGATCAGAATGTCGCACTCTATCTTTTTCATCTTCTCCCCGTCTTTCTTCTTAAAACCACCTAACCACCCAGCCACCTTTATTTCTTGAACGGCGCGGTCTGCAGAGCCCGAAGCTTCGGGTCGGGATGAAGTCTCTTCATCCTCGGACCGGGGTAACCGATGTCGGGCCAGATCTCGTCCCGGCTGTAATAAGAGAGAAAAACCAGGGTCTTCAGTCCCCAGAAACCCTGCCGGATCTTGCCGAGGGGGGCGAATTCAAAACGCCGGAGATGTTTGTCCTGCTGTTCCGCTCTCATCCAGGAAAAGGGACGGAGGGCGAAAAGCAGTCCGGAAAACTCGACAAACAGAAGAAAAACTTTTATGAGCAGAACCATGTCCTTCGGCTTGGTGGACAAGGCCCGTTCAATTATCGCTATCGATCCGGGATTATCCGCCCCGGGATAAACCTTGTCCCCCTCCCGGTCCTCCGGGATGATCCGTCCGGCAAAGGCCATCAGCACCCGCTGGATGTATTGGTTAAGAAGTTTGAAGATGAGATTGGTTTTACTCTGGTCTTCCATTTATCCGACCTCCGAATTTGAAACAAATATTTGGCTTGGAACCGACCCTTATTTTAGATAACCACCCCGGACAAATCAAATGCTTTAATACCCGCGGTCCGGCTTTAAAAATAACCGGATTAAAGGCATACTGAATATTCGATATGTTTGACGTAGTCATAATCGGAGGCGGTTCTGCCGGGCTCGCGGCCGGGGCCCTGCTCTCCCATCGGGGCTTCCGGGTCCGGCTCCTGGAAAAGGACATGTTTCTGGGAGGAAGGGCCCGTTCCGAGGAAAGGGACGGCTACCTGCTGGATTACGGGATGCATTCCTACCGCCTCGGGGAAAACGGGCCGCTGGCCCGGGTTTTCCGGGAGCTGGGCGCCCCGCTCCAATTCATCGGGCCGCACCGCCTCTCCTCCTATATATTTGAGCAGGGCCGGCTCCACGAACTTCCTGACACCCTGGCCGGCCTGCTTTCCACCCCCCTTCTGAAATGGCGGGAAAAACCGAGGATGCTGGCGGTCATAGCGCGGATGATGGGGGCCGGCACGGAGCGGTGGTATCCCCGGACCCTCACCGAATTCCTGCGGATCCCGCAGATGACCCCCGGCCTCCGGACCCTTACCGACCTGATGGCCCTTACGGTCATGGCCGAGAGCCCGGACTCGGTCTCCGCGGGAGAGGTAATCGATCTTTTCCGGAAAGCGGTTTTCTCCCGGCGGAAAGTCGGGGAGCTGGCCGGCGGCTCCGCCCAGATCATCGGGGCGCTCCAGAAAATCCTGATCGCCTCGGGAGAGATCATTCCCGGCACGCGGGTGACCGGCTTTGCCTTCTCGTCCGGAAGGATCAGGGCGGCGCTCGCCGGCCCGGACGAGCATGAAGCCCGGGCTTTCCTTTATTCCGCCCCGATCAGCGGGCTGACCGGGCTGGTCCCGCGAAATCTTCTCCCCCCGGAAATCGCCGGGTTCGCGGACCGGCTGGTCTCCACCTCCGGCCTGAGCATTGACTTCGGGCTGGCCGCGCCGGTTACCGGCATTCTCGGTGCGATTTTCAACCAGGATCCGGTCGTGATCGGGCGTTTTCCCTCCAACATCGATCCGCTCCGGGCCCCCCCGGGGAAACAATTGTCCACCTGGCTCCGCCCGATTACCTTTCCGATAACCAGGGAAAAAATCGAAGAGGCCGAAAAAACCCTCCGTACTGTTATTGAAGAGATTTTCCCGGGCTTCTTCAGCCGGGTGGAATGGGAAAGAAAGCTGGTCCTCCCGGTAATGGATGGACTTTCCATGCAGCCAGGTCAGGATTTCCCTAACCGCCCCGCCTCCTCGATTGCGTCTATCCCGAATCTGTTCCTGGCCGGTGATACGATCCAGGGCAAAGGGAGCGGCGGTGATATTGCTTTTTCTTCCGCCCTCTCCGCAACCGATATAATTACAAATTATTTAAGTAATACAAATGGTTAACAATTAATATTTGAAACTTTAAATTAAATATATTTTCTTCTTTAAATGCGAGGATAACAGGTTGAAATTCACTTGCCGTCACCCGTCATTAAACGGCATTCTTTTTCCCTTGACATCCCAAAAACCCTGAGATATTTTGTATACGAAACAATTTTAAATAATACTTTTGTCCCCGGAAAGCTGAATCGGGGAAATGCTGAGAAAGGAGGAGACTGGAAATGGCGGAACACAAAATCGTCAACAGTTTTGTCGGCCTGCAATTCATCTACAACTACCGGGTGGGAGAATACCTGGACAAATACCTCGATGGCCTGCAAAGCAAGAAGATTCTCGGGATCACCTGTCCGGAATGCGAGCGGGTGCTGGTCCCGCCCCGCAGCATGTGCGGTAAATGCAATGCCAAGACCAAAAAATGGGTGACGCTCAAGCCGGTCGGTACGCTGAAAAACTTTACCATCTCGCATGTGGAAATCGAGCAGGGAGAAATCAAGGACCGGGAAAAACCGGTGATCATCGGCCAGATCAAGCTTGAAGGCGCCGATTCCCTTCTGACCGCCAAGATCGAAGGGGTCAGCCCGAAAGAGGTGAAAACCGGGCTCAAGGTCAAAGCGGTTTTTAAGGACACTACCGAGGGAACGCTTCAAGACCTGGATCACTTCGAACCGGTGAAGTAAGAAAAGGAGAATAAACATGGACAGAAAGGTCGCAATTGTCGGATATAAGCAGACCAAGTACTTAGAACAGAATGAAAATCCCCGGGAGCGGATGGTGATGAATCTGGTCCAGTCCCTGCTCCAGGACATGAAAATTACCCGGGATGACATCGGCACGTTTATCCTTAGTTGCAGCGACTTCCAGGACGGCCGGACCATCTCCGAGTGCTTCATGATCCCCTGGGTCGGCGCCTACATGAAGGACGTCAGCAAGGTGGATTCCGATTCCGCCAATGCCGTCCTCTACGCGATGATGCGGATCCTTTCCGGTAACTACGAAACCGCGCTGGTGGTGAGTTGGGCGATGGGTGGATCGGAATTCCGTTCTCCCCGGGTCATGGATTTCGAACTCGACCCCATTTACGAACGGCAGGCCAAGCTGGTCAACGAGATCACCGCGGCCGCCCTCCAGGCCCAGGCCTACATGGCCAAGTCCAAGCTCACGGAGGAACAGCTGGCGGCCCTCGCGGTCAAGAATCTCCGGAACGGCGCCCGCAATCCCCTGGCCCTCCGGAAAAAGGCCGACGCCACAGCCAAGGATATCCTCTCCTCCCGGCCCCTGGCTTCCCCCCTGCGCGAACTGCACGCCTATACCCCGGCGGATGGCGCCTGCGCCGTTCTCCTCGCTTCCGAGGAAAAAGCCCGGGAACTGACCAAGAACCCCGTCTGGATCAAGGGGGTAGGCTTCTGCCAGGACACCTATTACCTGGGAGAGAGAGACCTGGTCAAGATGGATTCCCTGCAGAAGGCCGCCAAAACCGCCTACAAGATGGCCGGGATCACGGACCCCGCCAAGAAAATCGGCGTGTCGGAACTTCATACCACCTTTGTCTCCCAGGAACCGATTTTCGCCGAAGCCCTGGGACTGATTCCCAAGAATGCCGGGCCGAACGCGGTCAGCAAGGGCGCGCTGGAGATTGAAGGCAAAACCCCGATCAACCCCTCCGGCGGCCCCCAGGCAGCCAATCCCCTGATGGTCAGCGGGTTGATCCGGATCGCGGAAGCCTGCACCCAGCTCCGGGGAGAAGCCGGTGAGCACCAGGTGAAAAAGACCCCCAGGCTCGCCCTGGCCCACGGACAGATCGGCATGGCGGCCCAGCATAACGTGGTCTTCGTCCTCGGCAACTAGGTCCGAGTGAAAGATGAGGAGGCATTAAACATGAGAAACGTGGCAATCATTTCAGTCGGTTACAACGGCCGCTTCGTGGCCAAGCGCCCAGACGTCAATATCCCCGAACTGATCCAGCCCGCGGTGGCAAACGCCATCAAGAAAACCAAGCTGAAATACAGCGACATCGGGGTCGTGGTGGAAGGAAACATGCCGACCTTCGAGGGGATCAACTATCCCCACCTCTGGTTCTCCGACCATATCGGCGCGGCGGGGAAGCCGGTCCTAAGGATCTCCACCGGCGGGACCACCGGGATGTCGGTCTTTCAGGGAGGCTATTACTGCGTGGCCTCCGGGATGTTCGATGTCGCCATGGTCATCGGCTGGGAAAAACACGACGAGGGTGACGCCCAAGTCGGCCTGATCGGGATCGTTCTCCCGGAAGCCTTTTCCATGTTCCAGTTCGGCCCGGACATGGGCGGCGGCGGAACAGGAATGATGGGGGGACTGAGTTCAACCGGGGGCGCCAGTTTCCAGGCCTTATCCTACCTGCATAGAGCCAAGGGAACCCCGGACCACATCGATAAAATGGCGGCCCAGGCCCGGTCCAACGCCGCCAAGAACCCCTACGCCCACCTCCAACACCCCAACTGCACGGCCGCGGATATCGCGAAAACCCCCATGGTTTCCTATCCCCTCCGGTACGGTCACACCTGCCCCGCCTCCTGCGGGGCCTGCGTGATGCTCCTGGTCGCGGAGGAAAAGGTCAAGAAATTCGCCGACACCGACCGGGTAGCCTGGGTCAAGGCCGTGGCCACCGCCTCTTCCGACGCCACCACCGGGAACCTGGTGGACGGCCAGATCAACGACCCGGCGGAACAGGCCATCTGCGAAAAAATCGCCGCGCCCAAGGCCTACAAGATGGCCGGGATCCAGAACCCGAAAAAAGAAATCCAGATGTGCGAGGTTTATGACGGCTTCGCCCACCAGGAACTGATGTGGCCGGAAAAACTCCACCTCGTGGACAACTCCTGCAAGGCCATCGACGAAGGCCGCCTGGCGATTGACGGGGACATGCCGGTCAACCCCTCGGGCGGGGTGGTTTCCACCAACGCCATTGGGGCTTCCGCCATGGTGCGGGTCGCGGAGGCCTCCCTCCAGATAATGGGGATGGCCGAAGGCGGGCACCAGGTCCCCCGCCGGGTCAAGAACGCCCTGGCCCACGGCTGGGGGGGGTTGTTCCAATTCGTAACCATCACCATTCTCGGGGATGAACCGGTGAAAAGGTAAGGCGCGGCAACCCGGGACAGTTTCAGCTAACCCGTGAATCAAGGAGATCAACAATGGAAAAGGTAAAAAAACCACTGAAAGAAACCCGGCAGGTAAGCGATATCCTGGACATGAGCTCGCTCAAGTGGCGGATCGAGGCCGACGGTCTTGAGCTCCTGGTCCAGGGGTTCAAGGAGAAAAAGATACTCGGCCGGAAATGCCATAAATGCGGCTCGGTCTATGTGCCCGGCCTCTCGTTCTGCCGCAAGTGCTTCATCACCATCGAAGATGTGGTCGAGGTCAGCAAGAAAGGCAAAATCGCGTGTTATACCGCCAGCCTGGCCGATGTCCGGGGCAACCCGGTGGAAAACATAACGGTATCGGTCCAGGTCAATCTGGACGGTTCCGACTCCTGGCTGATGGGGCATCTGGAAATCGACGACTGGAAGAAGGTTTATGTCGGAATGCCGGCAGAAGTGGTTCTCCGGGAGGAAACCAACGGGACCCTGGCCGATATGGTCTGCTTCCGCCCCATCTGATTTCCTCCGTTTTTTCTCATTCGAACTAAAAAGGCCCGGGTTGATCCCGGGCCTTTTTTTAACCTGAAAAACTCAGTTCGTTGTGTCCATCGTGTCGTTGGGTTCATCGTGTCTAATCAATCCGGACACTATGGACACTATGGACCCAATGGACTCTACGAACGCCTTTGATTTGGGAGCGAGAACTATCCGGGAGGATTATCTAGAAATTCAAACTGCGGTTTTCGGGTCTAAACCAGTCTGCCGATCTTTATCCCCGCCCTCACCCGCCGCTGGCCGCCTTTAAATCCGCGGGGTAAACAGCCGGGTCCGTGTCTTTTTCCCGCCAGGGATCATATTCGAACACCTCATCCCCCCCCTTGAACCGCCCGCTCAAGATGTCGTAAATCAGGGGGAAAATCTCGGATTCAATCAGGCTCAGGTGCCCGGAAGACTTCACCAGAACGCGATGGATGTTCTTCGCGCCTTTGGGGAAAAAGGAAAATTTGTGGGTAACCAACGGGTCCCAGTTGCCGTGGACGACATAGAGATTTACTTCCTCGGGAAACGGGATTTTCAATAATTTCTTTACGTAATTATTCCAGGGAAGAAGTTGCCTCCCGCTCTGGAGAAACCAGACCGGGATCGCGAATTCGGAACCGCTTTCCGGGATGGCAATACTGATGACCTTGTCCACGTGTTCTGGAATCCGGCAGGCCAGGGCCACCGCGATCAGGGCCCCGGTGCTGTGCCCGATGATGTCGGACCGGCGTCCGGTGATCTCGTGGGCGCGGATTATTCTCTGGGTCAGGCGGTCCTCGACGAACCTCAGGTCCCGGTAAAAGGGATAGGGGGTGTTATCCACGTTGAACCCCTTCTCATCCAGGAAATCCTCCAGGTCCATCAGGGACGCTTCACCCTGCATATACCCGTGGAGGGTGAAAATCGGGTTGCGGGTGAAATTTTCCGGACGCCAGATCTTCCGGTCCCGGCCCTCGAAAACATGGCGGAAATGCCGGCTGACATTCTTTTTCCCGGCCCGGATTTCATTCCCCATTACGGTATGAAAATCCTGCAGTAAGTTTTTTACCTTTTCGATTCTCATTCTGATCGACATGGGATGAACCCCTTTCCCGGCCGCGACAGGATTCCCCGCCCTGGGGGTTCTCGTAAATTGGATTAGATTTTAATTTCCTTATGTTATAATAACAAGTCATATGTTTCTTAATAAGGAGTGAACAAGCATGAGCATTTGCGAATGGAGACCGATCTCTCGGGAGTTGAATGCCTGGCATTACGACCAGCACCCGGATTACTGGCAGTGGCTTTATTTCGATTTCGTCTTCTCCAACGGTTACACCGCCTGCGCGGTCATCCTGCCCCGTTCCGTCGGATCGGTCCCGGGGGTCAGCCAGCCCGTGCTGACCCCGGAGGTCTGGCTGACGATCCGCACCGCCGAGGGCAAGCGCTATGACGTCAAGAAGGCCTATCCCCTCTCCGACTCCCAGGGCTCCCGGAAGGGCTTGGACGTCCAGGTCGGGAAAAACCTGATGAAATGCTCCGGGGACCGTTACCAGATCAAGGTCAAGCAAGGGGAGATCGGGGTTGATCTGGAGCTGACCCCTTTTCTGCCCCCCTGGACCCCCATGGACGATCTCGGGTTCGTCAATCCCGATACCTTTCAGACGCTCGAGCCTGAAGGTTCACCCTATTTCAACTACATCGAATTCGTCCCCCGCGGTGAGGTGAAAGGCACGCTGGAAATCGCCGGGAAGAAAGTCCCCGTCACCGGGCTCGGGTATCACGAGCAGGGTCGGGGCAATACCATCCTCGGCCGGCTCTTCGAGCGCTGGTACTGGCTCAAATTCTGGCTGGACGAATTCACCTTTATCAGCCCCTC
>JAQTNV010000087.1 GCA_028713675.1 bacterium
CGAGATCGTGGATCATGATATCCATGACCACGTCCACCTCAGTTCCCCGGTCATGGAAAAGGGAAAGACGGTGGATTTCGAAAAAGCGCGGGTCCTTTACCCGGCCGGCCATCGCCTCCACGATCGGGTTGAATCTCTCGGTATGACCGACCTGCAGGACCACTTTCCCGCTTCTGGCCAGGCGGATCAGTTCCTCCGCCTCTGGGACACTACCGGTGATCGGCTTCTCGACCAGGACGTGTTTGCCCTGGCGGAGAAAATCGCGGGCGATTTCAAAATGCCGGGGCGTGGGAACCGCGATCGAAACCGCGTCCACCCTGGACATGATCTCCGCGGGGCTGGAAAAATAGGGAACATCCAGGGTCTGGGCTTTTCCCTTGACCTCCGGGTCCGGATCCACCAGCCCCACCAGTTCAACCTCGGGAATATCCTGGTATTTCTGGGCCCGGTGAAACCCGATATAGCCGACCCCGACCACCCCGACTTTCAATTTTCCACCCAAGAATAAATCCCCTTTCTTCTGCTTAATTAGACCGGCAAATCCAGGTTTGGTTACCGTCCCGGGTTATAATACTATATCCCCCCAAAAACCTTAAGCCGAGCGAATGAACCCGATGAACCTCCCCGTGGCATAGACCGCAGGGCATCTCCGTCTTAATGACTCTTAGGCTCGGGGTTGTCATTCCCATCTCGCATCAAGTGAGGAATGACGGAATACGATAACCCCGCGGTAAAACCACGGGGAATTGCAAATTCAAAACGATATTTACGTTTCCATTTTTCTAATGGTTGAGCTAGAATCCTATGCGAATAAATTATGGTTCTTAATCAGGAGGTTAAAAAAATGGTGGATGAAACCACGAAAGAAACGGCGGAAGACAAGTTCAGAAGACTGGCCGAGACCCGGGTGAACGCGATCATGCAGAAGATCCGGATCCTTTCCAACCTGGCCAAACCCCCTTACAAGTTCAGCGAGGAGCAGGTGGACAAGATATTCCAGGCCATCCGCGCGGAGCTCGCCGAGGTGGAGGAGAAATTCAAAAAGAGGGGAAGCAAGAAAACGACCGATTTTTCACTCTAAAAACAATTTTGCCCGGTGCTATCGGTTTTCCAATCCGAAAAGCCCAATCAGTATTTTCAGATACCATGTGAAAGCCCCGGCTTACGCCGGGGCTTTTTTTCCAAACGCAGACTAACCGGCACACTACAATAAATTCCGCTCGCAAAAAATATCCATACAAATTCAACTATATTTTTCGAAGTAAAAGAAAAATAATTCAGGGAAACGTGTGCGCATAGCGGCATCAGCAAGCTGATACACTCCAAAAAAGAATTTGATATTTTTATGGAGTGCAGTAGCTTGCTACTGCCTGCGCCAATTTACCGGCGCATCCTAGAGGAGAATAGCATCAGTAAGCTATGGATTACTCGGGATCTTCGGAGGAATCGGATTCTTTCCGGGAGGGCCGGAAGCGGGTGATCCCGCGTTCCGAACCGCGGATGAATTCAAGTACATGCCCGACTTCTTTCCCCCCGGGCTGGGAGGGGGAGATCTCTTTTTCCACCTTCTGGACCGCCTCTTCCCGGCGGAGACCGGAGCGGAAAAGGATTTCATAGGCCTTCTGGATGGCCCGGATGGCCTCCCCGGAAAGCCCTTTTCGTTTCAAGCCGATCCGGTTGATCCCGTAAAGCCGGGCGCGGTCCCCGTTCGCGATCGCGAAGGGGGGAATGTCCATCACCACCATCGCGCCTCCCCCGATCATCGCGAGCTGGCCGATCCGGACAAACTGGTGTACCCCGACCAGCCCGGAAAATACCGCCTCGTCTTCAATCAGAACATGCCCGGAAATCTGGCTGGAGTTCGCCATGATCACCCGGCTTCCGACCCGGCAGTCGTGGCCGAGATGGCAATAGGCCATTAAAAAATTCTCATCGCCCACCGAAGTCACCCCGCCCCCCAGGCCGGTCCCCCGGTGAATAGTTACATATTCCCGGATGATATTTCCGTCCCCGATCCGGAGTACGGTTTTCTCGCCCTGGTACTTGCTGTGCTGGGGCGCGGTCCCGAGGACGGCCCCGGTATAAATCTGGTTGTTCTTCCCGATCTCGGTCTCGCCTTCGATCCGGGCATGGGAATGGACCACGGTGCCTTCCCCGATCCGGACCTTGCCGACGATCAACGAGTACGGGCCGATTTCCACCGCCCCGGCCAGCTCAACCTCGCGGCCGACTATCGCCAGCGGATGAATCAAGTTTTTTTCCTCCCGCCTGTTCGGGACCTCAGTATCTCCTCCCCCTTGAGGGGGG
Organism: bacterium; assembly: GCA_028713675.1. Classification (GTDB taxonomy): domain Bacteria; phylum Desulfobacterota; class JAPLJL01; order JAPLJL01; family JAPLJL01; genus JAPLJL01. The sequence goes on from JAQTNV010000087.1 coordinate 2,308, forward strand.
AGGATGAAGGAGAGGGTGACAACATATTTCCACCCTCCCCTCTACCCCCTCTCCTCAAGGGAGGGGGGAATAATTTTAAAACCTCGCGGCCGACTATCGCCAGCGGATGAATCAAGGCTTGCCTCTTCCTCTGGTTTTCATTTTACTTCTGATCTTTTTCGGTCTGTTCGGGGAACAGACCCTACCACCTCTTTTCAGTCCGTCCGGGGAACGGACCCCGACCTCTTTTTCCTGCCGGGACAGCCTTTCCCGGATCTCCCGCAGCTCATTCCTCATTTCGGGAAGTTTCGGCAGGATGGCCTGGACCCGGAGCCAGTCGGAAAGAGGCATCGCGTAGGTGCCGGAAACCTTGGCCCCCGGGGGGACATCCCGCAGGACCCCGGATTGTCCGCCCACCTGTGCCCCCGCTCCGATTTCCACGTGATCGGCCACCGCCACCTGCCCGGCCAGCACCGCCTGGTCCCCGATCCGGCAGGAACCCCCGAGGGCCACCTGGGCCACGATAATCGCATTCTTCCCGATCTCGACGTTGTGCCCGACCTGGACCAAGTTGTCGATCTTGGTCCCCTTCCGGATAATCGTCCGGCCCAGGGTGGCCCGGTCCACGGTGACATTAGCGCCGATCTCGACCTCGTCCTCGATCTCCACGATCCCGACCTGGGGAATTTTCCGATATTCCTCCCCGTCCCGGACGTAACCGAACCCGTCGCTCCCGATGACCGCCCCGTCCTGGATAATGACCCGGTTCCCGATCCGGGTGCCCTCCCGGAGGGAAACCCGCGAGTAAATCCGGCATTCCTCCCCGATTATCACCCCCGGGCCCACGTAACTATTGGGGTAGATTTCCGAGTACGCCCCGATCTTCGCCCCCGCCCCGACCGCAACCAGGGGATGGATTTTCACCCCCACGCCCAAAATGGCGGAATCCGAGACCACGGCAGACGGCGAAATTCCCGGCACCAGTTCCGGCTCCGGGAAAAAAATCCGGAGGGCCCGGGCCAGCGCCAGGTAGGGGTTTTTCACCACGATCTGCGGGCGGTCCAAATCGGGAATCCTGCCGGGCACCAGCAGGGCCCCGGCCGCGGAAACCCGCGCGGCCGGGAAATGCCGGGCATCCACCGCGAAGCCCAGGGCATCCGGCCCGGCTTCCGGGAGCGGGCTCACCCGGCAGATCCGGATCCCGCCCTCGCCGCAAAGCTCACCCCCGAGCAGGCGAGCCAGCTCCGCCAAGGTCATCCCCCCGTCCGCCGGTTCCGGCTTATTTCTTGGAGTCAGTCCGGTTTTCCTCATCGTAAAGCTTGATCAACTGGCTGGTTATATCATAATCCTTGGGGGCATAGAGGACAGTACCTTCGTTCTTTTCCAGGATCAGGTCATACTTGCCCCGCTTGCCCAGGTTCTCGATGATCCCTTCCAGCTCCTTGAGAATCGTCTGGGTCAGTTCGTAATCCTTCCGCTGCAGTTCGTTCTCCATCTTGGAAAGCAGTTCCCGGAACTCATCCTGTTTCTTCGCGAACTCCGCTTCCTTCCGGGAGCGCGCCTCGGAAGAAAGCGCCGAGCCCTTCCGATCCAGCTCCTCCTTGAGTTTTTTCAGGTCACGGTCCTTGTCCTCCAGGAGTTTCTTTCTGGACTCGGACTCCTTGGCGAGCGTCCCCTTGGCCTCCAGCCCCGCCTTGGAATTCAGGAGCACCTCCTGAATGTCGATATAGGCGATTTTGGGCTTGTCCCCGGCATGTCCGGCGTTAACCCAGCCCAAGACCAAAAGCATTGCCCCCAGCCAGATCATTTTTGCACGCATGGTTCCTCCTCTCTTTAGCCTTAATCCTAGAAAAATGTGCCGATGGAAAACTCAAATACCGAGGCCCGCTCCCACGATTTCTTCTGCAGCGGGTATCCCCACTCGAAACGCAGGGGCCCGATCGGGGAAAACCAGCGGAACCCGAAACCGTAACCCATCCGGAGGGGACGGCTGAAATACTTCTCGGACTCATCATAGGCGTTTCCGGCGTCAAAAAATATCAGCCCCTTGATCCCCGCCTCCTTGATCAGAGGGATCAGGAGTTCGGAGTTGAATATCACCATTTTGTTCCCCCCCCGGACCAGCTGAGTGGTCGACGCGGCGGGGTCGGAAAGGATGCGGGGCACCTCCACCTCCGGGCCCAGGGTCCGGTAATCGTAACCCCGGACGCTGTTCAATCCTCCGGCGAAATACCGCTCCGCGAAAGGCAGGGCCTTGCCGGAAAATCCCTGCCCGTAGGCCACTCTCCCGTTCAGCATCAGGGAGGCTCCCAGAAGCAGGGGGAAATGGATCCGGCCCAGGAATGAGAGCTTGTAAAAATCGCTATTCCCGCCCCAGAGCACGCCCGCCTGCTCAATCGAGGCGGATTCCAGGTTCCCCCGGGTCGGGTCCCAGGGATGGTCCCGGGTGTCCCGGGAGACCCCCAGGGTCATGCTCGAGGTGCTTCCCCCGGTGAAGAACCAGGGAACGGATTCCTTCAGGTTGGAGAGGGTGACATCGTCGTAACGGTAGGAAAGGTTGATCCGGGTATTGTCGGAAATGAGATACCCGGTCGAGAGCGACCCGCCCCGGTCGGTTTGCGAGTAGTCGCTGTAATCAACGGTGGTATTGTTCAGGTTCGTCCCCAGGCTCCAGTTGGTATCCAGGAAATAGGGATCCTCGAAACCCAGGTCGAAGGTCTGCCTCCGGCTCCCGAACTCGGTGGTAAACCGGAGGCGCTGGCCCCGGCCCATCAGGTTGCCGAAGGAGAGCTGGGCGGTTCCCACCAGCTTATCCACCGAGCTGTAGCCGATCCCGGCGCTGGCCGCCCCGGTCGGGCGTTCCTTCACCGATACGGTCAGGGCCATCCGGTCCTTGCCGACCGGCTCGGTGTTGATATTAACATCCTCGAAGAAACCCAGGGCGTAGACCCGCTGCCGGCTTTCCCGGAGATCGGTGCCGGAGAAGAGCTGCCCCTCCCGGAGCCGCATTTCCCGGCGGATCACCTTGTCCCGGGTCTTGGAGTTTCCCTGGATCCGGATCTGGTCCACGTAAACCAGGTCCCCCTTGTCCACCGAAAGGGTGATGTTCACCCTGCGCTTCTCGAAGTCCACCTGGGAGAGCGGCTCCACGTTGGCCAGGGCGTAGCCGATATCCGCGTATTTTTCCGTCAGCCCGTAGATGTCCTCGCTCAGGCGCGAGCGGGAAAAGATCTTTCCTTCCCTGGTTTTCAGAAAGGGGGTAATCTCGTCCTTTTTCAGGGGGGACTCGCCCTGCACCTCGACCTGGCCCACCCAGAACTGCTCCCCTTCCTCCACGTCGAAATGAATCTCGACCCAGTCCCGCTCCGGGCCGAAAAGCAGGAAGGGCCCGGCCAGCTTGGCCTGGATGTATCCAAAGTCGAGATAATGGGCCCGGAGGCGTTCGAGATCCAGGTCCAGGGCCTCGCGGTTGAAGGAACCCTTGCCGGTAATCCAGGAGAGAAACCCTTCCTCCTGGCTTTCCATCGCCGCGGTCAGATCCTCCGGGGAAAAAGCGGAATTGCCCGAGAAGGAAATCTTCCGGATCACCACTTTGCGGCGCTCTTGAATCTGGTAAACCACCTTGACCTCGCCTTCCCCGACGGGAACCAGGCGGTATTTCACCTGGGCGTGGTAATAACCCTCCTCCCGGTAGCGCTTTTCAATCTTCTTGATATCCTCCTCCACCGCCCAGATGTTGAGAGGCAGGCGCGGCTTGACCGCGATGACCTTCTGCAAATCCTCCTCGGAGATCTTCTTTTTGCCCTCGATGGCCACTTCCCTGATCCAGGGCCTTTCCTTCAACCGGAAGGTCAGGACAATCCCTTCCGGGGTATCTTCCTCATCCACCCAGACCTCGTCAAAATAGCCCAGGGCGAAAATCCTCTTGACCTCCTCCCGGAGGGCATCCGGGGAAAGGGCCGATCCGGCCCGGGTGGAGAGAACCATGCGGACCGCGTCCGGATCCACCCGGTGGGTGCCCTCGATCCGGACTTCCCGGACCGTTTTTTCTTCCCCGGCGCGGGCCGGCCCGGAGGCGAGTCCCAGCCCCAGGATCAGACCGAGCGCCAGCGGCAGGAGAATTCTTCTCATCCTCTCCCGGAACCGGCCGCTGGCCCGCTTCCCGCGCTCCCGCATATTCACGCACTTCCCTCGGAAGGGGCCGGCACCATGCCCTGGTAGGCCGGATCGGGGGGAGCCTGATCGAGAAAAGCCCGGCCGTCCTTCAGGCGGACCCGGGCCGAAAGCCGCCGGGCCAGGTCTTCATTATGCGTGGCCAGAACCAGGAGGACACCTTCCTCCCGGTTGAGCTCGGTTAAAAGCTTGATGATCACCTCGGCGTTCTCCTGGTCGAGGTTTCCGGTCGGTTCGTCCGCGAGCAGGATTTCCGGCTGCAGAATCAGGGCGCGGGCCAGGGCCACCCGCTGCTGTTCCCCGCCCGAAAGTTCGGCCGGCCGGTGCGCGAACCGGTCCTTAAGCCCGATCCGGACCAGAAGCTCCTCGGCCCGGGGGGCGAAATCCGATCCGGAACCTCCCCGGATCCGCGCCGGGATCAGCACGTTCTCCCAGGCGGTGAAATCCGGGAGCAGCCGGTGAAACTGGAAAAGGAACCCGATGGTCCGGTTGCGGAAACCGGCTCTTTCCCCCTCCGACATCCCCTGCAGATCCTGCCCCCGGAAAACCACCCGGCCCGCGCTCGGGGCTTCCAGGGCGCCGAGAATGTGCAGAAGAGTGGACTTCCCTACGCCGGAAGCCCCCACCAGGGCGACCGCCGCTCCCGGGGGGAACCGCAAAGTAATCCCCTTCAGGACCCGGACCTCGGTAGAACCCAGGCCGTAGCTCCGGAAGATATTTTCCGCAATCAGAATGGGCTCACTCATAACGTATCGCTTCCACCGGGTCCTTCCGCGCCGCCTTGAGCGAGGGAGCTTGTCCCGAGCGCGGGAATATGCAGTTTATAGATGCAACTATTCTATTCATAACGGATTGCTTCGACTGGATCCTTTCGGGCCGCCTTGAGCGAGGGAGCTTGTCCCGAGCGCGGAGATATGCAGTTTATAGATGCAACTATTCTATTCATAACGGATTGCTTCGACTGGATCCTTTCGGGCCGCCTTGAGCGAGGGATAGAGCGTCGCCACCAGGCTGATAAACAGGGCCGTGCCGCAGACCAGCAAAACCTCGCCGAAATGGGTTTCCACCGGGAAAGTGGTTATGTAATATACGTCCGCCGGAAGCTTGATGATCTGATAATGCTTCAGGATCCAGCAGAGTCCCAGGCCCCCGCCGAGCCCGAGCATGGTCCCGGAAAGACCGATGATAAATCCCTCAAACAGGAAAATCCGCATGATCCCCCGCGCCGAGGCCCCCATGGCTTTCAAAATCCCGATTTCCTTGCCCTTCTCGGTAACCAGCATGGTCAGGTTGGCAATGATGTTGAAGGAAGCCACCAGGATAATCAGGACCAGGATCACGAACATCACCGCCTTCTCCAGGCGGAGGGCGGAGAAAAGGTTCCGGTTCATCTCTTTCCAGTCCCGGGTGTAGAACGGGTACCCGAGAGCCTGGGTGACCTGTTCCCCGATCCGGTCGGCCTCCTCGATTTTCCGGACCCGGGCTTCGAGCCCGGTGACCTTGGCGCCCATATCAAAAAACTTCTGCGCCTCCGCGATATGGATAAGGATCAGGCTGGAATCGTATTCGTACATCCCCGAGTCGAAAACACCCACGATCTGAAACTCCTTCATCCGGGGGATCATCCCGAACGGACCCAGGCTGCCCAGGGGGGAGATCAGGTTGATCTTGTCACCCCGGATCACGCCCAGGATCCGGGCCAGCTCCTGCCCGATGATTATTCCCGGGGGCTCTTCCCGCTTCCGGTTCAGGTCCCCGACCCCGCCTTCCTTCAGGTTCCGGGCCAGGTCCACCACCTCCGGGATCGATTTCGGATCGATCCCCCGGAGGGCCACCCCCATGACATTGGTCTTGGAGGTCACCATCGCCTGGGAATAAACGAAGGGGGTAACCGCCTCCACCCCGGGGAAAACCTTGACCTTCTGAAGCACCTCCGCCCAGTTCTCCATCCCTCCGCCCGAGCGGAGGACCATGAGATGGGCGTTGGTCCCCAGAATCTTGCGCTTGATGTCGTTGTGGAAACCGGTGATCACCGAGAGTACCACGATCAGGGTGGTCACCCCCAGGGCCACTCCCCCGATCGAGATCAGGGTCCCGAGGGAGAAAAGGCCCCGGGTGCCCCGAAGATAACGCACGGCAATGTATTCGGAAAAACTCACGTGTCTATTCCGCCCCTTCCGGCTGGGTCTTGGGGTCAAGCGGCTTCAGGAGCGGAAAAAGAATCACCTCCCGGATCGAGGGCGAATCGGTCAGGATCATCAGGAGCCGGTCGATCCCGATCCCGCAGCCCGCGGTGGGAGGCATCCCGTGCTCCAGGGCCTGGAGATAATCCTCGTCCACCTCGCTCCCGTGGGCCCGGGCCTGGGCGACAAATCTCTCCCGCTGGTCCTCGGGATCGTTCAGCTCGGAAAAGGCGTTGGAAATCTCGAAACCCCCGATGAAAAACTCGAACCTCTCGACCAGATCGGGATTTCCCGGTTTTCTCCGGGCCAGGGGTGAAACTTCCACCGGATAATCGTAGATGAAGGTGGGCTGGATCAACTTGTCCTCCACCAGCTTTTCCAGTATTTCCAGCTCGAGCTCAGGCTTCGAAAGTTTCGGATCCGTCTCCGCCCCCCTTTCTTTCAGAAAGGCCCGGATGGACTCGGAAGAGGCCAGGTCCGCCTCCCCGGCCCGGCCGAGTTCCCGGATGGCCTGGGCGAAGGTGTATTTTTTAAAAGGCGGGGTGAAATCGATCTCCGCCCCCTGATAAACAATCTTGTCGCCCCCGGCTACCTCTCGGACCAGGCCGGAGAAAAGCTCCTCGAGGAGCTCCATCAGGTCCCGGTAGGTGGCGTAGGCCTGGTAAAACTCGAGCATGGTGAATTCCGGGTTATGCCGCGTGGAGATCCCCTCGTTCCGGAAATTCCGGCCCAGCTCGAAAACCCGATCGATGCCGCCGGCCACCAGGCGTTTCAGGTAAAGTTCGGGCGCGATCCGGAGGAAAAGCTTCTCTCCCAAGGCCTGGTGAAAGGTCTGGAACGGTTCCGCGGCGGCCCCGCCCGCCTTGAGCTGGAGAATCGGGGTTTCCACTTCCAGAAACCCCCGCTCGGTGAGGAAACCCCGGATCCGGTTGAGCACCCCGCTCCGCTTACGGAAGATTTCCCGGGCCTTGGGATTGACGATCAGGTCCAGATAGCGCTGCCGGTAGCGGGCTTCCACCTCCTTCAACCCGTGCCACTTCTCGGGCAGGGGCCGCAGGGCTTTGGTCAGGAGCTTGAACTCGTCCACCCGGAGGGAGAGTTCCCCCGTTCGGGTCCGGAAGGGCCGGCCCTTGATCCCCACCAGGTCCCCCAGGTCCAGAAGCCGGAAAATCTCCCAGGCCAGGGGCTGGACACGTTCCCGCTCGATAATCCCCTGGACCTTTCCATCCTGGTCCTGGAGATGAAAAAAGGCCATCTTGCCGAATTTCCGGATCGCGACCACCCGCCCGGCCAGGGCGAACACTTCATTGGAGAGCTCCTTATCGGTGGCCTCCAGGAATTCCGGGGCGGAAAAACGCGCCGTGAAAGCCGCGAGCGTCGGGCCCACGGCAAAATCGTTGGGGAAGGGATCCACCCCCTTGGCCCGAATCTCCCCCAGCTTCTTTTTCCGGATCTCCCGGGGGTTCTCTTTCTTCTCTTCCATGATTCCTTCCTTAATGTTTAAGCAGATAATCCCGGATCAATCCATCCAGATCTCCATCCAGCACCTTGTCCGCCGCCGAGGTTTCCCAGTCGGTGCGATGGTCCTTGACCAGATGGTAGGGATGCAGGATATAGCTCCGGATCTGGCTGCCCCAGGCAATGCTTTTCTGCTTCTGGTAAAGTTTGTCCTTCTCGACCTGCTCGGCCTCGCGCTTCTGCTCCAGGAGCCGGGATTTCAGGATCCGGAGGGCGATGATCCGGTTCTGATGCTGGGACCTCTCGTTCTGGCAGGTCACCACCATCCCGCTGGGCAGGTGGTAAATCCGGACCGCGCTGGAAACCTT
>JAQTNV010000088.1 GCA_028713675.1 bacterium
ATCCCGCTGCTCGGGGTGGTCCCGGCGGTAGCCGAGGGACTCGAGGAATTGATCCAGCAATTCCAGGAAAACCGGGAATCGGCCTTTTACGAGAGCCTGCGGTTCATCCGGGCCAACCTCCGGTTTTCCTCCGACGGCCGGCTGCCGAAGCGGCTGCTCTTCGTCAGCTCGGGGCCTCAGGAAGGCAAGACCCTGATCATGGGGAGCCTGGCCAAGATCCTGAGCGACAGCGGGGAAAGGGTCTTGATCATTGATACCGACCTCCGCGCCCCCGCGGTGGGCAAGTTCTTCCGGCTTTCCGACCGGCCGGGATTGACGGATTATCTCTCGGGCAAGATCGGGATCGGGGAGCTGGTGATCACCACCGGTTATCCCCGGCTGGACGTGGTTTTGTCCGGCGGCGATTCCTCATCGCCGGCGGGCTTTTTCGAGGATCCCCAGTTCTTCCGGCTGCTGGATGACTTCAGCCAGAAATACGACCGGGTTTTTCTCGAGGCCCCGCCCCTCGGGTATTACTCCGACGGCCTGGTGCTTTCCCGGATAATGGAAGGGGTGGTTTTCGTCATTTACCGGGGGAAATCCCGGATCGAGGGGCTGCAGGAAGTCAAACGCAAGCTGAACGATATCGGGGCCCCGATCCTGGGCGCGGTTTTGAACGGATACCAGTACGAGGCCCGGACCTATTACCGCCATTACCGTTACCCTTACCCTTACGGCCAGCCGGAAGTAAAGAATGTTTTCCAGGAGTGGAAGGAAAAGGTGAAAAAACTTTTCGGTGCCTGAGCCAGGAATACAAAGCAAGCAATCCGGGAAGAGAAGGGTTTTCTCTCCCCGGTTGATTTTTGGGTTGATCAGTTCCCATGAATGAGGTCTCCCCAAATCCCTCTATTTTGAAACCTGATTCCCCCCAGCTTCCGGCTTCCGGTTTTTTCCCGTCATCACGCGGGTTTTTTCGCTCGGCCGGGATTATCCCTCTGTTCCTGGTCCTGGTCACCTATCTTTCCGGGGGGCTGGATGAAAGATTCTGGCCCCTGTTCGCGCTCGGCCTGGCGGTGATGGCGTATTTATTTGTCCGGGAACTGGACGGGAACCCGGACCTCCCGGTTTTTTCCCGGGTTTTTCTTCCTTTTCTGATCCTGGTCGGCTTCGCGATTTTCCAGGGGCTGCCGCTGCCCCATTTCCTCAGTGAATGGCTGCTCACGGCGCGGCGTCATTTTCTGCTTCTGCGGATTCCCGATTATTTCCCCGCCTTTAAATCCCCCGGCGAGATCAACTCGATTTCCTTCATCCCCGGCGTGACCCGGACCGTGGGGATGTTTTTCGTGATCGGCCTGGGCATATCCTTTTTCACCTTCAACGGAATCAAGGACCTGCGGGATTGCCGGAGGTTTGCCACTGTCCTGGTTTCCGGAATGTTTGCGCTGGTGTTTATCTCCTTCGTGGATATGGGTTTGAAAAGCGGCTGGCTGTTTTTCACCTATCCGGCCGAATTCGTGCATCGTGATTTCGGGCCGATCCCCAACTACGAGCACTTCGCCGGGGTCCTGGCCCTGGTTTTTCCCTTCGCGGTTTATCTGGCCGTTACCGAAGAGAAAAAGGAATTCAAAGCACTTTTTTCGTTCTTCGCGGTGGTGATCCTTTCCGCCCTGATCACGACCACCTCCCGGGCGGCGATGGTGGGGATTTTCCTGTCCGGGCTTCTGATCATGGTTATCGGAAAATGGTATTTCAAACTCCGGATCAGGACCTGGCATTTTCTCCTCCCGGTGGGTTTTCTCCTCGCCAGCTTTTTGTTCGTCAATCTCGCCCATTTTTTCCAGGATGTGAAGTCGCTTTTCACCCCCTGGGACGAGATGAGCATGAAACTCAAGCTCTGGCAGGATGCCATGCCGGTTTTTCAGGCCTTCCCCTTCATCGGGGACGGTCTGGGGACGTTCCCTTCCGTCTACCCGGTCTTCCGCGGGCTGACCGGGGACTTCTCGGTGTTTTCCCCGGAGAGCATCTATGTTTTGCTGATCGTGGAAACCGGGCTGATCGGGGTGGCTCTTACTGCCTGGGTTTTCGCCTCGTTTCTGCGAAGGACGCTCAAGCGGCTTAAGTCCCGGCACCATCGGGAGGTTTGGGCTTTCGTCCTGGCCGGTCTGACGGGGATTTTCAGCATTCTGATTTATTCCGTGGCCGAATTTGGTCTGGAGGTTCCCGCCGTGGCCCTCGGCCTGGCGGCGGTATTGGGGGCCACCTATCGGGCCACGCTGGTGACGGAAGATTCCCAGGGGTCGGAACCGGTCCCGGAAACCAGGAAGAGACGGGGAGGGGCCATCCTCGCGGGCGGGGCGGTTTTCCTGGCCGGAATTCTTCCCCTCAGCCAGGGATTGCTGGCCCAATCGTACAAGCAGCATTGGGAAAATCGCTGTGTTCCTTCCCCGGCCCGGGACCAGGCCGGTCCCTGTTCCGAACCGGACAGGCTGGACCGGGTTTTCCGCGGGCTGGATCGGATCGGCCCGGGGGATGTTTCCCCGGCTGCCGGGGAATTCTTTTTCAATCTCTCCCGGAAATCCGGGCCCGGCGGATTTTCCGAACCGTTTCGAGTCCGGACCGCAACGCTGGCCCGGGGACATTTCCGGGCCTGTCTCCGGCGCGACGCTTTCAATAATGTCTGCCGGACCAGGCTGGCCTGGGTTTTATGGCAGGAAAAAAACCTGGCGGATGCGGAACGACTGCTCCAGGCGGTCCGGGGGATTAATCCTCATGATCCCAATGGCCTTTATAATCTTGGCAATTTTTATTATTATACGGGCAAATTCACCCAGGCCCGGGAAATGTTAACCCGGGTGCGGGGGAAAATGGGCAGATCGGGCAATGCGGAAATCGAAGAGAAATCGCGGATTTTGGATCTGCTCTTAAAACTGGAAGACCGGTAATTTGGCGGAAAAGGTCAGAAGAAGGATTATTGTTTCCGGCAGGGTGCAGGGGGTTTATTTTCGAGATAGTCTGAGAATGGCCGCGAAAGAGGGAGGAGTATCCGGCTGGGTCCGCAATCTCCCGGATCGGCGGGTCGAGGCGGTTTTGGAGGGTGAGCTCGAAGCGGTTTTGCAGGTGATAGAATGGAGCCGTCGGGGTCCGCCCGCGGCCCGGGTGGAAGGAGTGGAGGTTACGGAAGAGTTTTTTGCCGGCGAGTTTCATGACTTTGAGATACATTATGGATTTAAATGATATAAAGTTCAGGATTGCGGAGCCCGTCTTGGCTGGGTGGCTCAGGATTTTAGAAGAAAACATGGCCGGATAACAGAACGAGCCGCCTGACTGTAAGACGACAAACGCTAATTTGAAAGGAGGCAAAAGATGAAGGTTACTCTCTCAATTCTCAAGGCGGATGTCGGCTCGGTGGGTGGCCATATCTGCCCGAGCGCGGAGCTGATGGAATCGGTCCGCAAGACCGTCAAGGAGGAGGGCAAGGGTCTGATCATTGATTCCTTTGTCAGCCACACCGGGGACGATGTCGCCATTCTGGCCACCCATAAACTGGGCATCAACTCGGACAAGATTCACAAGATCGCCTGGGACGCCTTTCTGGCCGGGACCAAGACGGCCAAGGCCCAGGGACTTTACGGGGCCGGGCAGGACCTGCTCAAGGATTCCTTCAGCGGGAACGTGAAGGGAATGGGACCGGCGGTGGCGGAGATGGAATTCGAGGAGCGCCCGAACGAGCCGTTTCTCTTTTTCGCGGCCGACAAGACCGACCCCGGAGCCTACAGCCTGCCCCTTTACCTGTCTTTCTGCGATCCGATGCATAACGCCGGCCTCCTGCTGTCTCCCAAAATGACCAAGGGCTTCAAGTTCACGATCATGGACGTGGAGCACTCCGATGCCGACAAGGTGATCGAGCTCAACGCCCCCGAGGATCTTTACCTGATCGCCGCGCTCCTGCGCGACGGCGAGCGCTTCGTGGTCGAGTCCATTCATTCCCGCGACACCGGCGACCAGGCCGCGGCGGTTTCCACCACCCGGCTTCATAACATCGCCGGCAAGTACACCGGCAAGGATGACCCGGTGATGCTGGTCCGGGTGCAGGGCGCCTTTCCGGCTACCGGCGAGATACTTTCCCCCTTCACCATTGCGCCGCTGGTGGCCGGCTTCATGCGCGGCAGCCATAACGGGCCGCTGATGCCGGTGAAGATGAATTCCACTATTTCCTACTTCGACGGGCCCCCGGTGGTATGCTGCCTGGCCTTCTGCGTCCACGAGGGGAAACTGACTCCCCCGGCCGACGCCTTCGATCATCCCTACTGGGACTGGGTCCGGGACCGGGTTTCCGAGAAGGCCCAGGAGATCCGCCGCCAGGGATTCTTCGGCGCCGCCATGCTGCCTTACTCGGAGCTCGAGTACGGCGGGATCGTGGACATCATGAAGAAACTGGAAACTAAATTTAAAGTTCGGAAGTAACCGAGGCGGATACATCCAAGTTATCAATCTCGGGAACAGTATTAATAAAACCTTTCAATCTTCCTTTTGAATTCTTCCAGGCAAACCCTCTCCCTTCGGGGAGAGGATTTGTCCTGGGGATTTTTACCCGGGGGGTCTCGGGAGGGGAAAAAGAAAAATCCGGATGGCAAGCTCAGCTGGGAGTAAAACATGTCGGTGATTGTCGAAGTCAGGGCCCGGGAGATCCTGGATTCCCGCGGAACCCCGACCGTGGAAGTGGAAATCACCACCGATGACGGTTATCAGGGACGGGCCGCGGTGCCTTCCGGCGCCTCCACCGGGGAATTCGAGGCCCTGGAACTCCGGGACGGGATGGCCGGGCGCTACCTCGGAAAAGGGGTCCGACGGGCGGTGGAGAACGTGATCGAGCTGATCGCCCCGGAAATCATCGGGATGGAGGTGACCGCGCAGGCGGCCCTGGACCGGAGGCTGATCAGCCTGGACGGGACCGAGAACAAATCCCGATTGGGAGCCAATGCCATCCTGGGGGTTTCCCTGGCGGCGGCCCGGACGGCCGCGGAAGCCTGCGGCCTGCCCCTCTACCGGTACCTGGGCGGGACCGGGGCGGTTCTGCTCCCGGTTCCGATGCTCAACGTGATCAACGGCGGCCGGCACGCCGACAACAACCTGGACATCCAGGAGTTCATGATCCTGCCTTCCGGGGCGGTGAATTTTACCGAGGCGATCCGGGTGGCGGCGGAGATATTTCACTCCCTCCGCGCGGTTTTAAAATCCAAAGGCCTGGCGACCGGGGTCGGGGATGAGGGCGGCTTTGCCCCCAACCTGAAGTCGAACGCCGAGGCGATCGAGCTGATTCTCGCCGCGATTGAAAAGGCCGGCTACGAGCCGGGGATGGATGCCCAAATCGCCCTCGACTGTGCCGCCTCGGAGTTCTACGACGGCGACCGGAAGGTTTACGCCCTGAAAGGCGAGGACCGGGAATATGACGCGGCCGGGCTGGTGGATTACTACGAGCGCTGGCTGGAAAAATATCCGATCATTTCCATCGAAGACGGCCTGGCTGAGGACGATTGGGACGGCTGGAGGCTCCTGACCGGCCGGCTGGGAAAGCGCATCCAGATTGTCGGAGACGACATCTTTGTCACCAACGTTGAGCGGATCCGGAAGGGAATCGAGCTCAAGGTGGCCAATTCAGTCCTGATCAAGTTGAACCAGATCGGCAGCCTGACCGAGACCATGGACGCGATCAGCCTGGCCCAGCGCTCCGGCTACACCTCGGTGATTTCCCACCGGAGCGGGGAAACCGAGGATCCCTTCATCGCCGATCTGGCGGTCGCCAGCAACGCCGGGCTGATCAAGACCGGCTCGGTTTCCCGGAGCGAGAGGATCGCCAAGTTCAATCAGCTGATCCGGATCGAGGAGGAACTGGGGGAAGTGGCCCGCTATCTGGGGACCGGGGTTTTTTATAATCTCAGGAAGTAGGGTTTTAAAAATTTACGATTGACGATTTACGATTGACGAATGAAAACAAAAAAATCAGATTGGTAGCCGCAGGCTTTAGCCTGCGTGTTTAGAGTTTCGAGTTTGGAATTTTGGATCTGGTTTTTAAACATTATTTGGTAATTGGTGCTTGGTCATTTGGATTTGCTTTAAAAAATGTATCCGGTACTTTTTGAAATCTGGGGATTGAAATTCCATACCTACGGGGTGGCGATGGCGACGGCTTTTATCGTCGGCATCTGGCTCTGCTCCCGCCGGGCACCGAAAGAAGGGATCGATCCCAACCTGGTGGTGGACGCCGCTTTCTGGATCTTTGTCGGCACCCTCCTGGGGGGACGGCTTGCTTTCATCATCGAGCATATTCATGAATACCGGCAATATCCCCTGGAAGCCCTGAAAATCTGGAAGGGCGGACTGGTTTTATACGGGGGTTTTTTTGGAGCGATTGCCCTGGCCGGGATTTTTGTCTGGACCCGCAAGATTCCCCTGCTCAAATACTACGATTTGCTGACCCCTTACGTGGGCCTGGGATACGCCATCCATCGGGCCGGGGGGTGCTTCATGGCGGGGTGCTGCTATGGGAAACCCACCGATCAATCCTGGGGAGTGGTATTTCACGACCGCCGGTCTCTGATTCCCGACGAGCTGATGGGACTCAAGCTTCATCCTACCCAGTTATACGAAGCCCTGAGCGGCTTATCGCTTTTCATCCTGCTGCTTCTGGTCCGGGGAAAGAAGAAAGCCGACGGGGAATTAACCGCGCTTTTTTTCCTGATCTTCGCGGTCAACCGTTTTATCATTGAGTATTTCCGGGGAGAAAAGGGAAGGGAACTCTGGGGTTCTTTAACCACGGTCCAGGTCGAGAGCATTTTCCTGTTCGCTCTCGGCCTCGCCGTTTTCCTGATCGCCAGGAGGAAACATGGAACTCAGCCAGGCAATAAATGAAAGAAGAAGCGTCCGATTTTACCGGAAAGACCCGGTTGCGGACGACTTGGTGGTGAAAATGATCGAAGCGGCCCGGATGGCCCCCTCCTGGGCCAATTCCCAGGTGTCCCGCTTCATCGCGGTGCGGGACCCGGAAATCCGGAAACTAGTCCAGGCGGCGGTGCCCACGAGCAACCCGGCTTACAATGCCCTCGGTGAAGCCCCCCTGGTCCTGGTGGCGGCCGGCCGGCGGGGCAAGTCGGGGCACTACAAGGGCACCCCGGTGAATAAGAACGGGGATTACGCCATGTTCGACGCGGCCCTGGCGGTCGAGAACGCCATCCTCAAAGCCCGGGAACTGGGCCTGGGCACGGTCCTAGTCGGGGTTTTCAATGTGGAACAGGTCAAGGAAGCCCTGAAACTCCCGGCCGAGATCGATCCTTTCATCCTGACCCCGCTCGGGTATCCGGAGACTTTCGACCTGAACGTTCCGCCCCGTAAGGAAGTTTCCGAGCTGCTCCATTGGGACAGGTTCACTGAGAAAAAATAAACGACGGCTCCATTTGTTTTCTCCAGGCTGTTCCCGGGATTAATTCCTCTGAATTTTTTATGCGGATCACACCATCGGGAACTTTAATTCTTGCCATTTTATTAGGCCTGGCAGTTTCCTGTCAGAAAGCATCCCCTCGCCCGGAGAGCCCGGCGCAGATAAAAATCGTCGCCACCATTTTTCCCCTTTATGATTTTGCCCGGAACATCGGGCGGGAACGGGTCAATGTATCGTTATTATTGCCCCCCGGGGTTGAAGCCCATGCTTTCGAGCCCCGGCCCAGCCAGGTGCAGAAAATCGCGGAAGCCGACCTCTTCATTTATACCGGCAAGATCATGGAACCATGGGCCCTGGACGTGCTCCAGGGGGTAAAACACCCCGGTTTGGGCGTGGTGGAGGCGGGGCAGGGGATCGGTTTGCTAAAGCGTGGAGAGGAGAAGGAGGGAGAGGGCCGGCACGGGCATCATCACCTGGAGGCTGATCCCCATGTCTGGCTGGATTTTGCCAACGCGGTCACGATGGCGGAAAATATCGCCCGGGGTTTGATCCGGGTCGATCCAGTTCACCGGGAATTTTACACCCGGAACGCCCGGCAATATGAGGACGAACTGAGGGCTTTGGACGCCAGGTTCAAAACCGGGTTGTCCCGGTGCGCGCGCCGGGAATTTATTCATGGCGGGCATTACGCCTTTGGCTACCTGGCCCGCCGGTATCATCTTGAATATCTTTCGGCCCAGGGATTCTCGCCCGATTCCGAGCCATCCCCCCGGCAATTGATCGAGCTGGTCCGGCAGGTCCGGGGGCATAATTTGAAATATATCTATTATGAAGAATTGATTGAGCCCCGGGTGGCTGATATCCTCTCCCGGGAGACCGGCGCCAAGTTGCTTTTGCTTCACGGGGCGCACAACGTTTCCCGGGAAGAAATCGGCCGGGGGATTACCTTTCTGGAACTGATGGAAAATAATCTCCGGAATCTACAAATCGGACTACAATGCAACTAATGAGACAATTGTCAAACACCCATTTTGTCATTCTGAACCCCGCCTCCAGCGGGGTGAAGAATCTCTCTTTTCACGGAAAGAAACGAAAAACCAGATCCTTCGCTGGCGTTTATCCGGAGCCCTTCGAGATCCTTCACATAGTTTACCCTGAACGAATCGAGATCCTTCGCTTCGCTCAGGATGACAGGAAGTGAAGGGTTCAGGATGACACCGGGCGAAGGGCTCAGGATGACATCCAAGCGGTTTATCGCGAATCTTTAAGATAAAGATGCTGGCGACTTTAAAGGAAAATCAGGATGGCGTATCCATCGGTAATTGAAGTCGAGCACCTGAACGTCCGTTACAACTCCGAGATGGCTCTCACGGACGTCACCTTCACGGTATCTACCGGTGATTACGTCGGCCTGGTCGGCCCGAACGGCGCCGGAAAAACCACATTGATCAAAGCCCTGCTCGGGCTCCTGGCCCCCGAGAGCGGCCGGATCGAAATCTTCGGCCAGCCCGTGAACCGCTTTTCCGAATGGAGCCGGATCGGCTACCTGCCCCAGCGGGTCACTTCCTTCAATCCCCTCTTCCCGGCTACGGTCAAAGAGGTGGTGGGGATCGGATTGCTGGGCGACAAACCTTTTCCGAAGAGATTCGTCCCGGCAGATGGGGAAAAGATCCGGCAGGCTCTCAATCTGCTCGAGATCTCCCATCTCCGGGGTAAATTGGTCAGCGAGCTTTCCGGAGGGGAACAGCAGCGGGTTTTTCTCGCCCGGGCGATCGTGTCTGATCCGGGCCTGCTCATCCTGGACGAACCGGTCACCGCGCTGGACCCCCAGACCCGGGACAACTTTTTTGCGATCATTAACCGCTTCAACCGGGAGAAGGGGACCACGATCATCATGGTCACCCACGACGTGGGCGGGATCGGTCAATACGCCAATAAATTTCTCTATCTGGACAAGAAGCTGGTTTTCTACGGTCCGTTTTCCGATTTTTGCCGGTCTCCCGAGATGAGCAAGCATTTCGGCGATCATTCCCAGCACGTGATCTGCCATCAGCATGATTAAGAAAAAAGCGGGAAAGGGTTAAAGCGAGAAAGGGTTAATGTGGGAAAAGCGGGGAATGATTTGAAATCACGAGAAACAAATGATTAAAGCGGGAAAGGCGAGAAAAGGTCGCCGCGGATAATGGGATACCCGGAATTCCTCCATTACGTTTTTGTCCAGAAAGCTTTCCTGGCCGGCGCCTTCATCGGCGGGCTTTGCGCCCTGCTGGGATTGTTTCTGGTCCTGCGCCGGCTTTCCCTGATCGCCGACGGCCTCTCCCATGTGAGCTTCGGAGCCATCGCCCTCGGCCTGGCCCTGGGATTCTATCCTCTGGCCGTGGCCATCCCCGTGGTCCTGCTCGGGTCGTATCTGATCCTGAAACTGACCGAAAAAGCCCGGGTTTACGGGGATGCCGCGATCGGGATAGTCTCCGCGGTCGGCATCGCCGGAGGCGTGATCCTGGCCAGCGTCTCGCATGGATTCAACGTGGATTTAATGAGCTATCTTTTTGGGAATATCCTCGCGATCAGCGATCTCGAGCTGGTCCTCTCCGTGATCCTGTCCCTCCTGGTTTTCGTTCTGATCGGTTTTTTCTACCACGACCTGTTCGCCACCACCTTTGACGAGGAATCCGCCCGGGTCGCGGGGGTCAAAACCCGGAGGGTCAACGCGATTTTATTGTTTTTAACCGCCGTGACGGTGGTCCTGGCGGTCCGGGTGGTGGGGATCATGCTGATTTCGGCGCTTCTGA
>JAQTNV010000089.1 GCA_028713675.1 bacterium
AACACCCTGATGGTGGAGAGCTTCACCGGGTCCCGGATCGTCAAGGCTTTCGGGATGGAGGAATACGAAGCGGCCCGTTTCCAGGAAGAGAACCGGAAATTTCTGGACCTGATGCTCAGGGCGATCAGAATCAGGTCTGTTTCTTCGCCCCTGATGGAATTCTTCGGGGCGCTCGGGGCCTCGGCGATCATCATCGTCGGGGGGAAGATGGTGATCTCGGGGACGATGACCCCGGGTGATTTCGCCTCCTTCCTGACCGCGGTTTTCCTGCTTTACCAGCCGATTAAAAGGTTGAACAACGCCAACCAGGCGATCCAGGAGGGCGCGGCGGCCGCCGAGCGCATCTTTACCCTGCTCGATACCCCGGGGGAAGAGGTCAAAGCCGGGCGGACGCTTCAGGGCCCGAATGAGGGAATTGAGTTTCGGGACGTGTCCTTCCGGTACCGGGATGAATGGGTTCTGAACGGGATCAATCTCAAGATCAGGAAAGGGGAGGGGGTAGCCTTCGCCGGGGCCAGCGGGGTGGGGAAGACCACGCTCATGAATCTCCTCCTCCATTATTACGAACCCACCCGCGGGGAGATCCGGATCGACGGGGCGGATTACCGGGACTATTCGCGGGAATCCCTCCGGGGGCGGATCGCGCTGGTTTCCCAGCAGACCGTGCTTTTCAACGATACCATCCGGTCCAACATCGCATACGGGAGGGCGGATCGGGGCCAGGCGGAGGTCGAGGCCGCGGCCCGGGCCGCTTACGCCCATGATTTCATCACCGCTTTTCCCGAGGGTTACGACACGGTTATCGGGGAGCGCGGGGTTAAGCTCTCGGGCGGGCAGGCCCAGCGGATTTCCATCGCCCGGGCCCTGCTCAAGGACGCGCCCATCCTGATCCTGGACGAGGCGACCTCCTCCCTGGACAGCGAATCGGAGGCCATTGTGCAGAAAGCCCTGGAAAACCTGATGCAGGGGAGAACCACGCTGGTGGTGGCCCACCGGTTTTCCACGATTCGCAAGGTGGACCGGATCCTGGTCCTGGCGGAGGGCAGGATCGAAGAGGAGGGTACGCACGCCGAACTGCTCCAGCTGAAAGGAGAATATGCCCGTCTCTACGAGGCCTCGCGGGAGGAAGAGGAGAGAGCCAAGGCCAATCCGTAGCCGACTATCAGAAAAGAAGGTTGCTGGGTGGCTTGGTGGTTAGGTGGCTCGAGTGTCTGTAAAAGAGGGTTAGCATGTTATCAGGGAACCAGGGTGTGGGCATCAGGGCAGCGGGGTATCAGAGAATTTCAAAACCAGAAACTCGAAACTAGAAACTCGAAACCAGAAATCCATGCCCTTCCGTATTAAAGACTGGCTGCTGGACCGGTTACCTCCAGTGATCTGGCTGATCCTGTCCGGGATCTGGAAAACCCTTTTCGTGCGGGAGCTGTTTCCGGAACGGATCGATCAATTCTGGCGGAAAAAAGCTCCCGTGATCGTCGCCTTCTGGCACAGCCGGATGGCGTTTCTGCCTTTCGTCTACCGGGGGCATGGCGTAAAAGTCCTGATCAGCCCCTCCCGCGACGGGGAACTGGTCAGCCGGGTGCTCGGCTACTTCGGACTCGAAACCGTGCGCGGGTCCAGCAGCCGGCAGGGGGCGGAGGCGCTCCTGAAAATGGAACAGGCGATGCGGGAGGGGTTCGAAGCGGGGATCACCCCCGACGGGCCCCGGGGCCCGGCCCGGGAAATCAAACCGGGGGTGATTGAACTGGCCCGGCGGACGGGTGCTCCGATCGTCCCCCTGACTTTCGCTTCCGGGAGGAAGATCCGTTTTAAAAGCTGGGACCGCTTTGAGCTTCCTCTCCCTTTCTCCCGGGGTTTTTTTCTCTGGGGACGGCCCTTTCGGGTGAAGGCCGAATCCCGGGATTTTGAGGAGGAACGGAAGAATCTGGAAAAATTGATGAACGAGCTGACCGAGGAAGCCGACCGCAGGGCGCGGGAAAAATCCTGTTCCTTTTCCGGTTCCGTTTTTTACATTTTTTACAGCCTGGTGACCGGGCTTTTTTTCTTTCTGACTTCTCCCTACTGGCTGGTCTGGCTTTTATCCAACCCTCGGGAACGGCAGGGCTTTTCCGAGCGGCTGGGGTTCCTTCCGGCCAGCGCCGGGCTGGTCCATCCGATCTGGTTCCACTGCGCTTCCGTCGGAGAGCTCGAGGCGGCCAAGCCCCTGATCACCCGGTTGCTTTCCACCCGCAGCGAGGAGGGGGTGGTGATTTCCGTGACCACCGCCATCGGCAGGGAACAGGCCCGGAAGCGTTTTCCCGGGGCCCGCGTGTTTTTCCTGCCTCTCGACCTGGGCTTTCTGACCCGCCGGGCCCAGAAACTGATCAGTCCCCGGCTCATTATTCTTTTCGAGGCGGAACTCTGGCCGAATTTTCTCCGCTCCGCCCGTCGGCTCGGGATCCCGGTTTGCCTCTTGAACGGCCGGATCTCGGAGAAGTCGGCCCGTGGATACCGCCTGGCCGGGTCCTTCTTCCGGGAATTTACCGACGGGATCGAGTGCTTCCTGGTCAAGGGTGAACAGGACGCGCAACGGCTGGTTAACCTGGGCGTGGGCCCGGAAAAGGTCCAAGTCCTGGGCGATCTGAAGTGGGCCGGAGACCATTCCTTCCCGGGGGGAGCGCCCCCGGAATTCCTGGAAACGATCCGGAAAAGTTTTCTCCCGCGGCCCGAGGACCCCGTCCTGGTGGCGGGATCCACCCACCCGGGCGAAGAGGAGATTCTGCTCCAGGCCTTTTTAAAATTGTCCTCCCGTTATCCCGGTTTCAAGCTGATCCTGGCTCCGCGGAAGCTGAACCGGGTCGGGGAGCTGGAAAGGTTATTGCAGGAAAACCGGGTGGATTTCTGGCTCCGAAGCCGGCTCAAGGCCTCCAGTGGTCCGCCGCCCCCGGTTTTGATTCTCGACACGATCGGCGAGCTGCGCGAGGTTTATTCCCTGGGACGGGTGGTATTCGTCGGGGGAAGCCTCGTTCCGGTGGGAGGGCACAACCTGGTGGAAGCCGCCTATTGGGGCAAACCGGTGCTTTTCGGGCCCCACCTGGAGAAGCAGAAGGAAACCGCGGCGCAATTTCTGACAGAGGGATTTGGATTTCCGGTCAAGGATTCTGATGAAATTGTGGAAAGGGTCAGGGAACTCCTGGATAACTTCAACGCGACCCGGGAACTCGGGGAGAAAGCCCGGGCCTTTGTCAGGGGAGAGGGCGGGATCCTGGACAGTTATTGCGAGCGGATCAAGCCTTACTTGGAATAAGGCGGACGGCAGGTAATAAACATAGAGCATAGAGCAAAGGGCGTAGCGCATAGCGCAAAGATGTCCGTTGAGTCCGTAGTGTCCATTGGGTTCATTGTGTCTATTTAGTTTTAAAGAAGACCGGGGGGAAAAGTGAGATTTTTCGCAAGAGGCTCAGAATGACAAAAATTTTATTAATAACCTTGAACCGTGAACTTTGAACCCTGCTTCTCATGTTAATTGCACGGATCGTTTTTAAATTGGAAAATTTCTGGACCCGCGTGGCGGGAAACCCGCTGGGGTCGGGACTCCTCCGGCTGTTTTCCGGTTTTTACGCCCTGCTGCTCCGGGCGCGGGAGCTGGTTTTCCGGCTCGGGCTCATCCGCTCCCGGTCCTTTCCGGTCCCGGTAATCTCCGTCGGTAATTTGCACCTCGGCGGCACGGGGAAAACCCCCCTGGTTCGCTTCCTGGCGGAAAAGTTTTCTCTCTCCGGGATCCGGCCGGCCGTTTTGACCCGGGGCTACGGCCGGAGCGGAAAAACGGAAATCATCATCTCCGGAACCGGGAAGAATGAACCCGACTCTGCGCAGGTGGGGGACGAGCCCTTTCTGCTCTCCCGCTGGCTTCCCGGGGTCAAGATCGGGGTCGGAAAGGACCGCCGCCGGTCCGGGGAATTGCTCTTCCGGCAGGGAAGTCCGCAGGTGATTTTGCTGGACGACGGTTTTTCCCATCATCGTTTAAAAAAGGATCTCGAAATCCTGACGGTCCCGGCCCGGCCGGGACCGCTGGATCGCAGGCTTTTTCCCCGGGGCACCCTCCGCGAGCCGTTCTCCGGGATCAGGCGGGCGGATCTGATCGTGATTTCCGGGGAGAATCCCGATCCGGAATGGCAGGCGGAACTGGCCCGGGAACATCCCGGCGGGGTTTTTTTTCGGGCGCGTTTTCAAATCAATCAATACCGGCCGCTGGGAGCCAAAGCCCGTCCGGGTGACCTTCCGGGGATGAGACCGGCGGGATTTTTCCGGGGCCGGGCGGCCCTGGGACTGGCGGGAATCGGCCGGCCGGAATCCTTCTTCGCTTCCCTGGAAAAAGAAGGGGCCCAGATCCGGGAAAAAGTTGTTTATCCGGATCATTTCCCTTACGGGGAAAAGGACCTGGCCCGGATCGAGCGCCGGGCCCGGGAGCAAGGGATTGATCTGATCCTGACCACGGAGAAGGACGGGGCCAGGCTGGAAAAGCTCCGGCGGACGGGGCCGCCCGCGGGTCCCGAGTGGTGGGAGGCGCGGGGGGAACTCCGGCTCGAGCGCGGCGAAGAATTATTCCGGATGATCCTGGCCCGGCTCCGGGACCGGTCTCCGGCGATTTTCATGGACCGGGACGGGACGATCAATGAGGATAACGGCTATCTCACCCGGCCGGAGGACCTGAAAATCATCCCCGGGGCGGAGGCAGCCATCCGGAGGATTAATGCGGGCCCTTACCTGGCGGTGTTGATCTCGAATCAATCCGTGGTGAACCGGGGAATGGCCAGCGAGAACCGGGTCCGGGTGGTCGAGCTCAGGCTGGAGGAATTGCTGGGGGCCGGGGGCGCTTTTCTGGACGGGGCTTATTACTGTCCCCACCGGCCCGATGAGGGATGCGCCTGCCGGAAACCGGAAACCGGCCTGGTCCGGAAGGCGGTTTCCGATCTGGGCATTGCCCTCGAGGCGTCTTATTACATCGGCGACAAGGATACCGATATCGAACTGGCCCGCCGCCTCGGGATCAAGGCGGTCCGGGTCGGACCGCCCCCCGATCACGCCCCGGGTGTTCCGGCGGATTTTGTTGCCCGCGACCTGGCCCACGCGGTAGACTGGATCATGGGGAATGTAACGGTTTAGAAGGGAGGAGGAGAATGGCGATTGACAAGGAACTGCTCGAAATCCTGGCCTGTCCCAAGTGCAAGGGCGACATCCAGCTGAATGAAAAGGGGGATGGCCTCATCTGTCCCAAATGCAAACTGCTCTATCGGATCGAGGACGATATCCCGATCATGCTGATCGAGGAAGCCACCCCGGTCAACCAAGCCAAGTAGTTTGTGTGTTGATAAGTTAGTAGTTTGTAAAACACAAACTCACTAACTTGCCAACTTACTAACACACTAACTTACTAACACACTTTATTATGGAAGGTCTCTCCGTCATCATCATTACCCTCAACGAGGAAAAAAACCTGCCGGATTGCCTGGCCTCGGTGGCCTTCGCCGACGAGATTGTGGTGGTTGACTCGGGGAGCACGGACCTGACCCGGGAGCTGGCCGAGAAGCATGGGGCCCGGGTCATCCGCCAGGACTGGCTGGGCTATGGAAGGCAGAAGGCCTTTGCCCTGACCCAGGCCCGGAAGCCCTGGGTGCTGTCCCTGGACGCGGACGAGAGGGTTTCCCCGGGCCTCGCCGCGGAGATCCGGAAGATCCTCGGCGGGGAGGCGGGACAGGACGGTTTTTACGCGCGCCGCCAGAATTATTTTCTGGGCCGGCTGATGCGCCACGGAGGCTGGGAGCGGGACTGGGTGATGCGCCTTTTCCGCAAGGAGAAGGGGAGCTTCACCCTTTCTCCGGTGCACGAGAAAGTCGAGGTGGAGGGAAAAACCGGGCGCCTGGAAACCCCCCTGCTTCACTATACCTTCGCGACCCTGGATGATTGTTTTCTTAAGATGGACCGTTATGCCGCCCTCTCCGCGGCCGACCTGGCAAAACGGGGGAAACGGGCCCGCTGGTATAACCTGCTTTTCAATCCGGTGTTTCGATTCTTCCGGATGTATATCCTGGAACGGGGATTTCTGGACGGGTACCACGGGCTGGTCCTGGCCGGGCTGTATTCCATGTATGTCTTTAACCGCTATGCCAGGCTGTGGGAGCTGAACCAGATCCAGTCAGGTTTACCGAACGTTGAACCCTGAACCTTGAATCGTATAATCATCGTCCAAACCGCTTTCCTCGGTGACCTGGCCCTGACCACGCCGCTTTTCCGGGCGCTGAAAAAAATATATCCGGATGGTTATCTTTCCCTGGTGGTCCGCCCGGAATACCGGGAACTGATGCGGGCGATTCCGGAAATTGACGAATTGATTTTTTACGATAAGCGCGGGCGGGAACGCGGGCTCTCTAATTTATATAAAAAAATCCGGGAAATCCGGCTGAGGCAAGCCGGCCTGGCGGTTTCGCCACACCGTTCCTCCCGGACGGCTTTAATGCTGTGGCAGTCTCATATCCCCCGGCGGATCGGTTTCGCGGAAGCAGGATTGGGCTTTCTCTATACCGGTCGGGTGGCGCGGGACATGTCGCTTCACGAAGTGGACAGAAATTTAAGTTTACTTTCCGCGCTGGGACAGGATCCGGGTAAATCTGACCGGAGGCCTTACCTTCAGGTCAAGGAGGAATGGAAGAAAGAGGCCTCACGCTTATTGCCCGCTTCGCCGGGATTGGTCGGAATCGCCCCGAGTTCCGTCTGGCCGACCAAGCGCTGGATTCCTTCGGGTTTTTCCCGCCTGATAGATATTCTTTCTCAAAAATTCGGTCTGAAATCGGTCATACTCGGGGAGCCCGGGGCGGAGTCCCTGGCGCGGGAGATAATCGGTCAGACCAGATCCGAGCCCATCAACCTGGTCGGGAAAACGCCCCTGGGAATCCTGACCGCGGTGGTGAGCCGTCTCAAGCTGCTGGTCAGCAATGATTCCGGCCTGGTGCATGTGGCCTCGGCCCGGAATATTCCCACCGTGGTCATCTACGGTCCCACCTCGCCGAAATTCGGTTATGGACCTTTGGGCCCGGGGAGCCGGGTGGTGGAATTGAATCTCGACTGCCGTCCCTGCCACATCCACGGGCCCCGGGAATGCCCGCAGAGTCATTTCCGCTGCATGAAGGAAATTACTCCGGAGCAGGTTCTGGAGGCGGTCGGAATGATTCTTAAATCAGGAATTTGACCCTGGGTTGATGAACGAAAGCTTCAGACTAACATGCGGATATTAATCATTCGTTTCTCCTCCCTGGGGGACGTGGTCCTGGCCACGGCGGCGGTCGAGACCATCTTCCGCAATGTTCCCGGGGCCGGGATTGATTTCGCCGTCCGGGAGGAATACGCCGACCTGTTAAAAGGCGACCCCCGGATCCGGAATCTTTTCGTCTGGAAAAAAGGGCAGGGGCAGTTCGATTACCTCCAGGGACTGCGCCGGGAGACATATGACCTGGTGCTCGATCTCCACCGCGTCACCCGGAGTTTCCGGCTCTACCCGTTTCTCAATTACTCCCGGTTGATCGGCTGCGACAAAAGAAGCCTGGAGCGGAGATTGTATGTCTGGTTCGGCTACCGCCGGGAAGGCCGCCTCCGCCCCCTGCTCGACGCATACCTGGAGGCGATTGAAAGAGCCGGGCTGGGGAAAGAAAAGTTTCTGCCCCGCCTGATTCCCAATCCGGAAGCCCGGGCGGAAGTGGAAAATATATTTAATTCCCTGGGGATGAAACCGGGGGAGCCGATTCTGGCCCTCGCCCCTGGCGCGAAAGAGGAAATCCGCTGCTGGGCTCCGGATCGATTTGCCAAAGTAGGGAAAAGGGCGATCGCGGAACTCCGGGCCCGGGTCCTGGTGCTGGGAGCGGAGTCGGAGACGGAACTTGTTCAGGGGGTAATCCGGGCAATCGGCTCCGATCGCGCTCACCCGCTTCCGGGCTTGAGCCTCGACCGCTTGAGCGCTCTCCTCGCCCGGGTCAATCTCCTGGTGGCCAACGATTCCGGCCCGGCCCATGTCGGGCGGGCGGTCGGGACCCCGGTGGGGGTGATCTTCGGCCCGACCAGCCCGGAGTTTTTCCCGGCCTATGGCGCCGGAGATTTTATCGCCGAGCGTGAACTCTCCTGCCGTCCCTGCAGTCTCCGGGGCGAGCACCCCTGCTCCCGCCCGCGGCGGGAATGCCTGGAGACGATTACGCCGGAAGAGGTTTATAATCAGGTAAAGAATCGTTTGTTCATCTCCCATGGCGGAAAGGGTGAGAAATAAGAAATCGGAGTACGGACGGGGGAAAAATATGGCCACTAAATTTTCTAAATCCCGCTGGCAGCAGATCATCGGCAGTTTTCCGGAGTACCGGGTCCTGGTGCTGGGGGACCTGATTCTGGATCGGTATCTTTTCGGACGGGTCAGGAGAATTTCCCCTGAGGCCCCGGTTCCGGTGGTGGAACTGGAGGGGGGAGAAGACCGTCCCGGGGGAGCCGGCAACGCGGTGATGAACCTGGCCGGTCTCCAGGGAAAGGTTTGGGTGGCGGGGGTGATCGGCCAGGACAAGGCCGGGGAACGGCTGCTGGAAATCCTCCAGGGCCAGGGAATCTCCCGACAGGCGATAATTACGGACCCCGACCGGGTTACTCCCTTTAAAACCCGCGTGGTGGCGATTCCCCAGCATCACCAGGTGGTCCGGATTGATCAGGAGAAAAATTCCCCGGTTTCCGCCGAGATTCAGAAGAGGATCCTTGACCAGCTGGAAAAGTTGATCGGCCAGGTGGATGCCGTGATCGTTTCCGATTACGGCAAGGGCATGGTTTCCCCCGGAATCATGGAAGGCTTGCTCCGGCTGGCGGGAAAGCGGAAGGTCGCGGTGGGGGTGGATCCCAAACCGGGTAATTTTTCCCTCTACCGGGGGGTGAGTTTTCTGACTCCCAACCATGTCGAGGCCGGAGAGATCGTGGGTTTCCGCGCCGAGAGCGATCCCGAGGTGGAAAAAGCGGGAAAGGAAATCATCGGGAAAACGGGCTGCCGGTCTCTCCTGATCACCCGGGGCGAAAAAGGTCTGACCCTTTTCGAGCAGGGGGCAAGGAGCAGGGAGCAAGGAGCAAAAACCAAGAAACTCCCGGCCCCCGGCCCCGGGCCTTACGTTATTCATATTCCCACGGCTGCCCGCGAGGTTTTCGATGTCTCGGGTGCGGGTGATACGGTGATTGCCGCCTACACCCTGGCCCTGACCGCCGGGGCTCTCCCTCCGGAAGCCGCCATGATCGCCAATGTGGCGGCGGGACTGGTAGTGGGAAAATTCGGCACGGCCTCGGTCAGCCGGAAAGAATTGATGGAAGCAATCTAACCAGTTTCGAGTTGCAAGTTTCGAGTTTCGAGTTAAAAACAAAATATACGGAATCCGAAATCCGAAACCCGAAATCCGAAACCGGAGACTAGAGACCAGAGACGAAAAACAAAATACAGATTTATGATGTCTAATTCCTAGAAGGGCGGAATCAAGAAATGAAAATCCCGTTTTTGGATCTGAAAGCGCAATTTAATACAATACAGGGCGATATCCAGTCGGCTTTGAATCGAGTCCTGGATTCCCAGAGTTTCATCCTCGGGCCCGAGGTGGACCAGTTTGAGAAACAGGTTGCTTCTTACTTAGGGGTTCCCCACGCGGTGGGGATGGCCTCGGGTTCCGACGCTCTCTATCTCTCGCTAGTGGCCCTGGGGGTGGGCCCCGGCGACGGAGTGATTACCACCCCCTTCACTTTTTTCGCCACCGGGGGATCTATCGTCCGGACGGGAGCCCGGCCGTTTTTCGCGGATATCGATCCCCGGACCTATAACCTCGATCCCGGGAAAATCGCGGAATTGATCGAGACCAATCGCCGGAATCCCCGGGCCAAGCTCAAGGCCATCATGCCGGTTCATATCTTCGGCCAGCCGGCCGAAATGGATGCCATCCAAAAAATCGCCCGTACTCACGGTCTGACCGTAGTTGAAGACGCCTGCCAGGCCATCGGGGCCAATTACCGGGGCAAAAAAGTGGGAACCCTAAGCGAGTTCGGCTGTTACAGTTTTTTCCCTTCCAAAAACCTGGGTGGTTTTGGGGACGGGGGCCTGGCTGTGACCGCCGATCAGGCCCTGGCGCAGCGGATTCGAAGACTCCGGGTCCACGGCAG
>JAQTNV010000090.1 GCA_028713675.1 bacterium
TACCTGGCCGAGATCCGGAACGGGCGGGGCGCCCTGGATGATATCGATCATCTCGGCAACCGCCGGGTCCGGACGGTCGGGGAGCTTCTGGAAAACCAGTACCGCATCGGCCTGCTCCGGATGGAGCGGGCCATCCGGGAACGGATGAGCTTCCAGGACGTGGATGCCCTGATGCCCCAGGAGATTGTCAATCCCAAGCCGATTTCGGCGGTGATCAAGGAATTCTTCGGTTCGAGCCAGCTCTCCCAGTTCTCCGACCAGACCAATCCCCTCTCGGAAATCACCCATAAGCGCCGGTTGAGCGCCCTGGGGCCGGGAGGATTGACCCGGGAGCGGGCGGGGTTCGAGGTGCGGGACGTGCACTCGAGCCACTACGGGCGGATCTGCCCGATTGAAACCCCCGAAGGTCCCAATATCGGTCTGATTTCCTCCCTGAGCACTTTCGCGCGGGTGAATGACTATGGCTTTATTGAGACCCCTTACCGGATCGTGGATAACGGCCGGGTGAGCGACCGCATCACCTTTCTCACGGCGATGGAAGAAGAGGAACACCGGATCGCCCAGGCCAACGCTCCCCTGGATTCCCACAACCGCTTTCAGAATGATTTCGTTTCGGCCCGCCATCGGGGGGAATTTGCCCTGCTGGCCCGCGAGCGGGTGGATCTGATGGATGTCTCTCCCAGCCAGCTGGTCAGCGTGGCGGCTTCCCTGATTCCCTTCCTGGAACACGATGACGCCAACCGCGCCCTGATGGGATCGAACATGCAGCGGCAGGCGGTCCCCCTGATGGCCTGCGAACCCCCCCTGGTCGGAACCGGGATGGAAGCTTCGGTGGCCCGGGATTCGGGGTTTGCCATCATTGCCCAGCAGGAAGGGGTGGTGGAAAGCGTGGACGCTTCCCGGATCGTCCTCCGTTCCCCGGAGCACGGGGGCGGCGGGGCCGGGGTCGAGATTTATCCCCTGTTGAAATACTGGCGGTCGAATCAGAACACCTGCATCCACCAGAAACCGATTGTCCGGACCAACCAGAAAGTCCGGAAGGGCGATATCATCGCCGACGGACCGGCCATTTCCTCCGGGGAACTGGCCCTGGGGAAAAACGCCCTGGTGGCCTTTATGCCCTGGGGCGGATACAACTTTGAGGATTCCATCCTCATCAGCGAAAAACTGCTGAAGGAGGATACTTTCTCCTCCATCCATATTGAAGAGTTCGAGGTCATGTCCCGCGACACCAAGCTGGGACCGGAAGAGTTCACCCGGGACATCCCGAACGTGGGCGAGGAGAGCCTGAAAAACCTGGATGAAGCCGGCGTCATCCGGATCGGCACGGAAGTGGGCCCGGGCGAGATCCTGGTCGGAAAAATCACCCCCAAGGGTGAGACCCAGCTCTCTCCGGAGGAAAAGCTGCTGCGCGCGATCTTCGGGGAAAAGGCGGCCGACGTCAGGGACACCTCCCTCCGGGTGCCCCCGGGAGTCACCGGGACGGTGATCGGGGTGCGCATTTTCTCCCGCAAGGGAATGGAGAAGGATCACCGGGCCCAGGACCTGGAAAACCAGGAGATCGCCGGGCTGCTCCGGGACCGGGACGACAAGGTCCGGATCATTGAAGCCGATTTCCTGGACCGGGTCCGGGAAATCATCGTGGGGCGGACCTGCCGGAAGCAGTTCACCTCCTCGCGGGGAAAATCCCTGGTGATCAAGAAGGGGGAGGCCATCACGGCCGAGAAGCTCGAACGGATCCCCTGGAAAAAATGGAACGACCTGGAATTCGACGCCAGCGAGGAAGAACGGGAACGGATCAAGACCGAGCTGGAAAATCTCGAGGAACAGATCGATTTTGTCCGCATGGTTTTCGAGGAAAAGGTGCGCCGGCTTAAACGGGGCGATGAACTGCCTCCCGGGGTGATCGCCATGGTCAAGGCTTACCTGGCGATCAAGCGCAAGCTGTCGGTGGGCGATAAGATGGCCGGCCGGCACGGGAACAAAGGGGTCCTGTCCCGGATTCTTCCGGAAGAGGACATGCCCTACCTGCCGGACGGAACCCCGGTGGACATGGTGCTCAACCCCCTGGGGGTTCCCTCCCGGATGAATGTCGGGCAGATCCTGGAAACCCACCTGGGCTGGGCCTGCAAGGAGATGGGTGTGAAGCTCGGGCAGCTGGTCGATTCCAAGGTCGCGATGGAAACCGTGCGCACCGCGCTGAAAAAGATTTTCAAGAACAGCCAGATCGACGCCCTGCTGGACAAGTCCGGGTCCGAGGAAATTCTCGCCCTCGGCCGGAAGATGAAACAGGGCCTGGCGGTTTCCTCGCCGGTTTTCGACGGGGCCAGCGAGCTGGAAATCAAGGCCCTGCTCAAGCAGGAGGGCCTGCCCGAATCGGGGAAAATGCCCCTCTACGACGGCCGGAACGGTCAGCTTTTTGATTTCCCGGTCACGGTCGGGCACATGTACATGATGAAGCTGCACCATCTGGTGGATGAAAAGATTCACGCCCGTTCGATCGGGCCTTATTCCCTGGTGACCCAGCAGCCCCTGGGCGGAAAAGCCCATTTCGGGGGCCAGCGGCTGGGGGAGATGGAGGTCTGGGCGATGGAGGCCTATGGCGCGGCCTATACCCTCCAGGAGTTCCTCACGGTGAAATCCGACGATGTCACGGGCCGGACCCGGATGTACGAATCCATCGTCAAGGGGGAACCCAGCCTGGAACCGGGGGTTCCGGAATCCTTTAAGGTTTTGATCAAAGAGCTCCAGAGTCTGGGAATGAATATGGAACTCTTGGGAGCCAAGGAGAATCAGGATGAAGGATATGTTTAATAATTTCTTTGAAAAACCCAGGGATCCGGTGGATTTTTCCGGGGTCCGGATCAGCCTGGCCTCTCCTGAAATGATCCGGAGCTGGTCCTTCGGGGAAGTAAAGCGGCCCGAAACCATTAATTATCGGACTTTCAAACCGGAACGCGACGGGCTGTTCTGCGCCAAGATTTTCGGACCGGTGAAGGATTATGAATGCCTGTGCGGGAAATATAAGAGGATGAAGCACCGGGGGATCGTCTGCGAGAAATGCGGTGTGGAAGTGATCAAGTCGGAGGTCCGCCGGGAGCGCCTGGGGCACATCGAGCTGGCCGCCCCGGTGGCGCATATCTGGTTTACCCGCTCCATCCCCAGCCGGATCGGCACCCTTTTGAACCTGACCTCCAAGGAACTGGAACGGGTGATTTATTTCGAGTCCTACATCGTGATCGAATCCAAGAACCCCAACCTGCTGCCCGGGCAGGTCCTGACCGAGAAGGAATTCCGGGAAGCCCTGGAGAAGTACGGGACCAATTTCCAGGCCGGAATGGGGGCGGAGGCCATCCGGGAACGGCTCCGCCGCCTGGAACTGGACAAGCTGGCGGTGGAACTCCGGACGGAAATGAAATCGACCAGCTCGGAGGCGCGGCGGAGGAAACTGGCCAAGCGGCTGCGGGTGGTGGAGGCGTTCCGCCTCTCCGGGAACCGCCCGGAATGGATGATCATGGAAATCGTCCCGGTCATTCCCCCCGAGCTCCGGCCCCTGGTTCCCCTGGACGGAGGGCGCTTCGCCACCTCCGACCTGAACGACCTTTACCGGCGGGTGATCAACCGCAACAACCGTCTGAAACGGCTCCTGGAACTCAACGCCCCGGAAATCATCGTCCGGAACGAAAAACGGATGCTCCAGGAATCGGTGGACGCCCTTTTTGACAACGGCCGCCGGGGCCGGGTGATCGTGGGATCCAACAAGCGTCCCCTCCGGTCCCTTTCCGACATGCTCCGGGGCAAGCAGGGGCGGTTCCGCCAGAACCTGCTCGGGAAACGCGTGGATTATTCCGGCCGGACGGTGATCGTGATCGGTCCCGAGCTCCGGCTCCACCAGTGCGGGCTGCCCAAGCAGATGGCGCTCGAACTGTTCAAACCTTTTATTTATCAGAAACTCGAGTCCCGGGGGCTGGCCCTGACCATCAAGAGCGCCCGGAAGATGGTCGAGAAGGAAGTCCCGGAGGTCTGGGACATCCTCGACGAGGTGATCAAGGAGCATCCGGTGCTCCTGAACCGCGCCCCGACCCTTCACCGGCTGGGCATCCAGGCCTTCGAGCCGATCCTGGTCGAGGGGAAAGCCGTGCAGCTGCATCCCCTGGTCTGCGTGGCCTTCAACGCCGACTTTGACGGGGACCAGATGGCGGTGCATGTGCCCCTCTCGGTCGAAGCCCAGACCGAAGCGCGTATTTTAATGATGTCGACCAACAACATTCTCTCTCCGGCCAGCGGCCGGCCGATCATCGACCCCACCCAGGATATCGTTTTCGGGATTTACTACCTCACCCGCGAGCGCCCGCTGGCCAAGGGCGAAGGCAAGGTTTTCTCCGGGGCCGAGGAGGTGCGCCTGGCCTACGACGCCGGGGAACTGGACCTCCACGCCAAGGTGACCGTGTTCCTGGAAGGCCGGCGGGTGGAAACCACCGGCGGCCGGGTCATCCTCCGGGAAACGGTTCCCCTCGAGATCCCCTTCGAACTGGTGAACAAGCCGATGGACAAGCGGGCCCTGGCCGAGCTGATCCAGCAATCCTACCGCCGGTGCGGGGCGAAGCGGACCGTGATCCTCGCCGACCGGCTCAAGGACCTGGGTTATCTCTACGCCACCCGGGCCGGTCTTTCCATCGGGATTGACGATATCAAGGTCCCCCAGAACAAGGAGACCATCATCACCCAGGCCTACCAGGAAGTGCGGGCGGTCGAGAACCAGTACGCGGAAGGGTTGATTACCGACGGGGAACGTTATAACAAGGTCATCGACATCTGGGCGGAGGTCACCGAGCGGGTCTCGGCCGAAATGCTCCTGGAGATGGGTTGGGAAAAGATCAAGGACGCCCAGGGAAAAGAAATCAAGAGCCGGAGCTTCAACCCGGTTTTCATGATGTACGATTCGGGAGCCCGGGGCGGACCCCAGCAGATCCGGCAGCTCGCGGGGATGCGGGGCCTGATGGCCAAGCCCTCCGGGGAAATCATCGAAACCCCGATTACCTCGAATTTCCGGGAAGGCCTGTCGGTGGGCCAGTACTTCATCTCCACCCACGGGGCCCGCAAGGGCCTGGCGGATACCGCGCTGAAGACCGCCAACTCCGGGTATCTGACCCGGCGGCTGGTGGACGTGGCCCAGGACAGCATGATCACGGAAGTGGATTGCGGAACCATCGACGGGATTACGATTTCCTCCCTGGTCGAGGGGGGCGAGATCATCGAGACCGTCGGAGGGCGGGTCCTCGGGCGGGTGGTCCTGAATGACATCGTCGACGCGTTTTCCGGCGAGATCATCGTTTCGGCCAACCAGGAGATCACCGAGGAACTGATTGAGAAGATCGAGAATTCAGGAATTGAAAAAGTCACGATCCGTTCGGTGCTGACCTGCCAGGCCCGGCACGGGGTCTGCGCGATGTGCTACGGGCGCGACCTGGCCCGGGGCCGGATGGTGAACGTGGGCGAGGCGGTGGGAATCGTCGCGGCCCAGTCCATCGGCGAGCCCGGCACCCAGCTGACCATGCGGACCTTCCATATCGGAGGCACCGCCAGCCGGCGGGTCGAACAGAGCCGGATCCAGGCCCGCATCGACGGTACGGTGCGCTTCAGGAACCTTCCCCCCAACAGTCTGAACAAGACCAAACTGGGCGACTGGGTGGTGATGAACCGCAACGGGGAACTGGCCCTGCTGGACGATGAAGGCCGGGAACGCAAGCGCTACCCGGTCATTTACGGGGCCCGTTTGAAGGTCAAGGATAATCAGGCGATTAAAAAGGGAGAAATCCTGGCGGAGTGGGATCCTTACACCGTGCCGATTCTGACGGAGGTGGAAGGCCGGGTTAAATTCGGCGACGTGGCCGAGGGCGAAACCATGGTGGAACAGGTGGACGAGGTGACCGGGATGGCCCGCAAGGTGATCATCGAATCCCGGGATCCCAACCGCCGCCCGCGGATCTCGATCAAGGATGATAAGGGAAAGACCCGACAGATTCCCGGTTCCGACCTCCTGGCCCGCTACCTGCTCCCCGTCGGAGCGACGATCACGGTGGTGGAAGGGGAGGACGTCAAAGGCGGGGACATCATCGCCAAGATCAGCCGGGAGACCACCAAGACCAAGGATATCACCGGGGGTCTGCCGCGGGTGGCCGAGCTGTTTGAAGCCCGCCGGCCCAAGGAATACGCGGTCATCAGCGAGATTGACGGAAAAGTTGAATTCGGCAAGGACGTCAAGGGCAAGCGCCGCCTGACCGTTCTGCCGGAATACGGGGAATCCCGTGATTATCTGATCCCGAAGGGAAAACATGTCAGCGTCCACAGCGGCGACCTGGTCAAGGCCGGCGAGGCCCTGATGGACGGCTCCCCCAATCCCCACGATATTCTCCGGGTGCTGGGGGAAAAGGAACTGGCCCGGTACCTGGTGGACGAGATCCAGGAGGTTTACCGGCTGCAGGGGGTCAAGATCAACGACAAGCACATCGAGGTGATCGTCCGCCAGATGCTGAAACGGGTGAAGATCTCCGAGGTGGGCGATACCGATTTCCTGGTCGGGGAACAGGTGGAGAAGCGCCGTTTCGACGAGGAGAACCGCCGGGTGGCGAACAGCGGCGGGAAACCCGCGGTGGCGGAACCGCTGCTCCTGGGCGTGACCAAGGCCAGCCTGAGCAATGAAAGCTTTATCGCCGCGGCCAGTTTCCAGGAGACCGTGAAGGTCCTGACCGAAGCCTGCATCAACGGCAAGGTCGACCGCCTGCGCGGGCTGAAAGAGAACGTAATCATGGGGAGACTGGTTCCCGCCGGGACCGGCTTCCGCAAGTATCAGACGATCAGAATGCAGGTGGTAGACGAGGAAGAACCCGGGCAGGTGCCGGACGGCGAAAAGGCGGCGGCCGGATGAATATTAATATAATAATAATTCAGGTAAATAGGGGAATTGACAAACCCCTGTGGTTGGATTAAAACTATTCAATTTTGGTTAGGAGGATAAAGGCTAAATATGCCGACTATAAACCAGTTAATCAAAAGCAACGGCCGGGACCCGCAGCGGAGAAAGAACTCCGCCCCCGCCTTGAATTCATGCCCGCAGAAACGCGGGGTCTGCACCCGGGTTTACACCACTACTCCCAAAAAGCCGAACTCGGCTCTGCGGAAAGTGGCCCGCGTCCGTCTGACCAGCGGCATTGAAGTGACTTCCTATATACCCGGGGAAGGGCACAACCTTCAGGAGCACTCGGTGGTTCTGATCCGCGGAGGCCGCGTGAAGGACCTGCCGGGCGTGCGCTACCACATCATCCGGGGCAGTCTGGACGCCCTGGGGGTTCAGGACCGGAAGAAGAGCCGGTCGAAGTACGGGACCAAGCGGACCAAGAGTTCAGCTTAAGGAAAGGTCAAGATGTCACGCAAAGGAAACACTCCGAAACGCAAAATTGATCCGGACGTGAAGTACGGAGACCGGACCCTCGCCAAGTTTATCAACACGATCATGCGCCGGGGCAAGAAAAGCACCGCGGAGCAGATTTTATACGGCGCCCTTCTGGAGATCGAGAAAAAAGAGAAGGACGACCCGATCAAGATTTTTAAAAAGGCCCTGGAAAACGTCAAGCCGGTGGTGGAGGTCAAGTCCCGGAGGGTGGGCGGAGCCACTTATCAGGTCCCGGTGGAAATCAAGCCGGAACGCCGCAACGCCCTGGCCATGCGCTGGATGATCCAATACGCCAGCGAGCGGGGGGACAAGACCATGACGGCCAAGCTGGCGGCGGAGCTCTTGGACGCGGCCAATATGCGCGGGGGCGCGATCAAGAAAAAAGACGACGTTCACAAGATGGCGGAAGCCAACAAAGCATTCGCTCATTATCGATGGTAATTGGGAAAGGTATACAACCAGATTTAGAGCAGAACCATGCCTCGGCCGGTTCCATTAGAACGCATTCGGAATATTGGCATTATGGCTCATATCGACGCCGGGAAAACGACGACGACCGAGCGCATTCTTTACTATGCCGGGGTTCTGCACCGGATCGGGGAAGTGAACGACGGGACCGCCCAGATGGACTGGATGGAACAGGAACAGGAGCGGGGGATCACCATTACCTCGGCGGCGACCACGCTGTTCTGGCTGAATCACCGGATCAACATTATCGACACTCCCGGCCATGTGGATTTCACGATCGAAGTGGAAAGGTCGCTCCGGATTCTGGATGGAGCCGTGGTGGTTTTCTGCGGCGTGGGGGGAGTCGAACCCCAGTCGGAAACGGTCTGGAGACAGGCGGACCGGTACGGGGTTCCGAAAGTGGCTTTTATCAACAAGCTCGACCGGGTCGGCGCGGACTTTTTTTCGGCGGTCAAAATGATTAAAGAGCGCCTGGAGGTCAACCCGGTGATGCTGCAGATCCCGATCGGGGTAGAGGAAAATTTCGAGGGGGTCGTGGACCTGGTCCGGATGAAGTCGCTGATCTGGGACGAGGATTCCCTGGGTGCCAAGTTCCGCGAAGAAGAGATCGCCCCGGAATACCTTGAACAGGCCCGGGAATACCGGGAAAAGATGGTGGAAGCCCTGGCCGATCACGATGAAAAAATAATGGAGAAGTTCGTGCACGCCGAGCCGGTCGAGGAAAGCCAGATCGTGGACTCGATCCGCCGCGCGACCCTCGCGCTCAAGGTGGTCCCGGTTCTCGCCGGATCGGCCTTCCGCAACAAAGGGGTGCAGCCCCTTCTGGACGCGGTGGTCGCCTACCTGCCCTCGCCCCTGGACCGGCCCCCGGTGACCGGAATCAATCCGGCGGATGGAACCGAGATTCAGCGGCGGGCCGCGGATGACGAAGCTTTTTCGGCCCTGGCCTTTAAAATCATGAACGATCCTTTCGCCGGGCAGCTGACTTATTTCCGGGTTTATTCCGGATGCCTCAAGTCCAATTCCTCCATCTCCAACCAGACCAAGATCAAGACGGAAAGAATCGGGCGGCTGCTGAAAATGCATGCCAACAAGCGGGAAGAAATCAAGGAGGTCTACGCCGGCGACATTGCCGCGGCCGTGGGCCTGCGTTACACCACCACCGGCGACACCCTCTGCGATCCGAAAGCCCCGATCATCCTGGAGTCGATGTCGTTTCCCAATCCCGTGATCTCCGTGGCGATCGAACCGAAGACCAAATCCGACCAGGACAAGCTCGGATTGGCCCTCCACCGGCTGGTCCTGGAGGACCCGAGCTTTCATGTCAATACCGATACGGAAACCGCGCAGACCATCATCTCCGGGATGGGGGAACTCCACCTGGAAATCATCGTGGACCGGCTGCTCCGGGAGTTCCGGGTGGACGCCAATGTGGGGAAACCCCAGGTTGCCTACCGGGAAACCATTACCCGGAACGCCGAGGCCGAGGGCCGCTATGTCCGCCAGTCCGGCGGGCACGGGCAGTACGGGGTGGTCGAGATCGAAATCCAGCCCCTGCCGGCCGGCGGCGGTTTTGAGTTTGTCGACAAACTGAAGGGCGGGATCATTCCCCGCGAATTCATCCCCGCGATCAAGAGCGGAATCCTGGAAGCCAAGGACAGCGGGGTCCTGGCCGGCTACCCGGTGATTGATTTCCGCGTGACCCTGACGGACGGGAGCTTCCACGAAGTGGATTCCTCCGAGCTGGCTTTTAAAATCGCCGGTTCGATGGCTTTCAAAGAGGCCGCCCGCAAGGGAAACCCCATTCTGCTGGAGCCGATGATGGACGTGGAGGTGATCGTCCCGGACGAATTCATGGGTGAGGTCATCAGCGACATCACCGCCCGGGGCGGACGGATTCTGGGGATGGATGCCCGTTCGGGCGGCCGGATCGTCAAGAGCCAGGTTCCCTTAAAGAGAATGTTCGGTTATGCTACCGACTTACGTTCCGCCACGCAGGGGCGGGCTACCCACTCGATGTCCTTCTCCCACTACGAGCCCGTCACCGGAGCGGAACTGAAGAAGCTGCTGGGAGTCAGCACTTCGGTAAATTAACTCGCTTAAGGAGGATTTATGTCCAAGCAGAAGTTCCAGAGAACGAAACCGCACATGAATGTGGGGACGATTGGGCATGTGGATCACGGGAAGAGCTGTTTGACGAGCGCGTTGACGCTGATTTTATCGAAGAACGCGCTGTCGACATTTGTGCCGTTTGACATGATCGACAAGG
>JAQTNV010000091.1 GCA_028713675.1 bacterium
GCCCCCTGGTGGCGGTTTATTCCACTTTTCTCCAGCGGGCTTTCGACCAGATCCTGCATGACGTCTGTTTCCAGAACCTGCCGGTGGTTTTCATCCTGGACCGCGCCGGGATCGTCGGGGCCGACGGTCCCACCCACCATGGACTTTTCGACCTTTCCTATTTGCGTTCCATGCCCAACCTGACCCTGATGGCGCCCAAGGATGAAAATGAACTCCGGCGGATGTTGAAAACCGCGTTTTCCCTTCCGGGGCCGGCGGCCATCCGGTTTCCGCGGGGAAAAGGACTGGGGGTGGACCTGGATCCCGAAATCAAGACCATTCCCGTCGGCCAGGCCGAGGTCCTCCGGAACGGGAGCGAGGTCTGCATCCTGGCGATCGGTTCCACGGTGCAGGCGGCGCTGAAGGCGGCCGACCAGCTGGAAACGGGGGATATGAAGGCCACGGTGGTCAATGTCCGCTTTGCCAAACCCCTGGACCTGGCTTTGCTGGAAGACCTCTCCCGCCGGCACCGGATCCTGGTCACGGTGGAGGAGAATGTCCTGGCGGGAGGTTTTGGAAGCGCCGTCCTGGAAGCCCTGGAAACCTTGGGCATCCGGCATCTCAAGGTCAAGCGGCTCGGGATCCCGGATGAATTTGTCGAGCACGGTCCCCAGGACCGCCTGCGCTCAATTTATAGGATTGATGCCAATGGCATTGTGGAAGAGGTGCTGGCATTGCTAAAATCCGGGGGAAATGTTTCCCTGTCCGCCAAGGACAAGGATTTGGGAGGAAATTAAGAAGCCCAAGAATTAAGAAGATTAAGAGCGAATACTAAGAACGAAGGCCAAGAGCGAAGAACAGGAGTTAAAAAATTTAAACGATTACGCCGACCGGAATGGCCGGAAAAATATTCGAGGATGAGAAGATGGGCGAAAAAAACAAAACCGGATCCGATCAGGGAAAAATAAAGGAAGCCCTGGAAACTTGGAATCGCGATGTCCTGGGCAAGGCCCTGAAAAAGAACCCGGAATCACGGGAGCGTTTCTCCACGATTTCCGATCTGGAGATCAACCGGCTTTACACCCCCTTGGACACGGAAAAACTGGATTACCTCCAGGACCAGGGCCTGCCGGGTGAATACCCCTACCTCCGGGGGGTGCACCCCACCGGTTACCGGGGGAAGCTCTGGACGATGCGGCAGTTTTCCGGGTTCGGCACCCCGGAGGATACCAACCGGCGCTACCACTATCTTTTAAAACACGGGACCACCGGTCTCTCGGTGGCTTTTCATTATCCCACCCTGATGGGCTGCGATTCCGACGATACCCGCGCCCTCGGGGAGGTCGGACGGTGCGGGGTAGCGATCGACACCCTGCGTGACATGGAGGTGCTTTTCTCCGGGATCCCCCTGGACAAGATCACCACTTCCATGACGATCAACGGCCCGGCCTCCATTCTCCTGGCCATGTATATCGCGGTGGCGGAGAAGCAGGGGGTGAAGAGCACGCAAATCGGGGGAACCATCCAGAACGACATCCTGAAGGAATACATCGCCCAGAAATCCTGGATTTATCCGCCCCGGCCCTCGCTCCGGCTCATCACCGACATCATGGGTTACTGCGCGAAGCATGTCCCGAACTGGAACACCATCTCCATCTCGGGTTATCACATCCGGGAGGCCGGCTCCACGGCCGCCCAGGAACTGGCTTTCACCCTCGCCGACGGGATCGGATACGTCCAGGCCGGGGTCGAGTCGGGTTTGCCGGTGGACCAGTTTGCTTCCCGGCTCTCATTTTTCTTCAACGCCCACAGCGACTTTTTCGAGGAGATCGCCAAGTACCGGGCCGCCCGCCGGATCTGGGCCAAGGTGATGAAGGACCGCTTCAAGGCCAAAGACCCCCGGAGTTACTGGCTCCGCTTCCACACCCAGACGGCGGGGTGCAGCCTGACCGCTCAGCAACCGCTCAATAATATCGTCCGGACCGCCCTCCAGGCCCTGGGCGCGGTGATGGGAGGAACCCAGTCCCTGCATACCAATTCCCTGGATGAAACCTACGCCCTTCCCACCGAGGAATCGGTGACCATCGCCCTCCGCACCCAGCAGATTATCGCCTGCGAATCCGGGGTGGCCAACACGATCGATCCCCTGGGCGGGTCCTATTTCGTCGAGGCCCTGACCGATAAGCTCGAGCAGGAAGCGTGGGATTACATCCGCAAGATCGACGAGCTGGGCGGGATCGTGTCGGCAATCGAGATCGGGTTCCCCCAGAAGGAAATCACCGAGGCCGCCTACCGCTTCCAGAAGCAGATCGAGTCGCTCGACAAGACGATGGTGGGGGTGAATAAGTATAAAATAGCTGAAGAACCCCCCATCACGCTCCTGAAGATCGACCCTGAGGTGGAAAAGACCCAGGTGGCCAACCTGAACAAGGTCAAAAAATCCCGGAACAATAAAGCGGTGGAGAAATGCCTGGCTGATCTGAAGAAGGCCGCGGCCGGCAAGGATAATTTAATGCCGTTCATCCTAGCCGCGGTGAAGGAATACGCCTCCCTCGGAGAAATCATCAACACGATGAAAGAAGTTTTCGGGGTTTACCAGGATCCGGGATACTTCTAAAGCAAATCCAAAATTCCGAGCTCCAGATCAAAATAAATCCCATTGCCCAATAAATTGGGCAAATAAATAAATGATATTTATGGCTTGGGCAAAGATTCGCCCGGCGGGAGCAGGACGAAATCATCGTAATCGGCCCAGGAGGATGTCTTGGTATCATCGGAGTCGGACTGGATACCAATGGCCATGACCGGGGGCGGTGCTTTCTTGAATAATTTCCGATAATCTTCCGCGAAATCAACCTCTTCCTCGACCCACTGGTCGAGCGGCGTATCCCGGTTTTCCTGAATTACGTAGAAAACATAATCTTTCATTTTGAGGGTCATTTTCCGGGGGTGGGGGTAAGCGCTCCATACATATCGCAGGGTATCCTTTGTGTACTTGGTCAGACCTTTATCGAAAACAACATAGACGCTCGCGGCGCAGTCATTCTTTCCGTTCTTTCCGGTTTCATCCGCTCCCACCGGCAGTTTTTTGGCCCGCCAGCGCCATTTCAGTTTCGGGAAATCCTTCGGATTAACTTTGGCCTCGGTGAGGATCATCCCGGCGGCTTTATCGGGACGAGCGGCCAGGAAGGCGTTTCCGGATTCGACCTGGACGGTGTAAATATCGGCCCGGCCCTGGATCTTTTTCCAGTTGGACGGGAATTTGCCCTCATCTGCGGGCTTGAACTGGTCCAGCCAGCGGGGGCCGTCGACGGGGGAAGCAGAGATCAGAAAAACAGATAACAGCAAAAAGCAGGCAGCAAATGACCGGTTAGATATAAAACAGAGATTCTTCACTTTGTTCAGAATGACAGAAAAATTAACGGTAAAGACAAGGCAACGGCAGGGATTGCTTCGATCGTTTCATTCCCTCGCAATGACAAATGAGAATTCATGGAGCGGGGATTCGAGCCAGCGCGGACTCAATCCGCGCCAGGGTTTTTTCCTTGCCCAAAATTACCATGATTTCGAAAAGACCGGGGCTTACGGTTTTCCCGGTCAGCGCCACCCGCACCGGCTGGGCGACTTTGCCCAGCTTTATTCCCTTGGCTTCGACGATCTGGCGGAAGGCCGACTCGATTTCGCTTTCGTTAAAGACGGCGAGATCCCTTAATTTCAGGACGAGCTCGGAGAGAAGGACCTTGGCCTCCGGGGTCAGGAATTTTTTCGCCGCCTCCGGGTCGGGCTCGATCGCCTCGGAGAAGAGGAAGCGGGACTGTTCACCGATCTCCACCAGGGTTTTAGCCCTGGGTTTAAAGATCTCGGCGACTTTGAGGAGGGGTTCCCGGGAAAACGCCGCCGCGGCCGGGTCCAAGAACGGCCGGGCGAGTTCCAGCAGATTCTCGTTGGATTCCTTCATCATGTATTGCTGATTGAGCCAAAGGAGCTTTTCGGGATTAAAAATGGCGGCTGATTTGCTGACGTCTTTCAGATCGAATTTCCCGATCAGGTCATCCGGCGTGAAAATTTCCTCGTCTTTGTATCCCCAGCCCAGTCGGGCCAGGTAATTGACCATCGCCTGGGGCAGGTAGCCGTCTTTCCGATACTCGATGACGGCGGTGGCGCCGTGGCGTTTGGAAAGCTTGGTCCGGTCGGCCCCGTGGATCATCGGGAGGTGGCCGAACAGGGGAGGATTGAGACCGAGGGCCTGATAAATCAGGACCTGCCGGGGAGTGTTGTTGATGTGGTCGTCACCCCGGATCACGTGGGTAATCCCCATATCCATGTCATCGATGACGACGGAAAAGTTATAGGTGGGGGTTTTGTCCGCCCGGATGATGACCAGGTCGTCCAGCTCGGAGTTGACGATGGTGATCGGGCCGTGAATCAGGTCGGTAAAAGAGGTGGCCCCGGCCTGGGGGGTCCGGAACCTAACGACGAAAGGCAGGTCCGGCTGGTCCCGGCGGTCCCGGCAATGCCCGTCATACCGGGTGTTTTCATTTTTTTCCCGGGCGGCCTGGCGCCGGGCCTCGAGTTCCTCCGGGGTGCAGTAGCAGCGGTAAGCCTTGCTTTCGGAGATCAGGCGCTCGGCCCGCTCCCGGTAAAGCTCCATCCGTTGGCTCTGGTAGTAAGGACCTTCGTCCCACGTGATTCCCAGCCAGGTGAGGGCTCCCAGGATGTCCTGGGCGTATTCGTCGGTGGAGCGGGTCCGGTCGGTATCCTCGCTCCGGAGATTGAACTTGCCCCCGTGATGCCGGGAAAAGAGTTAATTGAACAGGGCCGTCCGGGCTCCTCCGAGGTGGAGGGTGCCGGTCGGGCTGGGCGCGAAGCGGGTGATGATTTTTTCCATGGAGGCTTATTTAGTTGTTTATCTTGGAATATTTGATCCTTTTCATAAAAACATTAATATATATATTGTTGTAGTGTAATTCAATTGATTACCTAAATCATTCTGACTTTGTTAGGAGGAATAAATGCCCGCCAAAGGGGATAAGGAAAAAGACCTTAAGCCGATCGCGGAAGAAAGCGATTCTTTCCTGAAAAGATTCAAGAACCTTCACCAGGCCGAAGAAAACCTGATCGAAGAAAAGCTGAAGGCCCTGACCGGCGAGATCCAGAAACTCACTGCCGGACTGGCGACGGAAAAAGGCCAGCTGGCCAAGGTCGAGGGGGAACTGGCCGAGAATGTCCGGGCCCTGACGGCGGAAACCGCCAAGCGCAAGGAAAAAGAGAAAAAGCTGGAAGAAGAAACCGCCCGTCGCAAGGAGAAGGAGACTTTCGCCGAAGATGAAATGCTGAAGCGCAAGGGCCGGGAAAAGGAACTGGAAGATGAGGTCCTGAATCGG
This sequence comes from bacterium, assembly GCA_028713675.1. Classification (GTDB taxonomy): domain Bacteria; phylum Desulfobacterota; class JAPLJL01; order JAPLJL01; family JAPLJL01; genus JAPLJL01. The sequence goes on from JAQTNV010000091.1 coordinate 5,364, forward strand.
AAGGAAAAAGAAAAAGAAATCGGGGCATTGAAAACCCAGGTTGAGGAATGGGAAACCAAGGCCCGGGAGAAAGAAGAACGAGTCGCCGAGCTGGAGGAATCCTTCGCTTATGAGCGGGGGATTGTGACCGGGGAAGTCAACGAGCTCAAGAAAAGCCTGGCCCAGGCGGAGAAAGATAAGAACGAGCTGGACAAGGAAATCCGGGATTTCCGCCGCAAGGAAGAGGAGTGGGGAAACGAGCGGAAACTTACCGGGGAGGAAATTGAGCGGCAGAAGCAGAAGAACCATGACCTGGGCCAGAGATTAGACCAGCTCCGGGAAAAAACCCTGCAGGCCATCGACAAGCTGAAGGATTCGCAGTCACAGAAAGAAGAGATCTGGAACCGCGAGCGGGAAGGTCTGAGCAAGAGGTTCGAGGATGAAGGGGTTCGGAACAAGCTGTTACGGGCCGAGATGAACGAGCTTCAGGACCGGATCCGTGAGCAGGAGGAAGAAAAGGAGAACCTGTCCCAGCTGGCGCAGAGGTCGCTGATTTCCAAGCAAGGGCTGGAGGATGAGCTGAAAAAAACGGCACGTTCCTCGGGACTGGAAGTGGGGGAAGACGAGGCCCTGATGGAAAAAATCGGTTCCACGCTGGAAAAACTGAAAAATCAAGAAGCCCAGACGGCTAAGTTCAAGGAAGAAAACCTGGGTTTGCAGAAGCAGGTTGATGATATCGAGTTTGAGTTCCGGAAATCCTCCGATTACGGGGTCTCCCTGATTGCCGAAAAAGAAGCGTTGATAGAAGAAATCGGCGTGTTGCAGGAGGGTTTCGACCGGAAACAGAAGGACCTTGAACGGGAGCTGGAGGTCGTGATTGTTGAGAGGGAAGCCCGGGTCCAGGAAGTAAACCACCTGAAAGAATCCGTGGCGCGCGCGGAAACCGAGCTGGACGAAATCAAGACCAGATTGACCGCCGCGGAAGAAGAGAAAAAGCTGATTCAAAAAAAACTGGACGCGGCCTGGGAGACCCAGAAGGACGTCCGCGAGAAGCTGGAAGCCCAACCCAAAGCCGAAGACGCGGAAGAGCTGTTAAGCAAAGCCCAGGAACAGTTCAAGAAAGGAAAACAATTTTTCGGGAAGCAGCAATACGCGAAGGCCCTGGCGGCGTTTGAGGAAGCCCTGAAAATCGACCCCGCCCGTTCGGAGTATTACACCGGCATCGGCCTGGTGCATTCCCTGGAATTTTCCAAGCATAAACCGGATATTCCCAAGGCGGAGAGCTGTTTCCTCCAGGCGATCAAGCTCGAGCCCAAGAACGCCCGGAATTATTATTACCTGGGCGTGATTTACAAATCCCAAGGACAGAGCGATAAGGCCAAATCCTATTTCCGCAAGGCCCTGGAATACCAGCCCGATTATCCCGAGGTGCAGGAACAGCTCAAGCTGCTGAAGAGCGAAAAGGGATAAGTAGTAAGCTTAAAGGTCAAAGCTCAAAGTTCAAAGGCCAGAAAATCAATACAGATATCCTGATATCCGTATCATAAAATCCAGGGGTCCTGATTTCCGCAGTATTTTTCAGGCGGGAGAGTTTTCGATGTCCTGGAGGGCTTTTCCCACCGATTCCTGAATCACATCCACCACCCGGGAAAATTCGCTGATTTCTTCCGGGGTGGCCTGGCGTGCGCCGGAGTTGATCTCTTTCAGAATCCTGTCCATCCGGACCGCTTCATCCCGGAGTTCTTTCAGACCGATCAGGCCCAGGGCGCCTTTCAGGTAATGGTAACTTTTCCCCAGGTGATCGTAACAGGCGGCGTCTCCCTCGCCCCGGGATAATTTGCCCGCGCACTCCCGGATTTTTTCCAGGTGGGGGAGGGACTCGGTCTGGAAAAGCTTGAGATATTTTTTCAGGTTGATCGCCATGGGATATCCAATTCTTTTCTTTCTTATATTACCACCACTAAGAAATACATTCTATTGTCATATAATATAACGGGGTTTATGCTTTCCGAAAATAAGTTAAAATAAATAGATAAGGTAATCCAAATGGGCATCACGCAGATATTACTGGCGATCACCCTGGTCGGAAGCAAGTGGGTTTTGTATCTCCTGCTTTTCCTGAGCGTGTTTTCGATTGCGGTCATGATCGAGCGTTATCGTTTCTTCCGGAAGGAATTCAAGGGGATCAACCCGTTCCTGGATGAGCTTTCCGATCATCTGGCCAAGGGAGAGATCGAACCGGCCCGGAGCCTGGCGGAGCGTTACGGGGGTTGCGAGGGCCGGGTGGCCCTGGCCGGCTTCCAGAGCATATCCCGGGGGCCGGCTGTGCTGGAGGAGCGGCTGGCCGGAGCGAAGGCGGAGGAGAAGATCGGGATGGAGAAGTACCTGGCCTTTCTCGGAACCCTGGGCAATAACGCCCCCTTTATCGGACTGTTTGGCACCGTTCTCGGGATCATTCGGGCTTTCCACGATTTGGCGATCAGCCAGGTGGGAGGGCCGAGCGTGGTGATGCAGGGCATCTCCGAGGCCCTGCTGGCCACGGCGATCGGTTTATTCGTCGCGATCCCGGCGGTTATCGCTTACAACATTTTTGTCGGCAAGGTCAAACGGGTGTCCGGAAACCTGGAGAGAATTTCCCAGGTGATAATCAATTTTGCCGAGGCCGATCTCAAGAAATAAATGACTAATAACCAAGCTCCCCTTCGAATATGCTCAGGGCAAGCAATAGCCAAACAATTTCCAAACCCCAAACCATAGCCCTAACATTTTGTATTTTTAAATGTCATTCCCGCCCTTCGACTCTGCTCAGGATAAACTCAAGCGGGAATCCATAATAAACAGCCTGGAATACGTGATAAAAAACTGGATTCCGGGTCAAGCCCGGAATGACAACAACTGCAATGGATTAAATAAATGAAAGCCAGCAGAGAAACCAACGATATGGATCAGCCCATCACCGGGATAAACATCACCCCGCTGGTGGATGTCATCCTGGTTCTCCTGATTATTTTCATGGTGACCGCCACCTTTATCATGTCCCCCTCGCTCAACGTGGACCTGCCCAAGGCCACCACCGGCGAGCCTACCCCGATTTCGAATATCGCGGTGGTGATCGATGCCAAGGGCAATCTTTTCCTGAACGGCAATCCGATCAACGAGGAAAATCTCACGGTATTTGTCCGGGCCAAGCGCGAGGAGGGCTCCCGGCTCAACGCGATCATCGGGGCGGACAAGATGGTTTACCATGGCCGGGTGATTCACATCGTGGATCTGCTGAAGAAAGAAGGCGTTTCCAAGTTCGCGATCAACGTGGAAGGGGAATGAAGGATCGACATGGCCTTCCGGAACCAGGCCCGGGCCGGCATTAATATCGCCTTTTCGCTTTCCCTGGCTTTCCATGGGTTGCTTCTGGCGGTGCTTTTTTACCTGGCTCCCCGGAACATTCACATTCCCCGGCCGATAGAATTTGAGCTGGTCCGGACCGCCCCCCCCAAGGCGGAAGAAAAACCTCCGGAAGTCAAAAAGAAAATCGTGGATCTGACCAAAGCCCGGGATCTGCAAAAAATCGAGGACCTCAAGATGCACCGGAGTTCCAAGGTCACCCAGGTGGAAGAGATCAAACCGGTGGTCGGGGTGACCGAGGATTCATTGTCCCGGGAAGGGGATTTCTCCGTTCCCATCGGCAATACCCTGATGGGGACCCCGGAGAACAAGGTCCAGGAGGTCCACTACGCGCCCCTCTTCCGGGTGACCGAACTGCCCCGTTTCCGGGAAAATATCCAGCCGATCTATCCGGACCTGGCCCGCCGGATGGGGATCACGGGATCGGTGATCATCGAG
>JAQTNV010000092.1 GCA_028713675.1 bacterium
CCCCGGGCCACCACCGCCGCGTGCGAGGTCATCCCCCCGCGGGCGGTCAGGATGCCCTGGGCCGCGTTCATCCCGTGGATGTCGTCGGGAGAGGTTTCGACCCGGACCAGGATGACGTCCTTTTTATCCTTGGCCCACTGCTCCGCATCCTCAGCGTTGAAAACCACCATCCCCACCGCCGCCCCCGGGGAGGCGGGCAGGCCCTTGGCGATGACATCTTTCTTCTCCTTGGGATCGAAGGCGGGATGGAGGAAGTGCGAAAGCTGGTCCGGGGTGACCCGGGCCACCGCTTCCTCCGGCTTGATCAGGCCCTCGTCCGCCATCTCCACGGCGATCCGCACCGCCGCGCGGGCGGTGCGTTTGCCCCGGCGGGTCTGGAGCATCCAGAGCCGGCCGTCCTCGATCGTGAACTCGATATCCTGCATGTCGCGGTAATGCTCTTCCAGTTTCAGGTAAACCCCTTCCAGTTCCTTGAAGGCCTTGGGCATCAGCTCATCCAGGGACTCGGCATCGCCCGGCTGCTTCTGGGCCCGGGTGATCGGCTGGGGGGTGCGGATCCCGGCCACCACGTCCTCGCCCTGGGCGTTGGGGAGGAACTCCCCGTAGAATATTTTTTCCCCGGTGGAGGGGTTGCGGGTGAAGGCCACCCCGGTGGCGCTGGAATCCCCCAGGTTGCCGAAGACCATCGACTGGACGTTCACCGCGGTTCCCCATTCGTCCGGGATCTTGTTCAGGGCGCGGTAGGTGATCGCCCGGGGGTTCTGCCAGGAGCCGAAGACCGCCCCGATCGCCCCCCAGAGCTGGTCGTCGGGATTGTCCGGGAAGGAGCGGCCCGTTTCCTTTTCCACCGCGGTGCGGAGCCGTTCGATCAGGATTTCCAGGTCCTCCGGGGTGAGATCGGTGTCCTTGGCCTTGCCCTTCTCTTTTTTCAAATTGGTGAGGATCTCTTCCAGGACATCGCTCTTGACCCCCATCACCACTTCCCCGTACATCTGGATGAAGCGCCGGTAGCTGTCCAGGACGAAGCGCCGGTTGCCGCTCTTCTTGGTCAGCCCCTTGATCGCGAGCCGGTTCAGCCCCAGGTTCAAAATCGTGTCCATCATGCCCGGCATGGAAGCCCGGCCCCCGGAGCGGACCGAAACCAGGAGGGGATTGTCGGGGTCGCCGAACCTCCGCCCCAGGAGCTTTTCCATCTTCCGGAGCGCCTCTTCCACCTCCTGTCGTAAACCGGGAGGATAGGAATTCTTGTTCTGGTAGTAATAAGTGCAGACCTCGGTCGAGATCGAGAAGCCGGGGGGCACCGGGATCCCGAGGTTGGTCATTTCCGCGAGGTTGGCCCCCTTGCCGCCCAGGAGATTCTTCATCTCGGCCTTGCCCTCAGCCTTGCCGCCGCCGAAGAAATACACGTATTTGGTCTTGCCTGCCATCTTCTGCCTCCTTGTATTTTTAGCCCGGGCGACCCGGGGGTTCCGCGATTTCGTTGCCGATTTCTTCGGTGATTTCTTTGGCGCTTTCTTTGGCGCTTTCTTTTTTGATTTCATTTGAATTTATCCTTTCTTTTTTGTAGAGGAGCCCTTCATGGGCTCCCGTCCGGGCGGCCGCGGAGGGCCGCCCCTACATTAATAACGAAAAGAATTCAAAGAAAGAAACATAATCAGGTCAAGACCAGTTTGGAAAAATCCGCGACCCGGCGGAAAATCCGGGAAATCCGGAAGAGCAGCGCCAGCCGGTTTTCCCGCAGTTCCCGGTCGGGAGCCATGACCAGAACCTTATCGAAAAATCTATCCACCGGATCCTTCAGGACCAGAAGCCGGGACAGGACCCCGGCGTAATCATTCTGCTTAAAAAAACGATCCACTTCAATTTCCAGTTTTTCGATCACCTGGTTAAGCTCTTTTTCCTCCGGTTCAGCCAGGAGCGCCGGGTTGACTTCGGCTTTCTGAAAATCGCCAAGAATATTGACCGCGCGCTTGCAGGCGCTGGCCAGTTTTTCGAATTCGGGGCGGGTCCGGTACTCGGAAAGCGCCGCGAGCCGGAGCTTGGCGTCGCAGGGATCGTCCGACCCGGCCGCGAGAACCGCGTCCACCGAATCGTAAGCCGCCCCCGAAGCCAGGAACAGCCCCCGGAGCCGGGTCTGGAAATAACTGAGAATCTCCGCCTTCACCTCGGGCTCGGAAAAGCGCGCCGCCCCGGAGAGATTCTTCAGGGCCTCGCTGAAGAGCTCGGACAACGGGAGGAAAATCTCCCGGCCCAGGAGAATATTCAGGATCGCCAGGGTGTGCCGGCGGGTCCCGAAGGGATCGGCCTCACCCGAGGGCTTGATCCCGACCGCCAGGAAACCGGCGATCGTATCCGCCCGGTCGGCCAGGCCCACCAGGATCCCGGTCCGGGATTCGGGCAGGCGGTCTTCGGCAAAACGCGGGAGGTAATGCTCGAAGATCGCCCGGGCCACCTCCGGGTCCTCCCCCTGCTTCCGGGCGTATTCCGAACCCATCACCCCCTGCAATTCGGGGAATTCCCCCACCATCTCGCTGACCAGGTCGGCCTTGGCCAGGAAGGCCGCGCGCGGAACCCGTTTCTCTTCTTCCGGCCAGAGCCGGCGGGCTAAAAAGATCGCCAGATTGGTGGATCTCTCCACCTTGGCCGCGGCCGTGCCCAGGCGCGAATGGAAAACCACCCCTTCCAGACGCTTGGCCCGTTCGGCCAGGGGAATCTCCAGGTCCTTCTTATAGAAGAAATTGGCGTCGTATAGGCGGGCTCGCATCACCCGCTCGTAACCGTTGATCGCCGGTTTGAGATCCCTGGGAACGTTGTTCAGGACCGCGATGAAGCGCGGGAGGAGGGTGCCGTCGGGCTTTTCCACCGCGAAGCAACGCTCATGATTTTCCAGGGCCGCGATGATTACTTCCCGGGGCAGGCGGGTGAACTCCGCGGAAAATTCCCCGACGATCACCTGGGGGTATTCCACCAGATTGGCCACTTCCCGAATAAGCTTTGGGCGTACCACCGCGCGCCCCCCGGCCTTGGTGGCTGCCTCTTCCACCCCCCGCTTGACCATTTCCATCCGCTCAGCCGGGTCGATGATCACGGAGGCCGACGGGGCCCAGGCAAAATATTCCGCGGGATTCCGGATCTCTTTCTCGGCGGGGGACAGGAAACGGTGGCCCCGCGTCTTCCGGCCCGCCGCGAGCGTCCCGACCGAGACCGGCAGGACCTCTTCGCCAAAAAGCGCGAGGATCCAGTGGATCGGGCGGACAAAGGCCGACTTTTCCTCCGCCCAGCGCATAGTCTTCGGGAAGGGAATGCCCGGGATCGTCCGGGAGATGATTTCGCCGATGATCGGGGCCGCGGGTTTTCCCCCTTCTTTCTTCTTCATCGCCAGGTATTTTCCCTTTGCGGTATCGACGGTGATCAGGTCCTTGACCTCCACACCCTGCGATTTCGCAAATCCAAGCGCCGCCTTGGTGGGCTTGCCTTCCGCGTCGAAAGCCGCCGTCAAGGCGGGTCCGGTTTTCTCCGTCTCCTTGGATATCTGGTTCTCAACAAGGTCCAAGCCCCTTAGTATCATCCGCCGGGGGGTCCCATAGGTTTTAATATCGGAATAACTGATCAAGGCCTGAAAGAGTTCTTCCTTTACTTTCAGTGCCCAGGCGGAAAGTGCCGGAGCCAGGTAGGCCGCCGGGATCTCTTCAGTGCCGATTTCTATCAGAAGTTCTCTCGTTGCCATGATCGAAGCATCAAGTATACATAAGTTAGATAAAATTCAATTCCTTTCCTTATCTATACCATTTTGACCGTAATGAATATAATTCACCTTTAATTTATAAAAAAGGGGAAATACATTCCAAATTTGAATTTTTTTATCAGCCGATATATATAATTGGTACACGAAATATCAGGAGGAGAAATTTCATGCTGAAAAAAATCCGTTTCGCCCTGAGCAGAAACCTGACCATGGCCAATCTCCAAGAACGCCTGGCCGAGGTCTACGACGAAGAGCTGTACACGATTCACCTGGAGGAACCGCTCCGGTACCATTCCCTGAACGGCGACCAGCTGAACCAGCGGATGGGGCGGGAGTTCATCAACCGCGTCTGCCATTCCCTGACCGGGCCGCTGGGGGTGAAGCCCGGGGAACCCGTGGCGGTCTGCACCTCCAACAACGTCGACCTTTACATGATCCTCGCCGCCGTCATGCGGATCGGGGCGGTCGCCGTCCCGCTCAACTACATGCTCAAGGGACGGGAAATGCGCTATATCCTGGAAAACTCCGGGGCCCGGACCATGATCACCGATAATTACGTGTTCGACAGCAACATCCGGGAAAAGGACCGGATCCCTTCAATCAGCAAGTGGGTCATGGCCGAGCCGGAAGCCGAAACCCGGGAGGGCTTCATCTCGCTCGACCGCCTCACCCGGGAAAGCTCGCCGGAGTGGAAGACGATCAACCTCGACCCGGACCAGCCGGTGGGGATCTTCTACACCTCCGGGACCACCGGTTTCCCCAAGGGCTCCATGACCACCAGCCGCAACATCCTCACCACCCAGAAAATCGCGGCGGCGGTCCTCCCGGCCGGCACGCGGGATCTGGGGATCATGTCCCTGCCCCTGGCCCACATCATGGGCTTCGCGGTCGCCACCATCGGGATCTGCACCGGGATCCGGGGGTATTTCATGCGCTTTTTCAACCCCCAGCGGGTCCTGGAGGCGATCGAAAAGCAGAAAGCCACCCATTTCGTCGGCGTCCCCGCCATGTACGCCATGCTCCTCCAGTACGAACCGGAAAAGCACGATCTTTCCTCCATGAAGTTCTGGTCGAGCTCCGCCGACGCCATGCCCCTGGAACACATCCAGATTTTCCGCCGCTTCGGCTCGTTCCTGAAACTGGGCCCGTTCAAGACCAGGGCGGTGTTCGCCGAGGCCTACGGGATGGTGGAGCTGAACGGCACCTGCGCCCTGAAGATCGCCTTCCCGGGCATCAACTACCCGCGGGGGGCCGTCGGCTTCCCGGTCCGGCCCACGAAAATCAGGATCGTGGATGAAAACGGAAAGGGGGTCCCGAAGGGCGAGGTGGGCGAGCTGGCGGTCAAGGGCCCGGGGGTAACCCCGGGATACTGGAACAACCCGGAGGCCACCCGCGAGTGCCTGACCCCCGAGGGTTTCTTCCGGACCGGGGACATGGCCCGCCGGGGCCGGTTCGGGATGCTTTACTTCGTGGACCGGAAGAAAGACGTGATCAAGAGCGGGGGTTATTCGATCTTTTCCGTGGAGGTCGAGGAAGAGATCCTGAGGAACCCCAAAGTGGCCGAGGTCGCGGTCATCGGGGTGCCCCACCCCACCAAGAAGGAGATGCCGATCGCCATCGTCAGCCTGAAGCCCGATACCGAAGCCACCCCGGAGGAACTCATCGCCTGGTGCAAAGAACACCTGGCCGCCTACCGGGCGCCCCGGGAGATCAAGATCATCCCCGCCGCGGACATGCCCTACGGGATGACACTCAAGGTCCAGAAGAAAGACCTCAAGGCCCGCTATATTTCGGAATATGAGAAACGCTCGCCGGAAGATTGGAAGAAAAAAGGGGGCTGAACCCCCGGGGACGGCCGGCCCCTGATTAAAAAATGGCGGGTTACCCATTCGGGCCCTCGTCCCGAGCACCCTCAGGGTCCGAGGGAAAGCCCGCGTCTGCCGTTCCGGTCTCTTGGGTTTATTGTTATTAGGGGTTTTTCCGGTTACCGGTTTTCGGCTACCTGCTGCCTGCTTATTCCCAATTCGCTTCGAAAATCACGGTTTTTTTATCGTTCTCGACCATTTCCGAAAAATTCACCCGGCAGTTTTTCCCCCCGGCCAGCTCGATATATTTTTCCAGGAACCCGCTGATGATGAAATAAAAAACCATCGCCGCGGAATTGTCGGAAGCCTGGGTCAGCTTGAGCTTGGCGTTCCGCCCTTCCAGGGAAATCAGCTCAAAATGGGAATGCGAAAAAAAGGTCTTGGAGACCATGGTGAACGTTCTCACCGCGGAGGGCAGGTCTGTATTCGCGGTGGAAAGAACATCCTTGTAGGTGCCGGTTAAAAGCTGGATCCCCATGACCTTGCCCCATTCCCGGGCGTTCTTGGGCTTCTTCTCGCCGAAGACCTCGTAGCAGGCCCGGAGACAGTGCCAGAAGGTATCCATCGGATACCAGCCGGAGGGGAAAATCCGCTGGGAGATGATTTTCCTGTCTTCGTTGCTGAGGTAGCGGTTGAGGCGCTCGTCCTTCGTACCGCGGATGATCTTGACGAAAATCAGGAAAATGCTTCCCTTTACTTTTATTTCCGGATTGTTCTCTGTCATTGGCGTTCAGGCAAAAGAAAGAATAAGCTTAGAACTTCAATACTACATTTTCACTTTTTTTTCAAATATTACGGGCATTTTTCCGAAGCCGGGCAATTAAACGCCGGGTTTTCCACAGACTTTGTGGAATACCTGTGGAATAACCTGTGAGTAAAGTTCTGAAAGCCGCGAAAATACAGGCCGGGAACCAATTTGAACAAAGTTTAAGCAAATTAGGCAAATCGTTTGGATTCCAACTAGTTGCCGATATTTCATCGCACTTCAGCCACTTCGTCGTCGGATTGCCGGGCTTAAATTGATTTGACCCTTTGAATCCGCCTTGAAATCAGGAATAATATTTCTTCACTAACCTTTAGTATCTGGTGAGAAAATGTCACTGACCAATCACCCGCGCCCGGCCCGGAGGGACAAAACCGCCCGGATCTGGGAACTCGCGCTCCTGCTTTTCCTGCTCTTCGGCGGGATTACCATCGGGCGGAGCCTGCGCCTGACCTTCCTCCTGCAGACCATCGGGATCAAAAGTCTTCCCTACCTCTATATCCTGAACGCGGTTTTTACCGTAGGGGTTTCGCTCGCCTTTGCCGGGATGGTGGACCGGATCAAACGGCACAGGGTCCTGGCCGGCACCGCGTTCAGCTTGGGAATACTCGCGCTCCTGGGCCGCTTTTACGTGGGCGCGAGGATCTTCCCGGTCGTCTTCTTCCTCGGGGTGGAGGTGGCCACCGTCCTTCTCATCACCCAGTTCTGGAACCTGGCCGCGGCCTTTTTCCCGGTCCGGGAGGCGAAAAAGACCTTCCCCCTTCTGGCCGCCGGCGGCCTCATCGGCGCGGTGCTGGCCGGCTTCGGCCTGAAACTCGGGGTGGAAAAGATCCATACCGATAATGTCCTGTTCCTGCTCGGGGCCATGTGGCTCTGCGCCGGCGGGCTGGCCCTTCTGGTGGGGGAGCCCGCCCGAAGCAGCGAGGAACCGGCCTTCCCTTCCTCCGGCGGCCTTCTGGGCCCGGTCACCCGGCCGCTCCGGGACCTCCGCGAGGGAATCCGCTACGCCGCCGGTTCCCGGTTCGTTCAATATTTTTTCGTGGCCACGGTTTTTTCCATTTTTATCACCTACCTGATCGAGTATGAATACAACCGGGTGGCGGCCCTCGCCTTCCCGGATGCGGACCGGCTGACCGCCTTCTTCGGCCTGCTCCAGGGCCTGGCCTACTTTCCCGCCCTGCTGATCAATCTCTTCGCCCTGGGAGGGGTGTTTGAATTCTTCGGGGTCAGCCTGGCTTATCTTTTTTATCCTCTCGGGCTCCTGGGTTTCAGCGGGCTAATGGCCACCACCGCCGGATTTTTCGGAACCGTGGCCACCCGGGTGACCAACGATATTTTCCTCTACACGATTAACGACGGCGCCGGGAATTTATTCCTCGGCTCGGTTCCCGCGGAGGTGCGCGGCAAGATCCGGTCCCTGGTCCTCGGGTTGGGGCGGCCGGTGGCCCTCGGGCTGGCCGGGGCCTTCCTGATCTTCGGGGTCGCCTTTCTCTCCGACCAGCTCCGCCTGGTCGGGATTTTTCTCCTGACCGGTCTCTGGCTCCTGCTCTCGGCCTTCCCCCTCCGGAGAAGCTACCTGTCCCTCCTGTCCCGGAACCTCGCCCGGGACGACCAGGAGCTCAAGCTTTCCGCCCTCCGGAGCCTGAAAAAAATCAACACCCCCGCCGGGCAGGATTACCTGCTGGAGCTCCTGTCCGGCCGTGATCCCCGGGCGGCCGGCTTCGCC
>JAQTNV010000093.1 GCA_028713675.1 bacterium
CCCGCGGGGTCAGCGCCGAGATCAAGGCCGGCACCTACGAATTCTCCCTGCCGGTCGCCCCGGCCCAGCTGCTCCGGGACCCGTCCTCGGGCCGGGTCAAGGTTTACCGGGTGACCATCCCGGAAGGGTTCAATCTTTTTCAGACCGCCGAGGCCCTGGCCGCCGCCGGGATCACCGGCCGGGAGGGATTTCTCCAGGCCGCCCGCGACCCAGGACTCCTCTCCGACCTGAAAATCCCCGGGTCGTCCGCGGAAGGATATCTTTACCCGGACACATACTATTTCGCCCGCGGGATCAACCCGGAGCTGGTCATGCGGAAAATGGCGGAAAATTTCCGGGAGGTTTTTGCCCCCCTCTGGAATGAAGCCGCCCCGGAAACCAGGGCCTACCTGACCCCGGAGAGGATCGTCATCCTGGCCTCGGTGATCGAAAAAGAAACCGCCGACCCGGCCGAACGCCCGCTGATCGCGGCCGCTTTTTTAAACCGTTTGAAGAAGAAAATGCGGCTGGATTCCGACCCCACGGTGATTTACGGGATCTGGGACCAGTTTAACGGCAACCTGCGCCGGAAGGACCTCGAGCATCCGACCCCCTACAACACCTACCAGATCCACGGGCTCCCGGCCGGACCGATCGCCAGCCCGGGACGGGATTCCCTGTGGGCCGTGCTTCACCCGGCCCCGGTTCCCTATCTGTATTTCGTTTCCCGGAACGACGGCACCCACCAGTTCTCCTCCACGCTCACCGAGCATAACCGGTGGGTGTATAAATACCAGAAAGCCAAAGCCCATCAGATAAAACCTAAAACCAAGAAAACACACTCATAAAATCCCGAATCCAAAATCTCCGCCAAACCCCAATCAACCAAAATTCCAAAGCTCAAAACGCGAAGTCATATAAGCCTACTTTTTCAAACCGTCATTGCAAGGAGTTTTCTCGACGAAGCAATTTCAAAAAAGCTCTCTTCCGGGTCAGTTTATCCGACCCAAAACCCAGTTCCCGCCGGGAAATCAAATATTTTTTAGGGGAAAATAAATTATTCAGCGAGGCTAAAGCCTCGCACTACGTTCCTAACCACCCAACCACCGAGCCACCCTTATTTCCGGCAACTGGCTACCTGCTACTGGCCACCTGTTTCGATGATTTCACCCACCAAGTCATAAACCAGCGCCTCCGCGATTCTGACCCGGGGAAAGGATCCCGGGAGCAGGTCGTCCCGGTAAATCTTGGTGATTCCGTCGATCTCCGGAGCCTGCCCGGGCGTCCGGGCGATGGTAATTTTCTGGTCGGGATCGAAGACCTCAATCAGGACCTCGTATTCCCGTCCGATCCGGGATTCGTTTCTCGACCGGGAAATCTCCGCCTGCAGGGAAAGCAATTCCGCCTTCCGCTCCTCTTTCAATTTCTCCGGCACCTGGCCGGGAAGGCGGGCCGCGGGGGTCCCCTCCTCCGGGAAGTAGCCGAAGGCTCCCAGGTGATCGAATTCCACCTCCCGGATGAAATCCAGAAGCCCGCGGAAATCCTGCGCGGTTTCCCCGGGAAAACCCACCATCAAGGTGGTGCGCAGGGCGATTCCGGGGATTCTCTTCCGGAGCTGCAGAAGCCGGCGGCGGATTTCCTTCCCGGTCATCCCCCGTCCCATGGCTTTCAGGATCCGGTCGCTCGCATGCTGGACCGGCACGTCCAGGTAGGGAACCACCTTTTCGGCCCCGGCCATGGCCGCGATCAGCTCCCCGGTCAATCCCCGGGGATGGGCATAAAGAATCCGGATCCATTTCAGCCCCGGGACTTTGTCGAGCATCTCGAGCAGACCGGTCAGGCCGGTCCCATCCTTCCGGTCCCGGCCGTACGCGGTGGCATCTTGAGCGATCAGGGTAATTTCCCTCACTCCCCGGCGGGCCAGCCGCCGGGCCTCCCGGAGGATGGAATCCGGCTCCCGGCTCCGGAGTTCCCCCCGGATCTTCGGGATCAGGCAGTAGCGGCAATGATTGGAACATCCCTCCGCGAGCTTGAGATAGGCCCGAAACGGCGGGGTGGAAATCACCCGGGGCAAACGGTGGTCGGGCAGCCAGGAGGGCAAATCCCGGGTTATCACGCCCGGAGCCTCTCCCCTCGCGATCTCCGCGATCCGGGGAAAGTCATCCAGCCGGAGGAAGGCATCCACTTCGGGGAATTGCGCCGGCAGGACCAGGGGAAACCGCTGGGGCAGACAACCAGCCACAATCACCCGGCTGACCCGGCCCGCGGCCTTCCAGGCCAGGGCCTCCCGGATGGCGTTTTCCGCCTCCTCCACCGCCGGCCGGATGAAGGCGCAGGTGTTAATCACCACCGTGTCCGCCCCATCGAGCCGGGTGGTAACGGCCAGCCCGGCCGCCGCGAGGCAGCCGACCATGTGCTCGGAATCAACCAGATTTTTCGGACAGCCCAGGCTGAGGAGAAGAATCGACCTGGTCCGGCGCGGAAGGGCGCTGGCCGGTTTCGATTTCGGATCCAGCCCTCTCCGGGCGGACCGATCAGCGGGCCTGGATTGAATGCGCCTTATTTTGGTTTTACCTCGAAGCTGAGGACCGAATCGCCCATCTGGAGCAGATCCCCGGTCCGGAGCGCCGCGCCTTCCACTTTTTTGCCGTTCACGCAGGTTCCGTTCCGGCTCCCCAGATCGATGAGAAAGAAGCGGTGATTTTTATAGACAATGGTGGCGTGCTTTCGGGAAATTTTATTGTCCGCCAGAGGCACGGTGGCGTCCTGCTCTCTCCCGATGAAAATCGGAAGCTCCTCGGACACGAAATTCGCGCCCTTGTCGGGGCCGGCAACCACGCTGAATTCGACCTTCAAGTCCGGGGGCATCCTTTCATCATCCGGCTTGAGTCCGAACTTGGTTTCCATCTTCTCATCGATCGGAGACTTCTTGCTCTGCTCTTCGAAGTATTTGGAATCAAAATCCCGGCCCAATGGTCGTCCCTCCTTGCGATCGGTTAATTCTTCCCTTCCCTTTCAAGCTATATGATAATGTTAAATAGATAAATTTAAAACGTGGAGGCGTCTTGAAGATCGCGGTCATCGGTGCCGGGGCCACCGGAAGTCTTTTCGCCTGGTTCTTCCACCGGGCGGGGGAGGAGGTCTGGCTCCTGGATATCCATCCCGACCGGGCGGAAATCATCCGGCGGCAGGGGATCTCCCTAGAGGGAATCAGCGGCGAGCAGCGCTTTTCTCCCCGTGTCGCCCTGGATCCCCGGGAAATCGGGCCGGTCGACCTCGTCCTCATCGCGGTCAAGTCCTACCATACCGAATCCGCGGTGGAGTCAGCGGCGCGGCTTTTGTCCCGGGAAGCCTTCGTGCTCACCCTGCAAAACGGGATCGGGAACCTGGAGAAAATCGCGGCGGCGGTGGGGAAAAACCGGACCCTGGGAGGAAGCACCGCGCAAGGGTCCACCCTGCTCGGGCCGGGCCGGATCCGCCACGCCGGGAAAGGCGACACCATCATCGGAGAAATCTCCGGACCCCCGACGGAAAGGGTGGAGAAAATCGTCGCCGCCCTCCGGCAGGGCGGGGCGGAAGCCAAATCCACCGCCAATCTGGCGGGGGTCATCTGGGGCAAGCTCCTGATCAACGCCGGGATCAACCCCCTGACCGCGCTCACCCGGCTTAAAAACGGGGAGCTCTTGAATTATCCCGGAACCCGCGCGGTGATGCAGGCGGCGGTCCAGGAAGGAGAAAAAATCGCCCGGGTGAAAAACATCCAGCTCCCTTATGAAGATGCGGTGACCCGCACGGAAGCGGTCTGCCGCGCCACCGCCGGGAATATCTCCTCAATGCTCCAGGACGTCCTGAAAAAAAAGCGGACCGAAGTAGCCAACATCAACGGCGCCCTGGTCCGGGAAGGTGAAGCCCTGGGCATCCCCGCCCCGGTCAACCAGACCCTGAACGGCCTGGTCCAGACCCTCGAGGAAAGCTACGCGCAGCAGGTCCAAACCCTTTAATCCCTGATGATCAACCGCCGGATCACTATTTTGAAACCGGAAGGATTAAGCCCCACCCTTGAATAAATTCGGCCTCCACCTCCTTGATTATGATTTCACCCTCGGGGATTTAATCCGGCAGGTCCGGGTGAAATCCGAAAAATTTCTCCAACCCTGAGCCCACGGTGATGTTCCGGCCGCGATTTCCGAAAAATCTTGCCCGGCTGGCCCCCGGCTTCCTGATTTTCCTTCTCGCCTTGCCCGGGCCGGCCCGCGCCGCCGAGATTTTCATCGTCACCGGAAAAAATCCGGCCGCCTTCGCCGAGGTCATCCAGGGATTCACCGAAACCATCGGCAAACTTCCTTTTCAGACCCTGAATCTGAACGAGGGCGGCAACCTGGAGGAAACCCAGAGCCAGGCCATCCGCCAGGGCAAATCCCCGGTGGTCCTGGCGGTCGGAAGTCAGGCCGCCGCCCTGATCAAAAGCAGTTACCCCGGTATTCCCATGATTTTCTGCATGGTTTTCGACTCCCAGCAATACCGGGGCGAAAACATCACCGGGATCGGGTTGAACGTGCCGGCCCTCACTCAATTTCAAGCCCTGAAATCCGTCCTCCCCTCGGCCCGGAGGATCGGGGTGGTGTTTGATCCGGGACAGAGTTTGGCCCTGGTCGAGGACGGCCGGCAGGCGGCGGCCGCCCTGAATCTGGTCCTGGCCGAAAAAACCGTGACCTCCAGCTTTGAAATCTCCGGCGCGGTGAAGGAAATGATCTGGAACATCGACGCCCTCTGGGTCATTCCGGACCGGACCGTGGTTTCCAAGGAATCCTTCCGGTACATGCTGGAGGCCTCCATCAACCGCAAGGTCCCGATCCTGGCCTTTTCGGAGGCTTTCGTGAAAGGGGGAGCCCTGCTGGCGGTGGCCCCGGATTATCCCGGGATCGGCCGTCAGGCCGCCGGCCTGGCGAAAAAAATACTCGGCGGCGCCTCTCCCGGCGGGATCCCTCCCCTATTACCACCGGGGCAGATCGTTCTGAACCTCAACACCGCCAAGGCGCTGTCCATCTCTGTTCCCCCGGAAGTTTTAAAGGGGGCGGGAAAAATCTACTAGGGATATTCCCGGGTTCCGGTCCGGGAAAAATTCACTTCACTTCCCGGAGGTTGCAACTGGCAAGGTATTTCGGTAAAAATAACTTTGAACTTATTGTGCTAATTTAGGAACTTTTCAATTCTCGGAGGTATCAATGGCGACCAAACGATCTTCCACCCGGAGAAATGCCGGGACCAATCTGCTGAAGACCCTGGCCCAGCACATCGAAAACAAAATCGAGGAAATCATCAAATACGAAGAGATTCATCTTTTTGACACTGACGAAATCGGACACATTTTAAGCCACAATATCGATAAGCGCCTCGCCCGCCTGGAACAGCAGCAGAAAAAAGAGCTGGCCGCCTCCACCACCCGCCACCGGACTTCCCGCTCGGCCGCCGAGAAAGAATCCTCGACCAGATCAAAATCCAGGATCCGCCCGACCTGTTCGGTGCCGGGCTGTGACAAGCCGGCCCGGGCCCGGGGTCTCTGCGCCGCCCATTACATGGCCGCTCTCCGGAAGGGAGAGTTCTAGGCCAATCTCCAAAAAGACGTAAGACGTAAAACGTGAGACGTGAGAGGTAAGAAGTTAGAAGATTTTTATGTCTGTTGAGTTTGTTCGGTTTTCCCTATCTGCCACCTACCACTTACCGACTACCTTCGCGTTTATTTGATTTTGTATTTTTCCCCCGTTTACGGTCTACTGTCTGCCGTCTACCTTCAGTTGAGGAAACAAGCTTTCCCCGATCACCTTTTTCAGGAGGGGGACGGATTGATCCAGATGGTCTTGGAAGAGCAGATGGCCGGCGCCGGGGATCGCCTGGAAGTTTACTTTTTTCAGCCCCGCGGAACGAACCGCCATCCGGGACCAGACCGGCCAGACCATCCGGTCGCGAGTTCCGGACACGACCACCAGCGGAGCCGGGTCCTGCGGCGGATGCTTTACCCAGAATTGAATCAGGCTGGCCAGGAAACGCCCGCTGACCTTCCAGGCGATGACCGGATCGGTTTCCCCGGTCACCCAGTCCATGATTACCGGATCCACCGTCAATTGCCTGAAATCGGCGAGCCACTTGATCGGGAACATCCGCGCCGGGAAGCGGGAGAGGATCTCTCCCAGGCCCCGAAAGCCCGCGTACCAGCCGGGATAAATCACGTTATGAGCGATGGCCAGCTCCGGGGTAAACCCGGAGAGAACCGCGAAGAAGGTCAGGGTTCCTCCCAGGCCTGAACCCAGGAGAACCACCGGGACCCGGAAAGAATGCCGGGCGAACTCGATCACCTCGCCGGTCACGGCGAGGGCCTCCTCCACGGTGCCGCCCCCTTTTTCACCCGGGGAAAGCCCGTGGCCGGGCCGGTCAATGGCCAGGAAGTGATAACCTTCCCGGCTTAAAATCCCGCCCAGGACCGAGTAAACCCGGGCATACATCCCGATTCCCGGCTGGAAGACAATCGTGGCCCGGGGGGCGCGGGCCCGGTAGAAATCCAGATGGATTTCCCTTTCGCCCCTTCCGATCCAAACATTCTCAATCCGCGCAAAAATCCCTTCAATTCCCTCGGGACCTCCGGCCGCCTGGGAAAGCCGGTAGCTCCGCTTCATCATTTCCTTCAGGCCCTGGTTGGCCCTCTCCCAGTCCAGACTCACCATGAAACCAGACCCCGTTTCGTTTAATTAAATATCTTCAGAATTTTTCGGCCGTCAGGGCCGCCTACCTGTTTTTGGTTTGTTTGGTTATTGCCCCTCTGGGGTTCTCGTCCTGAGATGCCATTCGGGGTCGAAGGAGAATTTGGTCATTGGTGATTGCCTGGACCAGGCTCAGACCCGGATCTTCTTGAGCTCTTCAAAAATTTCCAGGGTGGATTGGAAGCGATTGTCGGGCTCCTTTTCCATGCATTTGAGCACGACATTTTCCAGGATGGTGGGAATGCGGGGATTGAACTGGGAAGGATTGGGAACCGGGGTATGCACATGGTGGTATCCCACGTCGCCTTCCCGGAAAGGCAGAAGGCCGGTGGCCATTTCGAACAGCATCACCCCCAGGGAGTAGATGTCCGAGCGCTGGTCCACCTCTTCCCCCAGGGTCTGTTCCGGAGACATGTAGAAAGGCGTTCCGCCCACCACCGTCTGGAGGTTGCGGGCGTCGCGCAGGGCCTTGGCCAGGCCGAAATCCATGATCTTGGCGATCTTTTTTTCCGTCCACATCACGTTGCTGGTCTTGATGTCCAGATGAACGATTTTGTTTTCATGGGCGTAAGCCAGGCCCCGGCAGACCTGGCCGCCGATCAGAACCAGCGCCGGAAGCGGGATCAGGCGGGACTGGAGAAGAATTTCCTTCACAGTCTGCCCCTGGATGTATTCCATCACGATGTAAAAAACCCCGGCTTCCTGGCCGGCATCGTAGATGGTGACGATATTGGGATGATTCAAGGCGGCGGCGGCCTTGGCTTCCCGGAGGAAATTCTTGATCGCCG
>JAQTNV010000094.1 GCA_028713675.1 bacterium
ACCGGCCCCAGCTTGACGATGTCGAAGAAGCGGAAAAGCCCGAAACCCAGGATCACGCTTCCCGGGGTGAAGGGGACGAGGAAAAGGGTGACCGCCATCCCCGCCACCTCGTCGATCACGATCTCCCGGGCGTCGTGCTTTTTGAAGATGAACTCAGCCTTCCCCGCCGCCCAGACGGAAAGCGCGATGAAGGCAAGGAGACTCAAGGAATTGAAGTAAATCCCCGGCCGGGCGAAAACCCAGGCCAGCGGGATCCCGAGGATAGTTCCGTAGGTTCCGGGCGCCCCCGGGATCAGCCCCAGTCCCAGGCCGGTGGCGAGAAGAAGGATTAAACGGTCAAACCAAGGCAAGATTAAAATCCTAATTTTCAGATCGGAAACCAGAAACTAGAAACTAGAAACCCGAAACTCGAAACCAGAACAATTTTATGGATTTTTATCCTACCCATTTCCTTAACAGCTGGACCACTTCGGCCAGGGGGCGGTGGGGAGGGAGCAGCTTGAGGCCGGTCAGTTCGGAGACCAGCCCCAGGTACATGTCTTCCGCCACTTTTTTGAATTCGGGGTCCAGGCGCGGGGGCTGGTAGCCGCAGTCCTTGAGGACGGAGCCGATTTTCCGGCCCGTCCGGTTGGCTTCCGCTTTGGCTTCCGCGATCTTTCTGAGAAATTCCGGATGGTGGCGGCGGTAGTATTGCCGGATCGGTTCCTTGGAAATCTGGATGCCGTCCTTGACCAGGCGGAGCTCGTCCGGGGTGATGGCGTCGCCGAGCAGGATGCGCTTCCGGACCCGGAGGAATTCGAATTTGCCGTCCCAGAGCTCGATCCCGGACCGGGCGAAGCGGTCCCGGAGAAAGACCGCCAGGAGCAGGCTGGTTTCCAGAAGCTCGGCGAATTCCGGGTTGGCCAGGCCGGAAAAATTCAGGGCGAGTTCGGGAGAAAGGACCCGGTCGCTGGGCTCAAGCTTGGAGAAGCATTCCCCCACCGGGCGGGGGAGCCAGCGGCCCTCCTCGACCCGGTTCACCCCCAGGGTTTTCAGGTATCCGGGGTTGGCCTTGATCCGTTCGAGGAGGGAACTCCCGGTCGGGGTCCCGAAGCGGAAGACCACCTCGAGCGGGATCAGATAATTATCCGCGCCGTAATGCAGACGGTTGTAATTCCAGACCGGGTGCCCCTCGATTTCCCCCAGCTCGGGTTTGATGATCTGGACCGCCCAGACCTCGA
Source organism: bacterium (assembly GCA_028713675.1). Lineage (GTDB taxonomy): Bacteria > Desulfobacterota > JAPLJL01 > JAPLJL01 > JAPLJL01 > JAPLJL01. Next base: position 1,221 of record JAQTNV010000094.1, read on the forward strand.
TCCGGCGGGAGAGGGCTTTCAGCTTGGGGGTCCGGGTCAGGGTTTTTCCCGGGGGAATGATCCCCCGGTAATGGGTGGGCATCCCGGATTTCTGGAAGCGCTTGAGGAGCGGGGATTTTAAAAGCCGGGTCCGGAAATCCGGGTCGGAGATCTTCGCCCAGACCGGGGAGCCGGCCAGGGATTTCCATTCCCGGGGGTCGGCGATGCGTTCGAAGAACCAGGCGGTCATCAGGGTCAGGGCTTCCCCTTTTCCCTCCAGGCGGTCGGGCATCTTCCCGTAGTCGAAGACGGAGAAATCGTCGGTGAATTCAAAGAGGAAACGCCCGGGCCGGGCCGGGGTGGGCGGGACGAGGGCGATCAGGTCCTTGACCGAGCCCTGGTAAACGACGCTTTTAGCCGGCTTTTTCATTTAGGATCGGGGCGGTGGCGGGGCCCGGAGCGGATTCCGGGTCCGGGTTGGGGACCGGGGCCGGAAAGTTTTCCTTCCAGCCGAGCGTGACTTTCCCCGGGGGCCCGGCGATGGCAAGGGAGACGGAAACCGAGGAAGCCGCCGGGGTGCCCGCCGGGATGGTGAAGCGGACCAGGTAAACCCGGGACCAGGGGTTGGCCAGGGGGTAAAAACGGTTCAGGAATTCCTCCTTCCAGCGGAGCCGCTGGATCGAGGTGGCGCCGATCTGGGTGCCGTTCCGGAAAAGGTAGACCCTCCAGGTGGAATCGGCCTTCTGCAGGTCGTTGGTTTCCGAAAGGGTGGAATTCACGACCAGGATGAAATCCTCGAATTTCTGCGCCTGGTCCAGCTCGATGGCGAGGTATTTGTCCTTTTCCGCCGCGCTCAGGTTGTAGACCCGCGCGTATTCGTCCATGTACAGCCGGCGAAAGCCGGCCCCGCGGTAAACCGCCTGGATATCGAGCTGGGTTTCCAGGCCCACGTAGAGCTTGTCGGTCTGGGTGTAGCGGGCCACGGCGTCGGAATACCCGCTGCTCCGGGTCGGGGTGATCCCCAGGCCGGCGCAGGCGCAAACGCCGAGGGAAAGGAGGAGGGCGCTAACCCCCCAGCAGCTCTTCCCGATTGAAAATGGCCTCAAGCTCATAGCCTTTCTCCTTGAGTATTTCCCTTCCGCCTTCCTGCCGGTCCAGGAGCGCCATTACCCTGATCACCGAGAAACCGGATTCCTCGGAGCGGGCGATCGCCCGGAGGGCGGAATCACCGGTGGTGACCACGTCCTCGATGATCACCACCCGCGCCGCGGGAGGAACGTTCTTCAGGCCTTCCATCCAGGCGCCGGTCCCGTGGCCCTTGGCCTCCTTGCGGACGATGAAGGCGGGCAGGGGATCTTTTTCCATCTGGCTCCAGAGGGCCACGCCGCTGACCAGGGGGTCGGCCCCCAGGGTGAGGCCGCCCACGGCGTCGGCCCGGAGGGGTAAAGCCCGGATGCGCTGGTAGAGAAGCTTCGCGGTCAGGTAGATGCCCTCGGGGTTCAGGGTGGTCTGCTTGCCGTCCACGTAGTAGTTGCTTTTCCGCCCCGAGCTCAGGGTGACGTCCCGCTTTTCCAGGGAAAACTTGCGGAGGAGCTCCAGGAGCCGGCTGCGGTCTTTCAGGGTTTCTTCGGCGTTGATGGGTTTTCTTTTGGGCATGGCTAGATCTCAAAAAGGGTTAATTGAGGCGAACGCACCTCGGCGGAAAAATCAATCGGGTATTCCCCGTTGAAGCAGGCCACGCAGTAATCCTCCTTCTTCCCCCCCACCGCCCGGTAAAGCCCGTCGAGGGAAAGGTAGCCCAGGGTGTCGGAGGTGACGTACTGGTTGATCTCGGGCACGGTGTGGGAGGCGCCGATCAGTTCCTGCCGGGTGGGGATGTCCACCCCGTAGAAGCAGGGATGGGTCAGCCAGGGGGAACTGATCCGGAGGTGGACCTCCTTCGCCCCCGCGGCGCGGACCATCCGGACGATTTTCCGGCTGGTCGTGCCCCGGACGATCGAGTCGTCCACCACCACCACCCGTTTCCCCTTGAGGAAGTCCCGGACCATGTTGAGCTTGACCTTGACCCCGAAGTGCCGGATGGATTGCTGGGGCTCGATGAAGGTCCGGCCCACGTAGTGGTTGCGGATCATCCCCAGTTCGAAGGGAACCCCCAGTTCCTGGGCGTAGCCGATCGCGGCCGGCACCCCCGAGTCCGGGACCGGGATGACCATGTCCGCGTCGGCCGGATGCTCGCGGGCCAGCTGGCGGCCGAGCTCCTTCCGGACCGCGTAGACGTTTTTCCCGAAGACCAGGGAATCGGGCCGGGCGAAATAGATATATTCGAAGATGCAGTGGGCGCGGCGGGAAGTTTCCTGGACTTTGAAGGATTCCACCCCCGCGGGCGAGATGACCAGCACCTCGCCCGGCTCGACCTCGCGGAGATAATCCGCCTCGATCAGGTCGAGGGCGCAGGTCTCGGAGGCCACCGCCATCCCGCCCTCCATCCGGCCGAGAACCAGGGGCCGGAATCCGTAAGGATCCCTTGCGGCGATCAGCTCGTGCTCGTTCTGGACCACCAGGGAATAGGCCCCCCGGACCTGGACGAGCGCGGCCATCAGCCGTTCCACCAGGGAATTGCCCTTGGCCTTGGCGGTCAGGTGAACCAGGACCTCGCTGTCGACCGTGGATTGGAAAATCGAGCCCTGGGCCTGGAGCTCATCCCGGATGCTCATGGCGTTGACCAGGTTGCCGTTGTGGGCCAGGGCCAGCGGCCCCCGGTCCAGCTCCACCACGAAGGGCTGGATGTTTTTCAGGAGCATCTTGCCCGTGGCCACGGTGGAGTAGCGGTTGTGCCCGATGGCGATGTGCCCGGGGAGCTCCTTCAGAATTTTTTCGTTGAAAATGTCCGCCACGTGGCCGATCTGGCGGTGGGAATAGAGGAAATTGCCGTCGGAGGAAACGATCCCGGCGCCTTCCTGGCCCCGGTGCTGGAGGGCGTAAAGGGAAAGGTAGGCCAGCTTGGCGGCCTCCGGGTGCCCGAAGATCCCGCAGACCCCGCATTCTTCGCGGAGCTTGCCGGGAGCCGGTTTTGGTCCGGGGTTTCTCGTCATCTTCTCATCTCAGATCCGGTGCTCGATGCCGAGGCTGATCCGGTAATAAAAAAGATTGAAGGGCATGAGAATGCTGGGGGAGTTGACCGGGTAATTTTTCCCCGCCCCCGGGGTTTCCAGGGAAAGGGTTATGGTGGTTAGGGGGGAAGGCGCGAAGCTCGCGCCCGGGGTGAGCTGAATGTAATATCCTTTCCCCATGGTTATTGCCTGCTCGTTTCCCAGCCAGGCTTTGGAATCGTCTATATTAATATAGTTAGCGGAAACACCCAGAGTCAATCGGCGGTAATAGGCGGAAATCCCGAGCCCGGCCGAGAATTCATTGCCGGGCCGGTAATGGTAGGTTTCGGTGTACCGCTTCTTTTCCATGGTTTCGGAATCATAGTAGGCCTGGGTCACGCTGTAATGGCCGGTGAAACGGAAGCGGTAGGACAGGGAGAAATCATAAAGAAGAAAACCGGATTTCCCCTTGCCCTTGATCCCGAGAAGAAGATCGCTCTGCCCGTCTCCGGTATTGATCTCTTCGCGGTCGAGATCGATCGCGCTGCTCCCGGTCGCCGCCTTCCAGGCGATCCGGGCCGCGAGCTCGGGAAGAAACCGGGGAAGCTGGACGAACCGGTAATCGGCTTCCAGGGTCACGTCCCCGATCCCGGTTTTCTGCAGGTCGTAGGGGACGTTGAGGTAAGCGACATAGGTGGTGGTGGTGCCCCCGCTGTAACATTGCCCCAGGTCTTCCTTGGTCAGGTAGTAGCCGGAATACACCCGGCGGGTTACCGGGAGGGAAAGACCCATCATGAAATTTCCGGTCAGGCCGTAGGAAAGGCCGACGGTGGTTTTCCCGTCGGTGAAAGTAAACCCCGGGTAAGCCTCCCGGGCCGACCCGCTCTCGTCGAAATACTTGCCCCCGCTGGTGAAATCAAAGTCGAGCCGGGTCCCGATCTGGCCCTGATCCAGGACCAGGGCGGGAAGGGTGGGGGGAAATTCCGCCCGGGCCGGGGAAAGGCCCACGACCGCGGCCGCGAGGCCGGAAGCGCCGATGATAATGAGGAAAAACTTGCCCGCCTTCATTATATTAATATATAAACCCCGGGAAGCGAGACTTCCACGGTTGGAGTGAAAATAAAGGAGGGGAGCGTTTCGCTCCCCTTTGAGTTCCTGAACCCGTGAGCCTTCCCGGGCCTCTTCGGAGAGGCCCGGGAAGCCGAAATGGGGATTATTACTTGCCGACGTACTTGAAGGAGACTTTGACCCGGGCGCGATAGGCCGTGACTTTCCCGTCTTCGATCTTGAGATCGAGTTCGGAGATCTCGGCGACCCGGAGGTCCCGGAGGGACTTGCTGGCCGTCTCCACCGCGTTCTTGGCCGCTTCTTCCCAGGACTTTTTGCTGGTGCCCACGAGCTCAATAATTTTGTACACACTCTCTGGCATGGTTTTTCCTCCTTTTCAAGGTTGGGGGTTACCTTACCAATCTAGCAAAGGCAATTATTAATGCAAGCTGTTCAGGGGACGGACCGTCGGTGCCCGGGCGCTTCCGACGGTGGAATGGCCGCGGGCTTATTTCCGGCGCCACCAGAAGAGCAGGAACACGGTGGTCGAACCGAGCGCGAGGAGCATGATAATCCAAAAGGCGAAATGCAGGGGAGCCAGGGGGATAGTCACGTTCATGGAAAAGATCGAGACTACCAGGGTGGGCACCATGATGGAGATGGTGATGATGTTCAGGGTTTTCATCAGGACGTTCAGGTTGTTGCTGACAATCGAGACCCGGGCGTCCATCAGGCTGGCCAGAATGTTGGAGTAGATTTCGGCCTGCTTGAGGCACTGGGTGCTTTCGACGATCATGTCGTCCAGGAATTCCAGCTGTTCCTGGTTGAAGCCGAGCTTGGCGGCGTTGAGCTTGATTTTTTCGATCAGCACGTTGTTGGAATTGATGGCGTTCAGGTAGTAGACCAGGCTTTTCTCCAGGGTGAAGAGGTGGATCAGGTAACGGTTTTCCATGGATTGGTTGATTTTCTGCTCCAGTTCTTCGGACATCATGTTGATCACCTTCAGATGTTCCAGGAAATGGAAGATGGAACGGAAGAGGAGCCGCAGGACAATATCGGACAGGGAGGAAACCTTGGAGAACAGCTTGTTTTCAAAGAGGCAGGCGTCATCGGCCATGACGATGATCAGGCGGTCGCTGAAAAGGAAAACCCCGGTGGTGGCGGCCTTGAAAAGGAGCTGGTCCCGCCCGGAGAGGTTGGTCGGGCGCTTGAAAATCAGGGCGGCGTGTTCCGGCTCCCACTCTAACCGGGAAGACTCGTCCGGGTCGAGGGCGCTGTTCAGGGTGTGCTCGTCCAGTTTGTAGCTGTTGATCAGGAATTTTTTTTCGGTTTCATCCGGGTTGACGTAAAAGAGGATCGGAGCTTTTTCGTCGCTGGTTTCCGCCACCCCGCCAACGGCGATTTTGAATCTGGTCAGCATTTCCCGTGCTCCTTTGCTTTATCTGATGTCGGTTCCCGGTGTTAAAAAATCCTTATTTATTGTCGCAAAATAATTCGGTTAAAAACAGGGGCGGACCCGAAATATTTTTCACCGGCGGCCGGAAAAAGAAGGTTGCTGGGTAGCCGGGTGGTTGGGTGGTTGGGTGATTAGAAAAAGAAGGTTGCTGGGTAGCTGGGTGGTTGGGTGATTAGAACAACTTCGGAAATTTACGATTGATGATTTATGATTGTGGAGTGACAATCAGAATAATCGTCAATCTTCAATCGTCATTCGTTAATTAACGCCATGCTCCCTGCCCCATGCTCCGGGCTTTCCGCGCCCTGCCCATGGCGGTCAGAATCGGCTAAGGGTTTGGTATCCTTGACAAACAGTGGAGTTTACAGTAAAAGTAGCGAAGTTTGTTTGCCCATATCTAATATTCAGAAAGGAGGAGTGGGCTCATGTCAGTAGGTAAAGTAAAATGGTTCAATGAGAGCCGTGGTTACGGTTTCATTGAGCAGGAAGGCGGACAGGATGTGTTCGTGCATTTTTCCGCCATCCAGGGTGACGGCTTTAAGACCTTGAAAGAGGGCCAGCAGGTGGAATTCGAAGCTACCCAGGGTCCGAAGGGTTGGCAAGCCACGAAGGTAGTTAAATTATAGCGATAAGAAGTTGTAATTTGACACCGAATAAGCCCCGAAGCCGGAAACGGCTC
>JAQTNV010000095.1 GCA_028713675.1 bacterium
CGCCCTGGTGATCGTGGTTTCCGAGGAAACCGGCCGGATTTCCCTGGCGATCGAGGGAGCCATCATCACCAATCTGGATGGACCTTCCCTGCGGGAAAAACTCTACCAGGAGTTTGTCAACCCGCAGGAATAATCATACCGAAGATTTTGCCGGCCCCGACCTCGGGGTATTTGCGGGGATGGAAGGGAAGGACGCCGGCATCCGGAAAGCCGCCGGTTTTAAATACCGGAAAATAAATAGGAATAAACCATGAACTTTTTTCCAATCAATCGGTCAAAATAATTAGAGAATGGGTAAATAGAAAATATCGCCCATCCTTTTTACCTCCTTGTGAATCCCGGGATCCGACCCGGGATTTTTTTCCGGAAAAATAACCCGCTTTATTCATGAATAGTTTCGCAATATCAGATACTTGCCAATGAATCCGGGCTGATATTCGAAGAAAAGAGCATCCAAATTCCAACTTCCCTTGACATTGTTTGCCTTTATATTAATATCTTGCCGCAAGGGGATGGAACTTGACAAAGATTTGTTTTTATTTTAGTTTCCTCGAAAAAATCCAAGGATATAAATATGTTTGATATCTCTGGATGGGAGGTGAAAGACAGATGAAGAAGATTATCGGAAACCACAGCAATGCCTGGCCGCCTTAGCTGCCTGATAACTGTCTCCATGTGCAAAAAGGCGTTATCGATATTTTTTTCTTAAATTAATTTGAGGAGGAAATTTAAAATGAAAAAGGTCATGTATGCTTCTCTGGCATTGGGATTGGTTCTGGCTTTTGCCTGCGCGAAAAAACCCGGTGTAATCGAAGGAAAGGCCACCCTGGATGGCGCCGCGGCCGGGAACGCAGGGATCGCCATTTCCGTATCGGGAACCGCCCTGAATGCCACCACCGACGACGCGGGCGCTTACAAAATCGAAGGGGTTGTCGCCGGCCAGTATACCCTGGAAGCGAAGAAGGAAGGATACGATTCCAAACCGCTGGTGGGTATCGTGGTTGAGGCCGGGAAAACCCTGAGCGGACAGGATATCAATCTTACCAAGATTGTTCCTCCGGCTCCGGCAGGTGTTACCGCTCCGGCTGCCGCTCCGGCGCCCGCTGCTGCCGCTCCGGAAGCTCCGGCGAAGCCCGTAGTTAAATAGGGTATCTTTCGCGCCGAGATATTTTAAAATTGATTGCCAGGGCCCCGTTTCCGGGGCCCTTTTTTTATTCTTGGTTAAAGATTTGAAAATAAATGACAAATGAAAAAGGGGGACAATACGAAACAAGGGAGAAAATACATTGTTATTGGTTTTTTAATCCGGGCTTTTTCCCGGCCCGGAATTCGTTCAATAAATCAAGGATTTCGGAAAGAAGCCACTCCGGATATTTCTGCCCGGAGAATTTCTTCCAGATTTTCCGGGAAGCGTTTTGTAATTCCTGCAAATCGTTTTCCTGAAGTTTGACTTTCTTCATTCCCCGACGGGAAAAACCCTCAAGACAGTCGGATTCAAAACTCCGGACCGATTTCACCCAAATGGGCTCGGCTTCGCGGAATACCCCGAAAAGCAGGGCTTGGACATCGGAAGGTTTTTCGCACCTCTGGTTTTTCAGCCAGCCGATGACTTTCTTTCCCGCCGCCCGGGAAAGATCATTTTTTACGTTCCTCCGATCCAGGAAGTCATTGGCTTCCACCGTGTTTTTAAATTCGATGAATGATTTTTGAATTTTGGCGAACTCCTCCGGATGCTTCTCCAGGTCCGCGGTGATTTTGTCCATGGATTTTTTATCGATAAAGCCGGTGGAGGGCCCGTAGAAAAGAGGGGGATCGAGAACGTAATTGATATAGGGGTACATCTGGGTGGCCAGGAGCCAGGAAGCCGGGCCTGCCCCCCCGTTGGTCAAACCGGTGGAAATCGAAGAACTCAGCTCGGTAATGGCCACGGGAATAGGGCTGATCCCCAGGGAGTTGAAAGTGTCATTTTGGATTTCCCCGAACCAGGAAAAAACCCGGTGCGAGCGGATTTTTTCAATGCTGGAAGGGTTTTCCCGGCTGAAATAATAAAGAAACCCGGTATCAATGAAAAAAAGCAGATACAAACCCCGGTCCTCGTAAAGCTGCCGGATCCGACCGCGGAGCTTTCGGACCACGTAGTCAACTTCTTCGTAAGATTGAAAAAGCAGGGGCAAAGAAAAAACTGAAAGCTCGGGCACCGCCTTAACCGTTCCCTGGTTGGTGCAGCAGCAGCCCTGGAGCTGTCCCAAATTAATTTTCCTGATGATGTCATCGTCATCACCCATGGCGCCGCCGTAATAGATGGTAGTCTTCAAGCTGTCTCCCCACATTTCGTGGATCAGGGGGACGAGAACCTGCTTGGGTATTTCAGTCCAGGCGGACTCCTGCGGAGCCATAGTGCCGAATTTTAGGGAATAGGATTTGGTCTCGGGACCGGCTTCCACGCGGAGGGACGGAAGGAAAAGCAGAATTGTGAAAATAATCCAGCTGAGGGATTTGAGAATCGGATTCACCAGGTTTTTCCCGGTTATTTCTTCAATTCTATCCGCGGCAGGACCACGTTGTTGACGAACTGAGTGATCTGGTCCTGGATGGATTCCGCCGAGGTGACCCGGGGATCGAACATATCGAATTCGAAAACAAGCAGGGGTATTCCGATCTCCCGGCATTTTTCCTTGAGCAGGCCGAGTCCGCCCCAGGCATGCTTGCAGGCGACATGGCCGGCGAAAATTCCACAGTCGGCTTTGTATTCCCGGCAGAGGGTGACATAGTCGTTCAGATACCATTCGATCGGCCCCTTGAACTGCCGGGACATGGGCATGACCCGGATAAAGCGATGGGCCAGACCCCGGAGCATGCTTTCCCGGGAGCTGACATCAATCATGCCCTCCGGGGCGTGGTAGCCAAAGAGGTCCATCGGGATAACCATTTTCAGTTCGCTTTCCATCCAATCGTAGAATTGCAGGTCGAACCAGACCGGGTCCTGATACCAGACCGCCCGGATTTTCTCCCCTCCCGGCACAGCGGCTTCGCCCCGTTCGCTTCTTTCCCGGGCTTCCGCGGCCAGTTCCGCGGCGGTGACCACGCCGGTTTCGGTCCCGGCGAAGGTAATGAAAAGGGGCACCATCAGGCAGATGAGCTTGGATATCTGCGGGCAGGGGACCGCCTTCCGGTATTCATTCCAGGCCAGGAGATTTTCGCTCATCCCGTTCGCCCGCAGGCAGATTTCCCGGAAGCGTTCCCAGCTGAATTTCCGCCCGGTATGTTTTTCCAGGAAGGGAATGGCATCCCGGATCTGCCGGGCCACATATTCAACTTCCCGTTCCCCGTAGAGGTAGGGAATATCAATCAGGTAAAGGGGGGCCCCGGACAGCTCGGCGGAAGCCTGGAGGGCGGCCATCTGGGAGTCACAGGGAGTGTTCACCCCCAGGATGCACGAGGGCTTGGGCATGATGCCTTTCAGGACCGCACCCACCCCGGCCTTGTCCACCGAGCACACCTCGTGGGGCAGGCCGTGGGCCTCGGCCCGGTCAATGTAATCCAAGGTGAAGTTGACCTCGCCGACAATATCCTGGAGGGCGGGATAGGCCTCGAGCGGGATATTGTGAACACCTTCCAGGGCCAGGATCAGCTCCGGGCTCATCCCGAGGTTGTACCAGACCACCGGCTGTTTATCATCGAAAGGGCGGCAGAGATTTTCCACCAGCTTGGTAAAAGCCTTGAAGTAAGCGTTCAGGCCCCTCGAGGCGGGGTCTTCCTTATAGATATCGAGCATCCCCGTGATGCCTTCGTGGATCGCTTCCAGATCCTCAAAACGTTCTTTGCCGAGAATGGCCATCAATCCTCCGGAATAAGTTAGGTTGGTGAGTTAGTGAGTTAGTGTGTTGGTCAAGAAATTATCAAATCCGTTCGTCCCAGCTTTTTCAGGTAAAGTTTATAGAACCCGTACATCGGCCCCAGGATTTTCACCAGCTTGAGAATCTTGGGGATGGAGCCGCGGGCCACGATGTCCTTTTTGGTCAGGGCGATCGCCAGGTTGACCTTGCCGTTCCAGAATTTATTGGCGAAATCGGCCTTGAGGCTGAAATCCGCTGAGGGTTTTCTGGTCTGGTCATTAATATATACCCCGATCGGGTTTTCGGTGGCGTCAATAATAATCGCGAGGTCAGGTTCGCGGAGGTTGAAACGGAGGATCAACCCGGCGGATTGCAGGGTTTCTTCCACGAATTTGCCCTGTTTCAGGATTTCACCTTCCGCCTGTTTGATGTGCTCCGGAGTTCCGCCGTCGATATACCCCAGATATTGCTGGACAAGTTTTTTGTCCCCGTCGGTCATGATGTCGACAAAATCCTCCGCCAGGGAGCGGTTCTGGGGGTCGGTCAGGATGCCGATATAGGCGTCGATCAGGCTGCGCTCTCCCTTGGGAATCATGACCGCTTCCCGGAAATACCCTCCCAGAATCTTTTCCAGCTCCGGGGAATCCTTGAAAATGCTCATGCCTAAACCTCCTTATTAATGTGAAAACCGATTCAGGCGGATTTGTTGACTTTTTCCGCTGCGATTACCGCCGCTCCCAGAGCCCCGATCAGCTGGGGGTCAAAATCCCCGGGCAGGGATTGCAGCTTGACCTCCAGCTTTTCTTCCAGGCATTTCATCACCCCCGGGTTTTTCGCCACACCCCCGGTGACCACCACTTCCGGGGCGAGTCCCACCCGGCGGGCGATGGAATTGATCCGGCTGGCCACCGAGAAATGCAGACCCTTCACCACGCTGGCCAGGGGGACTCCCTCGTTGATCAGGTTGATGACCTCGGATTCTGCGAAAACGCTGCACATCTGGCTGATGGTGACCGGCTCGCCCGGATCGAAATGATAATGTCCCAGGTCGGACACCTTAAGGCCCAGGCTTCCGGAGATGAAATCCAGGAAACGTCCGGTCCCGGCCGCGCATTTGTCGTTGACGCCGAAATCCTGGAGCCGGCCCAGGACATCCACGGAAATGACCTTGGTATCCTGGCCCCCGATGTCGATCACGGTGCGCACGGAGGGGACCAGGAAATGGGCTCCCTTGCCGTGGCAGGAAAGCTCGGAAACGTTTTCGTTGGCAAAGGCCACCTTGGCGCGGCCGTAGCCGGTTCCGACGATATGCCTGACCTGGCTTCTCTCGGCCCGGGCCATCTCCAGGGCTTTCTGGAATACCTCATCCGCGGTTTTGGTCGGGTTGGTCGAACTCTGGCCGATAAAGGTTCCGACGATCCGGCGGCCCTCAAGGATCACCGCCTTGCTGGTGGTGGAGCCGATATCCACACCCGCGACAATTATGGTTTCGAGTTTCAGGTTTCGGGTTTCGGGTCCGGAATCCGGAATTTGTTTATTTATCATTGTTTGGAATTTGGAACTTGGAATTTGGGATTTGCATTTCACTTGCCCATGCTTTCCAGAAATGCCTGGACCCGGGTCTGGACCTGGCCCGAAGCGGGAACCTGGTATTCCCGGTCCAGAACCAGAATGGGAATCCCGGCCTTTTTCATCCGCCAGAGAATATTATGGGATTCCCCGGCCCAGATATCGCAGAATTTCATGCGCTGGAAGATGATCCCGTCCGCCCTGAAGTCTTTCACCAGACTGGTCAGGAAGGCGGTTCGGTCATCCAGGGCACCTACCATGCGCGCGCAGGGGACATGAAAGAGATAACGGCGGAGAATACTCTTCCAGGGATCACCGTTTTCTGGAACCAGGTCCCAGAAGGAGCGGACAGCGAAGCAGGCATCATCCGCCACCACCAGACCGCCCTGTTCCTCGATATTCCGGATGAATTGCGGCTCGTCCAGTTCCCCGCCGGCCACCACCAGCCGGGCGCGGGCGGGCTTGCCGCCGCCGGATTTTTTCAGTCCGGCCAGAAAATCCTCCAGGAGGGGGATCAGATCAGGTTCCGGGATGAGCTGGGAAGCCACCGCGGCCGTCAGGGCCTCGGTTCCCGAAAGAGGGGGGGAATCCGATTTCCGGAGGTCCAGCACTTCCTTGAGCAGGATCCGGGCCCGGTTATGAAGGGTAATGGCGGATTTCAACCCTTCCGGGGTGACCTTTTTCCCGAAATGATCCTCCACCGCTTTTTTCAGACCTTCCATTTCCTCTTCGAACCAGAAGAGTACACGGTCGTCCTGGACTCTCGGAACCGAGATAAAATAGGAAAAACCGGGCTTAACCTTGTGTTTCCAGAGATCGAAACCCCGGCGGATGTGATCGCAGGAGTTCATCGAAACCACGCCGTCCAGGAAATTAAGTTCCCCGGAGAGAGCCAGGGCCAGGCTATGGCGGACAAAGGTGCAGAGCCGGGCGGAGAGATAGGCGTCCGCCACGGAGGAATCCTTGCTGCCGGCGCCGCGGATCCGGTAGGGCAGAACGCCGATGGAGGTAAAAAGCTCCTCCGGAATGTAGGAGCAGTAATATCCCACCACCTTTTTCCCCGATTTCTTCCATTCGGAAACATACCGGTTCATCGGGCCGGAGATAACCTGGCCGAAAATCTCCAGGATTTCCTGTTTGCTTTTCATGAGCGCCCTCGTTTATTCAACAACCAATTACCAAATTCCAATTACCAAACAAATATATAAAAACATATCAAACCAATAATTGAAAAATGAAAAACCGGTAATTCATTGGCTGATTTTCTCGGCGATTTTTTGAGCTGCCATTAGCATACCCGAATTTTCCGGAAGGTCAAAAATGGTTTTTCCCTGTAAATCATTTCCCCGCAGGACCGGGTCTTCGGGGATGATCCCCCAGAGTTCGATCCCCCTGGATTCCAGGGAGGTTTGGACCTGGCGCGCGTCCCCGGCGGACCGGTTGGCCACCACGCCCAGGCGGCAATCAATCCAGAGACGTTTTATGGTTTCCCGGATCTGTTCCGCCACCGCGATGCTGCGCAGGGAGAGATCGACCAGGACAATCAGGTGGCTGACGCT
>JAQTNV010000096.1 GCA_028713675.1 bacterium
GAATGCATCGCCTATCCCGCTTCCGAAACCGAGACCAGGCGGGCCGCCGAACTCTCGCTGGCCTGGGCCCGGCGCTCCCGGGCCTGCCGGCGGGACCGGGAAAAGGAACCCGGCGCGGGATCCATGCTTTTCGGCATTGTCCAGGGCGGCATGTATCCGGAGGCGCGGAAAGAAAACGCCCGGGGGCTGGCGGAAATCGGGTTCCCCGGGTATTCCATCGGGGGGGTGAGCGTAGGGGAGAGCCGGGAATTAATGCTCGAGACGGTGGAAGTAACCACGGCCGAGCTTCCCGCCGACCGGCCCCGCCATCTCCTGGGGGTGGGGAAACCGGAGGATATCCTGGCCGCCTGCGCCCTGGGGGTGGACCTTTTCGATTGCGTGATTCCGACCCGCAACGCGCGCAACGGATCTCTCTTTACTTCCCGGGGCGTTGTTGTTATAAGAAACGCAATATATGCGGAGGATCCCGGTCCCGTTGATCCCGAATGCGGCTGCCCGGTCTGCGCGGGCGGATATTCGCGGGCTTACCTGCGGCACCTGATCAACGCGGGGGAAATCCTGGGAGCCCGCCTGGCGACCCTGCACAACCTTTATTTTTATCTCGGTTTGCTCGGTGGGATCCGGGAAGCGATCGGGCAGGGGCGGTTCACGGAATTCCGCCGGAATTTTTTATCTAAGTATCAGGGTGGAGAAAAATAATAAAATAACTTAAACTGAACCGAGTTTATCCGCCTCCGCAGAAGGCTCAGGCTTTTAGCCGTAGGTGAATGCGGAAGGTATAGCGTTAATCGAATAGGGAAATAATACAAGCTCCGGCGGATGTTCGCAGGGGCGGATAAAGAGGCGGATAACCCGCCAAAGCTTCCGACTTCGCTAAAGCTAGGTCGGACAAGTTAGCGACGGCGGGTAATAGCATGGAGGTACCACGGGCTTGGCCCGTGGGGCTCCATCAGGAGGAATCAGGAACCATGGAAATTTATCAGAAGATCGGAACCCGGTTGATCACCGGTGGAATAATCGTCCTTGGCAGCCCCGCTTTCCTGCTGGCCATGGGTTCGCCCGCCCCGGGCGGCGGGCAGGCCAAGCCGGGGGCCGACTGGGGCGGGCTGGTCATGCTGGCCGCGATTTTCGCGATTTTTTACTTCCTCCTGATCCGGCCCCAGCAGAAACGGACCAAGGAGCACCAGGAACTTTTAAAATCCCTGAAACGCGGGGATGACGTGATCACCACCGGCGGGATTTTCGGACGGATCGCGGAGATCGACGAGGGGACGGTAATGCTGGAGGTGGCGGAGAAGGTCAAGATCAAAGTGGCGCGGGACCAGATCGCCGCCAACCGGAGCATGGAACTCAAGCCCGCCCCCGGCAAGGATGAGAAAAAAGGCCCGGACCAGGGCGGCTCCGGTTCTTTTCTCGATAAGTTGAGAGGGAAAATGGGGAGCTGATCCTGAATTTGAAATGCGAATTCCAAAAAAATATTTTAAGAAATTTAAAATTTTTACCGAGATGAATAAGGGAAATTAAAGAGGGAGCCGATATGTTCAAATCCTTTACTTTGCGGGCCACGATAGTCGGGATCGTCACGCTGGCATCCATTATTTTTCTGACCCCGACTTTAACGTCCAAGCTTCCGGCCTGGTGGAAAGGGGTTCTGCCGGAGGACAAGATTCATCTCGGACTCGATCTTAAAGGCGGGATCCACCTGGTGCTGAGCGTAGAGACCGAGAAAGCCATCGAAAGCACCCTGGACGGGATCGGCTCCGACATCCGCCAACTGGTCAAGAAAGCCGGAATAAATTATCTGGAAATCGAGCGCCGGGGCGAGGAAGTGGTGATTTTATTGCCGGACCAGGCCGCGGCCAACAAGACCCAAAAGGACATCCTCGATAAAAGTTACCCCCGCCTGGCCCTGACCCCCGTGGTCAAGGAAGGGGGCGAGGTGGAAATACACCTGGCCATATCCGCGAAAGAGATGGCGGAGATCCGGGATTACTCGGTGCGCCAGGGGGTGGAGACCATCCGGAACCGGGTCGACCAGTTCGGGGTGGCGGAACCGGTGATCGTCCGAGAGGGGGATGACCGGATCCTGATCCAGCTCCCCGGCATCAACGATCCCAAGCGGGCCAAGGAATTGATCGGCCGGACCGCCCGCCTGGAATTCAAAATGGTGGACGAAAACTCTTTAACCGGGGAGAAACTTTGGGCCCTGGTCGGACAGGCCGAGACAGAAAAACCGGGGATCTCGGACGATCCGGAGGCCCTGAACAAATGGCTGACCGGAAAGATCCCAGAAGACCGGATGGTGCTGTTCCAGAAGGTCCGGGACGCCGAAACCGGGAGAACCCGGAGCGAGCCGTTCCTGCTGCAGTCCGCCACCGTGCTTTCTGGGGATGCCCTGCGCGACGCCGCGGTCAGAATGGACCGCCAGTACGGGACGCCTTACGTGTCGATTACGCTGAACGCGATGGGGGCTCGGACCTTCGAACAGGTGACTTCCGAAAACGTCAAGCGGAGACTTGCGATCATTCTCGACAATAACGTTCATTCCGCCCCGGTGATCCAGGAGCGGATCCCCGGGGGCCAGGCCTCGATCACCGGCCGGTTCTCGATGGAGGAGGCCACCGACCTGGCGATCGTCCTCCGGGCCGGGGCTTTGCCCGCGCCCGTGAAAGTCGAGGAGGAACGGGTCGTCGGGCCTTCCCTGGGAAAGGATTCGATCCGGCGGGGCGAAGTCGCCATGGCTATCGGGACCGGGCTGGTTTTCATTTTCATGCTGATTTACTACCGGTTCGGAGGGGTGATCGCCAATCTGGCTCTGATTTTCAACGTGTTCTTTATCCTGGGGGCGCTGGCGGGATTCAAGGCCACGCTGACCTTCCCGGGCATCGCCGGGATCATCCTCACCATCGGTATGGCGGTCGACGCCAACATCCTGATTTATGAAAGAATGAGGGAGGAGATCCGGCTGGGGAAGACCCCGAGGGCGGTGGTGGAAGCAGGTTTCGAGCGGGCCACGGCCACCATCATGGACGCCAACCTGACTACCCTGATCGCGGGACTGGTGTTGTTCCAGTTCGGCACCGGTCCGGTCAAGGGTTTCGCCATCACCCTGAGCATCGGGATCATCACCACGCTTTTCACGGCCTTGATTATCTGCCGACTGATTTTTGATTATCTTTTCACCCGCGGCGCCATGAAGAAACTTTATCTCTAAAAGACGGGAGATAGACGGATGCTAGAACTGATCAAACCGGGAAGCAAGTTCGATTTTGTCGGCTGGCGGTATAAGGGTTTTATCTTTTCCGGGATTTTAACCGGGATATCCATTTTAGCCGTCCTGATTTTCGGCCATCCCAAGATGGGGGTAGATTTCCGGGGAGGGACCGAGATCCAGGTCAAGTTCAACCAGGCCGTCCAGATCGACGAGCTCCGGGATGTTCTCGATAAAAGCGGGATCTCCGGGATCTCCGTGCAGCGCTTCGGCGGCCTGGGGGTCCAGGAATACCTGGTGCGCTTCCCGGTGGCCAAGCAGGAGGACTCGGCCCGGATTCACGAGTCCCTGACCGGCAAATTCGGGGAAAAGGGATTTGAAATCAAGCGCGAGGAATCGGTCGGCCCCCGGGTGGGGAAGGAACTCCGCAACAAGGCCATGCTGGCCACCATCTTCGCCCTGGTCGGCATCCTGATTTATATCGCTTACCGGTTTGAGTTCCGCTTCGGGGTCGGGACGGTGATCGCCACGATCCACGATCTCATCGTCGCCTACGGGGCGATGAAGATCTGCGGTTACGAGCTGAACCTGACCTCGGTGGCTTCCCTCCTGACCCTGGCCGGCTACTCGGTGAACGACACGGTGGTGGTCTTCGACCGGATCCGGGAGAACATGCGCAAGCTCTCCCGCCAGCGTTTCGAGGAGGTGATGAACGCCGCGATCAACGAGACCCTTTCCCGCACGATCATCACTTCGGGCGCCACGTTCCTGACGGTAGCGGCGATTTTTTTCTTCGGGGGGCCGGTGCTCCGGGATTTTTCCTTCGTTCTTTTGATCGGGATCGTGATCGGAACCTATTCCTCCATTTTCATCGCCTCCCCTGTCCTGCTTTTCTGGAAACAGAAATTCGGGAAGAAGAAGAAATAGGTTTTCCCCCGCTCCTGCTTTTCTCCTCCCGGGCGTGAAAACCCCGAACCCCGCCGGGAGACAAATCAGTTCAGGTAAGAACGCATGAGGTCCAACCGTTCCCGCCTTTCCGCCCGCTGGGAAATCATCCCGGCCGATCCCGCCGCCCGGGACAAGCTGGCGCGCGAGCTGGAGATCTCCCCGGTCCTGGCCCAGCTTCTGGTCAACCGGGGGATCCGGGAATCGGAATCCGCGTTCCGGTTTCTCAAGCCTTCGCTTTCCGACCTGCGCCAGCCTTTCAGCCCCGAACCGCTGCCGGACCTGGACCGGGCGGTGGAGAGGGTGATCCGGGCCGTTTCCGGCCGGGAGAAGATCACCATCTTCGGCGATTACGATGCCGACGGGATCTCCGCGACGGCCATTCTTTACCTTTTCCTTTCCCGGCTCGGGGTTACGGTGGACTGGGAACTGCCCAACCGGATCAAAGAGGGCTACGGCCTGAACCCGGAAGCGGTCCGGAAGATCAAGGCCCGGGGCTCCGACCTGATCATCACGGTCGACTGCGGGACGGCCAACCTCGAGGAAATCGCCCTGGCCCGGGAACTGGGCCTCCCGGTGATCGTGATCGACCACCACGAAGTGGGCGGGGAGCTGCCCCCCGCGCTGGCGGTGGTGAACCCCAAGCGCAAGGATTCCCGCTTCCCGTTCGGGGACCTGGCCGGGGTGGGCGTGGCCTACTATTTCCTGATCGCCCTGCGCCAGAGACTCAGGGAAACGGGGATGCTCAACCCCGAAGGCAATAACCTCAGGGAATACCTGGACCTGGTGGCCCTGGGGACCATCGCCGACATGATGCCTCTCCGCGAGGAAAACCGGATCCTGGTGGCTTTCGGGCTCCGGGAACTGGCCCAGTCCCAGCGGCCCGGGATCCAGGCCCTGCGGAAAGTGGCGGGGACATTCGGAAAGAAACCTGTCTCGGCCGAGGAGGTCGGGTACTATCTGGCCCCGAGGATCAACGCCGGGGGGCGGCTGGGGGACAGCCAGATCGGGATGAAACTGCTGCTGGCCGGAGACCCGGGCGAGGCTCGGATGGCGGCCGAAGAGCTGGACCGCTACAACCGGAGCCGGCAGAAGGAAGAGGAGAAGATTCTGCAGGGAGCCAGAAAAAAGATCGCGGAAATATTCCCCGCGGCCGGGGACCGGCCGGCCGGCCTGGTCCTGGCCGATCCCGGGTGGCATCCCGGGGTGGTGGGCATCGTGGCTTCCAAGCTGATGGAGGAGCTTAACCGGCCGGTTTGCCTGATCGCGGTCGCGGAGGGACTGGGCCGGGGGTCCGGACGCTCCCTTCCCGGGATATCCCTGATCCGCATCCTGGGGGAACTTTCCGCCGACCTGGAGACTTTCGGGGGCCATGAACTCGCCGCGGGTTTCAAAATCCTGCCGGAGACGATTTCCCGCTTTGCGCAGGGTTTTCAGGGCGCGGTGGGCCGGATGCTGGAAACCGAGCCCGGAGCCTTGGAGCCCGCCATCCGGGTTGACCAGGAACTGGATTATCCCGGGATGCTGGAACTCCTGGATTCGGGCCTGGAAAATCTGGAGCCCTTCGGGATGGGCAACCCCGAGCCCGTATTCCTCGGGCGGGGCCTGCGGACCCGGGAAGCCGGACTGGTCGGCTCCCGGCATCTCAGAATGATCCTGGACTGGGAGAACTCCTCCACCCGGGCCATCGGTTTCGGAATGGCCGGCCGGCACGATCTCAAAACGGGTGATAAATTGGATATCCTTTTCTGCCTGCGCCGCGATCGGGGCTTTTTCCGAAACGGGAAAACCGGCCCCGCGGCCAGTCTGGTGCTTCAGGATATGAGACGGGCCGGGGAACAGATTTGATTTTTTAGGCATGGTTTGATATTCCTATGAAAAAGCCGGGTTTGGCTTTTTGAGTTTAGGAGGTGAAAAGGATGAGCAACGTTGGAGATAAACTGCGGGAGCGGCTTCCGGATCTGGATTCCGTCCGGGAAAAACTTAAAACCCGAAAGGACGGACTGGAGGAAAAGACCCGGGAGCTGATCATGGGGATTATGGACCGGCTGAACCTTCCGACCCGGGATGAAGTTACTGAACTCAGGGAACGGCTGGACCGCCTGAGCAAGGAAGTAAAAACGATCTCCCGGATGGTCAAGAAGGACAAAGAGGACGAAGGACAGTCCTGAGCCGGACGATGGGGAATCCGTAATATGGCCATGCTGATTGCGGGAGGGTGCATCGCCTGCGGGGCCTGCCTGGAAGAATGCCCGGAAGGGGCGGTTTCCGAAGGCGAGGAAGGCTTCTATATTGATGCGGAAATCTGCAATGAATGCGAAGGCCTGGAAATCGCGCAGTGCGTGGAAGCCTGTCCGGTTGATTGTATTACCAAGGGAGACTAGATTAGAGGCCTGGAAGTTGGGGTTGATTCAGGGATCGGGACCAACTAAGGAGTTTTAGAAATGGGAAAGATACGGTTAGCGATTTGCGGGGTAGGAAATTGCGCCAGTTCGTTATTGCAGGGGATTGAGTATTACCGGCAGGGCGGCCGGGACCGGGACCTGGGTCTGATGCACCCGGAGCTGGGGGGATACAAGCCCTCGGACATCCAGGTGGTGGCGGCGTTCGACATCGACCGGCGGAAGGTGGGAAAGCCGGTGGAGCAGGCGATGTTCGCCCTGCCGAACTGCACGAAGACGATCTGGAAGCGGATGCCCAAGACCGGGGTGAAGGTGATGATGGGCGAGGTGCTGGACGGGGTGTCGGAGCACATGGCGAATTACCC
>JAQTNV010000097.1 GCA_028713675.1 bacterium
CCCATCCCCAGGCGCGGGTGCTCCAGGCAGAGGGTCGCGTATGACACCGACATGAAAAACAGGGGCTGGAAGACCGTCAGGAACATTTCGCTCCGGGCAAACGTTTTCATCCGCCCGTCGGAAAAGAGCGCGCTGAACCGGTAATAAAGGGCGGTCATCCACCGCCCGGCCGGGTTGGGTTTCATATACTCGTCCCGGAAAACCCGCAGGACATTCAGATACGCCGAGAACTCCCCCGGCGTCCGGTCGGTGATTTCCCCCCTCGGCATGGTCGCGCAGTTGGTGTTGATGCAGCACCCGCCCCCGCCTTTGGTGGCCGGAGGCAAAGGAGCGAAGGCTTCCGCGACGGGGGTGTAATCGATCGAGAGGCTGATCTTGGTGCAGGCCGCCTCCCCCCCGGTCAGTTTCACCCCGGCTTCCAGGTTTTCGAGGTCGCTCCATTGCCAGGCGCCCCGGGTGAGGGGATTTCCATTCCAGAGATAGGACCATTCGGAATAAGCCGGCTGCAGGGCGAATTCCTCCGGGGAGACAAAGAGTTCACCCCCGATCCGCAGGGCGCCCCGGAGCCGGGCGGAAGCGGCGTCTCCCCCGGCGCGGCAGACCAGCTTGAGCCGGACGGAATTGACCTTTCCGCCGGCGGCGGTAACGCTGAAACCGGCCAGCTGGACCGGGCTGATTCCCGTCGCGGCCGGAGCCGAAAGCACGGCGGCGGAGCCGTCGCCGTCATTGGTTCGGACGCTCCGGAAATTCTGCTCTTGGCCCAGGTACGTCCCGTCCTGGATGGACCCGTCCTGCATGGGATAGTAGTAAATCTGCCGGGCCCAGGAAGCCTCGGAGAAAAGCAGCACCGCCAAAAAAACGAAGGGGAAAAACGCCAGGAACGATTGGCTTCCCCCATCGACCAAACGCCAATCTTTTAACTTCATCTCCTACCCCCCTTTTTGGTTTTATTATATTTTCTTACTTTTTCTCAGGGAAGTCAAAAAAAAATCCCGGGTCTTAACCCGGGAAAAATAATGGCGTCCCCGACGGGATTTGAACCCGTGCTACAGGCGTGAAAGGCCTGTGTCCTGGGCCTGGCTAGACGACGGGGACGAAAAATTACGGGTAATTAATAACTGAAAATCCGGTTATTCGCAACCCTGCGAAGGGAGCAGAGCGCAGAGGGCATAGGGCAAAGAGCAGCCACAATTCTTAAGTTTTTGGTTTCTGGTCTCTAGTTTCTGGTTAAAATTCAAAACTCGAAACCCGAAACCAGAAACTCGAAACTCTTTTTATCCCGCATTTATCAGGTGAGGCTGGTCAGGTCCCGGACCGCTTTTTTGTGCTCCTTCGAACCCAGGATTTTCTTCCGTTCCTTGGGATCCAGCGGCAGAAATACCTGGTGGGATTTTTTCACCCGGGAAATCCTCTGCAGGGATACCTGCAGGCGCTCCTCTTCAATCTCGCCCCTTTCCACCGCCTTAACCACCGCCTCGAAGGCCTCGGCCTGCTCATCCGGGTCCTTGGCCACCATCAGGATGTCCACCCCCGCCTGGAAGGCCCGGCAGGCCGCGGGGCCGACCCCGAAATCCTTTTTCATCGCGTTCATGCCCAGGTCGTCGGTAATGACCAGGCCGTCAAACCCGAAAGTCTTCCTCAGCATTCCCCCGATGATTTTGGGCGAGAGCGTGGCGGGAAGGTCCGGATCCAGCCCGGGATAAATCACGTGCGCCGGCATCAGGGTCTTCAATCCGTTGGAGAGGGACCGGACGAAGGGCCGGAGGTGATCCCGCAGTACAATTTCCGCCGGGATTTTGACCCGGGGCAGGCAGTGATGGCTGTCTTCTTCCGTGGCCCCGTGACCGGGGAAATGCTTGCCGCAGGCCAGGACGCCGTTGTCCTGCAGCCCGGCGATATAAGCGAGCCCGATTTCGCTGACCCACTCGGAGGATCTGCCGAAACAGCGCCCCTGCAGGACCTTGCTCTGGGCATTCTGCAGGTCCAGGACCGGGGCCAGGTTCCATCCCACTCCCACCGACCGGAGTTCCCGGGCCTGGACCTCGCCCTGGAGATAAGCGAGTTTCACCGCTTTCCTGACCATCCGGTCATAATCGGAAAAATCCGGGATCGAGCGGGCGGTGATTTCCGGTTCGGTCCGGGACCGGGGTTTCTTTTTTTCCGCCGGGGCCGGGGCCGCGGACTCCTTCGGCTTCCGGGGCTCCAGCGACCCGATCACCCCGTTGCCGGGAAAATGCGAGAAGGACCGGGTCAGGCGGTTCACGTTTCCGCCTTCCTGGTCCACCAGGAAGAAAAGCGGGAGCTCTTTCCGGCCCCCATTGACCTCGGAGACCAGCTCCGCCAGCTGTTCGGGATTTTCGTAATTTTCCGAGAACAGGATCAGCCCGCCGGGCTGAAAATTCTTGAGCGTGCGCTTGAGCCCGGCGGAAACCCGGCTTCCGGAAAAACCAAAAACGAAAAGCTGGCCCACCATTTCCCGGACTTTCATGCGCCGCCTTTCCCCGCCCCCCGCGAGAGGAAGAGATCACTTTTTTTCAGGAGCAAACCCTGAACCCCGTCACCCAAAACGTTGAATGCCAGCACAGAAATCATTATCGCTAATCCTGGGAATATCGCAATATGAGGAGCCACCCGCATGAACTCTGCTCCCTCGGAAAGCAAGAGTCCCCAGCTGGGGGTGCCCGGCGACCCCAGGCCCAGGAAGCTCAGGCTGGATTCAGCCAGGATCACCCCGCCCATGCCGAAGCTCGCCTGCACCAGCACCGGCGCCAGGCAATGGGGAAGGATGTGGCGGAGGCCGATCCGGAGCTTCCCGACCCCCACGGCCCGGGCGGCCTCCACGAACCCCCTTTCCCGCACCGAGAGAAACTGGCCGCGGATGATCCGGGCGTAGCCGACCCAGCCCAGGCAGGAAAGGGCGATCACCACGTTTTTCAGGCTGGGGCCCAGGACCGCGGCCAGCGCGATGGCCAGGAGAATCCCGGGAAAAGCCAGGAAGATGTCCACCACCCGCATGAAAATCTCGTCCAGGATTCCGCCCCAGAAACCCGCGGCTCCGCCCACGATCAGCCCCAGGGAGAGGGAAATCGCGATCACCACGATCCCCACCAGCATCGAAACCCGGGCCCCGTAAATCACCTGGCTCAGGATATCCCGGCCCAGCCGGTCATGCCCGAGCCAGTGCCCCGGCCCGGGGGTGACGAAACCGGAATCCAGATGGATGGACATCGGATCGCCCGGCGCCAGCCAGGGGGCGAACAGGGCGACCAAAAGCAGGAGCGCCACCACCGTCCCGCCAAAGAACAGCAGGCGCCGGTAGCCGGCTCCCTGCGATGCTTTCGGTTTTTCGTTTGTTAATTGAAAAGCCACGTTATTTAAACCCGAAAAATGTGATTGAATCCGTTCTTTCGTCCTTCGCGGACGTATTTTTTTGTAGTATGCCGATTCATCGGCTGTTTTCAAAATCGCCCGATAAATCGGGCAACTACATAATATTCGGAAATACTAACTGCATTTTTCGGTTTAAAAATGACCAATGCCTGATTCCTAATCAAATCCCAATCACCAAGCTCTCCTACGACCCCGATGGGGTCTCAGGACGAGTACCCCAGAGGGGCAATTACCAAACGCAGGGATAAAAGCGAGACAGGTGGAACACGCGAGAAACGTTGGACAGGTAAAAGATTTTCTTTTAATTTCCCTGTTCCACATGTTCCACTTTTCCCGCCTGTCTCGCTTGTCTTACTTGTTCCACCTGTCCAACGTTTCTCGCATTTCCCGCTTTTATTTCATGAGGCGCGGCCATAATGAATCCTCGGGTCCACCCAGGCGTAAAGGAGATCGGCCAGCAGGCCGACCCCCAGGTAAGTGAAGGCGATGACCAGGATGCAGCCCTGGACCAGCGGAAAATCCCGGCTGGAGATGGCCGAGAGGAGCAGCTGGCCCACCCCCGGCCAGGAAAAAATGGTTTCGGTGATGATCGCCCCGGAGAGCAGCGCCCCGAACTGCAGGCCCAGGATGCTGACGACCGGGATCAGGGCGTTCTTGAGCGCGTGCCGGAGCCAGATGGCGGCCTCCGAGAGGCCCCGCGACCGGGCGGCGGTGATATATTCCTCGCCCATCACCTCGAGCAGGGAGCCCCGGATCATCCGGGAAAGAATCCCGGCCATCCCGGCCCCCAGGGTCAGGGCCGGCAGGATCACGCTCGCGAAGCCCTCCCGTCCGGAAACCGGGAACCAGGAAAGCTTGAGCGCGAAAACCAGGATCAGGAGCGGTCCGAGCCAAAAATTGGGCAGACTGACCCCCAGGAGAGAGAAAAACACCGCCCCGTTGTCCCAGAGGGTGTAGGGGCGCGCCGCGGCCACGATTCCGACCGGCAGGGCGATCAGGATCGCCACGATCAGGGCCAGGACCGCGAGTTCCGCCGTGGCCGGGTAGCGCTCGGCGATGACCCGGGCGACCGGCTCCCGGTAAAAGAAAGATTCCCCCAGGTCCCCCCGGAGCAGGCCCCTCAGGAAGTGCTCGTACTGCCGGGGCAGGGACTGATCGAGCCCGAGAGCGTGCCGCAGGTTTTCCCGGTCGGCCACCCCGGCCGACTCTCCCAGCATCAGATCCACCGGGTCTCCCGGAACCAGGTGGATCAGGAAAAAAACCAGGGTCAGCACCCCCAGGGCCGCCGGAATCATCAGGAGCAGACGCCGGAGCACGAACCATTTCATGGCGAAGTCCCGATCCGCACCCGCGCGAGGGAAATCAGGTCGCCCCCGGGATAGACCTGGAAGCCCCGGATCTCCCGGGAGAGCACCACGACCTCTTCGTTGTGCCAGAGACTGATATAAGGCAGGTCCTCGGCCACGCTCTCCTGGACCCGGGCGTAAATCTCCCGGCGCTTCCCGGGATCGGTTTCCCGCCGGCCCGCCTCGAGCAGCCGGTCGAGCCCGGGATTGGCGTAGCCTCCCCGGTTGGCTCCGTCGGGAGGAAGGCTCCGGGAGTGGAAAATATAGTAATAAATATCCGGCTCGGTCACCCCCACCCAGGTCAGGGAGAAAAGCTGGAAATTGCCGTTGCGGACATCCGCGAAGAAAGTCCCCCACTCGTAGCTCCGGATCTCGACCCCGATCCCCACCGCTTCCAGGTACTGGGCGATCACCTCGGCGATCCGGATCCGGAGCCGGTCCTGGGAGGTTTTGTAGCTCAGGACGAAACGTTTTTTCGGGCCCTCCCCGTCCGGATCGGGATACCCGGCTTCGTCGAGCAGCCGGCGGGCCCGGGCCGGGTCGAACCCGAACTGGGCGACCTGGCCGCGGTAGGCCCAGTGGCTGGGGGCCAGAACCCCGCTCGCGGGCCGGGCCAGGCCCCGGAGCAGATCCCGGATGATCGCCGGCCGGTCGATCGCGAGCGCGATGGCCTTTCTCACCCGGGGATCGGCGAGGATCGGATCCCGGAGATTCAAACCCAGGTAGGAATAGCCGGTGCCCTCCGCCCGGATGACCGCGAGCTTTTTTTCCGCCTCGACCAGGGGCAGCGAATCCGGCGGGACCGCGTTGTAAAGCAGGCTGACCCCTCCCTGTTCGATCTCCATCACCCGGGTGATATCGTTGGGGATCACCCGGAAAACCACCCCCGCCAGCGCGGGCGGGCCCTCGAAATATTCCGGGTTGGCCGCGAGCGTCACCTTCTCCCCGCGCCGGAAATCCTGCAGCTGGAAGGGCCCGGTTCCGGGAGGCGGGCTGGTTTCCTTCCGGCCCTCCGGGGACGGGACCACCCCGGTGGTCAGGGCGTTGAGCAGGGCCGCGTAGGGCTCCTTCAGTCTGAAGACCACGGTGTTTGCATCGGGAGTCTCGATGGCCCTGACCATCGCGAAAGCCGCGGCCCTCGTCGAGCCGAGCCGGGGATCAAGGATGGATTGAAAGGTGTACCGGACATCCCGGGAGGAAAGAACCGTGCCGTCGTGAAACCGGACCCCCGGGCGGAGGTGGAAAACATAGGTCAGCGGGTCCCTGATTTCATATCCCGAGGCCAGATCCGGCAGGATCTCCGCCTGGGGTCCCAGGCGGATCAGGCCGTTATAAATCAGGGAATCGATCCGGTTGGAATAGGCGTCGGTGGCGGTCCGGGGGTCCAGGTCGGTGGGGTTGCCTTCGATCCCGATGACCAGGATCCCCCGCTGCAGGGAATTCCGGGAGGAACAGGAGGGCAAAAACAAAAAAAGGGCCAGAAGCAAAAGCCCCCAGCCCGCATGTTTTCTCGCTTGAATTTTTTTCAAAGCAGAGGGATGAAAAATAGTTCAAACTGCCAGAAGTAAGGTAGCCGCGGGCTTTCCTTCGACAAGCTCAGGACAATCAGCCTGCGTTGGGATTATCAAAATCTATGTCTTGATAACAGTTCGCAACTTAAAGGTTGCGGCCACCATTACTTAAAAGACTTCGGACCGAAAACTATTTTTACCGTTCCCGTTTGCCCGCGATGAACTCTTCCACCATCCGGCGGGCCACCTGGTCGTTGATCTGCTTGGGCGGATGCTTCATCGCGTAGGCCGAAATGGAAAGCAGCGGCCCCCCGATCCCCCGGTCCCGCGCAATCTTGCAGCACCGGATCGCGTCCACCGTGACCCCCCCGGAATTGGGCGAATCTTCCACCGAAAGCCGCGCCTCCAGCTCCAGGGGTATCCCCCCGTAGCCCCGGCCTTCCATCCGCAGGAAACACACCTTGTTGTCGTTCAGCCACGGCACGTAATCCGAAGGCCCGACATGTACGCACTCCGCGGCGATCCCCCCGGGTATCTGCGACGTCACCGCCTCCGTCTTCGAGATCTTCT
>JAQTNV010000098.1 GCA_028713675.1 bacterium
CCGGGGCAGGCTGAAGCGGAAAGCGTTCCAGATCTTGTTGGCGAAATGCTGGTAGCCCTCGATCTTCTGCTCCGAGATCCGGATGTCCCTCCCCTGCGCGGCCAGGGCGGCCAGGGTGAACCGGAAGGCGTCGGCCCCGTATTTATCAATGATCACCAGCGGGTCGATGATATTGCCGCGGGACTTGCTCATCTTCTGGCCGGATTCGTCCCGGACCAGGGCGTGGATGTAAACGTCGCGGAAGGGAACTTCGCCCATGAACTTGATCCCCATCATCATCATCCGGGCCACCCAGAAAAAGAGGATGTCGAAGCTCGTGACCAGGACCGAGGTGGGGTAAAAGAATTTCACTTCCGGGGTCTGATCCGGCCAGCCCAGGGTCGAAAAGGGCCAGAGCGCGGAACTGAACCAGGTGTCCAGCACGTCCTCGTCCTGGCGGAGCTTGGGGCTCCGGCAGTGGGAGCAGGTTTTCGGATCCTCCCGCGCGACGGTGATCTTGCCGCATTCCCCGCAGTACCAGGCCGGGATCTGATGCCCCCACCAGAGCTGGCGGGAGATGCACCAGTCCCGGATATTTTCCATCCAGCCGAAATAATTGTTTTCCCAGGCCTCCGGCACAATCCGGGTCTTCCCCTCGCGCACGGCTTTAACGGCCGCGTCGGCCAGGGTCTGGATCCGGACGAACCACTGCCGGGAAAGCCGGGGTTCCGTCACCGTGGCGCAGCGGTAGCAGTGCCCCAGGCGGATCGGATAATTTTCCTCCTTCTCCAGGAGGCCCTGAGCCCGGAGATCGGCGAGCACTTTTTCCCGGGCCGCGAAACGATCGAGTCCCCGGTAGGCCGCCCCGGCCTCTTCGCTCATCCGGGCGTCGGGAAGGATCACGGTCACGCTCGGGAGCCGGTGGCGGCGGGCGGTCTCAAAATCATTGAAGTCGTGGGCCGGGGTGATTTTCACCGCGCCGGTCCCGAACTCCCGGTCCACCTGGGGCTCGGCGATAATCGGGATCTCCCGCTCCGTCAGGGGCAGGAGGATTTTTTCCCCCACGAGTTTCTTAAACCGCTCATCCTCGGGATTGACCGCCACCGCGGTATCGCCCAGCATCGTCTCCGGGCGCGTGGTAGCCACCGTGATCGTTCCCCCCTTCCGCAAAGGGTATTTCAGGTAGTAAAGCTTTCCGGGGGTCTCCCGGGGCTCCACCTCCAGGTCCGAAAGGGCGGTCAGGCAGCGGGGGCACCAGTTGATCACGTAATCGCCCTGGTAGATCAGGCCTTCCTCGTAGAGCCGGACAAAAACCTCCCGGACCGCCCGGGAAAGACCGGCGTCCATGGTAAACCGTTCCCGGCGCCAGTCGCAGCTGGAACCCAGGCGTTTCAACTGCTGGAGAATGGTCCGGCCGGACTCCTCGCGCCATTTCCAGACCCGGGCGACGAATTCCTCCCGCGTGAGGTCCAGGCGGTTCTTTCCCTCCCGGGCGAGCTCACGCTCGACCACGTTCTGGGTGGCGATCCCGGCGTGATCCGTCCCCGGCATCCAGAGGGCCTCATAGCCGTCCATCCGTTTGTAACGGACCAGGATATCCTGGAGGGTATTGTTCAGGGCATGCCCGATGTGCAGAGACCCGGTAATGTTGGGAGGCGGGATCACGATGGTGTAGGGCCGGCGGCCGGCTTTCGGCTCGGCCCGGAAATATCCGTTCTCTTCCCAGAAGCGGTACCAGCGGGTTTCCACGCCCTTGGGGTCGTAACCCTGGGCTAAATTTTCCGGCTCTTTCATTCCTTCTCCATGATCAGATAGAAAAATTTCTTCATCTCTGAAATTAAATCTCCGGCAAATTGCCGGAGGGTTTGATTGTTATCTGTTTTGATTTGCGGACGACAGTTCTGGGTTTTCTATTTTTTTACCTGTGATCGGCTACCTGTTACCGGCTACCTGCGGTCCGCTATTCCTTCCCCGCCTGAGCTTCCAGTTTCCTGATTTCCTCCTGGATCAGCCGTTCCGCCAGGTCGGGGACCACTTCCCAGGCCACCTTCTCGATCCTCTCCCTGACCATTTCCCGGACCAGCCGGTCAACCAGGTCGGGGATTACCTCCCAGGCCACTTTCTCGAAGGTTTCGGCCGCCAACCGGTTCACGTTTTCCATGTCAGCCTCCCTGGTTACCGGGATCCGCGGCTCGGCCGCCTGGGGCGCGGGAGCGGCATCCTGGGGTTCCGGGTAATCCACCGCGATGAATTCCTCTTCCGGCATCTGATCTTTCAGGTCCGTGGGAACCGCCCCCGGCAGTCCTTCCTCATCCGGAGCGGCCTCCGGTTCCGACTCCATCGCCAGGGGTTCCAGCTCCAGCTCTTTCTCGCCGGCCTCCGGCGCCGGGGTTTCCTCCGCCAGTTCCTGCAGCTGGGCTTCTTCCATATCCATCGCCGTCTCCGGCTCCATTTCCAGTTCCATCGGCTCCGCCCCTGTTTCCCCGCCGGCCGGGGGCTCGTCTTCCCGGCTCAGCTCTTCCTCCACCGCTTCGGCGTAGGGAATCTCGGGGGGAACTTCCTCCAGAACCGCGGGGGCCGCTTCCGGGGCCAGCTCTTCCATCGGAGCGATTTCCTCCATTTCGGGGAGCTCCTCGACTTCCTCGGCTTCCGCCATGGGCAGGTCATCCAGGGCGGAAAGATCCGGGGCCGCGGGCCCGGCCGGTTTCTTCGGCTTGGCTTCAAAATGGGAGGCGGAACTGTCTTCCACGACATCAAACTCTATTTCATCGGAGCCTCCTTCATGGGCCGGCTCCAGAGGTTCCAATTCCATGGGTTCCAATTCCATGGGTTCCAATTCCATGGGCTCCAATTCCACGGGCTCTAATTCCATGGGTTCCAATTCGTTCGAGGCCAGTTCCTCTACCTGTCCCAGTTCATCGTCCAGGACAATCTCTTCCAGCTCCTGTTCCTCCGCGTCGGGCCCGGCCGGTTTTTCCTCCCCCAGTTCCGCCGGTTCCAGCTCAACCTGATCCAGGGAAACCAGCTCGGGTTCGGCTTCAAGTTCCGCCCCGGCAACCGGTTCCAGGTCCGCCTCCGGTTCCAGAGACTCCACTTCGGCGAAATCCACCGTTTCCGGTTCGAGGTCCTGGTCCACCACCTGGATTTTATCCGACACGGCCGGGGCCGGTTCCGGGGCTTTGGGTTTTTCCGAAAGCGTGGAGCGGGTAAACCGGATCAGCGAAGGTTCATCCTGCATCGAAAGCGGAGGCAGATCCCTGGCGCTGGTGACCGGCGCCACGGTTTTCGGGGGCCGGGACAGCATTTCCTTGACCTTGTTGGTCAAGGCCTGGGTGTCGAAAGGCTTGACCAGGAAATCGGAAACCCCGACCGGCCTGGCTTTTTCGGGGTTAAAGGTTTCGTTGGCGCTGACCAGGATCAGCCCGATCACTTTCTGCAGCTGTGGGTTTTTCCGGATTTCCTGGAAAAGCTCGTAGCCGTTCTTCTGGGGAAGGGAAAGGTCCGCCACGATCAGATCCGGAATGGTTTCCTTGGCCTTGGCGAGCGCCATCGTCGCGTCTCCCGCCGAGGTGATGACATAATCAGGCGCCTTGAAGGTAAAGGAAAAAACCTTCTGGATCGTAATGCTGCTGTCCGCGACTAAAATCTTCTTCGGCATCTTCTCCCCTTTATTTTCCCGGATTCCCCTTCACCCTGCCGATATTCGGGCCCGCCACCGGACGGGTTCTACTTCTCTAGGAACTCGAAGCATTCTTCAAAGAATCGGAAGCCGAATCCTTGGGACCTTCCCTGGTCACATTGGTTTCTTTGGTCTCTTTAGTCTCTTTAGTCTCTTTGGTCTCTTTGGTTTCTTTAGTTTCTTTAGTTTCTTTGGTGCCCTTAGCCTCTTTGGTCTCCTTGGCTTCCTTAGTTTCTTTTTTCTCCGTCCCGGAATGTTCGCTTTTTTCATCTTTTTTCCGGGAAGCTTCCCATGATGCCGCTCCCCCTCCCCCGTCTTTCCGGGCATAATCGGTTACATACCACCCCTTGCCTTTGAGAATGAAAGCGGAAGGGTAAACCATCCGCTGCACCTTGCCGGTCTTGCATTTCGGGCAGGTCTGCAGGGGAGGAGCGGTGATCTTTTGAATAGCCTCAAACTCGTGTCCACAGGACTTGCACTTGTACTCATACGTAGGCAATTAAAACGCCTCCTTTCCACATAATCATTATATTATAGTAAATTTATCCGTCTAAATCCTCAACTCTTTTGGTTTCCAGTTTTAATCGGGCCAGGTCATCATAGCTGAATCCATCCCACCGGCAGGGCAGTAACGTATTGTTATGAAAAAGCGGCTCGCGGGAAATATCAAAAGGAGAAACCTCGACCGCCTCCTTCCAGAGTTCCGTCCCCGGAATGGGTGAGTATTCAGCAATCACCGGCCTCGCCCCGGCTCCCTGGACATACCTGATGGTTTCCAAAACCTCCCGGGCTTCCTGGCGGGGAAGTCCGGCCAGGATATATACCCCGATCTCGTCGGGGGCAAAACCGGCGCCGCGCAGATCCGCGACCGCCTGTTCAAATTCCCGGTTATCCACCTTTTTCCCGGTTTTCTCCTGGAAAGCCCGGTCTCCTGATTCCAGGCTCAACCTCAAGGTCCGGAATCCCGCTTTTTTCATCCCTCGGGCCAAAGCGGCATTGATCCCCCGGATGTTAATCCCGTTCGGGGAATGAAATCTCAGGTCAAGATTCAGCTCCGCAACGCCCTGGAGAAGCCCGGCCAGATAATCCCCTCCGCCCGAAAGCAGGGCATCGTCAAAAAAGACCACGTCCCGGACCCCGAACCGCCGGCTCACGTCCCGGATCTCGGCAATCACCTCGGAGACATCCCTCCGGAAGTGACCCGGGAAAAGAATCCGCGAAGCGCAGTAGCTGCAGCGCAGGGGACACCCCCGGCTGGTTAAAATCGGGATGGATTCCGGCTTTCTTTTCAAATCCAGCGCCGGGTATGACCACCAGATCTCCTCCTCCCCCGCCCGGCGCTCCCACTCCCCTCCCACGATCTCTCCCAAAATCCCGAACAGCATTCCTTCCGCCCGGCCGGGCAAAACCCGGTCGGCCCCCGAAAATTCCCGGGCGTGTTCGGGAAGGAGCGTGGCGTATATTCCTCCCAGGATCACCGGGACGCGCGGGTAAACCTCCCTGACCGCCGCGATCGTCGCCGTCACCCCCGGATACCAATAGGTCATCCCCGAGGTGACCAGGACCAGGTCGGGCTCACCCGCCTGGGCCAGGTCCTCCCGGAACAACTCGGGCGGGACCCCGTACCGCCGGTAATAGCGCGGAATTCCGGAAACAGCCTTGGGATTCCCGATGATTTCGCTGAAGAATCTTCCCTGCCCGAAAGGCCGGCGCCGGGCTTCTTCGAACCTCCGGCCCGGCTGGTTCAGAAAACCTTTCAGGCCGGGATGGACGGGGTCCAGGCAGTCGAGAAACGAAACTTCCGCCCCGGCCTCGCGGAGACGGGAGGCGATCAGAAGCAGTCCCAGGGGCTGGGACCACAAATCATAGGCGGCGAAATCGTAAATCCAGGGATTGACGAGGAGAAGCCTGGGCTTCCGTGCCTGCAATAAAGTCACCAATTACCCGCAGCCAGTCGCCGGTTTCTGGTTTCTCTAGTTTTTCTAACCACCGAACAACCAAGCAACCTTGTTCTTCTCGCTTCCGGCTACCGGCTACTGGTCACTGGCTTCTGATTAGGCGTTCACCCTCACGAAATAATTGCACTCCGCCTCGGCCACGACCACGCCGTTCTCGTCGACGGCCTGGAGCTTGAGGGGCCAGATCCCCTTGCCCTTCTCCTCGATCGGCTTCATTCTCGCGTCCGCTTCTTCCCGGGTGATCACCAGGTGGCAGTGGAGATTGGTGGTGGCCGGTTTCAGGTATTTGATCGACATCCCGGCGTTGATCAGGATGTACTTGAAGATGTCGTAAGTGGTGGCGAAAAGCGCGGCCCCCGCCATCTCGAGCAGGATGAAGATGGAACCGGCGTACATCATCCCGACGTGGTTCATGTTGTTCTCCGTGGGCATGCTCAGGATGATGTCCATCTCCTCCAGCTTTTCCACCTTGACCCCGCCGTACTTGACGATGGGAATGGTGTCCTGGATGAACGGGACCATCGATGAAAAATCTTTTTTCTCGGCCATGTTTCCCTCCTTGGGTAAAAAAGTTTATCTGATCAAATTATCACCATTGCATAGAGCATAGAGCAAAGAGCATAGGGTAAAGAATTTTAATATTTTTAAGATAGTTATTTTCTTTTTAAAATTTTGGCTTTGACATTTATTTGGCATTTGAACTTTGGCACTTGAACTTCTTTTTGCTATTTGCCCTATGCCCTCTGCCCTCTGCACTATGCTCTATGCCCTTTGCTTTATCTGCGCGTATTCATAAAGCATGGCCATCGCCCGGACGGCCCTTTCCGGGGAGAGATAAACCGGGATGCCGCTTTCCACGATGGTTTTGATCGCCGTGTCCTGCAAACCGTTGAAGGTCACCCCCATCACCGGTTTCCCGAATCCCCGCAGAAGCCCGGAGAACTGGCGGGCGTTTTCGAGCCCCAGGTGCCAGAGCACGTCGTCGGAAGGCATCTCCATCATTTTCCCGATCTTTTTCTTCTGCTCGAGAAGGAGTTCCGGCCCGAAGACCCCGTAGAAAAACAGGCCGTCGATGTCCGGGTTCTCCAGGAGAATCGTCGGGATGTGAACGTAATAATC
>JAQTNV010000099.1:0-5000 GCA_028713675.1 bacterium
ACTATTTTTAGAACCAATGAATTGCAGAGGGGAGCCGTCCCTTGCGGTGGCTGACCGGCCCGGATCCCGGGCAGGGTCAAAAGCGGCAATATGGCGCCCACCTTACCAGATGCGGTTCAAAAAAGCTCTGTCTTTACGGCCACTGGCGGGGAGCAAATAAAAAAAATAGAATATATATCAGAGAGGAGGTCGGTTCGGTCAGGAAGAACACCAATTTAATTTGGTGGTAATGATAAGATGATTCAGAAAGTGGGGTTTTGGGAAAAGAATGTTTGGGAAAAAATTTATCTTTTACCATTTCCGGTTTTTTGATAAAGAAGTTTCTGGTTTACTCGGTGAGCATAACCGGAAGAATTATGGTCCGATTTTTCGTCCCGGGGGTTAAGACTTTGCCTTCACCGGGGAAAACTCGGTAGATTCCCTAGCTTTAACCAAATCCCCCTCATTTCTGATCATGGGTGAACGGCCGGGATTTATCTTGCGGCCGGGCGGGCTCGCGGGCGCTTGATTCATTTTCAGGAGGCGAAAAGGGCGTTTTTTGATCTGGTTATTATGGAAGTGAACCCAGGGGAAATGCGGGAAAAACTGAGAAGGGAAAAACTGACCCAGCGGGCGGATTTCCGGGAAGCGGACCGGGAAAAACTGGGTTCCCGGATTTTGGAAAAGGTCCTGGAGTTTCCGGCTTTTCAAAAAGCGCGCCGGATAGCTCTTTACGCGGATATGCGGGGGGAGGTTCCCACCGGGGGCATCTTCCGGGCGGCCGCCCAGGGCGGGAAGGCGGTTTTCTTCCCCCGGGTCGTTCCGCCGGGAGCCTTGCGGTTTTTCCGGGTGTACCTGGACTCGGAATTGCGGGAAGGAACTTTCCGGATTCCCGAACCGGTGTTTCCCTGGGAGGAAAAGCAACCGGAAGACTTCGACTTGATTTTGATCCCGGGGGTGGCTTTCGACCTCCAGGGAAACCGGCTGGGATACGGCCGGGGTTTTTACGATCGGGCTTTGGCTTCAACCGCCTCCCGGAAAAACAAAGCCGGGTTGGCTTTCAGTTTCCAGGTCGTTCCTGGGATTCCGCTCTGCCCGGAAGATCGGGGAGTGAGGATGGATTGGCTTTTTACCGAGGAACGGCTCTGGCAGGCTCATTGAGAGGCAGGAGGAATAAGAAATGAATATTACCAATATTTTAGTCGTGATCGTCGGGTTGGTCCTGGGTTTTTTTCTGGGATATTACCTGCGCAAAGTCTGGGGCCAGAAGAAGTTGGAATCCGCGGAAAAGCAGGCCCAGGAAATCATCGCCAGCGCCCAGAAGGAAACCGAGGCGCTGAAAAAAGAAGGCGCCATGCAGACCCGGGACGAAACCCTGAAGGCCCGGGCCGCCTTCGAAAAGGAAACCCGGGCTGAGCGTCAGGAACTCAAGAATATCGAGCGGCGCCTGATCAGCCGGGAGGAGAATCTCGAGCGGAAACTTGATCTCCTGGAGAAGAAAGACGCTGAGATGGCCAAGCGCGAAAAGTCCACGATCGCGCGCGAGCAGGCGGCGGACGAGAAGGACAAGAAATACAACCAGATGCTGGCCGAGGCGCGGGAAAAACTGGAAAAATTGGCCGGGATTACCGCCACGGAGGCCAAGAAAATCCTCCTGGAAAGCATGGAGGGCGAGGCCCGGCTCGAGGCCCAGAAAATCGCCAAGAAAATAGAGGAGGAAGCCAAGGAACAGGCCGAGCGGAACGCCCGCCGGATCATCGCCCTGGCGACGCAGAAATATTCAGGTGATTACGCCGCGGAGAAAATGGTTTCGGTGGTCAACCTGCCGAACGAGGACATGAAAGGCAGGATCATCGGAAGGGAGGGGCGGAACATCCGGGCCCTGGAATCCCTGACGGGGGTAGACCTGATCATCGATGACACCCCGGAAGCGGTGGTGCTCTCCGCCCACAGTCCGATTCGCCGGGAGGTGGCCCGGCTCTCCCTGGAAAAACTGATCCAGGACGGCCGGATCCACCCCGGCCGGATCGAAGAAGTGGTGGACAAGGCGGAGAAAGAGATTGAGGCGTCGCTCGTGGAGGACGGGGAACGGGCCGCCTTTGACCTCGGGGTGCACGGACTGCACGCCGAGCTGATCAAGCTCCTGGGCCGGCTCAAGTTCCGGACCAGCTACGCCCAGAACATCTATCAGCATTCGATGGAGGTGGCCTTCATCTCCGGGATTATCGCCGCGGAACTCGGTCTCGACACCAAACTCGCCCGGCGGGTGGGGCTGCTCCACGATATCGGCAAGGCCGTGGACCACGAGGTGGAAGGCTCGCATGCGATGATCGGGCTGGACCTGGCGCAGAAGTACGGGGAAAAGAAGGACGTGCTCGAGGCGATCCGGACCCACCACGACGATGAGCCCACGACGGTTTACGGCAACATCGTGCAGGCCGCCGACACCCTTTCGGCCGCCCGGCCGGGGGCGCGCCGGGAAATGTACGAAGCTTACATCAAGCGCCTGGAAGACCTGGAAAAGATCGCCTCCGACTTCCCGGGGGTGGAGAAGTGTTATTCCATTCAGGCCGGCCGCGAGATTCGCGTGATCGTCGAGAGCCAGAAAATTTCCGACGAAGCCAGCCACAACCTGGCCAAAGAAATGGCCCGCCGGATTGAAGGTGAACTTACTTATCCGGGTCAGATCAAGGTGACCGTGATCCGGGAGAACCGGGCGGTGGAATACGCCAAGTGAGAATGCGGGTTGGTGAAGATTCTTTTCCTGGGTGATGTCTTCGGCCGTCCCGGGCGGGAAGCGGTCAAGCGGGTGCTCCCGGATTTATTCACGGATCTGGGGCTGGAGCTGGTGATCGCGAACGGGGAAAACGCGGCCGGCGGAAAGGGAATCACCGCCAAGGAAGCCGACGAGCTTTTCTCCGCCGGGATCCGGGTGATTACCGGGGGCAACCACAGCTTCCGGCATCTCGAAGTGGTTAATTTCCTCGCCCGGGAACCCCGCCTGCTTCGTCCCGCCAATTACCCCAGCCAGGTCCCGGGGACGGGTTCGGTGGTGGTGCCCCTGGCCTCCGGCCCGCGGGTCGGGGTCATCAACATTGAGGGGCGCGTCTACATGAACAACCGGCTGGACGATCCCTTTGTCGCGGCGCGGCGGGAAGTGGAGCGGCTTTCGCGGGAAACCCCGCTGCTGATCGTGGATTTTCACGCCGAGGCCACCTCGGAGAAGAAGGCGTTGGGTTTTTATCTCGACGGACAGGTCAGCGCGGTGCTGGGCACCCATACCCATATTCAGACCGCGGACGAACAGATCCTGCCGGGGGGGACCGGTTATATCACCGACGCGGGAATGACCGGGGCCAGCGATTCGGTGATCGGGCTCGAGCCGGGCCCCGCGCTGGATCATTTCCTGACCCAGATGCCGAT
The DNA here is from genome assembly GCA_028713675.1 of bacterium. GTDB lineage: Bacteria > Desulfobacterota > JAPLJL01 > JAPLJL01 > JAPLJL01 > JAPLJL01. The sequence continues at coordinate 3,403 of JAQTNV010000099.1, forward strand.
CAAGTTTGTCGTGGCCCAGAAGAATGTTTTATTGCAGGGGGTGCTCCTGGAGCTGGAAGCGGGCTCGGGGCGCTGCCTGAAAATTGAAAGATTGTCTCTCCCGGCTTAAATTAAACACTGCGCCATGAAAAACTTTTTGGCCGAATTGGAGTCCCGGGGTTTTATCCGCCAGATCACCGAAAGGGAGAAACTGGCGGAAAAGCTCGCTGCCGGGCCGGTGACGGCTTACATCGGTTTCGACCCGACCGCGGACAGCCTCCACGCCGGGAGCCTGCTCCCGATCATGGCCCTGGTGCATCTCCAGCGCGCGGGGCACCGGCCGATCCTCATGCTTGGGGCCGGGACGGCCCGGGTCGGGGATCCCTCCGGGAAGACCGAGATGCGAAAGCTGCTGGAGGGGAAAGAGATCGACGACAACGCCCGGAAGATCCAGCGGCAGGTCTCGCGCTTTCTCGATTTCTCCCCGGGGAAGGCCATCCTTCTGAACAATCACGATTGGTTGAAAAACCTGCGCTATGTGGATTTCCTGCGGGAGATCGGCCGCCATTTCAGCGTGAACCGGATGCTCGCGGCCGAGGCTTATAAGATCCGGATGGAGAAGGGTCTTTCCTTTCTTGAATTCAACTACCAGATCTTGCAGGCCTACGATTTCCTGGTCCTTTTCCGGGAGCAGGGGTGCGTCCTGCAGATGGGGGGCGACGACCAGTGGGGCAATATCCTGGCCGGGATAGACCTCATCCGGAGGCTGGAATCCGCCGATGCCTTCGGGCTGACTTTTCCCCTCCTTACCACCGCCAGTCAGGAAAAGATGGGAAAAACCGCCGCGGGCGCGGTCTGGCTCGATCCCGAGCGGACCAGCCCATATGATTTTTTCCAGTATTTCCGGAACGTGGACGACCGGGATCTGGAAAATTTCCTCGGCTTTTTTACCTTTCTGCCGATGGAAGAAATCCGGATGGTGAAGGATCTTTCCGAGGCCGAATTAAACCAGGCTAAAACCATCCTGGCTTTTGAGATCACCAAATTCGTGCATGGGGATAAAGAGGCGGAATCCGCCTGGAAAGCCGCGGCCCAGCTTTTTGGGGCGAAAGGGATTAATCCTAACCTTCTCCCTTCCAGCTCCATTCATAAAATTACGTTGGGGGCGGCGGAGGAGGATATCCCTTCATCCTCGTTGCCCCGCCAGCGCTTGGTCAACGGGCTGCCGGCCTGGGAGCTGATTTTTGAGGTGGGGCTGGCTCCTTCCAAGAGCGAAGCCCGGCGCCTGATCCAGCAGGGAGGGGTTTATATCAATGATGAAAAAATCGGAGAGGGCCATGATTTGATTTCGCCGGTCTCCGTCAGAGACGGGGCGATCCTCATCCGGGTCGGGAAGAAAAAATATCATAAGATCAAGGTCATCTAAGCGTCGGAATCCCCTCCATTCCCTCTCTATTAATAAATATATTAATAAGGTGTTGACAAAAAATTCTTTGGGGTTAAACTTTCTTTCGTTAGGCGTTGTGAGTGAAAAAATATAATGGCTGGGGAGGGAGAGGAACCCTTCCTCTTGACATCCCAGAGATCCGTCATTATATTTCATGTCGGAATGCCTGTCT
>JAQTNV010000100.1 GCA_028713675.1 bacterium
TTTCCTTTCTGGAATTTATTTTGAGCCCTGAACCTTGAACCCTGAACTTTTATACAACCCGTTTTCCTCGATATATTCCTCCACTTCCTGGGGCAGGAGGTAACGGATCGACTGGCCGGCGCGGGCCCGGCTGCGAATTTGGGTGGAGGAAACCTCGAAACCGGTAACCGGCAGGATAAATATCCTCTTGCCCGGATCGTCCAGGTCCCGGAGCGAACTGGAAAACAACGGCTTGAGCTTCGGGGGACAGCTGACCCGGCCGCCCCCGGGGAGTCCGGGCCGGGTCACCACCACCACCCGGCAGAGCTCCAGGAGCCGCCGGTATTCCTTCCAGGTTTCGATCTCCCGGAAGGAATCCAGACCCATGAGGCAGTAAAGCTCGACGCTCAGCCGGGAAAGAAAATATTCCACGGTCTGGACCGTATATGAAGGCTTTTCCAGGCAGGCGATTTCCACGTCGGAAACGGAAAAATAAACGTTATCGGCCACCGCCCTTTCCACCATCTCCAGCCGGTGCCGGGGATCGGAAAGGGGCTCGCCCTGCTTGTGCGGAGGCAGGGCGGCGGGAACAAAGATCACCTGGTCAAGGGGAAGCAGGAGGCGCGCCTCTTCCGCCGCCCGGAGGTGGCCGTAATGAATAGGGTCGAAGGTCCCCCCGAATAACCCGACCCTTTTTAATTTCGGGATTCGGGGATCGGGAATGCGGAATTTAGGCAATTGATTTCGGAACTCGGACTTTGAGCTTTGGTTTTTCCCTTTTGTATTTTTTTCTTTCACTTTGAACTTTGATCTTTTACTCTCGGATCTGTCCTTCCCCCAGGGCGAAATATTTCTGGGTGGTGAGTTCCCGGAGTCCCATCGGTCCGAAGGCGTGCAGCCTGGTCGTGCTGATCCCGATCTCCGCCCCCAGGCCGAGCTCGCCCCCGTCGTTGAACCGGGTGCTGGCGTTGACCAGCACCAGCGAGCTCTGCACCTCGCGGACAAAGCGGCGGGACTCTTCGTAATCCCGGGTGATGATCGCCTCGGTGTGCGCGGATCCGTACGTTTCAATATGTTTTATCGCCGCGGCGAGGCCGCCCACCACCCGGACGGCCAGGATCAGGTCCAGGTATTCGGCGTACCAGTCCTCCTCCGTGGCCCTCTTGGCCCGCGGAACAAGCTTCCGGGTTTCCGGGCAGCCGCGGAGTTCCACCCCAGCCTCCTGAAGTTTCTTCGCGATCCGGGGCAGAAAGGCCGCCGCCGCTTTCCGGTCCACCAGCAAAGTCTCCAGGGCGTTGCAGACCCCCGGCCGCTGGACCTTGGCGTTGAGAATGACCTTCTCGGCCAGGTCGAAGTCGGCGCTCGCGGCCACGTAGATGTGGCAGACGCCTTTGTAATGCTTGATCACCGGGATCCGGGAGCGTTCGACCACGTAGCGGATCAGTCCCTCCCCGCCCCGGGGAATCACCAGGTCGATCAGCTCCTCCAGTTTCAGGAGCTCGCCGATCAGCTCGCGCTCGGTCCAGGGAACGATCGAGACCGCGGCCGGCGGCAGACCCGCCCCGGCCAGCGCGGCCTGCAGAACCCGGGCGATGGCCAGGTTGGAATTGATCGCCTCCGATCCCCCCCGGAGAATCGCCGCGTTTCCGGATTTCAGCGTGAGCCCCGCGGCGTCGGAGGTGACGTTGGGACGGGCCTCGTAGATGATGCAGATCACCCCCAGCGGGATCCGCATCCGCCCCACCCGGAGCCCGTTCGGGCGGCTCCAGACCTCGGGGATTTCCCCCACCGGGTCGGGAAGCGCGGCCACCGCCCGGAGCCCGGAAGCCATCTCGGCGATCCGCTTCTCGTTGAGCTTGAGTCGGTCGAGCATGGCTCCGGAAAGGCCGTGGGCGGACGCCTGGCCGAGATCCTTCCGGTTCGCGGCCAGGATCTTCCGGCTTTCCTTTTCCAGCCCCTCCGCCATCTTCTGGAGGGCCCGGTTTTTCCGGTTGGTATCGGTCCGGGCCAGTTGCCGGCTCGCTTCCCGGGCCGCGCCCGCGATCTTGAGCAGATCTTTTTTTCTATCCATCCCTATCTCCTACTTGATCTATACCACTCTGGTTTTTCGCATAGAGCATAGGGCATAGGGCATAGAGCCTAGCGTGATTCAAAATATTGGAGATCGGAGATGGGAGAGAGGGAATAAATATTTACAAATGATTTTTTATTTCTTCCCCAATCTCCGATCTTCAATCTTCTATCTCCATTTTTTGACTTTTACCCTCTGCCCTATGCTCTCTGCCCTTTGCTCTTTTCAGATGATCGCCAGGTCATCCCGGTGGATCACCTCGTCGCGGTATTTGTACCCCAGGATCCGTTCGATGTCCTGGGTATTGTGCCCGCCGATTTTTTTCACTTCTTCCGAACTGTAGGCCGTGAGGCCCCGCGCGAACTCCTGGCGTTTCGCGTTCATGATCCGGACCGGGCTCCCGATCGGGAACCTGCCTTCCACCCCGACGATCCCGGAGGGCAGGAGACTCTTCCCTTTTTCCCGGAGGGCGGTCTCGGCACCCGCGTCCACCAGGATGATCCCCGCCGGCTTCAGGTTATAGGCGATCCAGGACTTCCGCCCCTGCAGGCGCCGGGACGGGGGCGGGCAGAAAGTCCCCACCGTTTCCCCGGCCATGACTTTTCGCAGGGTCCCGGCTTTTAAACCGTTGGCGATCACCACCGGCACCCCGAAACGGATGGCCCGGGTCGCGGCCTCGATCTTGCTCCTGATCCCCCCGGTGCCGAGGGGATTGGCCTTCCCCAGGCCCGGGAGTTTTACCTTCTCCTCCCCCAGGAAGAGGACCGGGACCAGCTGGGCTTCCCGGTTCTGCCGGGGATCGGCGGAAAAGAGGCCGTCGATATCCGAGAGAATGACCAGGAAATCGGCCTTGACCAGGTTGGTCAGGTGGGCGGCGAGGTTGTCGTTGTCCCCGAACTTGATCTCCTCCACCGCCACGGTGTCGTTCTCGTTCACGATCGGAAGCACCTTGAACCGGAGCAGGGTCTGCACCGCCGCCCGGGCGTTCAGGAACCGGGTCCGGTCGGCCAGGTCCGCGTGGGTCAGGAGGATCTGGGCAACCCGGATTTTGTGCCGGGCGAAGGCCTCGATGTACAGATCCATCACCTGGACCTGCCCCACCGCCGCCGCCGCCTGTTTTTCCGGGATGGTGCGGGGGCGTTCCTTGAACTTCAGCTTCCCGGTCCCGGAAGCGATGGCCCCCGAGGTAACCAGGACGACCTCCCGCCCGGATTTGCGGACCCGGGCGATATCGTCGGCCAGCCCGAAGACGATCTTCCGGTTCAGGTTCCGCGTCCCGGCAGTCAGCGCGCTCGAGCCGATTTTCACCACCACCCGCCGGGATTTCCGGACCAGGCTTTTTCTTTCCTGTTCAATCTTTTCCATCGTCTGATTTTTTCTGCACCATCCCTAAAAGATAACCGGCCACTTCCCGGATGCCTTCCCCGGTCAGGGCCGAAATCGGGAAGGTCCCGATCTTCTTCCTTTTGAAGGCTTTCTCCACCGCGGCCTGTTTTTCCTGTCCCTCCGGGAGGTCGACCTTGTTCAGGACCACGATCCGGGGTTTTTCCGGAAGGCCCCGGCCGAAAGCGGTGATTTCCCCGAGCAGCACCCGGTAATCATCCCGCGGGTCCGGCCGGGAAAGGTCGAGGACCAGGAGGAGGATGCGGGTCCGCTCGAGGTGCTTTAAAAATTGGATTCCCAGCCCCTCGCCCCGGTGCGCCCCCTCGATCAGCCCGGGAATGTCCGCGATCACGTAATTGACCAGGCGGTCCGGGGACTCGGCCACCCCCAGGTTGGGGGTAAGCGTGGTGAAGGGATAGTCGGCGATCTTGGGATGGGCGTGGGTCAGTTTCGAGATAAAGGTGGACTTGCCGGCGTTGGGCAAGCCAAGGAGTCCCACGTCGGCCAGAAGCTTGAGCTCGAGGAAAAGGTTTTTCTCCTCGCCGGGAGCGCCGGACTCGGCCCGGCGGGGCGCCTGGTCGGTAGAGGTGGCGAAATGGGAGTTGCCGCGCCCGCCCTTTCCTCCCCAGGCGGCCACGTACCGGTCGCCGGGACGGTCAAGGTCGCGGAGGAGTTCGCCGGTTTCGGCGTCGCGGACGACCGTCCCGGGTGGAACCGGGATCACCACGTCCTGGCCGTTCCGCCCGGCCAGTTTTTTGCCTTTTCCCGGGATTCCGGACTGCGCTTTGAATTGTTGACGGAAGTGAAAATCTGAGAGGCTGGAGACCTGGCGATCGGCCTGGATGATTATATCTCCCCCTTTTCCACCGTCCCCGCCATCCGGCCCGCCGCGGGGAACGAATTTCTCTCGGCGAAAGCTGACGCAGCCATTTCCGCCCGAGCCAGAAATGACCCGGATCCTGGCTTCGTCAATAAATCTCACCCGCTGGCTTCGGGGATAATGCTGACCCGCGTTCGACCGCTGCTCTTCCGATATACCACCCGGCCGGGGATGCGGGCGAAAATGGTGAAATCGCTGCCCATTCCGACGTTGAGTCCCGGGTGGATCCGGGTCCCGACCTGGCGGACCAGGATCGAGCCGGCAGTCACCACCTGGCTTCCATAAACCTTCACGCCGCGGCGCTGTCCACCGCTGTCGCGCCCGTTGTGGCTGGAACCCTGTCCCTTTTTATGAGCCATAATTTACCTCCCGAGCTCTGCGAGGCCCGCCGAAGCCAACCTTAGCGAGGGCGGGCTGATCACGCATAAAATTCCAATTACCAAACAAACCCGAATGGCAATTAAATTGTCATTCGAAAATCGTCAATCGTCAATTGAATCAGCCGGCCTTGATCGACTCGATCTTGACCCGGGTGAAAAGCTGGCGGTGGCCCCACCTTTTCTGTTCGCTCTTCCGCTTCTTGAATTTCCCCGCATGGATTTTCCGGCCTTTACCCTGCTCGATGATGGTCCCGGAGACCGAAGCCCCCTTGACCACCGGCTTGCCGATTTTTACCTTACCGTCTTCCTGAATGAGGAGAACGTCCTCGAGTTTCACCTTGCTCCCCTTGTCGCCGGGGATCTTCTCGATTCGGACCGACTCTCCTTCGGAAACCCGGTACTGCTTCCCTCCGGTTCTGATGACTGCGTACATTTTGTTTTCTCCTAACTGTGAAATATCCTAACGAAAATTAACAAGAATTCCAAGCCTGTCAAGGGATTAGCTCCGGAAATCCTATTTTAATTCAATCCGGTAGATCTTCATCTTGTAGTAAAGCGTCCCCGGTTTGATCCCCAAAATCCGGGCGGCTTCGGCTTTGTTGCCCTCCGCCCGGGCCAGGGCTTTTTCGATCAGGTCTTTCTCCAGGGCCTCGACCGAGGCGTCCAGGGGCTTCCCTTCCCCCGCCGCCGTTTCCGCCGGCCGGGCCGGCGAGGACGGTCCGATGAAAACCCAGCCGGGCAGGTCCCCGATCTGGATGACCGGGCCGGGGGCCAGAACCATGGCCTGCTCCACCGCGTTTTCCAGCTCGCGGATATTCCCGGGCCAGGGGTAATCCGCCAGGACCTGGAGTGCCTCCGGGCTGAATCCCTGGATTTCTTTCCGGGTCCGCACCCTGAGCTTCTTTCCGAAGTGTTCCACCAGCAGGGGAATGTCTTCTTTCCGGTCCCGCAGCGCGGGGAGGGAGATCCCGATCACGTTCAGCCGGTAGAAAAGATCCTCCCGAAATTTTCCCTTCCGGATTTCCTCCCGGAGATCCCGGTGGGTGGCGCTCAAGACCCGGAGGTCCACCCGGATGGTCTCCACCCCGCCCACCCGCTCGAACTCCCGTTCCTGGAGGACCCGGAGCAGCTTGACCTGCGCGACCGGGGAAAGCTCCCCGATCTCGTCGATAAAAATCGTCCCGCCGTCGGCCAGCTCGAAGCGGCCGGGCTTGCGCTTGCCCGCCCCGGTAAAGGCCCCCTTCTCGTACCCGAACAGCTCGCTCTCGATCAGGGTCTCGGGATAAGCCCCGCAGTCAATCTTGATGAAAGGCCCCTCGTTCCGGGGGCTCAAACGGTGGATCGCCCGGGCCAGCAGTTCCTTGCCGGTCCCGCTCTCCCCGCTGATAATCACCGAGGAATCCGTGGGGGCGATTTT
>JAQTNV010000101.1 GCA_028713675.1 bacterium
ACAACCCCTATAATCCCGGGCACATCGTGGGCGGAAGTTCCGGGGGCGAGGGCGCGATCATCGGGTCCGGCGCCTCCCCGTTCGGCCTGGGCTCCGACATCGGGGGCTCGATCCGGATGCCGGCCTTCTTTAACGGAATCTTCGGCCACAAGCCCACCAGTCTCACCGTTCCCAACACCGGGCAATATCCGGTCGTTCATGGTGACGCCCTCCGTTACCTGACCACCGGGCCCCTCTGCCGGCGGGCGGACGATCTTCCCGCCCTGCTCGAGATCCTGGCCGGTCCGAACCGGGAGCATCCCGATCTCCGGACCTTCAAAAAGGAAAATGTCTTCTCGGTCAAGCTCGCCGGCCTCCCCGTGATCAATGTGGAAGACAACGGCGCGACCCCGGTGAGCGACGACCTGCGCGCGGCGCAGAAAAAATGCGCCGAGGCCCTGGCCGCGCGCGGGGCGCAGGTGAAAAACGTCCGGATCGAGGGCTTAAAGAAATCACTGGAGATCTGGTCGGCCATGCTGACCGCCGCCGGAGGGACCCCCTACAGCGTCCTGCTCGGGAACGGGAAACCGATCAGCACCGGGTTCGAATTCCTCCGGGCCGCCCTGGGGATCTCCCCCTATACCCTCCCCTCCATCGTCCTGGCCTTTCTCGAGAAGTTCCCGAAATACACCCCGGGGCGGACCAAGAAAATGGTCGAGGCGGGCCTGGCCCTCCGCGAGGAGCTCGTCCAGAAGATCGGCCTCGACGGCATCATGCTCTACCCTTCCTACTCCCGCCCGGCGCCCCGGCATCAGCGCCCCCTGCTCCGGCCCTTCGACTGGGTCTACACCGCGGTCATGAACGTGATGGAACTGCCGATCACCCAGGTGCCCCTCGGCTTGAACGCGGAGGGCTTGCCTCTCGGGGTTCAGGTGATCGGGGTCCACGGGAACGATCATTTGACCATCGCGGTGGCGCTGGAGCTGGAAAAAATCTTCGGCGGCTGGGTGCCGCCGGCGATGCTGGAACAAAATAAATAGTCCATCATGTCTATAGTGTCTATTGAGTCCTTTGAGTCAAAGAAAAAGACAATTCGGAGAATCAAACGAGATTCTTCGCTTCGCTCAGAATGACAAAAATAAGAGGCGGGATCACAATGACAATCCTGAACGGCGGTCGGCCGTCGGCGGCTTGGGCAGCGGAGCGTCAGCGAAGTTGACTCGGCGGTCTACAGAAAAGAGATCATTATGAATCAAGACAGCGATAAATTCGTGATCCAGGACGGGGTGAAATGCCCCCGGGTCTCGCCCTGGCCCCCTTCGGGGAGAAACAACCTGATCATGGCCGTCTTCCTGATCCCGATCCTGGGAACGGCCGTTTATGTTCTGGCCAAGACCAGCCCCCTGATGCTGGCTGTCTGGCTGCTCGCTTTGCTGCTTTTCGCCTGGCCCCTCCGCTATCTCATCTGCGCCCGCTGTCCCTACTACGGCCAGCACTGTTCCACGAACATGGGCAAGATCGTTCCCCTCATGTTTAAAAAACAGGAAGGCAAATCCATGAAACTCGGCCTCTGGCTGGACGTGGTTTCCTTCTTCTTCCTTTTTCTTCTGCCGGCGCCCGCGGCTTACCGGGTCGGCGGAATGACCCTGGCCCTCGTCTGGGCCGGGGCCTTCCTGCTGCTCTTCATCCTGATCAGCACCCTGGCCTGCGCTTACTGTCCCCTGACCTTCTGCCCGATCGGCCGGGGCGGGAGGGTCTTCAGGAAGATATTCAAAAAATGAAAAAAATCACCATTTCCCTGATTGTTCTTCTCGGGTTTTTCTGGTTCATCCTGGGAAACCCGCCCGCGGCCCCGGCGAAAAAAGCGGAAGCCCCGGATCCGGTCACGGCCCCCGCCGCCCCGGCCCAGGAAAACCCTCCCGTGGACAGCGATACCTGGAGCATCCCCCAGTTTCTGACCTCGATTCCGCCTTCTCACCGGGAAGGTCATACCGGCGTCTGGACGGACACGGAGGTGATCATCTGGGGCGGGGAACTCGGGGACCGGAGCCTGAACACCGGGGCCCGGTACGACCCGGTCACAAACACCTGGCAGGAAGTCACCCCGAACGAGGCCCCTTCCCCCCGGACCGGGCACACCGCCGTCTGGACCGGCACCGAGATGATCGTCTGGGGCGGAAGGGACGGCTCCGCCTTTCGCAACGACGGGGGGCGCTACAACCCCGCCACCGACGCCTGGCAGAAAATCTCCCCGGAAGGCTCGCCCTCCCCGCGTTCCGATCACTCGGCGGTCTGGACGGGGTACGAAATGATTGTCTGGGGAGGGGGCGATAATAAATCATTTTTCGGAAACGGGGCCCGGTACGACCCGGTGGCCGACTCGTGGCAGGAGGTTTCCTCCGCCAACGCCCCCACGGGGAGGAGGTCCTGCCCCGCGGTCTGGACCGGGAAAGAAATGATCATCTGGGGCGGTTTCGACGGTTCCTGCACCAACAACGGCGGGAGATATGACCCGACCGCCAATGCCTGGGCAAAAACCACCGCGAACGGGGCGCCCCCGCCCATCTGTTACCACACCGCCGTCTGGACCGGCTCCGAGATGATCGTCTGGGGCGGGGAAAATTTCTCCACCTATTACAACATGGGTTCGAGGTATAACCCCGCCGACGATTCCTGGCAGTCCACCTCCGTCGCCGGGGCGCCGGCCAAGCGGTCGGGACACACCGCGGTCTGGACCGGCACCGAGATGATCGTCTGGGGCGGGCAGGACAGCACTTCCCATTTGAACACGGGGGGCCGCTACAGCCCCGCCGCCAACACCTGGCAGGCGATCCCCGTCTCCGAATCCCTGGCCCGAAGGACCGGCCACACCGCGGTCTGGACCGGGAGCGAAATGATGATCTGGGGAGGAAAAGACGGCTCCTCGTACCTCAACACCGGCGGGAGATACAACCCGGCAACCAATTCCTGGCAGTCCGCCTCGGTCGCCGGGGCGCCCTCCGAGCGGGAAGGCTTCACCTCGGTCTGGACCGGCTCCGAGCTGATTGTCTGGGGCGGGTTCTTCGGGAATTATTACTACAGCACGGGCGGAAGGTACGACCCCTCCACCATCACCTGGCAATGGACCTCCAACAAGTGGCCCCCCGCCAAAAGGGCCAACCATAGCGCCGTCTGGACCGGCTCCGAGATGATCGTCTGGGGCGGAAACAACATCGCCGCCTACTTTAACGACGGGGGGATCTATAATCCGGTCGATAACGCCTGGCACCCGATTTCAACCGCGGGGGCACCGGCCAAGCGGTCGAACCATACCGCCGTCTGGACCGGGAAAGAAATGATCGTCTGGGGCGGAACCGACGGGAACGCCGTTTTCAATACCGGGGCGCGCTACAACCCGGCCACCGACGCCTGGCAGGCCGTTTCCCCGGCGGGCGCCCCCGCCAAAAGGTCCGATCATGCCGCCGTCTGGACCGGGAAAGAAATGATCGTCTGGGGCGGGAAAGACAAAAACCTCTGTCTGGATTCCGGCGGGAGATACAACCCCGCCACCAATACCTGGCAGGCCGTTTCCCCGGCGGGCGCCCCCGCCAAAAGGTCCGACCATACCGCCGTCTGGACCGGGAAAGAAATGATTATCTGGGGCGGAGGGGACGAAAACGGTCTCTCCGCCGGCGGCGGGCGCTATCATCCCTCCACCAACAGCTGGAAAATCACGGCGGCCGCGGGAGCGCCGGAACCGCGGAGGAAACACTCCGCGGTCTGGACCGGCGCCGAGATGATCGTCTGGGGCGGATACCGCCCGGAAGGCAAAAGCCGGAAACTGCTGAGCACCGGGGGAAAATACCGCCCGGAGTCGGACGCCTGGCAGGAAACCTCCACCATCATCGCCCCGGTCGGACGCGCCGGACACGCCGCCGCCTGGACGGGGTCCAAGATGATCATCTGGGGCCCAAGCCCCAACAACGGCGGAATCTATACACCCTGAAAAAGTCAGGTGATAGGTGATGGGTTCTGGGTTTAAACCTATGACCTTGGACTTCTGCTCTCTGCTTTCTGCTTTCTGCTCTATGCCCTATGCTCTATGCTCTATGCTCCTTGCCCATGACCCATGACCCATGACCTATGACCTAAAACCCATTATCAAAGGAGGGATAAATGAAAAAGCTCCCATTATTGATTTGCTCCCTGGTCATCGGTTGCGCCCTGGCCTGGGTGGTCTCCGCCCGGGGAAAGGAAGCTCCCGCCCCCAAATTCCAGAGTCTGGGCGCCTCCGGCGGTTACAAGGACGTGGTCTGGATCCTGGAGGAAGGGCGCTACCTGCGCTTCTGCGAATCCAACCGCGTGATCGCCAACTGGGGGGTGGACTGCTCCAACGCTTTGGACCTGGTCAGTCATAAGCTCGTCCCCGACTCCAACTATCCCATTTGGCCCAACTCCAAGGAGCCGATCACGATTCCGAGGGAATAACGAAGATTCAAACGTGAGACGTAAGGGGCAAGACGTATAACATTTACAACCCCTAACGCCTAACCCCTGACCCCTAACGTCTATTTCTTATTAAAACTTGGCGCCTTCCTGCCGGATTTGTTCATAAACCGCTTGATTAAATTTTCGCTTTTCGATATATGCATTCTGGGATGACGAAGATAAAAGAAATAATTCTCCTGATCCCCGCTTTTGTTTTCCTTTATCTAACCCCGCTCCCGGCCAAAGAGCCGACCAAGCCGATTTTTGCCGATCCCCGAATCCAGGCGCTGATCGACCGGGCCTGGACGGCCCTGGATTACGATTTCTCCATCCCGAACATGGACGAGGCCATCAAATGCGGGGAAGAAGCCCTGGCCCTGGATCCGGGCAATTATGTTCTTCTCTATGTCGCGGCGGATTTCTACGCCCAGAAGGTCGTCCGAATGCCCACCGAAACCGAGCCAGAGAAAGAGGCCGTGCTGGCGATGGCCCGGAAGGGGCTCGATTACGCCCGGAAATCGCTCGCGATCAAGGAAACCGCCGCGGGATATACCTGGGCGCTCTCCTGCTACTCCCTGCTCTACAAGGACAGAAATTTCGCCGCCCAGCTGACCGCCTCCCCGGAGATCATCCGGCTGGTCAACAAAATTGAGGAGTGCGACAAGAATTATTTCTTCGCGGTCTCCGCCCGCCTCCGCTCCCGCCTGGCCCTGGCCACGCCCAAGCTTCTCCTCAAGCTGATCGGAGGGACCCTGGCTGACATCGAGGGAAAACTGGACCACGGGATCAGCCTGGAGCCGGCTTTCCTCGACAACCACGTGGACAAGGCCGCCTTTCTGAACCATATCGGCCGCCCGGAGGAAGCGAAAAAGATCCTGGATTGGGTCCTCCGGCAGGACCCCGACGCCCGCCCTGACCTCCGGGCCTGGAACCGGTATTCATACGACCGGGCCAAGGTTATCTGGAAGGAATGGACCGGGAGCGAATACCCCAAACCCCTCCGCTGATCTTAAACCCCCAATAAAAAATCCGGGGACCGTTATCTCCGGATTATTTTACTTGTCCGGCCGATCCGGTTCTTATCAGCGAAAGTCCCCTTCTCTCCATGCGCCCGGCCCCATGCTCCCTGCTTGCTTCGCTCATTTGCTTTGTCACGCCGACTGTGCTTAAATTGGCATAGTTTGCAAGCGCTCCTTCAAGAAACCAGCGTGGCAGTCACGCACCTGGGTCCCCGCAAAAAGCTCCCAGATAACCTCGATGTAGGCCGCGTTTGCCGTTGACTCTGGACGAATCAGAGACAAGGG
>JAQTNV010000102.1 GCA_028713675.1 bacterium
GGCACACGCCGTTTTTCCCGGGGTATCGGCCGCAGTTTTTTTTCCGGACCACGGACGTGACGGGGATTGTGAAGCTGCCGGAGGGCGTGGAGATGGTGATGCCCGGGGATAATACGAACATGCAGGTAGAAATGATCATGCCGATTGCGATGGAAGAGGGTTTGCGGTTCGCGATTCGGGAAGGCGGCCGGACGGTCGGCGCCGGGGTCGTTACGAAAATAGATAAATAAAAAGCAAAAGAATTTTTAGAATTAAAAAGTTTAAAGAGTAAGAAGAAATAGAAAACAACAGGGGCGGACCATGAGAGAAATAATCACCTTAGCCTGTAGTGAATGCAAACGGCGGAATTACACCACGAAGAAGAACAAGCGGAACGATCCCGATCGGATTGAATTAAAGAAATATTGCCGGTTTTGCCGAAAGCATACCGCTCACAAGGAAACCAAATGAGGGGCCAGTAGCTCTAACCGGATAGAGCACCGGACTCCAAATCCGGGGGCTGGGGGTTCGAATCCCTCCTGGCCTGCCATTCTCAGAAAAGGCAAGGGCTGTGGTTGAAAAGATGAGGATATTTTAATGTGGGAAAAGATCAAACAGTTTCTCCGGGAAGTTAGAACCGAGCTGGGCAAGGTCACCTGGCCGACCCGGAAAGAAATCCTGGCGGCGACCGCGGTGGTGGTGGTGTTCACCCTGATCACCTCGATTTACCTGGGATTGGTGGATGTGATCATTTCCAAGCTGGTCCGGGTTTTCATATGGTAGGCCCGAGCCAGCGCGGGATGGTTTTCCCTGCCGGAACGGGAAAAATAATTTTTTCCCGGGCCCGGTTTAACCTTGAGAAAGGGTCCAGAGCCGATGCCTTTTAAATGGTATGTAATCCATACTTATTCGGGTTTTGAAGCCAAAGCGAGGCAGAATCTCGAAGAGAGAATCAAGGCCCTGGGGAAGAGCGATTTGTTCGGAGAGCTGATCATCCCCACCGAGGACGTGATCGAGCTGGACCGGGGCCGGAAAAAGCGGGTGAAGCGGAATTTCTTCCCGGGTTACATCCTGGTGCAGATGGATCTGAACGACGAAACCTATCATATCGTCCGCAGCTCCCCGCGGATCATCGGATTTGTCGGCGAAAGCCGGAATCCCCCGCCGATCCTGGACTCGGAAGTCGAGAAAATCAAAAGCCAGATGACCGAAGGCGCCCTCCATCCCCGGATGAAAGTCCTTTTCCAGGAAGGGGAAACCGTGCGGGTGATCGAGGGGCCCTTCACCAATTTCCAGGGGGTGGTGGGCGAGGTCGATGTCGAGAAGGGGCGTTTGCGGGTGCTGGTCAGCATTTTTGGCAGGTCCACCCCGGTGGAGCTGGATTTTTCCCAGGTGGAAAAATCGGGCTGATGATTCGGCCGGGGACGGTTAGAGGATTTTTCGGCAGTCGGTGAAATGAAGAAAATGTTTTAGGAGGCAAAACGATGGCGAAGAAAGTCATTGCTCAGATCCGCTTGCAGTGCCCGGCCGGCCAGGCCAATCCCGCCCCGCCCGTGGGGCCGGCCCTGGGCCAGCAGGGGGTTAACATAATGGAGTTCTGTAAAACTTTTAATGCCAGGACCAAGGGCCAGGAGGGGATGATCATCCCGGTGGTGGTGACGGTTTACGCGGATCGCTCCTTCACTTTTATCACCAAAACCCCCCCGGCCTCGGTGCTCTTGAAGAAGATGGCGGGGATCGAAAAAGGGTCCGGTGACCCGGCCCGGGTGAAAGTGGGATCGGTGACCAAGGCGCAGGTCCTGGAGATCGCCAAGATCAAGCTGCCGGACCTGGGCACGGACGATATCGAGCGGGCGGTGACCATTATCGAAGGGACCGCCCGGAGCGTAGGGATTGAAATCAAGTAAGGAGACCAGCGGTGCGAAGGGGAAAAAATTATCAAGCGGCCAGAGCTAAAGTTGATCCTGCCAAAAGATACACCCTGGAAGAGGGGATCGGTCTGCTGAAGGAAGTCGCGAAGGCCAAGTTTACGGAAACCGTGGAAGTGGCCATTCGCCTGGGGGTGGACCCCACCAAAGCGGATCAAAATGTCCGGGGCACGGTGAAACTCCCGTTCGGGACCGGGAAGAAAGTCCGGATCCTGGTTTTCGCCAAGGGAGACAAGGAAGAGGAAGCCCGGAAAGCCGGGGCCGATCACGTGGGCGGAGACGACCTGATCAAGAAAATCCGCGAAGAGAATTTTGTGGATTTCGACATGGCGATCGCCACTCCCGACATGATGGGCGCGGTGGGGAAACTGGGAAAGATCCTGGGCCCGAAGGGGCTGATGCCCAATCCCAAATCCGGGACGGTGACTTTTGACGTGGGAAAAGCGGTGAAGGAATTCCAGGGCGGCCGGGTGGAATTCCGCGTGGATAAAGCGGGGAACGTTCATGTCCCGGTCGGGAAAATCAATTTTGAACCCCAACAGCTGCAGGAAAACATCCTGTCCCTGATGGAAACGATTTATTCGGTCA
This sequence comes from bacterium, assembly GCA_028713675.1. GTDB lineage: Bacteria > Desulfobacterota > JAPLJL01 > JAPLJL01 > JAPLJL01 > JAPLJL01. The sequence goes on from JAQTNV010000102.1 coordinate 2,496, forward strand.
AACCGGCCACCGCCAAGGGTGTTTACCTGAAAGGTGTTTCGATTTCCAGCACGATGAGTCCGGGAATAAAAATTTTAGCGTCGACTCTGACCCGCAGCGTTTAAGCCCGGGTTAATTGCGAAGGAGGACAATTTTGAAGCGCGAGGAAAAAGAAAAAAGCATTGCGTCAATGAAGGAAATCACCCAGAAGGCCAACCTCCTGGTCCTGGCTGATTACCGGGGAATGAAAGTCGGGGAGATCGTTCTCCTCCGCCGGGAAATCCGGAAGGCCGGGGGCGGCATGAAGGTGGTCAAGAACACCCTTTTCCAGCGCGCCCTTAAGGGAACCGGTTTCGAGAACCTTGATTCCAAGGTGGACGGCCCCGTCGCGGCCCTGTTTCACCTGGGCGACCCGATCCCGGTCCTGCGGGTCCTGAACACGTGGGCCAAAACCCAGCCCAAATTCAAGATCAAGGTGGGCGGGATGATCTCCAACCCGGGCCAGCCGGGCCAGGTGCTCTCGCTCCAGGACCTGCAGACCCTGGCCAACCTCCCCACCCGGCCGGTCATGCTCGCGCAGCTGGTCGGGATGCTGGGTATGCCCCTGGCAAAATTCGGGCTCATTCTGAAAGCGCGGATTTCCAAACTGATGGAAACGCAGGAAGCCGTGAAAGACGAAAAGGAAAAAGACCCCGCTCCCGGGGCTTGAATATTTGGCCAAAGCTTATGCGGTGAAAAACCGAAGAACATCGGAAAACTAAGGAGGATACGAGCATGACTAACGAAAAACAGGCGGCTTTGAGTACCGAACAGATCATCGGCGCGATCGAGCAGATGACGGTTCTGGAATTGTCGGGACTGATCAAGAAGATGGAGGAGAAGTTCGGCGTGACCGCGGCCATGATGGCCCCGGCCGGCGCCGCTCCCGCCGCCGCGGCCGGAGCCGATGCTCCCGCGGCCGAAGAAAAGACCGAGGTTACCCTGACCCTGACCGCCGTGGGAGACAAGAAGATCCAGGTCATCAAGGTCGTCCGGGAAGTCACCGGCCTCGGGCTGAAGGAAGCCAAGGACCTGGTGGACGGGGCGCCCAAACCGGTGAAGGAAGGTATCTCGCCGGCGGACGCTGAGGAGATTAAAAAGAAATTCGTCGAGGTTGGCGCAACAGTCGAAATAAAGTAGGAAAATAAAATATGACCCGGGGAAAAGAATTAGGCTATGCCATTCCTTTTCTGCGCCGTGATTTCTCCAAGATTCGCAAAATCATTGATTTTCCGAGCCTGGTAGAAATCCAGAAACGTTCCTTTGAGAGTTTTCTGCAGTCCCAGATCAAGCCGGAACAACGGACGAATGTCGGCCTGCAGGGGGTTCTGAAGAGCGTTTTTCCGATCAAGGATTACAACGGTAACTGTTCGCTGGAGTTTGTGGAGTACCAGCTCGAACCTCCCCGTTATGATCTCCGGGATTGCCTCCAGCGGGGGATGACCCACGCGGCGGCGATCAAGCTCAAGGTCCGCCTGATTGTCTGGGATGTGGAGAAGGATTCCGGGGTCAGGGCGGTCCGGGACATCAAGGAACAGGAAGTTTACTTCGGGGAAATCCCCATCATGACGCCGACGGGGACCTTCGTGATCAACGGGGTCGAACGGGTGGTGGTGAGTCAGCTCCACCGGTCCCAGGGCGTGTTTTTCGAGCTGGACAAGAGCAAGCGGCAGGCGGCCGGACGCTACAATTTCACCGCCCGGCTGATTCCCGACCGCGGCAGCTGGATCGACCTGGAATTCGACCACCGGGACATCATGTACGCCCGGATCGACCGCAAACGCAAGCTCCCGGTCGGCACGCTGATGCGGGCCTTTGACTTCACCAACGAGGAGCTGCTGCAGTATTTTTACGACACGATCCAGATCGTCCGGAAAGAGGGCGGGAAATTCGAGCGCTCCTTCAGCCCCGAGCAGCTGATCGGGACCCGGGCCACCCTGTCCGTGAAGGATCCCAAGTCCGGGGAAGAAATCCTCAAGCGCGACCGCAAGATCACGCCCGAGACCATGGAGCATCTGGCCAAGGCCGGGATCAAGCACCTGCCCATCGACGCCAAGGAAATCCTGGCGAGCGTCCTGGCCGAGGATCTGATGGATCCGGAGACCGGGAGCGCCAAGTTCCACGCCAATGACGAAGTCAGCGAGGCCGTCCTGGACTGGATCATCACTACGGGGGTCAAGGAATTCCAGGTTTTCTCCATCAGCGGCTCCCCGGTGGGAGCGATTATCCGGAACACCCTGAACCTGGACCGGTCCGATTTGGTCGCGGAAGCCCATCAGGAAATTTACCGCCGCCTGCGGCCCGGGGAACCCCCCACCGCCGACGCGGCCGCCGCCCTGTTCCAGACCACTTTCCTCAATCAGGAACGCTACGACCTTTCCCTGGTCGGGCGTTTGAAAATCAATCATAAGCTGCAGTTCCGGGATCCGGAAGAAAGCTCCAAGATTTTCGCCCGGCGGATGAGGATAGAAGAACTCCGCTGGCGGAAACTGCGGAACAGCCTGGAAAAGCTCAAGCCCTCCGGGGCCAGCGAAATCAACGCGCTCCTTTCGGCCCTGGCGGAAGTGACCCAGGCCAAAACCCGGGAATGGGAAATCCAGCGGGAACTGGGAAAGTTCCTGGCCCCGAAAATCCGGGAGGTGGAGCCGGAGGAAATCAAGCAGGAAGGGAAAAACCGGGAACAGCTGGAACAGCAGCTGGCCAAGGCCCGAAAACAGCTGGAGCCCCTGATCAACCAGCTTCGTTCCCGCCGGGAAAAGGTGGAGGCGATCTGGGAAGGGGCAAAAGCCGCGGAGCCCAAAGCCAAGGTTTCTCCCGAGGTGCTCCTGGCGCGGAAAGGCCTGGACCGGCTCGATGCCCAGCTGCGCGCGGAACAGCCCCTTTACGAGGATCTCGGGACCCGGCTCCTGCGCAGCATCGACCTTTTGGAATCGGTCCGGTACCTGGCCGAGATCCGGAACGGGCGGGGCGCCCTGGATGATATCGATCATCTCGGCAACCGCCGGGTCCGGACGGTCGGGGAGCTTCTGGAAAACCAGTACCGCATCGGCCTGCTCCGGATGGAGC
>JAQTNV010000103.1 GCA_028713675.1 bacterium
TTCCTGATTCTCACCCGTTCCCGGGCCGCCTGGGTCGCGGCCTTCCTCACCCTTCCCCCCGCTTTTTTCTTCCTCCTCCGCCCCTTCCGGCGCCGTCATTTGTTTCTGCTCCTGGCCCTCGTCCTGATCACTCTCGGTCTCTTCCTGAAAATCCCCGAGACCGCCTCCCAGCGGACCCTCTTCACCCACCTGAAGACCCTCTTCTCGACCCAGTACAGCTCCAACCGGATCCGGCTCTGGGTCTGGCAGGACACCCTGGAACTGGTTCGTTCCCACCCCCTCCGGGGCGTCGGGCTGGAGAATTTCCCGGTTGAATTCCCCCGGGTCCAGAGCGACCGCCTCTCCCGCGAGCTGGCCCATATCGATCAAATCGTGGAAAGCCCCCACAATGAATACCTGCGGATCACGTCGGAAAGCGGGCTGGCCGGGGCAATGATTCTTTTCGCCGCCCTCGTTCTGTTCCTGCTTCCCCTGGTCCGCGCGCTCCGCTCCCGGGAAATCCCGGAAGAAAATTCCCGGCTGCTTTTCGCCCTGCTCTTTGCTCTCGGGGCCCTGTTTCTGGACGCCGGTTTCGACCATCCCCTGACCAAGACCGCGCCGCTCCTGCTCCTGGCCCTCCTAGCCGCCGGACTGGCCCGGCTCTCCGCCGAACCCGAGCGGACCCGGTCCGTCCCGATTCCTTCCCCGGCCTTCCGGAAGGGCCTGGCCCTGCTGGTCCTGCTGGCCTTCGGGGCCGCGCTGTTTCTCCTCTCCGGCTGGATCGTCTCGGATTATTTCCGGGCCGGGGCCCGGAAGCTGGCCGGGCATTCCTATACCGAAGCGGTGGTAAAAATCGAGAAGTCCCTGGCAATCAACCGGACCAGCTACCTCTCGCATTTCCTCCACGGGAACTATCTTTCCAGTCTCGGGAAGGCCGGCCACGACCCCCAGCTGCTGGCGCAAAGCCTGCCCGCCTACCGGCAGGCGCTTAAGCTCTACCCCACTTTTTATCCCGCCTTCCTGAACCAGGGGCAGGTCCTGATCTGGCTGGAACTGCCTCTCGAGGCCAGGAAAGCCCTGGAAGAGGCCCTGGCGATCCAGCCCTACCAGCCCGAGGCCAACTTCCTCCTCTCCACCATTCTCCTGGGGCTCGGCGAAACCGCTGAAGCCCGCCGGCGCTTCCAGCTCGCCCTCGCTTTCCGGCCCCAGCTCCGGGAGGAAATTCAGAATGATCCCCGGCTCAAGCCTTTATTCTCCGACCCCTCCGTTATAGAATCAGGGGCAGGCCAGAAATAGGGTTCAGAGGTTCACGGTTCAAGGTTCAAGGTTGAAGAATTAATAAATATATAAAAAGAGTTTTAATTCAGTTCATTCTATTCAGATTCTTCGTTTCTAGCCTTGAACGGTGAACCGTGAACATGGAACCAAAGATTTCTAACCTTGAACTGTGAACGTTGAACCTATTAACCTGACAACTTATTTATGAAGCTAGCCGAAGGCCGAGTCCGCCAGTCCTTTCTGATCGTGCTGGACGCCTGCTTTCTTTCCCTCTCCTGGATCGCCTCCTACTGGATCCGTTACTGGATCACCCCCCTGCTCGGGTATCCGGTCAATCGCTTTGAACCTTACCTCCTCGGGCTTCCCCTGATCATCACCTCCTGGCTCCTGATCGGGTCCGGGCTGGGGCTTTACCGCCGTCCCCGGGAGCTCCAGGGCATCGAGCAGATCCGCTCCCTCCTGAAACTCACCATCCTCGGGCTCCTGGTCACCATGTCGATCTCCTTCATCTTCCGGGAGATGGAATTCGCCCGCTCGGTGGTGCTGGTTTCCTCGCTTTCCAACCTGGTTTTCCTGGGGCTTTCCCGGGCGATCTTCCGCCGGATTGAAAAGAAGATAAAGGCCGAGGGCGGGGACGGGGTCAAGGCCCTGATCGTGGGCGCCGGCTACGCCGGGGCCCGGATCCTGCAAAAGCTGCAGGATCACCCCACCACCATCTACCGCGTGGTCGGATTCCTCGACGACAGTCCCGACAAGAAGAATTTTTCCATCGGCAAGGCCCGGGTGATCGGCCGGCTCGACGATATTAAAAAAGTGGTTCAATCCGAACAGCTCGAGGAGGTTTTTATCGCCATTCCCAACCTCCCCCATGAACGGATCCTCCGCCTGGTGATGGAATGCGAGGGGCTGGACGTGGATTTTCACATCGTTTCCGATCTCTTCGGGGTCCTGGCCCATGAAACCCGGATCGAGCTCCTGGAGGACTTCCCCATCTTCGACCTGAACAGCGGCCGGACCGACCGTTCCTACCAGGTGGCGAAAAGGGTCTTCGATCTCGCCCTGGCCCTGCCCGCTTCCTCGGCTTTCTTTCTGACTTACCCTTTCATCGCCCTGGCCATCCGCCTGGAATCCAAGGGGCCGGTGATCTTCCGGCAGGAAAGGGTCGGGCAGGGGGGGCGGATCTTCATCCTTTACAAATACCGGACCATGTCCGTCGATTCCCCGGCCTATGCCGAGTCCCCCCGCGAAGAGGGAGACTCCCGGGTCACCCGGGTCGGCCGTTTCCTCCGGAAGACGAGCATCGACGAGATTCCCAACCTGCTCAACGTCCTCAAGGGGGACATGAGCTTGGTGGGCCCCCGCCCGGAGATGCCCTTCATCGTGGAGAAATACCAGGAATGGCAGCGGAAGCGGCTGGAGGTCATGCCCGGGCTGACCGGGCTCTGGCAGATTTTAGGCCGGAAGGACCTGCCCCTGCACGAAAATCTTGAATACGATTTCTACTACATCAAGAACCGTTCTCTGCTTTTGGATTTCACGATCCTGCTTCGGACCATCCCGGCCCTGCTCTTCACCCGCGGGGCGTATTAAAACTCAGGTTCAAAGTTAAAAGTTCAAGGTTAGAAAACAATACGGCCAAATTTCCATTCTAACCGTAGTTGCCCGATTTATCGGGCTCTTCTTAAAACCGTCGGATCAAATCTGTTTATGGAGTGCATCAGCTTGTTTATCCTGAGCTCTGTCGAAGGGCTGATGCGTCGCAATAGCAATTCGTCATTCCTGCGACTTGTCCTGAGTATGGTCGAAGGAAAGCGGGAATCCAGGCAAACAATAAAAGGCCAAATCTGAAAATCCCCCTCAGTCCCTCTTTTCACAAAGGGGGGTTGGGGAGATTTGAAAAGCAAAATTATTCGGGCTGGATAAAACGCGACAGATTTATTTGTCCTGACCCATTTCCTTCAGGACCTCCCGGAGCTCGTTCCAGTGCCGCTTGCTCTCCAGGCGGGAAAAGATGGTCATGGCGCAGGGGACCACGAAGAGCGTGAGCAGGGTGGAAACCAGCACCCCCCCGATCACCGCAATCGCCATCGGGATCCGGATCTCCGCCCCCGGGCCCAGGGCCAGGGCCGGCGGGATGGCCGCGGCGATGGTGGCCACCGAGGTCATCAGGATGGGACGGAGCCGGATCGGGCAGGCGTCCAGCAGGGCCTCCCGGAGATTCATTCCCTGCTCGCGGCGCTTGTTGGTGAAATCCACCAGCAGGATGGAATTCTTTTTCACGATCCCCATGAGCAGGATCAGTCCGATCATGCTGTAAATGTTGAGCGAGCGGTCGGCCAGATAGAGGGCGATGAACGCCCCCGAGACGCTGAAGGGCAGGGCCAGGAGCACGGTCACCGGATGGACGAAGCTCTTGAACTGGGATCCCAAAACCATATACGCGACCACGATCCCGAGAATTAGGGCAAAGATGAGGTTCTGGAACGATTCGGTAAAGGTCTGGGCGCTGCCGGCCAGGACGGTCCGGTAGCCCTCGGGCAGCGATTGCTTCCCGATCTTTTCGACCGCGGTGATCGCTTCGGCCTGGGATTTCCCCGGGGCGATATTCGCCGTGATCCCGACGGCCCGTTCGCGGTTCCGGCGGGTGATTGAGACTACCGTGGGCTTCTCGGTCACCTTCACCACCTGGGAGAGGCGCAGGAGCTCCCCGCGGTTATTGCGGATCCAGATCCGGCCGATGTCTTTCGTATTTTCCCTTTCCTTGGAGGCGAGCCGGACCCGGATATCGTAACGGCGGTCCCCTTCGGTGTATTGGCCCACCCGGACCCCGCCGATCAGGGAATTGATCGCCCGAGCCACCGTGGCCACGTCCACCCCGTATTCCCCGCAGGCTTCCCGGTTCGGAATGACCCGGATCTCGGGCGCGCCGATCACGTAATCGGTGTCGATATCGACCATCAGGCCGCTCGCCTCCATCTGCTTCATGACTTCCTGGGAATACCCCACCAGCTTATCCCAGTCGGGTCCCCGCACGGTGAATTCAATCGGAAAGCCGCGCATGGAGGCGAAACCCGCCATCGAGGGATCCTGGATCACCACCTTACGCAGGCCCTGGATCTTGTTCAGGTCGGCGCGCCAGGCCCCCATCAGCTCCTGCTGGGTCAGGGGTTTCTTCCGGGGAGGAACCACCGGCCGTTCCTTGAAAGGCTTAAGGGTCACGAACATCATTCCCGTGTTCACGTCGCCGCCGCCCATTCCCCCGATCGACCCGAAGTAGCGCAAGACCTCGGGACGGAGCGAGAGGTAATCCTCGATCTGCTTCATGGCGGTATCGGTATAGGCGAGGGATGATCCCGGCGGGGCCTGGAAACGTACCATCAGGATACCCTGGTCCTGGGGCGGCATAAACTCCTTTTTCAGGCGGGGAAGAAATTGGAAATAGGACGCGAAGAAAAAGGCCGCCGCCGCGACAATGACCAGCCACCGGTATTTCAACGCCCCGGACAGGGTATAGCGGTAGCCCCTCCGAAGGGCGTCCATGCCCTGGTCCACCCCCCGGCCCAGAAAAGTCCGGCGCCCGACCTCCAGGAACTGGGAGGTCCGCATCGGGGTCAGGGTCAGGGCCTCGAGCAGCGAGAGCAACACCGCCACCGACATGGTTACCCCGAACTGGAAGAAATACTTTCCGATAATCCCGGACATGAAAGCCACCGGGACAAAGATGGCCAAAACCGCGATCGAGGTGGCCAGGGCGGCAAAGGTGATCTCGTTGGCCCCGGTCATGGCCGCCTTGATCTTGCCTATTCCCTTCTCCCGGTAGCGGCTGATGTTTTCGAGCATCATGATCGCGTCGTCCACCACGATCCCGACCGCCAGGGTCAGCCCCAGGATGGTAAAGGTGTTTAAGGTGAAACCCAGGAAATAAAGGATGATAAAGGTGCCAATGATCGAGGTGGGGATGGCCAGGAGAATGTTGATCGTGGCCGTCCAGGAGCCCAGGAAAAACCAGCAGACCAGGGAAGTCAGGATCGCGGATAAAATGAGCGTGAAATTCATTTCCCCGACCGCCTCTTCGGTAAACTTGGTGGTGTCGAAATTCAGGGCCAGTTCCATCCCCGCGGGCAGTTCCTTCTGGGCTTCGGCCAGACGCTTTTTGACCTCGTGGGCCACCGCCACCGCGTTGGAGCCCCGCTGTTTGCGGATCCCCAGTCCGACCGCGGTCTCGCCCATGGTCCGGGAGAGGTTGCGGATATCGGCCAGTCCCTCTTCCACCCGCCCGACGTCCTTGA
>JAQTNV010000104.1 GCA_028713675.1 bacterium
CGATCTCGATCCGGAGCCGCGAGGCGGCTTCATCGATCAGGTCGATGGCCTTGTCCGGCAGAAACCGGTCGGAAATGTAGCGCTGGGAGAGGGTGGCCGCCGCGATCAGGGCGGAATCCTTGATCCGGACCCCGTGGTGAACCTCGTATTTTTCCTTCAAGCCCCGGAGGATGGAGATGGTGTCCTCCACCGAGGGCTCATGCACGAAAATCGGCTGGAAACGCCGTTCCAGGGCGGCATCCTTCTCGATATGCTTGCGGTATTCATCCACGGTGGTGGCGCCCACGCAGCGCAGTTCCCCCCGGGCCAGGGCGGGTTTCAGCATGTTGGAGGCGTCCATCGCCCCCTCGGCCGCGCCCGCGCCCACCAGGGTATGGAGCTCATCGATAAAGAGGATGATCTCGCCTTCGCGCTCGGAGATCTCCTTGAGGACCGCCTTGAGCCGGTCCTCGAATTCCCCCCGGTATTTGGCCCCGGCCACCAGCGCCCCCAGGTCCAGGGCCAGCACCGACTTCCCCTTGATCGTCTCGGCGACATCCCCCGAAACGATCCGCTGGGCCAGGCCCTCGACGATCGCGGTTTTCCCCACCCCGGGATCGCCGATCAGGACCGGGTTGTTCTTGGTCCGGCGGGAAAGCACCTGAACCACCCGGCGGATTTCCTCGTCGCGGCCGATCACCGGGTCAAGCTTGCCCCGGCGGGCGATTTCGGTCAGGTCCCGGCTGTAACGCTTGAGCGCCTGATATTTTTCCTCGGGGTTCTGGTCGGTAATCCGCTGCGAGCCCCGGATCTCGGTGAGCGCCCGGAGGACCGCGTCCATGGTCACTCCCAGACTGGCCAGGAGCTGGACGGCCGGGCCCTCCTTCTCTTCCAGGACCGCCAGCAAAATATGCTCGGCGCTGACGTATTCATCCCGGAGGCGGGTGGCGGTCTCAAGAGACCGGTCCATCACCCGCTTCAGAAGGGGGGAAAGATAGATTTCCTGGGCCGCGGAAACCGTGGGGATCCGGGCCAGGATTTTTTCCAGTTCGGCCTTTACCCGACCCGGGCCGGCCCCGAGCTTTTCCAGGAGTTCCGGAACCACCCCCCCTTCCTGCTTGAGCAGGGCCAGGAGCAGGTGTTCCACCTCCAGCTGGGCATGGTGACGGGACCCGGCTTCCTGCTGGGCCGCCGAGAGAGCTTCCTGGGTCTTGATCGTAAATTTTTCCGGTCGCATATTCCTTGGTCTTTTTTGGATGTTTCTATTTCATGTCGCAGCCTTCCCTCGGCCACAATGCCTCGGGATCTGATCGAAAAGGCTGCGGCTACCTGCCTTTAACTTTGAACTTTGAACTTTGAACTTGTCTCTTGCTTATTCCTGCAGCACGACAAAGAAGCTCTGCTTTTCCCGTTCGATCAGCAAAAGAATGGATTTTCCCTTTCCGATCTTGGCCATCAGGGATTGATAATCCGCCAGATCCTGGATGGGTTTGCGGTTGATCTGCCGGATGATGTCTCCCTGGCGGATTCCGACCTCCTCGGCCTGGCTGCCCGGGGTCACTTCGGTAATTACAACGCCGCGGCGGTCCTTCACCCCGAGTTCCTGGGCGATCTCCGGAGTCAGCTCCTCGGCCTCGATCCCGAAATGGTTCACGGGAGCCGAGCCCGGCTCGGCCTGCGCCGTCTCTTCATCCTTGAGTTCGCCGACCTCAATGAATATTTCCTTTTCTTTCTTATCCCGGATGATAACCACCTTGGCTTTTTTCCCGATCGGGGTGATCGCCACGATGGCGGGCAGATCATGGTGGGAAGTGATTTTCTTCCCGTCGAATTCCACTAATACATCGCCCACCTTGACGCCCGCTTTATCCGCGGGCCCCCCGGAAACCACCTGCGAAACCAGGGCCCCTTCCCTGACTTTTAAATCCATGGAGTCGGCCAGGTCCGGGGTCAGGGTCTGGATCAGGACCCCCAGGTAGCCCCGGGTCACCTTGCCCTTCTCCTTGAGCTGGGGGAGAAAATCCTTGGCCATGTTGATCGGGATGGCGAAACCGATTCCCTGCCCTCCCGCCACGATCTGCGAGTTGATCCCGATCACCTCTCCCTTCATGTTGATCAGGGGTCCTCCCGAGTTGCCGAAATTGATCGAGGCGTCGGTCTGGATGAAATTGTCGTAGGGCCCCGACCCGATGATCCGGCCGATGGCGGAAACGATCCCGGCGGTCACCGTGTGGGAAAGCCCGAAGGGATTACCGATGGCCATGACCCAGTCCCCCACCTGGAGCGCGCCGGAGTTGCCCAGGGGGGCGAAAGTCAGGCCTTTTTCCTCGATCTTGATCAGGGCGATGTCGGTCTTGGGGTCCCGGCCGATGAGCTTGGCATCGTACCGCTTGTCATTGTCAAGGATCACCTTGATCTCGTCGGCCCCCTCGATCACATGGTTATTGGTCATGATATAGCCGTCCTCGGAGATGATGAATCCCGAGCCGAGACTACGCTGTTTCATCTCCGGCCTGGGAGTCCCCTCAAAATACCGGAAAAACTCCTCGAACGGATCGCCCTGCTGTCCCTGGCCCCGCCGCTGCGGCATCCGGAATATCGACCTTCCCCCCTTGACGGTTTTGGTGGTGTAGATGTTCACCACCGTGGGGGAAAGCTGCTTGGCCAGCGCGGAAAAGGACGGGCAGCCGGAGGGGTTGGAGCCGGACACCGCCTTGGCCGACGCGGGTGCGGGCGAGGGCTGGGTCTCCGCCTTGACCGTCGCATTCGGCAGGAACGGCAGGTCCGGGAACTCGGCGGAAAGGTAAATCCCCCCGATAAAAGCCCCCAGAACCAGCGCCAAAATAATGAACCAATTCTTGCGATTCATCTAACCTCCTAATTTAATTCAATGACCAATAACCAAATCCCAATTACCAGACAAACATCAATCTCGAAATCTCAATCAACAAACAAATTCCAATCACCAAACGAAAGAAACAACAATCAATTACTCAATCCGAATAACCAAACTAATAATAAAATTATAATTTCCGAATATAAAATTTCCCCTCACCTCTATCCTCCCCCCCAAGGGGAGAGGAAAAACATTTTATGTTTGGGTTATTTGATTTTTATTCTGTACATATTTGTTCGGTAATTGGTATTTGGTTATTGGAATTTGCCCGATTATTGGAGCTTGGTCATTGGAATTTCGCCATTGTTATTTGGCGCTGTATTTCTTGACCTTTTCCACAAACCGCATCCGGAGATCCGTCAGGAGATCGTTCAAGAGCATTTCCTCCTCGCGGGTGAGATTGCCCTTGGTCTTTTCCCTGATCATGGCCAGGATATCGATGGTCTGCTGGGCCAGGGGCAGTTCGATCACGGTTTCCCGGGTGATCGGGTCAGGCACTTCCCCCAGGTGGATCATTACCGAGGTGGAAAGGGAAAGGACAAAACCGGCGAAATCAATCTCCCCCCGGGGCAGGTTTTCCTCCCGCGGTCCCGGGGCGGGTTCCTCCCGGTTTTTTTCCTTCCGGCGGAAGAAACCGCGTTTCTTTTCCCGGGGCGGCTCCTCCACCCGGGGCCCGGCTGGTGTCTCCCGCGCGGATTCCCCGGGAATAGCGTCCTCGGGGCGGACCGTGACATCCCCTTTCTCGTCGATGACAAACCTTCTCCGGTCGTTTACTTTCAGATCCTTGTCGTCTTCTTCGTCCTTCATGTTCTATTCCTCCCCCATTTCAACCTTGATCAATCCTCCGTTACCTACCACCAAACGGAAAACCCGGGCGGCTTTCCAATTCTCGGTGATCGGGATTTTGACCAATTCATCCACCTTGCGTTTCAGGAACCTCGCCCCGAACTTCAGGCTGAAACCGATTTCGGCGAGCCTCCGGACCGCTTCCGGACCGAACCGGAGTTCTTTTCCCGATTCGGCCAGCTGTCCCTGGATCACGTCCAGATAGCGCCGGGTGATTTCTTCCACTTCTTCCCCGGAAAGGGGGGAAAACACCACGAGATCGTCGAGTCGGTTCAGGAATTCCAGGCTGAAATGGTTTTCGGTCAGCTGGGTCACCGCCTGTTTCACCCCGGCCAGTTCGGCGGAACTGGAGAGGAACCCCATCGGCTTCTGCAGGCGCTGGAATTCCCCGGAACCCAGGTTGGAGGTCAGGATGATGACGGCGTCGCTGAAATAAACCTTTTTGCCCCGGCCGTCGGAAAGAAAACCCTCGTCGAAGACCGGGAGGAAAAGATTCCAGACTTCCGGGCTGGCCTTTTCCACCTCGTCCAGGAGCACCACCGAGTAGGGATGGTCGCGCAGCTGGTTGGTCAGGATCCCGCCCCGCTCGGAGCCGACGATGCCCCGGGGCATCCCGATCAGCTTCTCCACCGCCAGTGCCCCGTCGCGGTACTCCGACATGTCCACCCGGATAATCCGGTCCTCGGTCCCGAAAAGAAATTCGGCCAGGGCCTTGGCCAACTCGGTCTTGCCCACCCCGGTCGGGCCCAGGAAGAGCAGGACCCCGTCCGGCCGGTTGAACTTTTCCTTGAGCGGACCCTTGGAGAGACGGATCCGGCTCGAGAGAACCCGGATCGCCTCCCGCTGGCCGACCACCCGGCGGGCGAGGGCCGCTTCCAACTGGTTGAACCTTTCGTTCACGTCCCGGAAAACCATGTCCCGGGGGATCTGGGTCTCCTGGGAAATAACCTGGATGATGTCCTCCCGCTCCACCCTCCGGTCGGCCTTGCCGATTTCCGCCTTGACCGCCGCGGTATCCAGCCAGCCGATAACTTTCTCCGGCAGGCGCACGGCCCGGTGGTAACGCGGGGAAAGCTCCAGGGCGGTTTCAATCGCCTGGGGATCGATGGTCACGCCATAGTTGGTTTCGATCCGCTGGGAGACCCCGGAAATGATTTCCCGGGTCAGGGCCGGGGTCGGCTCCTCCAGGTAAACCAGGCGGAACCTCCGGGCCAGGGCCTCGTCGTCCTGGAAATACTGCTTGTACTCGGAGGGGGTGGTGGCCCCGATGATCCGGATCTCGCCCTGGGACAGGCTGGATTTGAGGATATTGGCGGCGTCGGCCGGCACCCCGAGGGCGGAGCCCGCCCCGACGATATTGTGCGCTTCGTCGATGAAGAG
>JAQTNV010000105.1 GCA_028713675.1 bacterium
GGCCCCATCCGGGTATAATCCTTGTATCTTCTTTCCATCGCGACCTTGACCGCCGATTTGTTCTGGGAGGTTCCGCCGATGCGCAGGCCCCCGGGGTGGTGCCCCGCGTGCCCCACCGGGGAGGTCCCGCCGGTCCCGATCCATTTGTTCCCGCCGTCGTGCCGCTCCTTCTGTTCCTTCAGCCGTTCTTTCAGGTATTCGATCAGCTGGTCCGGGGAAAGCTTGGCCAGGGTGGCTTCGTCTATCCCCAGCGCCTCGGCCAGCAGCCGTGGGTTTTGGAGCCATTCATCGAGCATTTGCCGGATGGTCTCGTCGATCTCCAGCCCCTTGTCTTCCGGCAGCTCGGCGCCCTGGAAGCAGTGGGCGAAGATCCGGTCGTAGAGGTCGAAATACCGCTCGCTCTTGACCAGGATCGCCCGGCAGGCCGTGTAAAAATCCTCCAGGGAATTGATCAGGCCCAGCCGGAGGGCCTTTTGCAGGGTCAGGAAAGCGGTCGGACTGACGGGGATGCCGGCCTCTCTGAGCTTGTAAAAAAATTCAACAAACATTTCTTTAGCGATGGGTGTTGGGTGTAACCCTATGCCCCCTCCGGGCCGTAGGCCCTACTGGCCGGAGGCTATGCTCTTTGCCAGTAACCTATGACCTATAACCTATTAATACGGCCGGCGACGGCGGATAACCTCGTTGGCCACCACGTAGTCCTGGCTCTTCTTGAATAAAATTCCCAGGTAGGGGACCTCGCCCTGGGCCAGCAGCTTGGGTTGGAAATCCGGGTCGAGTTCCAGGGCCCGGATCCAGTTGATCAGTTCCCGGGTGGCCGGTTTCTTTTCGACCACGTCGATTTCCCGGAGCTTGTAAAAGGTGGAGATGACGCTTTTCGCCATCTCGGCCCCGAGATCGGGGAAATGCACCCGGATGATTTCCCGCATGGCCTCGGGATCCGGAAACGCGATGTGGTGGAAATTGCACCGGCCCAGGAACGGGTCGGAAAGGTCCTTCTTGGCGTTGGAGGTGATGATGATGACCGGCCGGAGCCGGGCCGAAATGGTTTTGTCGATCTCGATGATGTCGAATTCCATCTGGTCCAGGACGTCGAGCATGTCGTCCTGGAAGTCGGTGTCCGCCTTGTCGATCTCGTCGATCAGGAGGACGGTCCGGTTCTCGGCGGTAAAGGCCTGGCCGATCTTCCCCATCCGGATGTAATCCTCGATCCGGCTGACGTCCCGTTTAGAGTCGCCGAAGCGGCTGTCGTTCAGGCGGGTCAGGGTATCGTACTGGTACAGGGCCTCCACGAGCTTCATGTTGGATTTGACGTTGAGCACGATCAGGGGCATCTTCAGCGTTTCCGCGATCGCGTGGGCCAGCATGGTTTTCCCCGTGCCCGGCTCGCCCTTCAGGAGGAGGGGCATTTCCAGTCCGATGGAAATGTTGACGATCTTGGCCAGCTCCGGGTCGACCACGTATTTTTTCGCGCCCCGGAAGTCCGTGGAGCTTTTTGCTTTAGCCATGTTTCTCCTTGTTTATTATCCCGGCCCTCTCGGGGCCATCGGGGAAGAATATAGCAAAAACCCGGGCAAGAAAAAATCCCCATCCCCCGGGAAGTTCAGGAGTCCATTGAGTCTATCGTGTCCATAGTGTCTATTGGGTGATGGGTAAAAAGCAGGGAGCACCAGCGCACCAGGCACAAGAACACCAGAGACAAAATCACCAAATGAATTTATTGCCCTATCTCCTATCTCCGATCTCCAATCTCCGCAGTTTGTTCTCTGCTCTATGCTCTCTGCCCTCTGCCTTATGCCCGATGCGACTTCACCCATCACCCTACATCTGTTAAAAGCCGGAGCCGTATGAAATAATATTACGGGTTCTAAAAAATAAGGAGTGAGCATGCAAACCAGCCCGGTATATCAAAGGCTCGCGGAAAAGTTTGTTTTCAAGAAATCCTGGGACGATGTCATCGTCCCCGACTCCCTCATCAAGATTGTCGAATTCCTGTTCACGGAGGAAGAGGCGGGGATAGTTGAGAAGCTGAGCTTCCTCGGAGCTACCCCTCGGGCAATCGCCCGGAAGGTGAAACGCCCGCTGGCCGAGGTCGAGCCGATTCTTAAGTCCCTCTCCGACCGGGCCCTGATCGTCGGGCTCAAGGTCAAGGGGATGCAGGTCTACGGGTTTCTGGGGATGGCCCCCGGGATTTTCGAGGCCCAGATGGTGATCAGCCGGGGAGGGAAGGAAGAGTATTTTCGGGAGTTTGCCCGCCTGTTCGAGGATTTCTACGCGGAATTCTTCACCTGGCTGAGACCCCAGGTGGAAGGCAAGGACCTGCGCCTGGGCCGGATCATCTCCATTGAAAAAGCGATCGACCGGACCCCGGGACTCAATATCCTGGCTTTCGACACCGACCTTTACTCCGAGATCATTGACCGGAATAAAAGCTTCTGCAACGTCAATGTCTGTTCCTGCCGCCACCAGGCCGACCTGGTGGGAAAATGGTGCGGCAAGCCCAAGGATGTCTGCTGCGGCATGGGCCTGCTCGCGGATATAGCGATTGATAAGGGCTGGGCCCGGAGGGTGGACAAAAAGGAATTTCTGGAGATCAAGGCCCGGGCGGCCGACGCGGGGCTGGTCAACATGGTGGACAACCTGGCCAACCCGATGCAGATGTGCTCCTGCTGCGGCGACTGCTGCGGGGCCCTCCGGATCCTGACCGAGTTCAACATCCCCACCATCGTGACCCAGAGCCATTTCGAGGCGGAAGTGGACCCGGCGAAATGCAAGGGCTGCGGCACCTGCGAGAAGTTCTGCCCGATGAAAGCGATCCAGGTCGTCAACAAAAAAGCCGAGGTTAATCTGATGCGCTGCATCGGCTGCGGGGTCTGCGTCTACAAGTGCGAAAAAAACCGGGGGGTCTCGATGAAGGAAAGGCCCAATTATAAACCCCCGGCGGGAGGCCTGGTGGATTTTGCCGTAGGACGTTATTTCGAGATCAAGGGCCGGGACGAAAGCTTTATCCCCCAAATTTCCGTGGGCGCCGGCCGTCTTCTGAGCCAGGTCTTCCCCGCGATTTCCGGGCCCCGCTACAAGCCCGGAACTATCACAGGGAAATAAGCGATAGACGCAAGGTAAAAGGTCAAAGGTCAAAGGTAAGACGGAAGGCGTTCATTGAGTTCGTAGTGTCCATTGTGTCTATAGTGTCGTAAGAAAAAAAAGTAGGGGAGGGCCTGGTGCCCTCCTGGATAAAAAATTCTTCGGGCGGGGATAAACCCCGCCCCTACCGCTACCGCTCCTAGCAATGACACCCAACATGTCATCGCGAGCCCTGAGCGCAGTCGAATGGCGTGGCGATTCCAGGACTAGTCATTGAATGAAAAGACCCTCTGAAAAATTAACCCGACGGCAGTTTATCCGGAAAGCCGGAACGGCCGCGGGCGGGCTGTGGCTCGCTTCCTATCTTCCTCCCTTTCTCTCCGGCTGCGGGGGCGGGGAAGACGCGGCCGGGTCCCTCTTGGGCGTGGCCCGGATGGACACCGTGGCGGGTTCGGTCCGGCGGGCGGTGGAACTGGCCGGCGGCCTGGATTTCATCCGGCCCGGGGAAACGGTTCTCCTGAAGCCCAACCTGGTCTCCGCCCACGCCTCTCCCGCCACCAACAACCCCGAGCTGGTTTCCGCGGTGATCGCGTGCGTCCGGGAACGGGATCCGGCCCGGGTGATCTTTGCCGACCGGAGCCAATATACCGACGTTACCGCCCAGATACTGGACGCCACCGGACTGGGGGATGCCGCCCGGGACGCCGGGGCCGAGGTCATTCCGTTTGACGACGGCGAGTGGGTGAAGGTGACCCCGGCCGGGGCCGCGAATTGGGCGGAAGGATTCAGCATCCCGGCCCTGCTCGGGGAGGCGGACCATATCATCAGTCTCCCGATCGTCAAGACGCACCGGTACTCCGGGTTTACCATGGCCCTTAAGAACTGGGTCGGGCTTATTTCTCCCGCGGACCGGCAGACCGTCCTGCACATGCCGGCCATCGATCCCCTTTTCGGAACCCGGATCGCGGAGATCCATCTCGCGGTCCGGGCTGATCTTTACATCATGGACGCCACCAAGGTTTTCGTCTCCGGGGGTCCCCACGAGGGGGACGTCCGGGAACCCGGGATGGTCATCGCCTCGCGCGACCCGGTCGCCACGGACGTCTTCGGGCTTTCGCTCCTGAAATACCTGGGGACCGAGGCCCGGATCCAGGACGTGAGCGTCTGGGAACAGGCCCAGATCCTCCGGGCGGTTGAGCTTGGTTTGGGGGCGGCCGGGCCGGAGGGGATCAAGATCCTTGCCGACGGCATCACCGAGATCGATTCGATCAAAGAGTTCCTCAATAAAATGACGATTGACGAGAGAAAACCAAGTCTCGGGTTTCGAGTTTCTGGTTTCGGGTTAAAATAAACAGATAAATTATTTTTTTGTGTCATTGCGAGGGGTAAAAGCCCCGAAGCAATCCCGTTGTTTATCCATTATTATTTGCTGATTGAGATTTGGTCATTGGTATTTATTTATAACTTAGTATTTGTTTGGTAATTGGAATTTGGTCATTGGTTATTGATTTATAGAGGGAGGTTTCGTGAAAGACCGGCTGGTTTCCGCCCTGAAAAAAAGCGCCGCTGATTACACCGAGGTGCGGTTCGAGATCAACGATACCAACTCTGTCACCTTCCGGGGCAAGGAGATTGACAGCGTTTCCTCCAGCAAGCTTTCCGGCGGGATCGTCCGGGCCTGCACCCGGGGCGGGTGGGGGATGGCCGTCTTCGATTCCCTGGACGACCTGGAAAACGGGGTCCGGGAGGCCGCCGAGGGCGCGGCCCTGGTCGGGCGGGAAAAAACCGAGCTCGCGGAAACCGCCGGGCCCGCAGCCGCGGAGGTCCCCGCCCGGCTGGAGCGGGATTTCCGGGGGGTGAGCCTGGACGACAAGATCAAGCTCCTTTCCGGTTACAACACGATCCTGCTGAAAACCGACCCCGCGATCGCCACCACCCAGGCCACCTACAGCGATTCGTTCCGGACCGTGCATTTCGCCTCTTCGCGGGGGAATTATTTCCGGGAAGA
>JAQTNV010000106.1 GCA_028713675.1 bacterium
TAGTTTGCAAGCGCTCCTTCAAGAAACCAGCGTGGCAGTCACGCACCTGGGTCCCCGCAAAAAGCTCCCAGATAACCTCGATGTAGGCCGCGTTTGCCGTTGACTCTGGACGAATCAGAGACAAGGGTAGTCAAATATGTTATTTGAAGAACTGAACCTCATTGCCCCGCTCCTGGCGGCGGTAAAAAAGCAGGGCTATGCCGTGCCCACACCGATCCAGGAAAAAGCCATTCCCCCGGCGCTCTCGGGCCGGGACGTGCTCGGCTGTGCGCAGACCGGGACCGGGAAGACGGCGGCTTTCGCCCTTCCCATCCTCCAGCGCCTGCACACCACGGGCTCAAACAACGGGAAGCGGCCCATCCGCGCGCTGGTCATCACCCCTACCCGGGAACTGGCCTCCCAGGTCGCGGAAAGCTTCCACGTCTACGGGGCCAACACCACTCTCCGGCAGACCGTCGTCTACGGCGGGGTGGGCCAGGACCCGCAGGTCCGCGCCCTCGCCCGGGGAATGGACATCCTGGTCGCCACCCCGGGCCGGCTTCTGGACCTCTGGGAACAGGGCCATGTCAACCTGAGATCGGTCGAGTTCCTGGTCCTGGACGAGGCCGACCGGATGCTCGACATGGGTTTTATCCCGGACATCCGCCGGATCGTCGCCTTAATCCCCCGCCAGCGCCAGACCTTCTTTTTCTCGGCCACGCTGACTTCGGATATCATCCGGCTCTCGGGGAACTTTTTACACAACCCGGTGGAAATCTCCGTGGCCCCGCCGGCCACCACCATCGACCAGATCGAGCAGACCGTCTATATCGTGGAGAAAGCGGACAAGCTTCCGCTGCTCTCCCACTTCCTGGAAAAAAAGGAAATCACCCGCGCCCTGGTTTTCATCAAAACCAAGCACGGAGCGGACAAGGTGGTCCGCCAGCTCTCCCGCTCCTTCATTCCGGCCAAAGCCATCCACAGCAACAAGTCGCAGAGAGACCGCGAGCGCGCCCTCGACTCCTTTAAAAAAGGGGAGACCCGGGTGCTGGTGGCCACCGATATCGCCGCCCGCGGCCTGGATATCGACGACGTCAGCCATGTGGTCAACTTCGACCTGCCCAACGAGGTGAAGAACTACGTCCACCGGATCGGGCGCACCGGACGGGCGGGCGCGGCCGGCACCGCCATTACCTTCTGCAGCCCCGAGGAATGGGCCCTACTCTCGGATATTGAGAGTCTCATCCACCGACGGATCACCATTGCCCAGGAGCATCCCTTCCGTTCGACCCGGACTCACTGGATCGAAAAACCGGATGAGAAGAAACATAACTCCGCGAACGCCCCCCTGCCGGGAGTCACCTACAAGCGGAAAAGGGGCTCGGGCCGGCTTATCCCCACGCGCTGGGTTTAAAAACACGCAAAGAGCAAGGGGCAAAGAGTCAAGAGAAGATAACAGAAAAGCAGAAAAACCGGGGGGCGAAAGCCCCCCTTTTTTCTGCCGGCGATATAATACTGTTCTTCCGGTTACCTATTAACTGTACGCTTTTTGCTTCCCTTCGCAGCCGGCTGTGTCCTGCGCTTCGGGAAGAGCTTTTTAACGATGTTTCTTGTTGCAGTCCATACCGGATTATCCGGAGGCAGTTCCCAAAGCGGACGACCCTGGCGATCAAATTCCCGCAACACGGCATTTTCGGGAATGACGCCTGTTATTTCGACACCCGACGGCAGCTGACTTTGGTTTAACACCATGCCCCGGTTCATCACCACCGACAGGCGGGCTCTGCCCACCAAGTCGGCAATCAAGCCAATGGTCTCCACGCTGCGGGAAGACCCGTCCGATACGGCAAGCACCCGGGTAACCCGGCGGGTCACCTGACGTTGAATCTGCTCCAATCCGGCCTCAGCGTCAATAAGAACAACGGCAAAAGGCTCGGCCAGGAGATCGATCGCTTCCCGAAGCAAGGTATTTGCGGGACAAAAGCAGCCTTTTTCCTTGGGACGCCCCATCGCCAGGAGCGAATAGCGCGGGAATTCCAGGAGCGCCGCCATCACCATATAGTCCAGTTCGTGTGCCAACCTGTCTTTCGTAGAATCATTCGCGCTCCGGGAATGGTTAATTAAATCCTCGCGGACGGAGGCTAAAGTCTTCTCTGGACGCTGGCCGACAGCCGCATACAATCCGCCGGCTGGATCCGCATCCAAGAGCAGCAAAGGGTAATGGCCCTCATCAATCAACACCCGGGATAAAAGTGCGGTTAGGACCGTTTTCCCCACCCCGCCTTTCCCGCAAACGGCAATGATGGGTTTTTCTTTATTCATATTGGCAATAAAAATGATACAAAGCCCTTCCCGCGGCGACAGGGAAGGACTTTCCGGCGAAAAAATATTATTGGTTTAATTTAACGAGCATCGAACTGCCAAAGGCGCGTCCTTTGAGATCATATTCCTTGCCCTGCCATTTTAGCTTTCCCTCCAGACCGGCGTTCCCGGTAACAAACATGGCTTTGCCAAACATCGTTTCGTTCAGGCGTTGGTAGGCCGACGGCGTCCGGGTGATTGTAGCCTGTAATTCGCGGTCGGCTTTTTTCTGCTCGATTGAAAACTTCCCGGGGTATTCGATGCCATTAAATTCATTGTCTTTCAAAACGCGAAAATCGTATTGGTCCAATTGATAAAAATTCTTTCCATCGGGTGTAAAATGCAGGAAGCAGAGGGGAACGGTATTGTCTTGCATCACCCCAAGGCCGATGTTGACGGCTAAGCGGTCGGCTCCCGCCACCGGGCACCAGTACCAATGCCAGCCTTTCATGGCCAACAAATTCATGAAGCCGTAGAAATGTTCATAGTAGCCGATGCCCGTGATTGGATAAGCGTTTTTATCAATGGTCACCTTGCCTTTGGTGCGATTACGGAAAACCACGAAATGGTTCAGGTAGTTATTCTCAAACCGGTAGGTATAGGCGTTGGAGTCTATGTCCGCTTCCAGCTCCAGGTCTACCTTATAGCCCTTGCCTGCATGTTTGCCTTCATAATGAACGGTCCATTTGGGATATAGTCCCCGGCACCAGTTTTTATTCCAGCTCACATCGACTTTTTCCTCCGAAAATTTGATGCTGCCGGAGGGCAGATCATATCCGGAAAGATCCACCGTCTCGCCGGCCGGCGGGATCAGGAGGCCGTGAACCGTTTCGAGGACATTGCGGAAACTGGTGAGAATTGTCACCGCCACCCAGCCGTCGATCGGGGTTCCCGGAGCCGAGATGATCGTATTGTAATACCACCACTCGATCGGCTCATTCGGATGTCCGCCCTCATCCATAAGCCCGATATGCCGTTCAACACTGCCTTTGATCTCATCGCTCATGATTTTCCCCCCCTATTTGCGAGTGAATGGTTAAGAAAAAGGTTCTTATTTTCGGCCGATCTCCGCCAAATTGGGTATCCAGCGCTGCTCCTGATACCATTTGACCGTCTCCGCGAAGCCTTCGGCAAAACCGGGATAAAGGAAATGGTAACCGGTGTGAATCAACTTGGAGGCGTCGTAGGCATGGTTGCCGCCGAAATAATAGAGGTCGTCCCGGACGACATGAGGCGTCAATATCGGCTCCAGGTGATACTTATTAACGATCTGACGCCAGGCTTGTTCCAGCCAGCGGTTGAGCGGCGCCAGGGTGCGGGGGCCAGAGAAAACCCCGATTAAAGCAACGCTCTTATCGAAAATGAATGGTGGAATATTGATCTTCCGCCCCGGTTGAATCCCGAAGGCCCGATAGAAGGCGGCAAAAAACTCCGCCGCCGACATGATATCGCAGTCGGCCAAGTTAAAGACTTCACCGGAGGAGATGTTCTCCTGTCCCAACACGTGCACGGCGGCTTCCGCGACATCCTTCACATGCACCATATTCAGTCGCTGCCCGCCGCTTAAGAGCGGGAGGGAGCGAAGTCTGTACTCCAAGGCGATGATCGGAAGCGTCATGAACGCGCTGGCGATATATTTCCCGCCCGGCCCATAGAGCGCCGTCGGCCGGAACAAGATTGAATACAGCCCTTTTTGCTTGCGATATCTTTCCAGCACCAATTCCGCCTGATATTTGCTCCGGGAGTAACCGTCCACGGGATTAATCGGATGATCCTCGCGGGTGGGGGTAACGATGGGCGGGCCGTAAACCCCTCCGGTGGAGATATGCAGAAGTTTTTTGACTTTTTGCTCGGTGAGCGCCCGGCAGATATTTTCCGTGCCGTCGACATTAACCCGCTTCAAGGTGGAATACGGCAAGCCCAGGTCGAAAGCCGCCGCGGAGTGAACCGCCCAGTCCACGCCTTTGGCGACCCGCTTCAAGCTCGCCGGGTCGAGGAGATCCGAGCCCAAAACCTCCGCTCCCAGTTTTTCGGCATACGCGAGTTCCCCCGCCTTGAGATCCGTGGCCCGGACTCGATATCCGTGGGAGATAAAAGACTCGACCAAATGCCTGCCCAGATAGCCGGCCGCCCCATCCACTAAAACAAATTTCTTTTCTCTGGTAGGACGCGTTTTCATAATTTTTCTTCCCCTTCATTTTCCAATGAGTCCATGGAGTGGCCTTTTCTACGGCCGGCAAATGATGAATCACTCAAGCCCAATTCCCGGAGCATTTCCGGGCGCGGTTCACCGGAGACCGGATTCCAACCCAGTTCCTCGCAATAGGCCCGGCGCAGACGGTCGGCATCCAGAATTTTACCGGAGGGATCATGGTAATTGAATTCGGGAGGCACCATGGTGCGGGTAGGCATCCGGATTTCAGACAGACTCAGGCCTTCGCGGCGGTTGAAAAGCTGTTTGAGGTTGACCATCCTCTTCCCGACGGTGAGGATATCCTGGGGCGACAGAT
>JAQTNV010000107.1 GCA_028713675.1 bacterium
AGGGCCACGTCCATTCCGAGTTCGAGGAGTTTCCGGATGCGGAACATCTTCTCCGCCCTCCCGGGCCGGGCCATCTGCAGTCCGTGCACGCAGAGAACCAGCGGGCGGCGGGCGGGGGTCACGTGCTTCCAGAGGACCAGGTAGGCGGAGAGGTTGGCGGTATGGCTGTTGAATTCCTCCATCAGCCGGGGGTTTCTCGGCTGGTACCGGCTGGGGTATTCGATCACGCTGAAGGAAATGTCCTCGGAGCGGGGCCATTTCTTTTCCTCCCGCTTGTAAGCCGGTGCGGTCGAGGGAATGGTCAGAAACGATTCCCGCTTCTCCGTCCACTTTTCGGGATGGTAAAAAGCCAGGGTTTCGAGGTAATCATCCCGGGACTGGGTATTTTTTCTCAGGTAGATTCCCGGGGCGAGATTCAGCAGGCGGTCCGGCATCCCGCCGATGGCGTTTAAAAGTTCGTTTCGGTTCATGTCTGTTTCGTTCCGGAATTCCTGAGACCGTGACTCGGAACGGAAATGACGGTTTGGGATTAATGAAATTCGGCCATTAGTATTTATTTAGGATTTGGAGCTTGGGATTTGGAATTTATGTTTATTCCCCTCCGGCATAGAGACTTTCGATCACGTTTTTATATTTCTTCTCGATCACCCGGCGCTTGAGTTTCAGGGTGGGGGTCAGCTCGCCCCCGGCCTCGGTGAAGGCGTTGGGGAGGACGGCAAAGCGCTTGATCGTCTCGTACTTGGCCAGATTCTGGTTGACCTGGTCCACCGATTTCCGGTAGAGGTCCAGGACCGGTTTCTTTTTTACCAGGTCTTCCTGGCTGGTGTATTCAACCCCCTTTTCCTTCGCCCATTCCTTGAGGCGGACGAAATCCGGGACCAGGAGGGCGACCAGGTAGTTGCGGTTGTCCCCGCTCAGGAAAATCTGCTCCACGAACGGATCGGTGTTGAAGGCGATCTCGATCGGCTGGGGCGGGATGTTCTTCCCCCCGCTGGTGATGATCAGCTCCTTTTTCCGGTCGGTGATCCGGAGATGGCCGTCGGGGGTGATCTCCCCGATGTCGCCGGTCATGAAGAAGCCGTCCGGGGTGAAGGCCGCCTTGGTGGCCTCTTCGTTGTGGAAGTAGCCCTTCATCACCTGGGGGCCCTTGATCAGGATCTCCCCGTCATCGGCGATCTTGCACTCGGTCCCCGGGATCGGCTGGCCCACGTAGCCGAGCTTGTGGTTCGCGGGGGTGCAGGTATGGGTGACCGGGGAGGTCTCGGTCAGCCCGAAGCCCTGGTAGAGGTTCACCCCGATGGCCCCGAAGAAAACGATCAGATCGGGGGAAACCGGCCCGCCCCCGGTGTGGCAGATCCGCAGGCGGTCGAGGCCCGCCTCGCCCCGGACCTTCTTGAAAACCGCGCCGGCCACCTTGGACTTAAGCTTGAGCCCGAGCGGAACCGGTTTTTTATCCATCTTCAGAAGGAAACATTCCTTTCCCACGCCGACCGCCCAGTGGAAGACCTTCTGCTCGAAGGGTTTCTTGGTCGAGACGATGCTGTTGATCTGGATGTAGACCTTCTCCCAGAGCCGGGGCACGCTCGACATGACCGTCGGGCGGCAGAGCCGGAGGTTCGCACGCAGGTATTCCGTTTCAACCGACTCCAGGACGAAGAGCGTGCCCGCCTGCTGGCCGGAATTCAGGAGGTCGGAGGAGAGACCGAAAACATGGCACATCGGCAGGTGGCCGAACCAGATGTCGTCGGTGTTGAAATCGAAGGAATCCGAGATCACCCGCTGGCTGTTGAAGTTGTTGTTGGTGAGCATCACCCCCTTGGGACGGCCGGTGGTGCCGGAGGTGTAGATGATGGCCGCCAGGTCATCGGGGCTGGCTTCCTTGGTTTTGACTTCGAGTTCCTCCCCCAGTTTCTTGTCCGCCCTCCCCTTTTCCATCACCTTCGCGTAGGAAATTATTTTCTCGTCCTTGATCTTCTCGTCCGGGTCCAGCACGATGATCCACTTCAAGTTGGGGAGCTTGTCCTTGACCTCGAGGACCTTCTCGATCTGCTCCTTCCCTTCGCAGAAAACCGCCTTGGCCTCGGAATCGGAGAGGATCCACCAGACGTCTTCGGTCTTGCTGGAGGGATAAATCGGGACGAAGGTCCCCCGCCCGGCCAGGGTGGCGAGGACCGCGGCGATCCAGCGGGGGGTATTGTGCCCGAAAACCCCCACCCGGTCGGACTGCCGGCCGCCGAGGAGATACAACCCGACCCCCAGGGCGCGGATCTCCTGCTCCAGCTCCTTATAAGTCAAATCATGCAGTTCTTTGGTCTTCCGCCCGTCTTTATCGAAGTGGGAGCGGAGGTAAACCTTGTTGGGAAACTGGAACGAGCGGTTCCGGCTGGTCCCGATGATGGTCGATTCGTTGAAAGGCCCGGAGAACTTGGTCATCTTTTTCCCCTCCTGAAAGAACTGTATCCCCTGGTCTCTTCACTCCTGGCCGGGGATATGTCGGCTGTTTCTGCCATTGTAAATACACTGGCCGCCCGGGGCAAGGCGGGCAGGCTTTTCACCAAGGGGAAAATATTTCTTGCCAAAACCGGCCCGGCAAACTAACTTAAGCATTTAAGGGAAAGAAACGTATTTTAAACGAAGGCAAGGAATGGAAAATCCCGGGAATCAAACCGCTTTCCTGGAAGACTGGCTCAAGGAGCTGGAACTCAAACTGCTCGGCTACACCGCCGACCGGCGATCATTTTTGAAATGGTCCCTGGCCTTTTCCGCCGGGGCCTTCCTGGCGGCCTGCGGCGGTTCTTCCGGCGGGGGCAAGAAAATCACCTCGGCCCGGAAACTCATTTATATCTCCATTGACAGCCTTCACCCCCAGTATTTAACCCTGGATGCCTCCGGGTCCGGGCCCGGAGCCGCAGGAAACTGGCTTCTGCCCAATCTCCGCAAGTTCCTGGACCAGTCGGTTCATTATCCCCAGGCCCGCTGCTTCCTGCCCTCCGCCACCGACATGAACCAGTTGAACGCCGTCGCCGGGACCAGCAGCGCCCAGACCGGGATCTTAGGGGTGTGGTCCCAGCCCTCCGGCTGGGACAATGACGGCAACATCATCCTTTCCACTTCCGACCTCGCCAACGCCCGGGACGATCAAGGCCGACCGGTCGACACGCTCTTCCACGCCTGGAAGCGGGCCTGGCCGGAAGACAAAACCGCTCTGATCTCGGGCAAGGAGTGGGTGGCCGGCATGTTCCAGAGCCAGAATGTCGTGGATATCCTGATCTCGGGCATGCAGTACCCCGATTACGTCCCGGCGCCCCCGGTGCAAAGCCTGGGCGACCCGCCCACCGATACCGACGCCGCCTGCGACCCGGAATCCCCGGCCCAGGGCCTGCTCGGGGCGGAGGGGCAGAAGGGCAAGCTCAACCAGGTCATGGAAGCGCATCCGGGGAATTTTCCGCACGACGCCTGGGTGGTGGATACGGCCCTCGCCGTTTTCGAGCGGGAAGATCCCGGCCTGGCCTACATCCTCCTCGCCGAGACCGACGACGCCGGCCACTGCCAGGGCGCGGCCTGGGACCCGGCCGAGTTTGTGACCAAGAATCCTCCCGACACCCCCCCGGCCGGATGCGCCGATTCCCCCGCTTACCAGCTGGTGAGCAAACGCAACCCGCTGATCTACCGGGAGGGACCACTGGACCTGATCCGGAATACCGATATCCAGTTCGGCCGCCTGATCGACGGGTTGAAAAGCCAGGGGGTCCTGGACCAGGCCGCGGTGATTCTCTTCAGCGACCATTCGATGATTAACCATCTCTACCAGTCCGACTGGGGGGCCACCGACTTCCAGAAGGTCGTGGTGGAGGGCGGCCTGGCTGACAAAGCCAGCCTCCACGCCTTCACGGTCTGCAGTTTCGGCTATCTCTATTGGCGGGGCGCAAAAGACACCGTCGGCGCCGCCAAGCAACTGCTTCTGGATTACCGTCTCACCAACCCGGAAACCAGGGCGGTGGAATGTCCCTGGTGGGTGCTGGACCGCGAGGACATGAAAAACGGCGTCGCCGGGGTTTCCCTGCCCGGGGAGCTTTACCACCAATACTTCATCGAGGGCAAAGGGAAAGACTCTCTCCTCTGGCCGGACCTGGTTATTCTCAGCAGGAACGGCTGGCAGCTGCCGGTTTACAACGGCCAGATTCCGAAAATCGGGATGACGCTCACCGAAACCACCCCGCCGGTGCTGATCTGGACCGGAGGGCACGGCTCGGTGGATACCCTCAATATTGTCGCCGCCATCTCCCTGCCCGGGGGCAAAACCGGCAGTTCCACCCGCGAGATCAGGATCGCGGATCTGGCCGTGACCGCCTCCCGGCTCTTCGGGCTGAAGCTCAAGTCCACCACCATCGGCGCCGACCTTTCTTCCGACCTGGTTTAACCGAAAGATCTTGCCGGTCCATCGGCATTAAACCCGAAAAATGCAGTTAGTGTTTTAGAATATTATGTATTTGCCCTAACAAGCTAATGCGCTCCAAAAAAAGGGGGCCGGGTGAAAACCCGGCCCCCGTCGTTCACAGTGGTGATTAAGCCCGGCGGACGCTTACCCCTTCGCCTGGCTGATCAGCATCTTGTAGAAGGAGCGGTAAACGAAGGTCACGGAAACCGCGAAGAAGACCGCGGCCAGGACTATCCGAAGCGTCGGGTCGAGCGTGATCGCGAGCTCGACCGCCAGGAGCCCGAAGAGGGTGGTGAACTTGATGATCGGGTTCATCGCCACCGAGGAGGTGTCCTTGAAGGGATCGCCCACGGTGTCGCCG
>JAQTNV010000108.1 GCA_028713675.1 bacterium
TGGTCCGGGAGAGGTTGCGGATATCGGCCAGCCCTTCTTCCACCCGCCCGACGTCCTTGAGCCGGAGGGTCTTATAAATCGGCCCGCCGCCGGAGCGGGCCGGGATGATGATATTTTCAAATTCCTTGACGTCACCCGCCTCCCCGACCACCCGGATGTTCTGCTCCTGCCTCCGGCCCTCGATCAGGCCCGCCGGGAGTTCCACGTGCTGCATCTGGATCGCGTTCATCACGTCGTCCACCGTGATCTCGAGCCGTTCCATCTTCTGCGTGTCGAGCCAGATCCGGAGTGCCGGGTCCGTGAATCCCCCCAGGAAAACCTCCCCCACCCCGGAAATGGTCTGGAACCTGTCCTTCAGGTGGTCCCGGGTGTATTCCATCAGCTCCCGGAGGGACTTTTTCCCCCGGAGCGAGATCCAGAGAATCGGCTGATCCTCGGGGTTTCTCTTGTGGAATTCGACCGGATCCATCTCCCGCGGGAGATCCCGCGTAATCTGGGCCAGGCGGGCCTGGATCTCCTGAAGGGCCACGTCGATATTCTTGGAAAGGACGAACTCCACCGTGATCGAGGCGCGGCCGTAGCGGGCCGAGGAGGATACTTCCTTCACCCCTTCGATCCCCATGATCGCCTCTTCGATCTGATCCACGATCTCGGTTTCCATCACCTCCGGGGCCGCTCCCTCCATCCGGGCGGAGACGCTGATGACGGGAGCATCCACGTCCGGCATCAGGCCCATCCCCATCCGGTTATAGGAGATCCCCCCGAAAAAGATCAGCCCGAACATCAGCATCCAGGCGAAAACCGGGTTCCGGATCGCGCGGTCGGCCAGGGTCATGGGTTTCCTCCCCGTTCCGGAACCTCACCCGCCGCTACCTGGAGCAGGATGGCTTTCAGCTTGGCGCTTAAACGGCTTTGGTCTCTCCGGAGCGTGGCGTCGTAAAGGCCGGTCAGGGCCTGGATCACGTCGAGATTCGTGACCAGTCCCCGGCGATAATCCGCGGTCTGCAGCTTATAGTTGCGATCGGCCAAAGTGATTACTTTCTCGTATTTATCCAGTTCCGACAGGGACGCGCGGAGGTCTTCCCAGGCGCTCTTCACCTCGGTTTCGACCTGCCGTTCCTGGCGCTTGATGGTGAGCTCCGCAATCAACAGCTGGGAGTTCGCCTCCCGCACCGAGGATTGCACCTGGCCCCAGGAATAAAGCGGAACCTTTAAGTTCGCCTTGATATCCCACCGGATCTCATTTGTTCCGCCCTGCTGGTCATTCACCTCGGGCCCGACCACGTAGTAATTCCCTTCCAGGCTCAGGGAGGGATAATGGCCGGATTTGGCGAGTTTCACCGCCGCTTGCACGATTTGTTGTGATTCCCGGAGGGCCAGAAGATCGGGCCTTTGCCGGGCGGCATTCAGGTAAAAGGCCAGGTCCCGGGGCTGGCCCGGCAGCGGGCTGGCGTCAATCAGGGGGACATCCCTGCCGGCGCCGGTCAGAAACGCCAGCAGTTCCCTCGCCGCCACCCGGACCCGTTCCAGGTCTTCCTGGTTGGCCTCCAGCTGGGCGAGCAGGCTTTGGGCCGCCACCACCTCCGCCTCCCGGGAACGGCCGATCCGCACCCGGTCCTCGAGCTCCTTGATCCGGTCCTGCATCAGCTTCCGTTGGGATTCCGTCACCTGGATCTGGTTCTCGGCCTCCACCACGTTCCAGAAAGCCTGGGCCACATCGGAGAGAATATTCTGACGGGCCCATTTGGTTTCCAGCTCTTTCTGCCGGGTCAGCGTCTTGGCTGAGTTCATCGCGGCCTTTTCCCGGAATCCGGTCAGGGCGGAAAGAGAAAGATTGATCGCCCCCAGAGCCTGCCGGAAATCCGTGTGGGAGGGATCCTGATATTTTTCCTGCCAAGCAAACGAAAGCCGGGGCGGAATCCCCGACCAGGCCTGCCGATATACTTCCTCGGCCTGCTTAATGCCTTCCTCGCTGATGGCGACGGTTTCGCTTTGTTGGATCGCCTTCTCGTAGCACTGCCAGAGGTCCAGCGCTCCGCCCGGAGATAGGCTTTCCCCGGCGGCCGGCCCGGATAATGCCAGGGCGAGAAAAACAACCGCCGCCCCGGCGATTTTTTTGGGATTAATAAGCATCCGTCTGAAAATTCTTTTGCAGGTTGAATTCACTTGTGTAATTTCTGATCTCTCCGGCCGGGGAAATTCTGCTTCCCAACATATTAAGACCCCGAAATGGGCCTTTTGGTTTACGTCAAATAAGTATAAAGGAATTCAGGCCCGGATAAAAAAAGACCCGGCCCGGGGGGTCAGGCATCTGCCCCCGGAACAGGTCGGTGCAAAGAAAAGAAAAGAAAAAAGAATCAACCCGGAAAAACGGGCTTTTCCCCACCCTCGGTAATTATTACTCTTCCGTCTTCTTTTTGAACTTATCGAGCGGACTCATTAAAGCGGTCTTGGCGACCTTCATCATGTTCAGGAACCAGAAACCCTTGGCCGCGTCGCCTTCGGAGCGGACTTTCCCTTCCATTGTCGCCTGGGCCACCGCCTCATCGGTCCCCGCACTCAGGATTTTGAAAGCGGTGGCGGAATCGGAGAAAACCCAGGACCATTCCGGATTCGGGTGAATCCCCCGCCGGCTCTCGAGCTTCCCGCCCCGGAGGATGAAATACCGCCCGATATTCTCGCGTTCTGCCCTGAACTGGGCGATCAGATCGTTCTCCGTCGATATTTTTTTCACCTCGGAGGAAGCCAGCCTTCCCATGCGGTAGGCGGTGCCGATGCCCCGCAGCGTCAAGAGAAATTTCAAATCATCCACGCTGTAAAGTTTCATTGTTTCACCTCCCTGTTTCGTTAAACCCTAGTAATTTAAAAATGATGGCAATATGATAACGGAAAATTCGTATTTTTCCAGCGTTGTTCCCATTTCAGCTGTTCCGGGGTTTATCCCAGCCTTTTGTTTACCAGAATCGGAAGGGCGGGTCAAATCCCGCCATAAGGACTCCACCTCTTTTATCCCCCTCCCTTTTCATTTTTCTTCCTTTTATTTATGATCAAAAACGCCAGTAAAAAGTAAATTGTAGATTTTAGATTGTAGATTGCGGAATGAAAACCTAATGAAACAAAAAGTTTGGAAGGTTAAACGAGTTATATTGCATTCGTCAATCGTAAATCGTCAATGAATTAGGAGGTGAATGATGGCCGGACCCCTGAAAGGAATGAAAATTCTGGATTTTTCCGCCCTGCTTCCCGGGCCCTACGGGACGATGATCCTCGGAGACCTGGGCGCCGAGGTCCTGAAGGTCGAAGCCCCGAGCCGCCCCGACCTGATGCGTTTCGCCCCGCCTTATGACGGTGGCGATTCCTCCATGCACCATGTCATCAACCGCAACAAGAAGTCCATCGGGATCAACCTGAAATTCCCGGAAGGGGCCGAGCTGGTGAAAAAGCTGGTCCGGGTCTACGACGTCATGATCGAGCAGTTCCGCCCCGGGGTGATGGAAAAACTCGGGGTCGGCTACGAGACCCTGAAAAAGGAGAACCCCCGGCTGATCTACTGCTCCATTACCGGCTACGGCCAGACCGGCCCCTACCGCGACCGGGCCGGCCACGACATCAACTACCTCTCCACCGCTTCGATCCCGAGTTGCTCCCACCGGAAGGGCGAGCGGCCTTTCCCCCAAGTCGTCCAGATCGCGGACGTGGGGGCCGGCTCCTACCAGGCCGTGGTCGCGATCCTGGCCGCCTTCATCCACCGGGAAAAAACCGGGGAGGGACAGTACATCGATGTCTCCATGACCGACGGGGCCGTCTCCTGGCTCACCCACCACGCTCCCCTCTTCCTGGTCGGGGGAGAAAACCCGGGGGCGGAGGACGTTTTCCTGGCGGGCGGCGTTCATTTCTATGACTACTACGAGACCAAGGACGGCCGCTTCATGAGCGTGGGCTCGATCGAGCCCCAGTTCTACGCCGACCTCTGTAAGGGCCTGGGCCGGGAGGACCTGAAGACCCGGCAGAACGTGGACGCGGAGGAAACGGTCGAGCTCAAGGCCGAACTCCGGAAGGTTTTCGCCACGAAGACCCAAAAGGAGTGGATCGATATTTTCGCCAAGCTCGACGCCTGCGTCGAACCCGTCCTGAACATGGGGGAGATGTGCGAGCATCCCCACACCCGGGCCCGGAAAATGGTGGTGGAGGTGAAGAAGCCGGACGGATCGCCGCAGAAGCAGATCGCGAGCCCCTTCAAGCTCTCGGCCACCCCGCCCGAGATCCGCTCGGTCGGCCCCAAGATGGGCGAGCATACCGACGAAGCGATGAAAGCGGTCGGCTACTCGGAAAAGGAGATCCTGGCCCTCAGGGAAAAAGGGGTCGTTGCCTAATTGTCGAATGACGATTGACGATTGACGAATGTAGATTGAGGAATTTGGTTTTTACGCTGTCATTCCCGCGAAAGCGGGAATCCAGATTTAAAAGACTGGATTCCGGGTCAAGCCCGGAATGACAAACATTCAAAAAAGAAGGTGGCTCGGCCTGTCCTGAGTAAAGTCGAAGGATTGTTTGGTAGCTGGAAAAAGCGGATAATCATCTGGCATGAAAAAGCGTATTTACACCGAAAAACACGCCCGGGCCGGGCTTTCCGAAAAACTGCCCGCGATCGAGTGTTTTGAAAATCAGTTCCCGGGCTACGAGATCAGCATCGAGATCCCGGAGTTCACCTCGATCTGCCCCCGCACCGGCCTCCCCGACTTCGGGAAGATCACGATCGTTTACACCCCCGCCCGGCTCTG
>JAQTNV010000109.1 GCA_028713675.1 bacterium
CCGGCTTCAGATTGAAATCAACCCGGGTGTTTTGGCCCGGATTGACCGTGACGCTTTTCTCCTCCGGCAGGTATCCATCCCGCTTCCCCGTCACCTGGTATTTGCCCTTTGCCACTTCCCCTTTGAAGATCCCCGTCGTCGGGTCGGCCTTCAGCGCCGGTACTGCCCCCCCGGAAAACTCGATCACGGCCCCCAGCGCCTCCCCCTTCTCGCTCTTCACTAACCCCCCCAGCGTGCCGGTCAGCTGCTCGGGCGCGATCAGGATCGGCATTTGGGTCTCGGCGGGACGAACCGGCTTCGGTTTTTCCTTGGATTTATCCGGACCGGCCTGGAGACAGGTATCCCCGAGTTCCGGATTGAGCCCCCGGGCCCGCAGGGCCTTGATCTTGGCCAGGCCTGTATTTCCCGCGGCCTGGGCGGCGGCGGCTTCCTGGCAAAGCGATTTCGCCCTGGCTTTATCCTCCTCGGTAACCGCGCCCGATCCCGGGGAGGCCTTCTCGACCGGCGGGGCCAGGTCCGGGACCTGGGAATCGGCCGGTCCCGGGGGCGCCTGGGCGAAAACCCGGGGGGAAATAAACATCAGGGTCAACAGGACCGTCCAGAAAAACAGCACGGCCGCCGGTGACCTTCGGTTCCGGTTTGAACCCGCTTGGCTGGTTCTTCTTTTCTGCATTAGTTCACCCCTTTAAATAATTTCTTCGCCTTACGGTTGTGGTTGCGAAGCTCGTATCGTCATCAGGGCTAGGTCTCTCGGTTTTAAACGTTCGACGGAACACCAAAGACGTTACCAGCCGCGCAACCGACAGACTTACCCCACTTCCTTCATTTTCCTGTTACATCCAATGCAACAGGCGCTTGATTTCCACTTTCTCCGATGCATCCTTGCCCCGGACCCCGAGGGGAACCGTGAATTCGGGCTTCTCGTCGGATCTGCGCTTGTTGACCGCCTTCCCGGCCATCATGAGCAGCCGGCGGAGGTCACTCCGGAGAACACTGCCCTTATCCTGCTCGGCGCCCCGGGTCAGGGTGTCGTTGTCCTGGATCCTGGTCCCGGAGAAGACCTTCTCCCCGTTCTGTTTAACCGCCTCCGCGAATTTCTCCTGGGCCTGGGCATCATCCCCTTTCAGGTAGTAAAGCAGGCCGACATTCACCAGGATTTTGCCGTTGGCCGGTTCCAGATCCCTCGCCTTCTGGTATTCAGCCTGGGCCTGGTCCAGCTGACCCATCATCAGAAAGGAGTTGGCCAGGTTGTTGTGCAGAAACGCGGAGTTGGGAGATATCTTCAATGCTTTCTGGTAATAGACATTCGCTTCCGGGAAGCGCCCCCCCTTGGCCTCCAGGGTGGCCAGCTGGTTCAGAAGCTTGATGTCATCGGGCTTCTTCTTTAACTCGGCGGCCACCGCCGCTTCCACCTTCGCCAGGTCCTCGCTTTCATTCCTGATCAGCTGGGCCAGATCCTGGTTGACCCGCTTGGACAGGGCTTCGCCGTTGGGCAGGGGCGCCTCCACTTTGCCCATGATCGGCACCGGGGGATACTTGGCCCAGGCCGACTTGGTGGAAACGATCTCGACCTTGTTCTCCTCCTTCCACTGGTAATAAAGCCCGGCCCCCGTCCTCCAGGCCTCGGAAAAGTCGGAACCCACCTTGGTGGTTTCCACCGGGATCCAGATGGTGTCCCGGTAAATCACGTATCTCTTCGGATCGAGGGAGATTTCCTCGGCGAGTTCGCGGGGGGTCCCGGTATTGAACATCATGAAAATGTGCCCGGGGGTGGTGACAAACGCGGTCTCGATCCCGACCGCCTCCAGGCAGGCCGCGTACAGGCTCGAAAGGTCATCGCAGTCCCCGGCCTTCCGGGTCAGGGTTTCGCGGGGATACTGGACGTAATCCAGATCGGCCCCCTGGTAGGGGTTGGAGGGATCAGTCAGGTACTGAAGGGACAGGGTGGAAAGCCCGTCGAAAATCCGGGCCGCGGCCACCAGGGTTTTTTCCAGGTCCGGGTTTTCCGGGACCTGGGCCTGGAGGACATCCCGGACAAACCGCTGGATCGCGTCGTCCTTGGGGGTGACAAACCCGGCCACGGATTCGGAATCGGCCCAGTTGATGGCGTTCCGGTTGTAAACCACGAGCGGGATCACCAGGTTGGTTTCTTCTTTCCCTCCCCCGGTCACCCGGACCAGCTTGACCTGGGCCTGGATGGGGGTGTTCTCCTCCACCTCCAGGATTTTTTCATTGTCGAGAACCGCCGTGATCGGGACGGTGGCGGACTCGCCGGCCCCGATCACAATCCCCCGTTTCTGGAACGGCAGGTTCATGTATTTAGGAACGAAGAACTCGAGGACCAGGTCGGAAATCGGCTGGGCGCCCAGGTTCTTGATGATCACGTCCCCGAGAGGGAAAGTGGCGTAGTGCGCGAACCGGGCCGGGTAGATGTTGTCCACCCGGAGCTTGGTGATCTCCAGCCAGGGCCTTTCCTCCTTTTTATCCGGGGCGGGCGGCGCGTAGAGGGGCCGGTAATCCTCCAGCGACTTGTTGGGGAAGATCCGGGCGTAGAGATCCTGGTCGACTTTGACCGCGAGCTGGTGCGCCAGGGAGGTCACGTCGCTCAGGACCCCGATGGCCTGGTTCACGGTCACGGTTTCCCCGGTTTCGGTATCGAAAAGCTCCAGGCTCACGCGGTACTGCCCTTCCATTTTTTCAATCTGCCCGGAGCCGACCAGGCTCACATCGTACTGTTTTTTCAGCTCGCGGAGCCGGGATTTGAGGTTTTCCGGCCGCTTGGCGCCCGCCTCAAGAATGATCTTCCCGGTCTGGAAATACTTGGAGTTGGCGAGGTCGGTCCGGATGATTTCCGGGACGGCCTGCTCCAGCCACTTGAGCGCCCCGGCCTCCCCCTTGATTTCAAAGGGGAAAAGCAGGAGGCGGGCTTTCACTGACTTCATCGGGTTGTAGCGGACTTCGATCACCGAGGGCGAAACCTGCGAGACCGTTAAGGGCAGGGCCTTGGCTTCCTCGATCTTCTGGCCCAGGAATTCGGTGGAGAGGCCGGGGGCCACCACCTCGAGCTTGGTCATCCCGCCCGCGGCATGCAGGTTCCGGGTCTGTTTTACCCCGGACACCTTATCCAGCATTTCCTTAAGTTTGTTCAGCTCGACCACATTGGGCAGATCCAGAGCCCGGATCTCGAATACCTTCTCGGCGGCCTGGACCTGGGCGAGCTTGGCAATAATATCCTTGACCGCCTTCTGGCCGGCCTTTTCATTGGAGATCCGGGCGGCTTTCATTTTGGCCGCGCCCAACCCGTTGCCCGCCGCGGTCACGGAGATCAGCACCGAGCCGGTGTCGATCTGGATGGCTTTCATTTCGAGGTCGGAAAGGTAGGCGATGAAGCCGCCCAGCCCCTGGTCCTCGGCCAGGGAGCCGTCCACCTTGCCGATCAGAAGGATATCGGCGTCGGCGGTGGTCAGGCCCGTGGGCAGGTTTCCGGCGCTCACCGAGGCGTAGGAGAAATTGCCGAGGCGGCGGCGGGCCTCCCCGCCCTCGATCACCTGGAGCCCGGCCTCCCGGAGCTTCGCGGTGATCGAAGCCCCGGTCTGGCCCAGGGTGTCCGGCTGCCCGTCGATGGATTCTTCCATGATCACCATCACCCGGGGGCCCGCCTTGACGGCGGCGCTCTCCTCTGCCGGATGGGCAAGAACCGGCCAGAAGAGGACAGAAACCAGCATGGTCAATTTCAGAATGATCGGCTTGATTCTAGACACGGGTCTCCTCCGTACGATTAGTTGCCCCTGAGAACTTCTGCTCCGGATCCGGGAGAAATCTTCACTTCGATACCCCCAGTAGCAAAAAACCGGAAGGTGCTCAGGGTTGATGCTGAGCACCGCCTTTTTTCCCTCCCTATATCAGGTAAACAGGGTAAAAAGCTCCGGCGAAATATCAAGTGATAATCATCACTATGATATGTTTGGCACAACATATCACAGTAAGTTATCTCTATTCAAATATTTTTATTATCACCTTGCTTTTCACCAACATTTTCTATCGGTGAGGATGGGATCCCGTTGGCCTGGAACGGGCGCGAAAACCCGTCCGGGAAAAACAAAGGCGGGAAACGTAAAAAAGGTATGGAAATCCTGGCGGGAGTTTCAGAAGAAATAAAGGAAAGCCCTGCTTCAGCAGGTATTCTTTTGGAAACTATCGGCGTCGAGAAGGGGGGCGCTGATCCAGAGGCTTTCCAGCCGGTAATAATCGCGGGCTTCGGGGGCGAAGAGATGGATAATAACCCCGCCGTAATCCATGAGGATCCACTCCCCGCCCCGCTTGCCTTCCACCCCCAGGGGCCGGAAGCCGGCCTCTTTCAGGTTCTCCAGGATGGCATCCTGGATGGCCTCTATCTGCCGATCGGTCCGGCCGCTCGCGATGATGAAGTAATCGGCTATATCCGTGAGTCCCCTGACCTCCAGGACCACCGGGTCCAGGCCCTGTTTTTCCACGATCGCTTCCACGCTTTTCCGGGCGATTTGCCGGGAGCTGTCTTTTTTTCCGCCGGGTCCGATGGCTTCCTCCTTTTTAATTTTCGCTTTTTTGATTTTTGCTTTCTTTTCCGGCATCTGGATTTTTCCTTTCTGGAATTTATTTTGAGCCCTGAACCTTGAACCCTGAACTTTTATACAACCCGTTTTCCTCGATATATTCCTCCACTTCCTGGGGCAGGAGGTAACGGATCGACTGGCCGGCGCGGGCC
>JAQTNV010000110.1 GCA_028713675.1 bacterium
TCTTCGGGGCCGAGACGGGGTTGGTATTTTCTTCCGCGGATGATCTAGATGGGAGAGCCGCGAAAAGCAACGTAATCGAGACCAGGCTGAAGAGATATGAAAGAGAATGCCTGGCGAAGAGACTGAGCGGATTTATCCCGACTAAAGAGGTCATTTAAAATACCTTCAGTACCTCATGGTATTTAAAATATTTGATCCGGTCAATCGAAATTCTTGGTTTGAATTATGTAGGGGCGGCCCGGAGTTTATCCTGAGCGAAGCCGAAGGGTGGCCGCCCGAGAAGGGAGCCGGCGGCCTGCCCGAGCCGGGCAAATCCGGCCAGGGAGCGGCTCCCCTACGAAAAGAATGTTTGTTGTCAAGATTCCATTAGCTATTAATACCGACCAACTTTTTAAATTCTTCTTCGGTCAGGATTTCGAGGCCCAGCTTTTTGGCCTTATCGAGCTTGCTCCCCGGGTCTTCGCCCGCCACCACGTAATCGGTATTCTTGCTGACCGATCCGGAAGCGGTGCCACCGCGTTCCTCCACCAGGCGCTTGGCCTCGTCGCGGGCGAGGGTCTGGAGGCCGCCGGTGAAAACGAAGGTTTTTCCGGCCAGCTCGGTGGAGCGGGGGCGGCTCTTGGGGGCGAAGGAGACCCCGGCCTTCCGCAGGCGTTCCAGGGTTTTCAGGTTGTCGGGATTGGCGAAGAAATTAACGATGCTCTGGGCCACTTCGGGTCCGACCTCCCGGATCTTCTGCAGGTCCTCGGCGGAAGCGGATTCGAGTTTTTTAATGTCGGGGAAAGCCCCGGCCAGGACCCGGGACAGGTGCTCTCCCACGTGGCGGATCCCCAGGCCGTAGAGCAGGCGCTCCAGGCCCCTGGATTTGCTCTGCTCGAGCGCGGCCAGAAGGTTTTGCGCGGATTTCTCCGCCATTCTCTCGAGATTGGCCAGGGTTTCTTCCTCGAGGATAAATAGATCGGAAAAATCCCTGACCAGTTTTTTATCGACCAGCTGGGCGGCGAGCTTGTCGCCCAGGCCCTCAATGTCCATCCCGTCCTTGGAGGCGAAGTGGAAGATCCTTTCCTTGATCTGGGCCGGGCAGGAAATATTGGTGCAGCGGTAGGCCACCTCCTCGCCGATCCGGGTGACCGGGCCTCCGCAGACCGGGCACTCCTTCGGAACGGAAAATTTTTTCTCCTTCCCGATTCTTTTGTTCTTGTCTACTTCGACCACCTCGGGAATCACGTCGCCGGCCCGCTGGATCAGGACGGTGTCGCCGATCCGGATATCCTTCCGGTCCACCTCGTCCTGGTTGTGGAGCGAGGCCCGGCTGACCTCCACCCCCCCGACCTGGACCGGCTCCAGGAAGGCCACCGGGGTCAGGGTCCCGGTCCGTCCGACCGAGGCGACGATGTCCAGGACCCGGGTGGTGGCCTGGCGGGGGGCGAACTTAAAGGCGATGGCCCAGCGCGGGCTCCGGGTTTTCTCGCCCAGGCGGCGCTGGAGTCCGAAATCATCCACTTTGGCCACCACCCCGTCTATTTCGTAGGGAAGCTCATCCCGGAGGCGGGCCATATTTTCGTAGTAGGCGAGCACCTCCCCGGCTCCCCGGCAGCGGGCGATATGGGGATTGATTTTAAAACCGAAGGAAAAGAGGGCGGCCAGGATCTCGCCCTGGGATTTCAATTCCCATCCCTCCGTTTCCCCCACGCCGTAAGCGTAG
The DNA here is from genome assembly GCA_028713675.1 of bacterium. Taxonomy (GTDB): domain Bacteria; phylum Desulfobacterota; class JAPLJL01; order JAPLJL01; family JAPLJL01; genus JAPLJL01. The sequence continues at coordinate 1,706 of JAQTNV010000110.1, forward strand.
AAAGCGAGGGGCCGGCCCGCGGTGATTTTCGGGTCGAGCTGGCGGAGCGAGCCGGCGGCGGCGTTCCGGGGATTGGCGAAGGGCGGCTCCCCGGCCTCGTCCCTTTCTTTGTTTAATCTGGCGAAATCCTCCCGGTTGATAATCACTTCGCCGCGGACCTCCAGCCGTTCGGGAACCTTCAGGTTCTTCGGCAAGGTCTCGAGCAGCGCCACGAGTTCCTTTCCGGTTTTGCCCCGGGTCAGGAGTTTTATTTCGGGCTCCCGCACCGGGATCAGGACCGGGGGGATCGAGCGGACGGTTTTCAGGTTCTGGGTGACATCCTCGCCGGTGAACCCGTCGCCCCGAGTGCTGCCGGCGGCGAGCCGGCCGCCGGCGTAGACCAACTCGACCGCGGCCCCGTCAAACTTGGGCTCGGCAAAGTAGGTCAGCTCGACGCCGATGCTCAGGAGCCGCTTGGCCCGTTCGTCGAATTCCTCGAATTCTTCCCGGGAAAAACAATTGTCGAGGGAAAGCATCGGGATCCGGTGGGGGATGCTGGCGAATTTATCCAGGGGGGAGGCCCCGACCCGCTGGGTGGGGGAATCGGGGGTAATGAACTCGGGATGGCGTTTTTCCAGATCCTCGAGCTCGCGAAAGAGGCGGTCGTAATCGGCGTCGGAAACCTCCGGGTCGTCCAGGACGTAGTAACGGTGGTTGTGGTGATGCAGATCCGCGCGGAGTTTCTCAATCCGGGTCGGGATTTTCTGGCGGTCTTCCGGGGACATTTAAATTTTGAGTTCCAAGTTCAAGGTTCACGGTTCAAGGTTTTGAAATTTGAACTATAAACGTTGAACCTCTACGACTTTATCCTTCCACCTTTGAGCTTTGCACTTGGATATTTTTATTCAATGGTTTTGCCTTCCTCCACGTAAGCGTAGGCGTTGTGGCTGTGGATGGACTCGAAGTTTTCCACCTCGACCTTGAACCAGGTGAAGTTGGGATCGCGGCGCAGGCGGGAGGCCACCTCGCGGGCGATGTCCTCGACGAAGCGGGGGCGGGCGAAGGCCTGCTCGGTAATGAATTTTTCATCCGGCCGCTTGAGCAGGGAATAAATCGGGGCGGAAGAGGATTCCTCCACCAGGCTGATCAGGTCCTCGATCCAGAAAAACCCGGAGTAGCGGACCCGGACCGCCACCAGGGAGCGCTGGTTGTGGGCGCCGATCCGGGAGATTTCCTTGGAACAGGGGCAGAGGGAAATCACCGGGACCTCGACCTCGACCCGGAAGTCCTTCCGGGGGGGCGCGGCCGCCCGGCCCCGGGCGGCCCGGGGGGAAGCCGACTGGCCGACGGTGGAAGCCACGTACCGGCAGGTGTAGTAGACCATGGACTTGGCCCCGGTGACCGGGGCGGCTTTTTCCAGGGCGTAGGGAAATTCCACTTCCAGGTGGGCCGACTCGGCCTTGAGCTTTTTGACCAGGTCGTCGAGGATGATGGGGATGCTCTTCAGGTTGACTTCGCCCCGGTGGCGGTTCAGAACCTCGATGAAACGGCTCATGTGGGTGCCCCGTTCCCGGTGGGAAAGGTTCACGTACATGTTGAAAGAGGCGATGGTGTGCTGGGTTCCGTTCTGGCGGTCGAGGACCAGGATGGGGTAGCGGAGGCCTTTCACCCCCACCTTGGTGATCCCGATCCGGCGGTAATCCCGGCGGCTCTGCACGTCGGACAGTTTCGGGATTTTTTTAATCCTGGCACCGGGTTTCATCAGGGTAAATGACGGGTCGGATTTAAGGAACGAAGCGTTTAAAACGCGGCGATTTCAGAATTTAAGCTCCAGGGTGCCGTAGACCAATCCCCGGATCATTTCCCCCCCGAAGTCATGGGTGGGCGAGTTGGCCATCCAGTAGTAGATGCTCTGGTACTGATACTGGGATTTGCCGGTGAAAAGATCCTTGAGATCCTGCATGGTCAGCCCCAGTTCCAGCCGGTCCCGCCAGAGGGAATAGGCGATGCGCAGGTTGATCAGGTAGAAGGCCGGAACCTGGACCTGATTCTGGATGGTGGTCATCGAGGAGGGGATGTCGAGGGTGCGGAAATCCGGAATGGTGCGTTCGCCGTAATAATGGAAGGAAAGGCGGGAGGAGAGGGAACGCCACTTGAAATTGAGCGCGAGGTTGCCCTTGTGGACGGGGGCTTCTTTCAGCAGGGTGCCTTTTTCGATGCCCAACGCGAGATTGGTGTAATCCGAGTAGATCTGGTTATAGGAATAGTTGGCGATCGAGCTTAAATATTTATTGATCCCGACCTCGAGGGACAATTCCCCGCCGATGGCGTAGGTCTTGCTGTCCTGCTGCCAGTTGGAAAAGGCGTTCTGGCTCAGGTCGAAAGCGATCAGGTCGCTGTAGCGGTTGTAATAAAGATCCACGCCGGGTTTAAACCGGTTCAGGAATTTCCCGCTGTAGCCCAGCTCGAAGGCCTGGACCTTCTGGGTGTAATCCTTCACGATCGGCTCGGAGATGGGAACCGTATTCCGCAGGCCATTGATCCTCATCCCGTACTGGAGGAAGGAAGGCTTGCGGAAGGCCTGGCCGAAAGAGGCCCGGAGGGCCTGGTCCTGTTTCAGGATGTAGGTGGCGCTGACCCGCGGGCTCGGGGTTCTTTCCTTGATGGTGTCGCTCCCGTCGTAGCGGGCCCCAAGGGTTAGAATCAGGGGAGGCAAGGGGCGGATCTCATCCTGGATGAATACCCCGTAGTCGTTCTCCTGTTTTTTTGTCGGGTCAAATTTATAGGATTGGAACTGGTTGATCCGGAAGTTTCCCCCCGCGATCAGGCGGCTCCAGCGGCCGAAATCGTAATCGTACTGGAGAGAAAGATCGAGAACATCCGTGATGAGCGGTACCGAGCTGTGCAGGGTCAGGGTTTCGATCTCCGGGTCGATGAATTTCATGTTCCCGTTGAGCCGGTTCCAGTAAAGCTGGGTGGAAAAGCCGTAGCCCCGGAACCCGAGACGGGCGAAATACTCCTGCCCGGACATCCCCACGGCCGAG
>JAQTNV010000111.1 GCA_028713675.1 bacterium
ATCATGTCGACCACCACGTTGGCATCGGCGACCGCCTGGAACAGCCGGGCCGCGATCCCCTGCCGGTCGGGGACATGGCTGACCGTAACCTTGGCCTCGTTCCGATCCGCGGCCACCCCGGAAACCACTAAGCTCTCCATGCCTTTCCCCTCCTTCATCAATGTCCCGCCGCCCTCGGTAAAACTCGAGAGCGTCAGGACGGGCACGCGGAAACGCTTGGCCAGTTCGACCGAGCGGGTCTGTAAAACCTTGGCCCCCATGCTGGCGAGTTCGAGCATTTCGTCGTAGGAAACCCGGTCCAGGCGGCGGGCCTTTTCGCAGATATTCGGATCGGCGGTATAAACCCCGTCCACATCGGTGTAAATCTCGCAGAGGTCGGCCTTCAGCGCCGCCGCCACCGCCACCGCGGTGGTATCGGATCCGCCCCGGCCCAGGGTGGTAACATTGCCCTTTTCATCGACCCCCTGGAAACCGGCCACCACCGGGATGACCCCTTCGGCCAGCGCCTTCCGCAGGTTTTTCTCCCCCACCTGGAGGATGCGCGCCTTTGCGGAAATGGAATTGGTCAGGATGGGAACCTGCAGTCCCAGGAAGGAGCGGGATTTTTCCCCCAAGGCCTGGATGGCCAGGGTTAAAAGCCCGATGGTGATCTGTTCCCCGGCGGAAACGACCTGATCATATTCACGGGTATCGTGAATCTCCGCGATCTGGTTGACCAGCGACACCAGCTTGTTGGTCTCCCCCGACATGGCGGAAACCACCACCACCACGGAATCACCCTTTCGTTTCCGGGCTACCACCTTCCGGGCCACGTTCTTGATCCGGTCGGGGTCACCCACCGAGGTGCCGCCGTATTTTTGCACGATTAAAGCCATCTTTTTCCCACCGTTGTGCTGATCCGACTTATTTTTGATTATTGGCCGGTATTTTGCAACCCGTTAGAAACTTGTTTTTCGGCCGATGCACATGACTGGCCTTACCAAAATATTAGATTGCTTCGTCGTTTCACTCCTCGCAATGACGAAAAATGGTGTCATTGCGAGCGATCCCGCTCTCGCGGGAGAGCGCGGCAATCTATTTTTTTGAGATTGCTTCGTCGTTTCACTCCTCGCAATGACAACTTTTTTTTCGCGTTTGAGCCAAGTTCAAAATGATCTCTTCCGGACCGGAAATCCGGATGCTGCGCTCCTCCGCCCCGGTCATTTCAAAAACAATCTCAATCCGGCTTTCCGGAAGATACGAACGGGGGAGCTTTTCGCCCCATTCCACCACCGCGATCCCGTCCCCTCCGAGGTATTCCTCCAAACCCGTATTTTCCAGCCCGCGGAGGTCGTCGATGCGGTAAAGGTCGATGTGATAGATCGGAACCCGGGCCGGGTAAATGTTCATAATGATAAATGAAGGGCTGGTGATCAGATCCGGGTCCGCGATCCCCAGGCCCTGGGCCAGTCCTTTGGTAAAGACGGTTTTCCCGCTCCCGAGTTCGCCCGAAAGCAGGACCACCATGCCGGGCTCGAGTCCCCGGCCCAATTCCTTTCCGATCCGGAGGGTTTCTTCGGGGGAAGAGGAAAGAATCTTTTTGGTTACGAATTCAGACAAAGATTTATCAATTCCTTATTTTAATGTAGGGCCCGATCACCGATCGGGCCGGGATCGAAAATATTTTAGCCGATTATCGTCCGGGCAAAAGGCCGGTTCGCTCGGGGAGCGAACCCTACATATTATTTTTCCAATTCCTTAATACAAAAAGGGATTTCATCCGCCAGTTCCGAGGCCAGGATCCCCACCGGACCCTGTCTCCCGGCGATCCGGTCCCCGGCCATCCCGTGCAGGTAAACCCCCAGGCAGGAAGCGTCCGCAAGGGACAATCCCTGGGCCAGCAGCCCGCCGATCATTCCGGTCAGGACATCTCCCATTCCTCCCTGGGCCATCCCGCGGTTGCCGGTGGGATTGATGGAAACTTCTCCTTCCGGCCCCGCGATTACCGTCCGCGCTCCCTTTAAAACCACCCGGGCTTCCAGCTCCCGGGCCGCCTTCCGGGCCGAGCCGATCCGGTCCGCCTGGATCTCGTCCGTACTGGTATTGAAAATCCGGGCCAGCTCTCCGGGATGGGGGGTGATCACTGTCCGGCGGGATTTTCCGTTCAGGAGGGCGCGGTTCCGGGCCAGGTGGGTAAGGCCATCGGCATCAAGCAGGATCGGCACTCCGGATCTGGCGATTACCCCCCTGATGATTTCCCCCACCTCGGGGAGCGTGGAAAACCCCGGGCCGACGGCGAGGGCGGTTTTGCCTTCCAGGGCTTTTTCCAACTGGAAAAGCGCGCTGGGCGAAAGGGTCCCCGCTTCGGTTTCCTCGAGCGGTTCGGTCATAACCTCGGGAAGTCCGGCTACGACGACCGAGGCCAGGCTTTTCGGCAGCGCCACGGTGACCAGGCCGGCCCCGATTTTGAAGGCGCCCCGGGCGGCCAGGCAGGCGGCCCCGGTCTTTCCCGGTGAACCCGCCAGGATTAAAAGGTGCCCGTAATTTCCCTTATGGCTGGCCGGCGGCCGGCGGGGAATCAGGGCGGAAATGATTTCCCTGTCCAGCAAGGTCATGGCGTCGGGAATATTTTTTACCACCGCTTCCGGGAAACCGATGTCAACGACCACCAGCTTGCCCACATATTCCAGGCCGGGGTGGATCACCTGCCCGATTTTAGGCAGGCCGAAGGTGACGGTCAGGTCGGCCTTGACCGCGAGTCCCAGGACCTTTCCGGAGGTGGCATGAATCCCGGAAGGAATATCCATCGCCGCTTTCAGGATCGGCGACTCGTTCATGGCCCGGATGGCCTCGGCGAAGACCCCTTTGACTTCCTGGTTCAAGCCGGTGCCGAAGAGAGCGTCAACCAGAAGATCATAGGAATTGAATCGATCCTGCCAGGATCGCAGTTCCCCGGAAGTCAGGATCTCCGGGGTTTTTCCGGCCGTCTTCTCCCAGGTTTCCAGGTTGGCCCGCGCATCGCCCCTGACTTTTTCTCTCGGGCCCAGGAGGACCACCGAAGCTTCCACCCGGCTTTTCACCAGGTGCCGGGCCGCCACGAAACCGTCGCCGCCGTTGTTGCCGGTCCCCGCGAGAATCAGGACCCGTCCTTTTGCGGCCAACCCGGGATATTCCCGCAGGATCGCCCCGGCCGCGCCCCGGCCGGCGTTTTCCATCAGCTCGAGGCCGGGAATCCCGTAGCGCTCGATGGTCTCCCGGTCGAGTTCCCGCATCCTTTCGCCGGAAACGATTTTCATTGGTTTAATCGGGCAGGTTTCGCGTGTCGTCAGGGGATTAACCCGCGAACCGGACTTGGGGTTTTCCTTTTCCCAGATTCTCCAATCCACCGATCAGGTAGGACTTTTCTTTTATCGACTTAAGGTAACTTTGAATCCGGTCAGACTGATTGTAAGGAACCACCAGGATCATCCCGATCCCGTTGTTGAATACCCGGTCCATCTCGCTCTGCTCGATTCCGCCGCCCTTCTGGATCAGGGTAAAAACCGGAGGCGTCGGCCAGCTCTTCCGCTCAATCACCGCTCCCACGCCGTCCGGGAAGACCCGGGGCAGGTTTCCGGGAATCCCGCCCCCGGTGATGTGGGCGATGCCGCGGATCTCGAATTTTCCGATCAGTTCCTGGATCAGGCGGACATAAATCCGGGTCGGCCGCAGCATCTCCTCCCCCAGTTTGCATCTCAATTCGGGGATGTATTTATTCAATTTCAATCCCATCGCTTCCAGGAGAACCTTCCGGGCCAGAGAATAGCCGTTGGAATGCAGCCCGGTGGAAGCCAGCCCGATCAGGACATCGCCCGGCCTGATTCTCGAGCCGTCAATGATTTTTTTCCGCTCGACGATCCCGACCACGAAGCCGGCCAGGTCATACTCCCCGGGAGCATAGAACCCGGGCAGCTCGGCGGTCTCCCCCCCGATCAGTTCGCACTCGGCATCACGGCACCCCGCGACGATGCCTTTAATAACCTCTTCATGTTTTCCCGGCCGGAGTTTCCCGGTGGCCAAATAATCCAGGAAAAACATGGGCTTGGCCCCCGGGACCAGGATGTCGTTAACCCCCATCGCCACCAGATCTATCCCCACCGTGTCGTGCTTATCCAGGGCGAAGGCGATCTTCAGCTTGGTACCCACCCCGTCGGTGGAAGAAACCAGGACCGGTTGCCGGTACTTTTTGGTATCGACCGCGAAAAGACCGCTGAACCCGCCGATGCTGGAGAGCACTCCGTTCGGGGCCGCTCCGGGCCGGTTGTTCCGGTTGACCAGTTTCGCGATCCGGCCGGTGAAATCATCCCCCGCCCGGATGCTGACCCCGGCCCGGGCATAAGATAATTTCTGGACTATTCTTTTATTTTTCATTTTTTCCCTCACCCGGTCTTCTTAATCGTTAGCAGTCAGGGGTAAGACAGATGTCTATTGTGTCCATTGTGTCGTTGTGTTCCTTGTGTCGAAGAATCCGATTTTATTTTGACACAATAGACACCATGGACTCTATGGACACTACGAACGCCTTACGTGTTTTTCACGTACGACCTTTCACCCCTTTTTTACAAATCTCATTCCGATCCATTCGTCCTCGGTCGGATCGCGGTCCAGGGCCACCCCTTCCGTCGCGAAAGCTTCCTGGACCAGGCCGCGCTTGGCGGTCAGGACCCCGGAAAGAATCAGGTACCCTCCCTTTTTCAGGT
>JAQTNV010000112.1 GCA_028713675.1 bacterium
CAGCACCCTCATGCTCCAGGAAACCGACCCGAAAAAGCTCGGACCGCACTGGCTCCTGAATCTCCTTACCAGTTACCAAGTGATTCCGCAGGTAGAGGTGGGTCTCAAGTTCGTCCTGCCCCTGAACGGAAACGACCGTGAGACCCACGGGGTTACCTGGTACCGGGACGCTTCGCAGGGTGGTCAGGTCAACTGGGGCGGTGAAGCCATGGGGCGAACGATCACGGGGTATGTGGAGGCCTCCTTTTAAATGACGATTGCAGATTGACGATTTACGAATGAAAACCAAGTTTCGAGTTTCTAGTTTCGGGTTTCGAGTTAATCAAAGACAGGTAATCTGCGGCGGGTAAACCGCGGTTACGAAATAAATATGCGGTTGGGTAGGGGAAAAAACAAATTATTCTGCTGGGTCCTGGGAGCTGCGTTGGTCGTGCTGCTCCTAGCCCGGCTGACGCTGGGAGCGGGGGAGGTCGCGGTCCTGACCAGCTCCAAGCTCGAAGCCTATCAGAAGGTGGTGACCGGGCTTCTCGAGATCCTCCCCTCCGCCCAGGTCTTCTACCTGCCGGAAAGCGATGTCGACCAGGCCGCGGTGATCGAGCAGATCCGGGGCCGGGCCCCCTCGGCGGTCCTGGCGGTCGGGGCCCCCGCCGCTGCACTGCTCAAAGACAGGCTGAGAAATGTCCCTCTTATTTATTGCATGGTATCGGACCCCAAGCGCTACAACCTCGCCGGGGAGAACATTACCGGGGTCATGCTCAAGGTCCGGACCGAAGACCAGCTGGAGACCTACAAGAAAACCTTCCCGTTCATCACCCGGCTGGGGCTGATCTACGATCCCTCGGAGAGCGCCGATACCGTGGCTGAGGCCCGCCGGCTGGCGAAAAAATACGGTTTTCTCCTGGTGGAAAGGTCTGTTTACCGCCCGGAGGACATCGCCACGGCGGTGAAAAACATCCTCTGGGAGGTGGACGCCATCTGGCTCATCCCCGACCGCACCGTGGCGACCAAGGAATCCTTCCAGTACCTCCTCGAAGCCACCATCGACCGCAAGATTCCCCTCCTGGTGTTTTCGGAGGGCTTTGTGAAAAGCGGGGCCATCCTGGCCCTCGCCCCGGATTACCTCGGGATCGGTCGCCAAGTGGGTCAGCTGACCCAGAAGGTCATCCAGGGTCATTCTCCCGCCGCGCTCCCCCCCCTGTATGCCCAGGGCTCGCTGGTGATCAACATGCACACCGCCGAAACCCTGAAAATCCCCATTTCCCCCGAGACCCGGAAAATCGCGGGAAGAATCTACTAAAAAGCATGGGGCAAAGGGCATAGCGCATAGGGTCAAGAGAAAAAACAGAAGAAATCAGGTTACCTTTGCGCCTTGCGCTCTGTACACTGCTCTTTTTACCTGCAGGCCTCTTAAATTTTAGGTTTTTAGGCTCTGTGCTCTATGCTCTATGCTCTATGCCCTCTGAATCCCGGCCCGGGATGGGTTATAATATCTTTCCTGATCGGTTTTCTAAACCGCAGGTTTCTCATGGAAGCGCGCAAAACAAATCCGGATCAAGCCAACCCCAAAGAAGAAACTAAAGAAGGCACCGCCCGGGGAAACCTCCGGATGGCGCTGAAAAGAAAACTCCAGGAGCTCGAAAACGCCCCGGACCTTTCTTTCAAATCCCCCGAAATTATTATTCTGGCCCCCGTTCAGGAAAACGATGATATGTTTGATTCCATCCGGATTGAATACTCCGCGGACGGCGGGTTCGCGATTAAAGGAAAAACCAGGGTCAATTCGGAAATCATCCGGAAAATGATCGCCAACATATATGCTTCCCCCACCCATCCCCTGCTGGTTTACGCGGAAGGCGGCGAAGGAATAAACATTAAAGATGTCCTCAAACAGAAAATTCTGAAATTCCGGTCGTACGCCCTCCAATATTTCGCCGAGCAGAAAATGCCGCAGTTGAGCGAAAAGGCCCTGTTCGACTTATATTGGGAGCATCTGCTGGGCGTTTTGTTTTACTGGACGGGAGACAAAGACAAGGAATTGCGCGAGAAACTCCTGGACCTGGAGAACATGCTGGAAGAGGCCAAACTGAGCAAACCGGAGTTGGTCATCGTTGTCCCCTATGAATTTGATCGCGAGGAGAAATCATATTACATGGCCCACGTCTCATATTTAAAGGGATGGGCCGACCTGGGTTACAAGGAGACCAAGGTCAAGCAATGGTGCCGGGTGATAAAACACCGGGAAATCATGGAAAGCGACGAAGTGGCGGACCTGGCGGCAAAATATTTTGATTCCCCGCAGAAGTTTCCCCCCGTCATTTTGGGCGATCCGGTTACGTCACCTGACAATATGGAAGAGGAAGCGGTCAAATCCTACGAGGCCAAGATCTTAAAATTCCGCCGCCACGCGGTTGAATACTGGACCAAGCATCAAGTGTGAAGGGCGCATAGGGCATAGGGCATAGGGCATAGGGCATAGGGCAAAGAGCATAGCGCAAAAACTATAAAAATCGTTTTGATCCTTTATTTTGCTTTTCGAACTGCCTGACCACCTAACAACCCCGCCACCTTTTTTCTCTTCCTAGCCACCTAACCACCTTGTTTTTCTGGCTACTGGCTACTGGCTACCGGCTACTTGCTACCTGTTTTCACCTTCCTCTTTCCAGAATATTCGGATGGTCCCGGTTGTAGCCCTCCCAGAAAGCGCAGCGCCCGATTAAATCGGGGGCTTCGGTCCTGACGCTGGTATCCAGGACCTGCACCCGGGGGTCCTCGGTCCGGTAGGCCGGCCAGGGGGGCAGTCCCTCACCGTTCGGATCCCCCCGGTAGGCGAAATTCACCCAGTATCCCTGGATAATCCGCGAGAGTTCCAGGGCGTCCGAAATGTTTTTCCGGTATTTATACACCCAGCTGATCGGCTTCCGGTCGAAATTCCGCAGGACGAAGGGAATCTCCGAGAGGTGCCCCGCGCCCTCCAGCCGGCCGAAGGTCATTCCGTCATAATCGAAGCGGTAATAAAAGGCCGGGACCTGGTGCGCGGCCGCGGCCCTCACCCCTTCATACGTGGGACAGATCAGCTCCCGGTCGCTGATGACGGCCGCCAGGGCCTTGGATGCCCGGGAGTATTTTTCCAGCGGGTAAACCTTCAGGATCCCGTCCGCGGCCTCCGGGAAGGCCCTGCGAATCTCCCCCTCGTAAGCGGACCGCGGCGAGAAAATCATCCCCGGACGCAAAACCGCCGCTGGCGGGACTTCGTCCCGGTTGCTCCCCGCGAGCAGCGGAACCCGGTTGAAATCACCGGACTCGAGCCGGGCCAGGATACCCCGATCCACAACATAGCCGTCATCGTGGGGAAGGAACCTGATCCCCTCGCCCTCCAGGGCCTTTTTCAGGTTAGGATTAAGCTTTTCCCCGATCTCCTTCGCCCCGATTTTCCGCAGGCAGTCGAGATTATTCTCCGCGCACCCGAGCCGGGCCGCGGCCCACCGGCCGGTCTCGGAACCCTGCTCCCGGGACCGCAGCGACTGGCAGCCCCCGCTCTCGATGATCGCCCGCTGAAACAATCCCCGGGCCGGGGTGGAAGCCAGCAGGGCGCAGACACTCCACCCCCCGGCCGATTCCCCGAAGATGGTTACTTTCTCGGGATCCCCGCCGAAACCGGAAATGTTTTCGCGGACCCACCGGAGGGCGGCGATCTGGTCAAGCATGCCGTAGTTCCCCGAACTTCCGTTCGGATCCTCCCTGGCCAGCCCGTCATGGAAGAGAAATCCCAGGGCCCCCAGCCGGTAATTGACGGACACGACTATCACCTTGCCCTCCGCGGCCAGCCGGTCCCCGTAATACAACGGGGTGGCCGCCCCGCCGAAGAGATACGCCCCGCCGTGAAACCAGACCATCACCGGCAATTTTCCCTCCTGCCGCGGGCGCCAGACATTCAGCGTCAGGCAGTCCTCCGACATCCCGACCGGCATCGAGTGAATCCATTTCCAGAAATAGTCCTGCAGGCAGGCCGGTCCGAATTCCCGGGTCTCCCTGATCCTGTTCCAGGTTACCGCCGGTTGCGGAGCCCGCCAGCGGAGTTCGCCCACCGGAGGAGCGGCAAAAGGAATCCCCTTCCAGGCGCAGGCAGCCCCTTCCCCGTCAGCCGCGCCCCGGACCTGGCCGGACGCGGTGGTAACAGGATTGTCGCAAGGGAAAGCTTTTTCCTGCCGGTTGGGCTCCCGGAAAATCACGTGTTTGGGGGGGAATATCACAATGAAAAGGAGCATGAGGGCAATTCCCAAAAGCATCGCCCACAGGAATCTCCGAAATATCGCCCGCATGGTTATGGATTGGTCCATTTCTTCTCCGTGATCAACTGACAATTAAGGTTATAGGTGATAGGTCATGGGTCATGGGTCATGGGTCATGGGTCATGGGTCATGGGTCATGGGTCATGGGTCATGGGTCATGG
>JAQTNV010000113.1 GCA_028713675.1 bacterium
AACCGGCTCCGCCTCCGGAACGGAATTGGGATAAGATCCTGGAAGAAATTAAGTCGTTGGTGGGTGAGCAGTGGCTTTCCAACCGATTGCCGGACCTTCTCTCCTACGGGCATGACTTCAGCATCGTCTCCGGGGTGATCCCCAATATAGTGGTGCTCCCGAAAAATGCCGCGGAAATCCAGGCGGTCATGAAGATCGCGGGACATTACCAGGTCCCCGTGATTCCCCTCTCCACCGGCTTCAATCACGCCGGGATGGCGCTTCCCCGGAGAGGCGGGATACTGCTCGACCTCCGCCGGATGAATAAGATCTTGATCAATCCGGAAACCATGATTGCCACGGTCGAGCCGGCGGTCAGGCTCCGGGCCCTCTTTATGGATGCGATCAGATACCGGGTCGCCGAAGGGGTGGTTTTAAAACCGGCACTGCCCCTTTCCTTCACCAGCGTCTCGGTGCTGGGTAACTATGTGGCCCGCGGAGGGGCGGGCTGCATGGTCAAGTACGGGTGCAACCCGGAGATGGTAGTCAACATGACCTGGGTTCTGCCGGACGGTGAGATCGTCAAGCTCGGGCCGACGGAAGTCCCGGTTCAGTATGGTCCGGGGCCGGAAATCGCGGGGATGTTCTTCAATGCCGACGGGCAGTTCGGGGTCTGCTCCGATATCACCATCAAGCTCTTTCCGGAGTTTTCCGCCGAAAAACTGCTCCTGACTGGTTCCGTTGAATCCGATGATGACCTGATGCTCAAGCAGATAATCGAGGCCAATTACGCTCTCTGCCGGGACAATATCGTTGATTTTACCTACAAGCTGCATCACGGAGTACCGTCCACGATTTTAGCGGGCCTCGCCGGGATGCAAGCGGATGAAGTAGTCGAGATGGTCCCGCCGCACACGATGCCTCTCTTGCTCCAGGGGTTCAACCAGGAGGAACTGGAAATCAAGGAAGAAATCGTCAAGGAAATCATCGAAGGGAACAAGATGCTTTTCATCGACGCGGCTTCTTTAAACCTCCAGGACGTGGTCAATTCCGACACTTTCAAAAAAGGCTACGGGGTGGCGGGAAACCGGGTGGCGGCTTATCGCGGCGCCTTCCAGTGGATAGCTTCCTTTGTAAAGCTCGAGAAACTGCCGGAGCTCTGGAAGGAATATAAGGCGCTGAAGGCGAAATACTGGACACCTCCTGATTCCCGGGTATACCGGGAAATGCTCCTGGCCGGGATGGCGATGCAGGGCCCCAATCAATTCTGCCGCTGCGCCAATATCGAGTTTGACTGGTGGTGGGACCACGGCAACCCCGACTCCATCAAGCGCGCCAGCATGTTCGTGCGCGAGGCGTCGGAACTCCTGGTAAAGCGGGGCGCGCCCCTTTTCCGGAACATGCACGGGGCGGGGGAGATGCACCTGCCCCGGCATAAAGTCTACTTCGACCTGCTCAAGGATTTGAAAAAGACGATCGACCCGGCCGGGATTATGCACCCGAGCATGCATCACGTTTTATAGTGGAAAAATCGGGGTTGGGTCTCAATTATCAAAAATCAGCCTTGTCGAGGCGTGAGCGTAATAAGTTTCTTCCCTACCGTCGTAAGGAAAAATATCTTTAGTAAATAAAAGTAAGGCTGGTTTCCGGTTTCTCTTAAAAGGAGGAATTATGATGCCCGCCCAGATGAAGATCCTCGTGAGTCTGTTTCCCTCTCGGCTATTTCAGTTTATTCTCTTTCTCCTTTTTATTCTCGCTCCTCTGACCTCCCCTGCCCAGGAGAAATCTAGGCCCGACTACGTAATCAAGTGGGGCACGATCGCCCCGGAAAACACGAACTGGGGTGACGTCATCAACAAGGCCTCCCGCGAGATCGAAAATCAAACCAACGGCCGGGTGAAATGGGTCTGGTACTTCGGGGCGGTCATGGGCGACGAGCTTGACATGATCAGGAAAATGCGGATCAACCAGCTCCAGGGACTGGCCCTTCTCTCCGTCGGCCTTTCCAAGCTCGCCCCCGAGATGATCGCTTTCTCCTTGCCCGATCTCTTTCACAGCTATGAGGAAGTGGACTGCGTCTTCGAGCGGTCCTGGCCCCTGGTGGAAAAGATAATGGCCGCAAGGGGCTTCGTGATCTTCGGGAGGGCCGACGTAGGATTTACCGTCTTGTTCAGTAAAAACGATCTGCGCACCGTCGAGGATTTTAGGAAAGCCAGGTTCTGGACCTGGGAAGGGCTGGAGGTGGACAAGGCCGTGGCCGGACTTTTCGGGGTGGAAAACCTGATTTCCCTTGCTCTGCCCGAAGTACTTACCGCCTTGCAGACCGGGATGGTAGACACGGTTTACGGCACTTATTACACCGACATCGCCCTGCAATGGAATACCCAGGTCAAATACATGTCGGACCCGAGCAAGTTCGCTGGGGCTTACGCTCCCGCGATGCTGGTCCTGAAAAAGAACCTGTATGATTCCATGCCTCCCGACCTGCAGAAAATCATTAGGGAAACGACCGCCGGACTCTTTCCACCACTGCGGAAGCAGCTTCGTCAGGATGAGGACAACGCCAAGAGATCCCTGCTCAAGCGGGGAATCAAGATGATGGAAATCGACCCGGCGTTGATCGCCGAAACCAAAGTGCGCGCCCAGCAGATTTACCAGAAATGGGAAGGCATTCATTATCCACGCTGGTTCCTCCAGGGGATTCTCACGGCCCGTAACCAGTGCCGGGAGGATCTGGCGAAATAAAAATGCTCCTGTGTTCTCCTCTACTGAGGACGCAGCAATTGACTTTTCAAAACAAGGATAGTAAATAATTGGTACAGCTTCGTACCAACAATAATCTTGCTACCGGAGGAGGCTACCCCAATGGCGAACAAGACAGCTGCGATAAGAAAAAACCAATATTCAACAGGCGGGCCGGATGGATTTCTTGGCGAGGCACTACGGCTGGACAAGCTGCGCGAGCTTTCCGAGCAGGACCTCGTCAGGGCTCAAGATGCGGCATGGAAATGGTTCGAAGAGTTCCGGTCGCTCGATAAAAATGACTGTTTGGCCTGGCTGTTCTCGCAGGGCTCTGCCCCAAAGTCGCCGAAGGGCGATTGCCAAGGCATGGTACTCGGCCTGTATGGAACTTTGTGGCTGGGTTTGGTGGACCGCGCGGTGAGGCTGGGCCGGTTGCTCGGCGGGATTGGCTGGACCGGCAAGACTTTTGATCCCAAGACCGGTACCGGCTACAACCGGTTGACGACCTCCTCCCGGTTGCCGATGTTCCTCGCGATGCCGACTTATCGCTTCGATTGGGTGGGCAATGAGATCATCGGGTTCCATTTCGACCACAAGATCGGGCCTTCCTCGCTACCACCCGGACAAAAGGTTCGCGCCATCGTCTATGCCAGACCCGAGTACAAAAATCCTTTAGTGCTTCCTGCCACCCGTGACGAAATTGTCGAGATTGTTCCGGGTTCGTATCTCGGACGTGTACTGCTGCACAAATCCAACCGCTGGCTGTTGGTGGGTTATTTCGCGCTGCGCCAACCTGTCCAGGCAAGGGTCGGACGCGTCCTTCTTCGCGAATCCAACTGCTGGCAAACTATAGGTTACTTTGCTCCTGGCCAACCCGTTAAAGCCCGGAACCGAATTATCAATTGACTGGGATTGCCCGATCGCCGATGTTGTTGGATATCAAATCTGCTTTGAAAACCAAATTATCCAGGCTGATCCCGTTTGTCCATTTCCTGATCCTGGTCCTTCCCGCCTTCGCTTCTGAAAATCAGGGGACACCCCCAATTTTTTCCCGTACCGAAGACCCGATTGTGATTGTCGGCGAAAAGCTCCAGCCCTTGCTGAACCAGGAAATCTCCCTCCTCGGTCTTTTCACGGCCAGGGCAGGAAAACTCTCCCCCGTCCCCTTTCAAATCGATAAAAAGGATAAGGACGGCCAATACGTCCTGGAAATGATTAAGTCCGGGGACAAATGGCAGAGAAACCCCGAGCTCCCTTCCTCTCTGAAACTGGAGAAAAACGACGAGATTGTCTTTCGGTCCCGGGACCTGGGGGAAAAAGTTTCCCCGGACAAATGGCCATCGTCACA
>JAQTNV010000114.1 GCA_028713675.1 bacterium
GGATCGAGTCCTCCCAGAGCACCGGGTGGGCGACCTGCTTGGCCAAAAGTTCGGTGATGACGGATTTATCCTTATAAAATTCGCCGGTGCAGTTGGCCACCACCGGCACGCGGAGGTCGTGGCAGGTGACCTTTCCCAGGGCTTCCCGCAGCCCGTTCTCGACCGCCTGCATCAGCGGGGAATGGAAAGGCCCGGACACTTCGAGGGGCAGGCTGGCCTTGGCCCCCCGCTCACTGGCCATTTTCAGGGCCTTGGACACCGCGGTTTTATGCCCGGAGATGACGGTCTGCTCGGGGCTGTTGAAATTGGCGGGGACCAGCACTTCCCCGGGCGCGGCGGCTTCCCGGCAGAGGGCTTCCACCGCGGGCCGGGCCAGGCCGAGGATCGCGCCCATACCCCCCGTGCCGGCGGGGCAGGCGGTCTCCATCAGTTTTCCCCGGAGCCGGACCAGCTGGACGGCCGTTTCGAGGTCGAGCGCTCCGCTCACCACCAGGGCGGTGTATTCCCCCAGGCTGTGCCCGGCCAGGGCCGTAGGCTCCAGTTTCAGCTCGGCATGGATTGCTTCGTAGATGGCCACCGAGACCGTCAGGATGGCGGGCTGGGCGTTTTCAGTGCGCTTCAGGACGTCGGACGGCCCGGAGAAACATAAATGGGCCAGGTCTTCGTGCAGGGCCGAGTTGGCCCGGGTGAAGATCTCCTTCGCCTTCGGATAATGCTCGAAGAATTCCTTCCCCATGCCTACGAATTGCGATCCCTGTCCGGGAAAAAGCAAAGCTAACGTCATAATTCAATCCCAGGTTTCAATCTTCTTGGTTTAATCATGGTACATTTTTTATTGTCATTCCGCACTTGATGCGGAATCCAGGATTTTTCTTGGAATTCTGGATCCCGGCTTTCGCCGGGATGACGGACAATTTAAGTCTTTTTCAACGCACCCAGGTTTCGCCGTCGGGATTTCAAACGATCTTTTCGGGCAGTTTGCGAAGAATATTTTCCGCCTCGGCCATGATCGAGTCGATGATTTCCTGGCAGCTTTTGATCTCCCGGATCAGGCCGGAACTCTGCCCGGCCATCAGGGAACCGCCTTCGAGATCGCCGTCGCAGACCGCCTTGCGCAGGGAGCCTTCGCCCAGCTTTTCCAGTTCTTCCTTACTGGCGCCGGCGCGCTCCCGTTCCATGAAGGTTTTGGCCAGGCGGTTTTCGAGCACCCGGACCGGGTGGCCGGTGGAGGCCCCGGTGACCACCGTGGAGCGGTCCCGGGCCTTGAGCACGGCTTCCTTGTATTTCTCGTGGGCCTCGCATTCCCGGGAGCAGAGGAACCGGGTGCCAAGCTGGACGCCCTCGGCCCCCAAAGCCAGGGCCGCGGCCAGTCCCCGGCCGTCGGCGAGGCCCCCGGCCGCCAGGACCGGGAGGGAAACCGCTTCCACCACCTCCGGGACCAGGGCGATCGTGCCGATTTCCCCGACATGTCCCCCCGACTCCATGCCCTCGGCGATCAGGCCGTCCACGCCGATGCGCTCCAGCCTTTTGGCCAGGGCCACCGAGCTCACGACCGGGAAAACCTTGGTGCCGGCTTTTTTAAAGCGCTCGATTTCCTTTCCCGGGTTGCCCGCGCCGGTGGTAACCATCGGCACGCGCTCCTCCAGGAGCACCTCGAGGACACCGGCAAAGAAAGGCGAGAGGTACATTAGATTAACCCCGAAGGGTTTCGAGGTGAGGGAACGGACCTTCTGGATTTCCGCCCGGAGGATATCCGGGGGCATGGCGGCGGCGCCGATGATGCCTAGTCCGCCGGCTTCGGAAACCGCGGCGGCGAGGCGCGCGGTGCCCGCCCAGGCCATTCCTCCCTGGAGAATCGGGTGCCTGATTCCGAGGGCCCGGGTGATGCGGGTTTCAATCATTGCAGGCTGGGGGTCTCGAGATCTTTGGAATTGCCGCTGTCCAGCGGAGGCGGCTCGAGCGGGATGGCTTTCAGCTCCTGCGCGATCCAGTCCGGCAGTTTCTGGGCCGCCAGGCGCGCGGACAGGTAAATGCCGTTTTTCACCGCCAGGGCGTCGCTCCGGCCGTGGCCGATGATCACCGTGCCGTTCACCCCGAGGAGGGGCGCGCCCCCCTGCCGGCGATAGTCGATGGTCTTGCGGAGATTGGCGTAGGCTCCGCGGAGCAGAAGATACCCGAGCATCCGGGCGGGATGGCTTTTGATCTGGTCCTTGAGAAAATTCTGGATGTTTCCTGCCAGGCCTTCCGCGGATTTCAGGACCACGTTCCCGATGAAACCATCGCAGACCACCACATCGGCCCGGCCATTGAAGATATCCTGTCCCTCGACAAAGCCCAGGTAATTCAGGGAGCTGGCTTTTAAAAGCTGATGGGTTTGTTGGGAGAGGTTGTTGCCTTTTTCGTCCTCTTCCCCGTTATTCAGGAGTCCGACCCGCGGGTTTTCCTTGCCGCTGGCGATGCGGCAGAAGCCCGCGCCCATGATCGCGAACTGGTAAAGCTGGGACGGCCGGCAGTCCACGTTGGCGCCCAGGTCGATCACGACCACGTTCCCGCTCTCGCCCCTGCACGGGAGCAGCCCCGCCAGGGCCGGGCGGTCCACTCCCGGGGGCCGCTTCAGGATGAGGCTGGCGGTGGCCATCACCGCCCCGGAGTTTCCGGCGCTGAAGAAGGCGTCCGCCTCGCCCTTGGTCATGAGGTCGATGCCGACCCGGATCGAGGAATCCGGTTTTTTCCGGAGCCCGGCGGTGGGCGGATCGCTCATGGTGATCACCTCCCGGGCGGGGATGATCCGGATTTCCGGGGTAGGGGCCTTCGTGAGCGAGTCCAGGTTGGCCTTCATGACCTCGGGATCTCCCACGAGCAGGATTTCCAGGGGTTCCTTGGGCTTATCCGGAGAGGGCGCCAGGGCCGCGACGACCCCTTCCACAATGGCACGGGGGGCGAGATCGCCCCCCATTCCGTCAACTGCGATCCGCAAGGTATGACCTGGGCTAGATTTCTTCGACGCGGATTACTTCGCGATCCCGGTAATAGCCGCAGTGGGGACAAGCGTGGTGGGGAAGCCTCATTTCGTGGCAGCGAGGGCATTCCGTCGGCGTGACCGGGTGGAGCTTGAAATGAGTGCGGCGCTTGTCCCGGCGGGTTTTGGAGATCTTACGTTTTGGATTCGGCATGGTTTTACCTCCTCAGTCCTTCAGACCTTAAATTTTTTTAAAACCGCGAATGGAGATTCGGATATCTCGGATTGAGAACACTGGCATCCCCGGAGGTTGCGGTTGCCTCCGCAAACCGGGCAAAGCCCCCCGCATTCCTCCCGGCAAAGGGCGTTTTCGGGAACCGAGAGGACAATCTGTTCCAGAAGGATCTGATCCATGTCGAGAAAATCCCCCTGGTAATATCCCTGTTCCAATTCTTCCTTTTTGAGCTGGTTTTCCCCGGTGCGGTCGCGCACCTCGATCTCCGGGAGAAGGTCCAGGAAAAATTCCCGGCTGAACTCACAGGGGAATTCCTCCAGGCAGCGGCGGCAGGTGAGCTGAACCCGGCCGGAAACCTGTCCGGAGATGTTGAGGTCCTGGCCGGTGCGGGCGACGTGAAAGGAGCCGCGGACCGGATCGGCCAGGCGAAACCATAGTCCCTCCGGCTGGGGGGAGATTTTCTCCAAAAAATCTTCTCCATGCTCAAACTCAATGTCAGTTCCTTCCGGAGTAATGTCTTTGATCTGCAGCTTCATATCGCTCTCCGCGGGAACGGTTTTGCAATTATAGTCTACCCGGCGCAGAGGATACAACCTTTCAAACAATGGCAAAGGGCAAGGAGCGGGGGGCAGGGAGTAAAAAGAAAAAATAGGAATGGATTTAACCCCATGCGCCATGCTCCGTGCGCCTTGCTCCTTTTCGCTCTGTTGTAAACCGAAACTGACATCGGCCCCGAAATAAATTGAGGATTGAGGGATGGAAAACAAAGTCAGCCGGGACGGGTTTAAACCTGGTGGAAAAA
>JAQTNV010000115.1 GCA_028713675.1 bacterium
TACCTTTCGTCCATATCAAAGGACGGAGCAACAAATTGGGATTTTGATTTTGGAAACGAGATACCTCAAATAATGGCTATCGGGCCAAGTGGAAATATATACATTACTTCGTCGACAAAGGGGGATATCGTATCTGCTTATTTATATTCTATCAGCCAAAATGGTGAATCAAATTGGAAGGTATTATTGGGGATAGGATCACAGTTGGAAATAACCGGAAGGGGAGGATTATTAATTGGCGAGGATGAAACGATATATAAAAGCGGTGATTTGAAATCATTGCTGGCTTTTAATCCTGCAGATGGCTTGGCAAAATGGTTTAAGGAAGGAATTGGATACGGAAACGTTGATTTTGTCGATGGTCAGGGCCACATTTACTACTTAAATTCGGATAAAGGGAATAAAGAAGAAATTTTTGACCAGGATGGAAATTTTATCTCATCTATTGGGCCCCAAGGCGGATTCTCGTTGTGGTCTTTGATCAACGGCAATTATTTCTACAATCTTAATTCTAATAATTTTTTTATATATCAAGCTTTGGGAAGCGGCTATTCAAAATCAGCCTGGCCGATGAGATATCATGATCCCCAAAATACCAACAGATGGAATGGAGGATTTTGAATTTCGTTTTGTAAACGATTAGATGTAGCAATCACCTGCCTGACGCAATCTTTATAAAAGTATTTTCTTGTTTAGTAATTCTGGACAATCCTACTAAGGAGTTACCTTATTTCGTCATTCCGCGCTTGATGCGGAATCCAGTTTTTCCGGAATTTTCTGGATCCCTGCTTTCGCAGGGATGACGGACGACTAAAAAATATTCCTTCACCTCATCCGAAATAATTTTAGATCAAGATTGATTAATTGATGTCCGGATTTTCCCCGAAGAGGCGGGCCACGGAACGGGACCATTTTTTCAGGCGGTCGAGGTCCGGCTCGAGCGGGTAGCGCCGGTAGCGGGAGGCAACCAGGGGCATCCGGGCGAGCGCGGGGAGCAGGCGGAGCGCCAGACGCGGGGCGACGACGGCTCCCCGGAGGGTGGCCAGGAGTTCGGAAAAGGAAAGCCGGGGCATTTCCTCGATGAGACCGGCCCGGCAGCTGTTTTCCGTGAGGAGGCCGGAGGCAAACAGGGCCTCCACTTCGCCTTCGGAAAGGGACTGGGAGAGTCTCCGGAAGACATCGTAGGAAGCGAGTAGTCCCCCGTATTCCCGCTGGAAGGCCGACTGGTAGGCCCAGGTGGCTTCGAGCGACCCGGGGTCGTTTTTGCCCTTGACCGAGTCGGCCAGGATCCGGGCGGCCACCATCCCGATCCCGGTCCCGGAGCCGTGGGCCGGAAAGACCTGGCAGGCCGCGTCGCCGACCAGGGCGATCCCGGGGGCGGCCAGGCGGTCGTAGGGGCGGCGGAGGGGAATCGGCCCGGCCCCGCCGAAGCGAACCTCCCCGATCCAGGGGTTTTCTTCCTTGGTTTTCTTTAAAAGCTCGGGGCCCTTTAAATGCGGTCCCTCGGCGATGGCCCCGGCGAGGAGCTCGACTTCTTCCAGGTTTTTGGCGAGGGTGATCATCAGGGCGGAAAAGCCACCGGAAACCCCGGTAAAAGAAAGGGACTCCCCCGGGCGGAGATAATTATTTTCGAGAAAGCTCCGGGCGCCCGCCTGGTCCTTGACCGCACAGACCTCCTGGGCGGCCAGGCAGAGATGCGAGCGGGGAACGGGAGGAGTGTGGCGGGAAAGCTCGGGGACCAGGTGGCGGACCGCTCCGGAAAGTCCGGTCGCGTCCACAAACAGGCGGGCCCGGAAATCCATTTTTTCCCGACTTCCTTCCGGGGTTTGCGCCTCGACCGTCAGGGACATCGGGCGGTCGTTTTCCAGGTCCAGGTGCTGGATTCGTATCTGCTCGAAGAGCGGGACCCCGGATTTCCGGGCCAGGTCCTGGAGGCGGGCGACGAGCAGGCGGGTGTCGACGTTCCCAATCGGACTTTCCGCGAGCTTGATCCGGCCTTCCCCGTTTTTGCCCTGGATGATAAAGGGGAAGCCGTTCCCGAACCTTTCCGGGTGGCGGGGCTTGGCGATGCCGGCGCGTTCGAACATCCAGGAGGGAACCCCGTTGACCCAGCGGGCACCGGCTTCACCGAGGGCTCGGGCTTCGAGCAGGGCGACCCGGAAACCGGCGCGGGCCAGGTGATAGGCTGCGGCCGAACCGGCCGTCCCCGCCCCCACCACCACGCAGTCGAAATCGTGAACTTTCTCCACCATGATCCTAAATATTAACGGCGGAAAACCCGATCCGGAAGGGTTGATTAGCGGCCGACGGTTGGAACTGGGGATGCCGCCCGCTGAATAAAAAAAAGGGTTTCAGGTTATTAACTGGAAACCCGAAACCCGGAACTAGAAACTTAAATTTACTGCCGGGTGATGTTGGCCGGGGGAGGCACGGACGACGGGAGCGGGGCCTCGGCGAAATCCTCTTTTTCCACGGTTTCGACCGACTCTTTCAGGAAGCTCTCCGGATCGGGAAGGAACAAGGCTTCGCGCAGGACCTGGTCCATGTGGTCCACGGGCACGATCGTCAGCGTTTTCAGGATATTTTTCGGCACCTCGGAAAGGTCTTTCTCGTTATCCCTCGGGATCAGGATCTTGGTAATGTCGCTCCGGTGGGCGGCCAGGATCTTTTCCTTCAGCCCCCCGATGGGAAGGACCCGGCCCCGGAGGGTGATCTCGCCGGTCATGGCCACGTCGTGCTTGACGGCCAGCTTGGTTAAAACCGAGGCGATGGCGGTGGCCATGGCGATCCCGGCGGAGGGCCCGTCTTTGGGAATGGCCCCCTCGGGGATGTGGATATGGATGTCCATCTTCTGGTAAAAATCGAGCGGGAGCTTCAGGGCCCTGGCCCGGGAACGGACATAACTCATCGCCGCCCGGGCGGACTCCTTCATCACGTCGCCCAGGTTGCCGGTGATGGTCAGTTCGCCTTTACCCGGCATGGTGGTGACCTCGATGTGCAGGATCTCCCCGCCCATCTCGGTCCAGGCCAGGCCGGTGCTCATCCCCACCCGGTTTTCCTTTTCCTTCTGGCTCTGGCGGTACTTGTAGATGCCGAGGTACTTCCGCAGGCTGTTGAAGGTGATCGCGATCGGCTCCTCCGTGGGGGTCCGGACGATGTTCTTGGCCACCTTGCGGAGGATGTTGGCCAGCTCCCGCTCCAGGTTGCGCACCCCCGCTTCCTTGGTGTAATGACGGATGACCCCGTAGACGGTGGCGTCGGAGAAAATGATCTTCTTGTCTTTCAGCCCGTGCTCCTCCTTCTGCTTGGGGAGGAGGAAACGCTGGGCGATGTGGAATTTCTCGTCCTCGGTGTAGCCGGGCAGGCGAATGACCTCCATCCGGTCCTGCAGGGGACCGGGGATGGAGTGGAGAACGTTGGCGGTGCAGATGAACATGACTTTGGAAAGGTCGTAATCAAGATCGAGGTAGTGGTCATTGAAGGAATTGTTGAGCTCGGGATCCAGGACCTCCATCAGGGCGGCCGAGGGATCGCCCCGGAAATCGGTGCTCATTTTGTCCACCTCGTCGATCAGGAAGACCGGGTTGGAGGAGCCGGCCCGCTTCATCGACTGGATGATTTTGCCCGGGAGGGCGCCGATGTAAGTGCGGCGATGACCCCGGATCTCGGCTTCGTCCCGCACCCCGCCCAGGGAGATCCGCACGAACTTCCGGTTGGTGGCCCGGGCGATGGATTTGCCCAGGGAGGTTTTTCCCACCCCCGGGGGCCCCACGAAGCAGAGGATCGGGCCCTTGAGCT
>JAQTNV010000116.1 GCA_028713675.1 bacterium
TTTATGCTGATCAGCGTGGCGATTTGTAATCTGTGGTTGCTAATTTAAATTTAAGGCTTTTAAAAGAAAGGGCCGGGGTTACCCCCAGCCCAGGTACTAGCGTTATACGAATTAAACGGAGGATTTGGACCTCTCCGTTTTTACCTCGAATTTCAGGACTTGAACGGATTGCGGAAGATCGCCGACTTCCCGAGTTCCTGCTCGATCTCGAGCAGGCGGTTGTACTTGCAGATCCGCTCGCTCCGGCAGGCCGAGCCGGTCTTGATCTGGCCCCCGCCCATGGCCACGGAGAAATCGGCCATGAAGGAGTCCTCGGTTTCCCCCGAGCGGTGGGAGATGACGTAGTTCCAGCCGGCCCGGCGGCACATGTTGATGGCCGCGACCGTCTCGGTGATGGTGCCGATCTGGTTCAGCTTGATCAGGACGGCGTTGGCGCTTCCCTCCTTGATCCCCCGGGCGATGTAGCTGGTATTGGTCACAAAAAGGTCGTCCCCGACGATCTGGACGGAGGAGCCGATCTTTTCGGTGAGGGACTTGAACCCGCTCCAGTCGTTCTCGGCCAGGCCGTCCTCGATGGAAACGAGGGGATACTTTTTAGCCCAGGCCTGGTAGAGCTTGATCATCTCCGCGCTGGATTTCTTGCCCTGGCCGGATTTCGAGAGCTGGTAGGCGCCTTTCTCGAAGAACGAGCTGGCGGCCGGGTCGAGGGCGATCGCCACGTCCTTCCCGGGTGCGTAGCCGGCGGCCTTGATGGCCTCCACGATGACCTCGCAGGCCTCATCATTGCTCTTCAAGTCGGGGGCGAAACCGCCTTCGTCGCCCACGCCGACGGCGTAGCCTTTTTTCTTCAGGATACTTTTCAGGGCGTGGAAGGTCTCCGCCCCGGCGCGCAGGGCCTCGGCGAAGGTGGGGGCGCCGACCGGCATGGCCATGAATTCCTGGAGGTCGACGCTGTTCTCGGCGTGCTTGCCGCCGTTCAGGATGTTCATCATCGGCACCGGGATGACCATGGCCCCGGGGTTGCCGAGATAGGCATAGAGCGGGAGCCCGGCGGCTTCGGCGGCGGCCCGGGCCACGGCCATCGAGACCCCGAGGGTGGCGTTGGCGCCGAGCTTGGACTTCGCGGGCGTCCCGTCGAGCTTGATCATCAGCTGGTCAATCTCGGCCTGGCAGGAGGGGTCCATGCCGATCAGCTTGGGGGCGATCTTCTGGTTGACGTTGGCTACGGCCTTCAGGACTCCCTTGCCGCCGTAGCGGTTCTTATCCCCGTCCCGGAGCTCCAGGGCCTCATTTTCACCGGTCGAAGCCCCCGAGGGCACGGAGGCGGAGACCATGATCCCGTTATCCAGCCCGACGAAGACCCGGACGGTGGGGTTGCCGCGGGAATCGAGGATTTCCATGGCGCGAACCGAAGCGATCTTGGCTTTCATCTTTTTCTCCTTTCTTCGAAAAGATAATTTTCTTATACAACCGGGACCATGTCCCGGGCAAGTTCCAATTTAAAACAGCTGTTATTATACTCGCTCTAGGAAAAAATTAAGCATGCGGTTCAATATGAAAAAAGGTTGTTCCACCGCGGTTCGGACGTGGGGTTTGCCTTGGTTGATCTGACCGAATTCAACTACGAGCTTCCCCGCGAACTCATCGCCCAGGAGGCTCTGCCCCAGGGCAGGGAGTTCGCCCGCCTGCTGGTCCTGGACCGCCGGAAAAAGGACTTTCAGGAGCGGAGGTTTTCCGCGATCGCGGGTTTCTTTCGGGCGGGGGACGCGCTGGTCCTGAACGATACCCGGGTGCGGCCCGCCCGGGCCGTCGGGGTGAAACCCGGGGGCGGGGAGGTGGAGATTCTGTTCCTCGGCCCCGCCGGCGAACGGACCGGTGATCGGGAGGAGTGGAAGGCGCTGATCCATCCGGTCCGGAGGCTCAAGGCCGGCGCCGTTCTCGATCTCGGCGATAAACGGCGGGCCAGGCTGATCGGGAAGGAAGGGGCGGAATGGAGACTGGAAGTGGACGGCCCCTCACCCCTCAAGGATTGGCTCCGGAAAAACGGGCTCGCCCCCCTGCCTCCTTATATTAAAAGGAAGGGCAGGGAACACTGGGAGGAGGACCGGGAGGATTACCAGACCGTTTTCGCCCGGGAAGAGGGATCGGTCGCCGCCCCGACCGCGGGCCTACACTTCACCCCGGGGCTCCTGGATGAAATCAGGGCCCGCGGGGCGAGGGTTTTCTTCATTACCCTCCACCTTACCCACCGTGAGTTCACCCGGTCTCCGGGTCCTCCGGCCGAGGGACCTCCGCCGGAAGATTACGAGATCGGCGCGGAAACGGCCGTGGGGATTGCCGCCTGCCGCCGGGACGGGGGCAGGATTTTCGCGGTCGGGACCACCACGGTCCGGACCCTGGAAGCCAATTACCAGGAGCACGGACGGATCAATCCCGGGCGGGGCCGGGCCGCGATTTACATCCAGCCCGGTCATGTATTCCGGGCCGTGGATGTCCTGGTCACCAATTTTCATCTGCCCGGCACCAGCATGCTGGCCCTCACCTCCGGGTTTGGGGGAAAGGACCTGGTGCTTTCGGCTTATCAGCACGCGATCCGGGAAAAATTCCGCTTCCTTTCGTTGGGGGACGCTATGATAATAATTTAGTAGGCAGTAGGCAGTAAGCAGTAGGCAGTAAAGGGCAAAGCGCATAGGGCATAGAGCATAGGGTAAAACGCAAGGCGCAAGTAAAGTCCATTGAGTTCGTAGTGTTCATTGTGTCCATAGTGTCGAAAGAAATATATACAGTCCATTGAGTCAATTAGGTTTATTGGGTTTTCAGAAGCCCTGGGGGGTGGGCTCTCGCGACACAAACTCTTTTTTCCAAGATACCGATAAGCTCGATGACTTTTGATAATTGGTTTCAACGAAGGCGAGCCCCTGCGGGGCCGCCGCCGGGGATTACGTGATCGCACACATTGTTTGGGGAGCGAGACCCACCCCCCAAAAAAGAAAATAACACCAGCGAAAATCGAGATTGCTTCGCTCCGCTCGCAATGACAATCTAAGGCGATAAGCGATGATTAATGAGTGATAGATAATAATTAAAGGAAAATATGAACATGTCTTCGATGAATTTTGAAATCCTGGCCCGCGATCCGGAAAGCCGGGCCCGGCGGGGCCGGCTTCATACCCCGCACGGGGAGGTCAACACCCCGGTTTTCATCCCGGTGGGGACGCAGGGGACGGTCAAGGCCGTTTCCGCCGAGGAACTCCGGTCGCTCCCGGCCGAGATCGTCCTGGCCAACACTTATCATCTCTATCTCCGCCCCGGCGAAGCGACCATCGGCCGCCTGGGGGGACTGCACAAGTTCATGAACTGGGACCGGGCCATCATCACCGACTCGGGCGGGTTCCAGGTCTACAGCATGAGCGAGATCCGCAAGGTCACCCCCGACGGCATCCAGTTCAGTTCACACCTTGACGGCTCCCGGCATTTCCTCACCCCGGAGGACATCGTCCGGGTCCAGGAGACCCTGGGCTCGGACATCATCCTGCCCCTGGACGAATGCATCGCCTATCCCGCTTCCGAAACCGAGACCAGGCGGGCCGCCGAACTCTCGCTGGCCTGGGCCCGGCGCTCCCGGGCCTGCCGGCGGGACCGGGAAAAGGAACCCGGCGCGGGATCCATGC
>JAQTNV010000117.1 GCA_028713675.1 bacterium
CCGATCGTGGAGGCGATGGCCGGCCGGGTAAAGGACCCGCGCTTTTTCGAAATCCACCGTCTTTCCCTTTTCCATGACCGGGGAACTGAGGTGGACGTGGTCATGGATATCATGATCCACGATCTCGATATCGTCCTGGAACTGGTTCCCTCCCCGATCAAGCAGGTGGTTTCCATCGGCGTGCCGGTGCTTTCCCCTCTGGTGGATATCGCCAATGCCCGGGTCGAATTTGAGAACGGAGCGGTGGCCAACCTGACCGCCAGCCGGGTTTCCCTGAAAAAGATGCGAAAGATCCGCGTTTTCCAGATTGACGGGTATCTTTCCGTTGACTGCGAACGCCAGGAGGGGGTTTATTGCCGGCGGGTGAACGCTGAGAACGGTGGTTCCTCCGAACCTAAAATCGAGGTGGAAACCCTGGGGGTGAAGAAACGCGACGCCCTGGCCGCCGAGACCCTGGGATTCGTGGAAGCGGTCCGCGGGAAACACCCGCCCCGGGTGGGGGGTGAAGCGGGAAAACGGGCCCTGGCCCTGGCGGAGAGGATCGTGGAGGGTTTCAAGCAGAGCATCTCCGCGCTCGACGGGTTAAACAACCATCCCTATCTTTTCAACTGGATGAACCATCCCGCCGGCCCGAACGGCTCGAAAAGTTAATTTTCACCGGATTGATTGATCTGCGGTTTCCTTGATCAGGCAAAAGGGAACCCGCTGTTGCAGGCTTCGGAGAGGGAGATGTCCAGGGGGAAAACCTATTCGCTGAAGGCCCGGAAGAGCAAGGTGCGGGTGGAAGACTTCGCCCGGCCGCCCGGGTCCGCCCGCGACCGGAAATTTTCGAGCTTCATTCACAGTCTGCCGGACCTTCTGCTGGCCCGGGATTTCCGCGAATTCATTGAGGGACTGGTGGAAGCCCGAAGCCGGGGGAGCTTGATCCTGTGGGGGATGGGAGCTCACGTGATCAAAGCCGGGCTTTCCCCGGTAATAATCGACCTGGCCCGGCGGGGTTGGGTTCAGGGGATCGCCCTGAACGGAGCCGGCCTGATTCACGATTATGAGGTGGCCCGGGTGGGCCGTACTTCGGAGGATGTTGAAGAGGCCCTGGAGCGGGGTGAATTCGGCTTTGCCCGGGAAACAGGGGAGGAAATCAACCGCGCCATCAACGAGGGGGTAAAAAAGGGACTGGGGCTGGGGGAAGCAGTAGCAAAATATATAGCGCAAGGAGCAGGGAGCAAGGGGCAGGGGGCAAAGGGCAAAGGTCAAAGCTCAAAGGTAAAAGGAAAAAATATAAATAATCGTCAATCGTCAATCCTTCAATTCGACTCAGGACAGGTCGTCAATCGTCAATCCGACAAGTTTCCTTTCAGAAAATACAGCATCCTGGCGGCGGCCTATGAACTGGGGATTCCGGTTACCGTCCACGTGGCGGTAGGAACGGATATCATTCATCTGCATCAGGATTGCGACGGGAAGGCCCTGGGGGAAGGCAGCCTCCGGGATTTTTATCGTTTTGCCGATCTGGTCTCCCGGATGGAGGGCGGGGCTTATATCAATCTGGGCTCGGCGGTGATCCTGCCGGAGATTTTCCTGAAGGCCCTGGCTTACGGCAAAAACCGAAAAGGGAAAAATTTCCTGGTCAGGAAAGGCATCACTACCGCTTCCTTTGATTTTCAAAAACAATACCGGGAACTCGTCAATGTGACGCAGAGACCGGTGCGGCTCGGCGGTCCCCGCTCCCGTGGATATTTTTTCCTGGGGGCGCATGAAATCATGATCCCGATGCTGAGTTGGGCACTATCGTAATGCGGAATTTAAAGGAGGTTTCGGGTTGCGAGTTTCGAGTTTCGGGTTAACCCAAACGGATTAAAGAAATTAAATTAAACAGATTGAATAGAATGTAGGGCAAGGCTTTTCGGTCAGATCCCGAGGCATGGTGGTTGAGGGGAGCCTTGCTGTTCTTCAAACCTTTAACTCGAAACCAGAAACCAGAAACTAGAAACCCAGATTTGGATAACAACGGCCGAAAAAACATTCTGATTGTGGCCGGGGAGGCCTCGGGTGATCTGCACGGCGCCAACCTGGTGCGGGCGCTCCGGAAACGGAACCCGGATCTGGCCTTTTTCGGCATCGGCAGCCGTAACCTGCGGGCGGCCGAAGTGGAAATCCTGGCGGATTCCTCCGAGATCACGGCGGTGGGTATTACCGAAGCCCTGGCCAAGCTCAGGCAGGGGCGGCGGGTTTTTGGGAAAATCCTGGCCCGGGCGGAGGCTTCCCCTCCCGACCTCGCGGTGCTGATTGATTCGCCCGGGTTCAACCTCCGTTTGGCGGGTTCCCTGAAAAACCGGGGGATCCGGGTGATGTACTACATTGTCCCCCAGGTGTGGGCCTGGGGGCAGGGAAGAATCAAGAAAATCTCCGAGCGGGTGGACCGCCTGGTTTCCATTCTCCCGTTTGAAAAAGACTTTTTCGGGCAATTCGGGGTTCCGGTGGATTTTGTCGGGCACCCGCTTTTGGACCTGGCCCGGGAAAGCCGGAGTCCGGAGGAATCCCGCCGGTTTTTCGGGATCAAACCCGGGGAAAAAGTGATCGCCCTCATGCCCGGCAGCCGCCCGGGGGAAATCTCCCGCCTGCTTCCGGAAATGCTGAGCGCGGTCCGGAACCTTTCCCAACATCGGCCGGGGTTGCGTTTCCTCCTGCCGGTGGCCAGTTCCCTGGATCCGGAGATGATCGCGGAATCGGTGCGGAGCCGGGGCCTGAGCGAGACCGTGGCGATCGTCCCCGGTGAAGAGATTTATAACGCCCTGGGGATTTCGGAACTGGCCCTGGTGGCATCGGGAACCGCCACGCTGGAGGCCGCCCTGATCGGGTGCCCGATGATCATTCTTTACCGGGTGAGTCACCTGAGCTACGGGGTGGGCCGGATGCTGATCAAGGTCAAGCATATCGGGCTGGTCAATCTGATCGCCGGGCGGGAGGTGGTCCCGGAACTTTTGCAGGGGGAGGCCCGGGCGGAAAAGATCACCCGGGAAGCGGAAAGAATTATTGATAACCAGGAACTGAAGAGCCGGATTAAATCCGATCTGGGCCGGATCCGCGCCTCCCTGGGCAGCCCCGGAGCGGCCGAGAGGGCGGCCCAGATCGCGTTGGAAATGCTGGAAAATCAGAAACAGGTAGCCGGTAGCCAGTAACCAGTCATAAGAAAAAGATGGTGGCTTGGTTGCTTGGTGGCTAGACGGCCAGGAAAAGTTGAATATTAGGTTATCGGGAAATCCGGATATGATTGTAAGGACATCAGTGTATCAAGTGATTTTGTTAAACCAGAGACTCGAAACTAGAAACTAGAAACTTTCCAATAACATGGATCAGTCTAAGAGAAACCCGTATTTCCGGATGCTGGAATTTGTCCGACCCTACCTGGCGGGTTTGGCCGCGGCTTCCCTGGCGATGGGGGCGGTCTCGGCCCTGACCGCGGCCCAGGCCCTGGTGGTCAAGCCGGTGGTGGACGGGGTTTTCATCCAGCGCGAGTATTCCATGCTTTTCAACCTGGCCCTGATGGTGATCGGGATTTTCTTTTTCAAGGGTCTGTTCACCTATCTCCAGTCTTACTGGATGGGGGGAATCGGGCAGCGGATCGTCAACGAGCTCCGGGACCGTCTCTATTCGAAGACCC
>JAQTNV010000118.1 GCA_028713675.1 bacterium
AAACCCGGGATCCTCGAGCAGGGCATCCTGCTGAAGCTCCGCTTCGAGCTCGACCAGTACGTCAATCTCCGCCCGGTGCAGCTCTACCCGGGCGTCCCCTGCCCCCTCCGCGACAAAGGGCCCGCGGACATCGACTTCATCGTGGTCCGGGAAAACACCGAGGGACTCTACGTGGGGAGCGGCGGCTTTCTGAAGAAGGGCACCCCGGACGAGGTCGCCATCCAGGAATCGATTAACACCCGCCGGGGGGTGGAGCGGGTGATCCGCTACGCCTTCCGGCTGACCCGGAAGCTCGGGCGGAAAAAGCTCACCCTCGGGGGGAAAACCAACGTCCTGACCTATGCCTTCGACCTGTGGGAACGGACCTTCCGGGAAGTGGCCCGGGAGTTTCCGCGGATCGAGACCGAGTACCTGCATGTCGACGCCATCAGCATGTGGATGGTGACCCGGCCCGAGCGTTTCGACGTGATCGTCACCGACAACATGTTCGGCGACATCATCACCGACCTGGGCGCCGCCCTCCAGGGGGGCCTCGGGATCGCGGCCGGCGGCAACCTGAACCCCGAGGGCGTCTCCATGTACGAGCCGATCGGCGGGAGCGCCCCCAAGTACACCGGGAAGGGCGTGATCAACCCCCTGGCCGCCATCCTCGCCGTCAAGCTCCTGCTCGAGCATGAGGGCTTCCCCGCGGCCGCCCGGGGAGTCGAGCAGGCCGTGATCTCCGTCATCCCCCGCCTGAAAAGCCTCGCGGCCGGGAAGATGGGGTTCTCCACCCGCCAGGTCGGCGACCTGGTCGCGAATACCCTGAAAAAGTAAAATTCCCGATCCGCCCGCAGGTCACCGGGGATTCTCCGGGGTTGCCCGCGGGCGCGGATACAGTTTTAATTATGATGAAGGAGATGAAGGAGGAACGATGAAAGGTAAAAAAGGTTACGCCGTCTGCGTGGTCGGAGCCACCGGCACAGTCGGGCAGGAGATGCTCCGCGTGCTCGAGCAGAGGAAATTCCCCGTGCGCGAGATCCGGCTTCTGGCTTCGGAAAGGTCCGCCGGATCCTACCTCGAGTTCGCCGGGAAGCAGGTCAAGGTGGAGCTCCTCCAGGAAAAATCCTTCACCGGGATGGAGATCGGCCTCTTCTCCCCGGGCGGCGAGCTTTCCGCGCGCTTCGCCCCGATCGCGGGGGCGGCCGGCTGCGTGGTCATCGACAACACCGCCTCCTTCCGGATGGACCCGGACGTCCCGCTGGTGGTGCCCGAGGTCAACCCGGAGGATATCGCCCTCTATAAAAAGCGGAACATCATCGCCAACCCCAACTGCTCCACCATCCAGATGGTGGTGGTGCTGAAACCGATCCACGACCGGGTCCGGATCAAGCGGGTGGTGGTTTCCACCTACCAGGCCACCTCGGGGGCCGGGCGGGAGGCGATGGAGGAGCTGGTCGGCCAGACCACCGCCATCCTGAACCAGAAAGAGATCAAAAAGGGGGTCCTG
Organism: bacterium; assembly: GCA_028713675.1. Lineage (GTDB taxonomy): Bacteria > Desulfobacterota > JAPLJL01 > JAPLJL01 > JAPLJL01 > JAPLJL01. Next base: position 1,490 of record JAQTNV010000118.1, read on the forward strand.
GCGCAGCAGATCGCCTTTAACCTTTTCCCCCACATCGACTCCTTCCTCCCCAACGGCTACACCAAGGAGGAGATGAAAATGGTGAACGAGACCCGCAAGATCATGCACGACGACGCGATCCTGGTCTCCGCCACCGCCGTGCGGGTCCCGGTCTTCTTCGGCCACTCCGAGGCGATCAACCTCGAGCTCGAGCGCAAGGTTTCCCCCGCGGAGATCCGCGGGATCCTGGAAAAAGCCCCGGGCGTCCAGGTCTACGACGACCCGGCCGCCAATAAATACCCGATGCCGATCCTGGCCGCGGGGAAGGACGATACCTTTGTGGGCCGGATCCGGGAAGACCTTTCCCATCCCCAGGGGATCGTGCTCTGGATCGTCTCCGACAACATCCGGAAGGGCGCGGCCCTGAACGCGGTCCAGATCGCCGAACTCCTGATCGAAAAACATCTTTAAAGGGGGATCACCACGCAGATCCTGACGGTCGCTTCCGAGGTTTACCCTTATGCCAAAACCGGGGGACTGGCGGATGTCACCGGTTCCCTGCCCCGGGCCCTCGCCGATTTAAAACAGGACGTCGGGATCGTTCTCCCCTTGTACCGGGAAGTCCGGAAAAAAGGGCTTCCGCTCGAGCCGCTTTCCCGCGAGTTTGAGATCCGGATCGGGGCGCGGGCGGAAAAGGCCCGCTTTTTCCGCCTGACGGACCCGGCCGGGTTCCCGGTTTTCTTCGTGGAAAACGACCGCTATTTCGACCGCGATTATCTTTACGGCACCCCGGCGGGTGATTACCCCGACAACCTCGAGCGGTTCAGTTTTTTCTCCCGGGCCGTCTTCGAGCTGGTCACGCGCCAGAATCTCGAACCCGACGTGCTCCACTGCCATGACTGGCAGACCGCCCTGGTCCCCATCTGCCTCCACTGGCTCCCGTCCCTCCGGGAGCGCTTCCCGCGGACAGCCACCCTGCTCACCCTCCACAACCTGGGCTACCAGGGAATTTTCCCCCCGGAAAAATTCCCCGTCCTCGGACTGCCGGCCGAGGCCTATCGGACCGAAGGCCTCGAGTTCTGGAACCGGATCAATCTCCTGAAGGGCGGGATCCTCGCCGCCGATTCCCTCAACACCGTGAGCCGGAAGTACGCCGCGGAGATCCAGACCAAGGAATTCGGCTTCGGCCTGGAAGGGGTGCTCGCCGGCCGCCGCCGCGACCTGTCCGGGATCCTGGACGGGGTGGACTACCGGGAATGGGATCCGGCCACGGATCCCCAGCTCGCGGCCAACTTCGGTCCCGGGGACACCGCGGGCAAGCAGGCCTGCAAGCAGGACCTGCTGAAAACTTTTTCCTTCCCCCCGGCTTTCCGGGCCGTCCCGGTGATCGGGATGGTTTCCCGGCTGGCCGAGCAGAAGGGCATCGAGCTCCTGGCCGAAGCCATCCCCGGGCTGATGCTCCGCGACCTGGCCCTGATCATCCTGGCTTCCGGGGACGAGCACTACCAGAAACTGCTCGGCGGCCTGGCCCGCTCCCACCCGGAACGGCTCCGGGTCCGGCTGGGTTTCGACGATAAACTCTCCCGTCAAATCGAGGCCGGGAGCGACATGTTCCTGATGCCTTCCCGCTACGAGCCCTGCGGTTTGAACCAGATCATCAGCCTGAAATACGGGACCGTCCCGATCGTCCGCGCCACCGGCGGACTCGACGATACGGTGGAAGCGTTCGATCCGTTGACGGGGCGGGGGAACGGGTTTAAATTCAAAGAATATCAGGCCGCCGACCTGATCCACGAGGTCAACCGGGCCCTCCAGGTCTTCGCCGATCCCCCGAACTGGAAGAAGCTCGTCGCCAACGCCATGGCCTCGGATTTTTCCTGGAAACGCCCGGCGC
>JAQTNV010000119.1 GCA_028713675.1 bacterium
GGCCGGGACCTGGTGGTGCCCTGCGCCGCCTGTTTCCAGAGGCTGAAGACGGCGGAGAAGAAGCTTCTCGAGGGCCCCGAAAAGGAGGAAATCCCGATCGGGTACAGGGAAAAATCCGGATCAGACATCTGGCGGATTATTTCTGGGAAGATGTCGGGCCGAAGAAAATTCGGGAAAAGATCCGGAAACCCTTGGCCGGGCTCAAGCCGGTCTGCTATTACGGCTGCCTCACGGTCCGGCCGCCCCGGGTGACCGGGGCCCGCAAGCCGGAAGACCCGCAGGAGATGGATTCGATCCTTAAAATCCTGGGCGCCCGGGTGATGAACTGGTCCTACAAAACGGACTGTTGTGGAGGGAGTCTGGTGCTGGCCCGGCCGGATATCGTCAGGAGACTGGTCGGGAGGCTGCTCGCGAACGCGGAAGAGGCCGGGGCGGACTGCGTGGTGACCGCCTGTCCCCTCTGCCAGGCCAACCTGGACGGCCAGCAGGACGAAATCGTTCTGGAAACGGGGAAAAAGCCGAAGCTGCCGATCTTTTATTTCACCGAGCTGATGGGACTGGCCTTTCAGAATCCGGAAGCCAAAAGCTGGTGGAAGCGGCACCTGACCGACCCGAGGAAGTTTCTAAAAGAAAAAGGATTGATTTAGTACGGGTCTTTAGGAAAATCGCATGTCAATCGTCATCCCCGCGAAAGCGGGGATCCAGAAAATAAGATTGGATTCCGGGTCAAGCCCGGAATGACGGGGACTTTGATGAAAGACAATCAGACGAGAAAAGATATCGCTAAAGATCTGAACCAGCCGAAGCCGGTCGGCGCGGTGATGGTGGTCGGGGGCGGGATCGCCGGGATCCAGGCCTCACTGGACCTCGCCAATTCCGGCTTCAAGGTTTACCTGGTCGAGGAAACCTCGGCCATCGGCGGCCGGATGGCCGGGCTGGACAAGACCTTTCCCACCAACGACTGCTCCATGTGCATGATCTCGCCCAAGCTGGTGGAGGTGGACAAGCACCGGAACATCGAGGTCATTACCAACGCCGAAGTGAAAGCGGTGGAGGGGCAGGCGGGCAATTTCCGGGTGAAAGTCGAAAAGCGGCCCCGCTTTGTCGACCTGGAAAAATGCAACGCCTGCGGGGACTGCGTGGAGAAATGCCCGGTGTTCCTGGCCAGCGAGTTCGACGAGAAACTGGCCCTCCGGAAGGCCATTTACAAGCGCTATCCCCAGGCCATCCCCAGCGCCTACCTGATCGACAAGCGGGGCTCCTCGCCCTGCAAGGTGGCCTGCCCGGCCCACATCAGCGTCCAGGGTTACGTGGCCCTGATCGCCCAGGGCCGGGACCGGGAGGCCCTGGAGCTGATCCGCGCGGAGGTTCCCTTCCCCGCAGTCCTGGGGCGGGTCTGCCCCCACCCCTGCGAGGCCAAATGCACCCGCAAGGACGTGGAGGAACCCGTCGCCATCTGCGACCTGAAAAGGTTCGCGGCCGACGCGGTCCTCGCGGGAGGCGAGGACCCGCTCCCGGTTCCGGCGGAAAAGAAAACCGCGAAGGTGGCGGTCGTCGGCTCGGGCCCGGCCGGGCTGACCGCGGCTTATTACCTGGCACTCTCGGGATACCCGGTGACGGTTTTCGAGTCGCTCCCGGTGCCGGGCGGAATGATGGCGGTGGGCATCCCGTCCTACCGCCTGCCCCGCGAGATCCTCAACCGGGAAATCGGGCGGGTGAAATCGCTGGGGGTCGAGATCCGGACCGGGATCACGGTTGGAAAATCACCTTACCGCCTCCCGGAACTGATGAGCCAGGGATTCCAGGCGGTTTTCCTGGCGGCGGGCGCCCATCAGAACCGGAGCCTGGAGATCCCGGGCGAGGATTTGCAGGGTGTGATCCCGGGAGTGGATTTCCTCCGCGCCGCCAACCTGGGACGGCCCCTGCCGGTCGGGAAAAAGGTGGCGGTGATCGGGGGCGGCAATGTCGCGATTGACGCCGTGCGCACGGCCCTCCGCCAGGGCGCGGAGGAGGCCTTTATTCTTTACCGCCGTTCCCGCGCGGAGATGCCCGCGAGCCGGGAGGAAATCGAGGAGGCGGAAGAGGAAGGAATCAAAATCAATTACCTGGCGGCCCCCGTCCGGATCCTGGGAGAAGGGGGAAGGGTCAAGGGAATAGAATGCCTCCGGATGGAGCTCGGGAGTCCCGACGCGGGCGGGAGGAGAAAACCTGTCCCCGTCGCAGGCTCGGAATTCCGGCTCGAGGCGGACACGGTCATCCCCGCCGTCGGCCAGGTTCCCGACCTCGCCTGGCTCGCCGGCGAAAAGGAATATTCCCTTACTTCCCAGTCCAATCTGAAGGCGGACCCGGTCACCCGGGAAACCGGGGTCAAGGGGGTTTTCGCCGGGGGGGACATGGTCTCAGGCCCCGCCACCGTGATCGAGGCGATCGCCGCCGGGAAAGAGGCGGCCGTTTCCATCGACCGGTACCTCCGGGGTGAAGACCTCCGGGCGGGCCGGCCCCCGGAATTCCGCGAGATCGGGGAGATCCCCGGCCTGACCGACGTGGAAACCCGGCCCCGGGTAAAAATCCCGGCCCGACCCGGCCGGGAAAGGCTCCGCGATTTTTCCGAGGTCAGGCCCGGCCTTTCCGAGGCGCAGGCCCGGGAGGAGGCCGGCCGCTGCCTGGCCTGCGGCCTCTGCAGCGAGTGCTACCAGTGCGTCGAGGCCTGCTCGGCCCAGGCGATTGAGCACGGGATGCGGAAGGAGGAGGTGGAGCTCCAGGTGGGGTCCATGATCCTGGCCCCGGGCTTCGCGCCCTTCGATGCCCGGATCAAGGGGGAATACGGTTACGGGCGGATGCCGAACGTCGTGACCAGCCTGGAATTCGAAAGGATTCTCTCGGCCTCGGGACCTTTCTCGGGCCAGATCCTCCGGCCCTCGGATAAAAAACATCCAAAAAAAGTCGCCTGGATCCAGTGCGTCGGCTCGCGCGACTCGCTCTGCGGAAGGGAATACTGCTCTTCGGTCTGCTGCATGTACGCCACCAAGGAGGCCATCATCGCCCAGGAGCACGAGCCCGGCCTGGAGACCACGATTTTCTATAACGACCTCCGGGCCTTCGGGAAGGGTTTCGAGCGTTATTACGAAT
>JAQTNV010000120.1 GCA_028713675.1 bacterium
GGCCACCTGGCGGGCGTAGCTGGACTCGTCAAACGACTTCTCCTCGAACCCGATGGTGAAGGTCTGGATCTTTCCCGGGTCCCGCAGCCGGCTCATCATCGCCACCACCGCGCTCGAGTCGATCCCGCCGCTTAAAAACACCCCAAGGGGAACGTCGCTGATCAGGCGCCGTTCCACCGATTTCAGCAGCAGATCCCGGATCCGGCCCTCGACCGCCTCCCGCGGAGCTTCCTCCCCGGCCTGGTTCGGACCGAAACTGATATCCCAGTAGGCTCGGGTGACCGCCTTCTGTTCCCCGGCGGAAAAGGTCAGAAATGATCCCGGGGTGAGTTTATTCACCCCCTGAAAAATCGAGAGGGGGGCGGCCACGTACTCGTAGGCCAGGTAATGACTGAGCGCGAGAGGATCGATCTCCCGCTTGACCCGGGGATGAAAAAGCAAGGCCTTGAGCTCGGAGGCGAAAACGATCTCCCCGGGGAAAACGGCGTAGTAAAGGGGTTTTTTCCCGATCCGGTCCCGGGCCAGGACGAGACGCCGCCGGTTTTCATCCCAGATCGCCAGCGCGAACATCCCGTTGAGCGGAAGAAAACAGCCCTCGCCCTTATCTTCGTAGAGATGAAGGATGACTTCGGTATCGGACCGGGATTTGAAGGAATGCCGGGGTTCGAGATCCTTCCGAATTTCGGGAAAGTTGTAAATCTCCCCGTTATAAACGATCCAGGCATCCTCTTTCTCGTTGGCCATGGGCTGATGCCCGGCGGGGGAAAGATCGATGATGGAAAGCCGCCGGTGCCCGAGACCCACCGAGAACCCGTTCCGGTTTCTGATGGTGATGCCGGAATCGTCCGGGCCCCGGTGGGTAAGGGAATCGGTCATCCGCCGGAGGATGCCCTCATCCACCGGCTGGCCGTCAAACCTCACCCATCCGCAGATCCCGCACATATTTATTCGGCTGGGAGCATGGGGCAGGGAGCAGAGAGCAAAGAAAAAAATTCAAATGATCCCAAGTCCAGTCCCTTTTTACGCAGGCTCCAGCCTGCGGTTACATCTCCATTCTCAATTATTTATTCCCACTCAATCGTGCTGGGAGGTTTCTGGCTGATATCGTAAACCACCCGGTTGATCCCCCTCACCTCGCTGATGACCCGGCTCGAGATCTTCTGTAACACCCGGTAGGGGATCCGGGCCCAGTCGGCGGTCATCCCGTCGGTCGAGGTGACCGCCCGCACCGCGAGCACGTTCTGGTAGGTGCGCTGGTCACCCATCACCCCCACGCTCTTAACCGGCAGAAGCACGGCGAATACCTGCCAGATTTTCCGCTCCAGGCCGGCCCGGCGGATTTCCTCCAGGACGATGGCATCGGAATCCCGCAGGATCTCGAGCCGGCGGGGGGTGATCTCCCCGATAATCCGGACCGCCAGCCCCGGGCCCGGGAAAGGATGCCGCCAGACGATTTCCTCCGGAAGCCCGAGCTGTTTTCCCACCTGGCGCACCTCATCCTTGAAGAGTTCCCGGAAAGGCTCGATCAGCTCAAAATCCATCTTCTTGGGCAGGCCCCCAACATTATGATGAGACTTGATCGTGGCGGAGGGCCCACCGAAGGCCGAGCGGCTCTCGATCAGGTCCGGGTAAAGCGTCCCCTGGGCCAGGTATTTGATCTTCCCGAGCTTCCGGGCCTCGCTTTCGAAGGTTCGGATGAACTCCCGTCCGATGATCTTCCGTTTTCTTTCCGGATCAATCACACCCGAAAGAGCCCGGAGAAACCGGTTCCGGGCGTTGACCACGATCAGGTTCAATCCCACCCGTTTCTCGAAAACTTCCTTGACCAGCTCGGCCTCGCCCTTACGGAGCAGACCGTTATCGATGAAAACGCAAACCAGTTTTTCCCCCAGGGCCCGGAAAAGCAGCAGGCTCAAAGCGGACGAGTCGACTCCCCCGGAGAGACCGAGCAACACCCGTTCCTCTCCGACTTTCTTCTGAACCTCTTCGATTTCCTGTTCAATGAAAGACCGGATGGTCCATTCTCCCGAACATCCTGCGACCCGGTAGAGAAAATTCTCGAAAATCCTGCTTCCGCAAGGGGTATGAAAAACCTCGGGATGGAACTGGAGACCAAACCATTTCTTCCGGGGATCGCTCATCGCGGCGATGGAACAGGCTGAGGAGGAAGCCGCCACCCGGAAACCGGGCGGCACCTTGGCGACGTGGTCGCCGTGGCTCATCCAGACCCGGACTTTTTTACCCAGCCCGGCAAAAAGATCGTCTGGGCGGGTAACCCTGATCTCAGCAAAGCCGTATTCCCGTCCGCTGGACCCCGCCACCTTTCCCCCCAGGATCCGGGCCTGGGCCTGCATCCCGTAGCAGATCCCCAGGATCGGGAGCCCGAGTTTGAAAATCCCGGGGTCCGGAAGAGGAGCCCGGTCGGCGGTCAGGCTGGCGGGACCGCCGGAGAGCACCAGCGCCCGGGGGGAATGCCTGATTATTTCGGAAACCCGGGCGGTGCACGGGAGAATTACCGAGTAGACCTTTTTCTCCCGGATTCTCCGGGCGATCAACTGGGTATACTGCGAGCCGAAATCCAGAACGACTACGGTTTCATGCGTTTCCATTTTAAATAAAGTTCAAGGTTCTAAGTTCAAGGGTTCACGGTTAAAAATCAAAGCCCAATAAATAAATATCCTGAAACGCAGGCTAAAGCCTGCGGCTACCTTAATTCCGCATTCTATTAAATCCTTACTTCCACTCCTTTTTCTTTAAGATACTCCTTCACCTGCCGGATATGGTACTTCCCGTAATGAAAAACCGATGCCGCCAGGACCGCGTCGGCCTTCCCCGCGGTGATGGCGTCGTAAAAATGCTCGAGCTCTCCCGCCCCTCCGGACGCGATCACCGGGATCGAAACCGCCTCCGCGATCGCCCTGGTCAGGTCCAGATCGTAGCCAATGTTAGTACCATCCCGGTCCATGCTGGTCAAGAGAATCTCCCCCGCTCCCCTTTCCATCACTTCCCGCGCCCACTTCACCGCGTCCAGGCCGGTGGGGGTTCTC
>JAQTNV010000121.1 GCA_028713675.1 bacterium
GGCGATGAAATCTCCAACAGCATCGTCAAGCAGCTGGTTTCCAAAACCGGTTTCGTGACCACCTATCCCGCCACCAATACCATTATCGTGATCGACTCGGCCCGCAACATAAACCGCATCCTGCGCATCCTGGAGGAGCTGGATTCCCCCATGTTCGAGGAAGTTATTGAAATCATCCCTCTCCAGAACGCCTCCGCCACCAGCGTGGCCCAGACCATCGGTAAAATCTACGAGGCCGGGGCGCAGAAGTCCGGAAAGGTCGCCGGCCGGGTTCTGCACGGCAAGCTGACCCCTTCCCAGCCCGGAGGTACGCCCGCGGGATCCATGATCAAGATAATCCCGGAAGAGCGGCTGAATGCTTTAATCATGATGGGAAGCAAATCCGAGATTGACGAAATCAAAACCCTGGTGGCCAAGCTGGATGTCAAGGTGGTCGCCGGGACCGGCCAGATCCATGTGCTTTATCTTCAGAACGCCGGGTCCGAGAAGCTGGCCGCCGTGCTTTCGGCCCTGACCGCGGGGGCCGGCGTGAAAACCACCCCGGGCGCCCAGGCCCAGCCCCAGGCGGTGGCCCAGTTCGAAGGCGGGATTAAAATCACCGCCGACCCGGCCACCAACTCCCTGATTATCATTTGTTCCCCTCAGGATTATCAGACCCTCCGCGAGGTGATCGACAAACTCGATATCCCCCGCCGCCAGGTCTTTGTTGAAGCGGCGATCGTCGAGGTGTCCCTCAACCACCAGCGCGAGCTGGGACTGGCCTTCAGCGGGGGCAAGGTCGTGGGATCCGCGGGGATGATCGCCGGAAGCGCCCCGGGTGGGGTCAACACCCTGGTGATTACCCCGGAGACGGTGGCTTCCCTTTCCGGGCTTTTCGTGGGGGGGATCGGGGAAACCGTGACCCTTCCCGACGGAACCGCCATCCCCAGTTTCGGCGCCATCCTCAAGGCCCTGGCCTCCAACAGCAACGTGGATATCCTCTCCACCCCCCATCTGCTCGCCACCGATAACGAGCAGGCCCAGATCATCATCGGGGAAAATGTTCCTTTTATCACCGGGCAGAATATCACCGCGGGCGGGGTGATGCAGACCCAGATTCAGCGTCAGGACGTGGGCATCACCCTCCGCGTCACTCCCCAGATCAGCGAGGGCGACACCGTCCGCCTGAAAATCTACCAGGAAATCTCCGCGGTCAGCGAATCACCCCCCCAGGGATTCAACGTCAACCAGCAGGGTCTGATTACCCGGAAGCGGTCGGCGGAAACCACGGTGGTGGCCCAGGACAAGCAGACTGTGGCCATCGGGGGACTGATGGAAGACCAGGTCAGCGAGAGTTATTCCCGGGTTCCCATCCTGGGAGACATTCCGATTCTCGGCTGGCTCTTCCGCGATTCCAGCCGGTCGAACCGGAAGACCAACCTGCTGCTTTTCCTCACCCCTTACATCGCCAAGGGCCCCGAGGGGTTGGAGCAGATCTCCCGGCAACAGGAAAACGCGATTGTCGAGTTCTATCGTGAATACCGTCCCGGGCATGAGCGGGAAAATATCTTCCCGAAAGTGCTGGGGGAATCCGTGATAGAAAAACGCCCGGCCGCGCCCAAAGAAGAGGTGACCATCCCGGCTCCCGGTGAAACCGCGGCGCCGGCGGCGGGGAAAAAGGGGAAAAAGCCCGAAGCCGGTCCTTCTCCCCTGCCGAATCCGAATCCCCCCGCTGATAAAACTGAAATCCAACCCTCCGCGCCCGCGGCTCCGGAGCAAAACCCGGAGAAAAAACCGGACGCGGACCAAACCAATCCTTCTTCTGTTCCCCCGGCGGACTCGTCCGCCATCAAACCGCAATCCCTCGATCAGCAGGTTTTTGGGGAGTAAAATTGGATCGCCGGCGTATTGGGGAAATCCTCCGGCAGGAAGCCGGCCTCTCCGAGGAAATCATCGAAGAGGGCCTGAAGCTCAAGGCCGAGAAGGGCCTGCGCCTGGGTGAATTCCTGATCAAGCAGAAACGCATTACCGAGGAAGACCTGGCCCGGGTCCTGGCGATTCAATCCGGCTATCCCTACCTCGCGGACATCCCGGCCGAGGGCATCGGCCCCGAGCTGATCGGGAAAATTCCGATCAACTTCGCCAAGCGCTACCTGCTGATCCCTTTCGCCAAAGCCAATGGAACCGTTCAGGTCGCCGTTTCCGACCCTTTCGATTATTATCCCCTCGACGACCTGGCCCGCATCCTGGAGGCCCGTCTGGATATCCGGATCGCCTCGGCCAAACACATCCTGGACCTCATCAATCAGATCTACGAGCGGGACCAGGACCGGGCCGATCAGATGATGGGGGATCTGGCCGGCCAGGAAGACCTGGGCGCGATTACCTCCGATCTGGAAGAAACCAAGGACCTCCTGGACGAAACCGACGAGGCCCCGATCATCCGCTTCGTCAACTCCCTGCTTTTCCAGGCGGTGAAGGAAAGGGCCAGCGATATCCACATCGAGCCTTTCGAGCGGGATCTCTCCGTCCGTTTCCGGATTGACGGGGTCCTCCGGGACAAGGTCCGTCCCCCCAAGCGGCTGCAGGCCTCCATCACCTCGCGGGTGAAAATCATGGCCGGCCTCAACATCGCGGAGAAACGCCTCCCCCAGGACGGACGGATCCGGCTGAAGATCGCCGGCAAGGACGTCGACGTCCGGGCCTCCACCGTCCCCACCTCCCACGGGGAAAGGGTGGTGCTCCGGCTCCTGGACCGTTCCAGCATCCTCCTGCCCCTGGAACAGACCGGGCTGATGGGGGAGGAACTCAAGCTGGTCAACCGCCTGATCCTCCGTTCCAACGGGATCCTCCTGGTCGTCGGTCCGACCGGCTCCGGGAAAACCACCACCCTCTATTCCGCCCTGTCCAAAATCAATTCGGAAGATAAAAATATCATCACGATCGAGGATCCGGTGGAATACCAGCTGCCCGGGATCGGCCAGATCCAGGTCAATCCCAAGATCAACCTGAC
>JAQTNV010000122.1 GCA_028713675.1 bacterium
CCCTGCAGGCAGACCGGCCCGGGAAACTTCTCCGCGGCCGCGGCGGCGATGATCTGGGAGGCGTATTCCGCCGGGTTCTGAAAGGTGTAATCCATCTCCGAACGGGCGATTTCGAAGACCAGGAGTCCCACCTTTTCCCGCTGCGCAGCCCGGTAGGCCGCCCGGGCGGTGAAATAGGTCATCCCGCGGATGTTGCAGGCCGGAACGGAAAACCCGGCGCATTCCCCCCGGCCCCTGGCTTCATACAATTTTTTAACTGAAGCGACATTTACCCCCGCCTTTTCCGCTTTTTCCCGAATCGTTTTCTGGGCGGACCTTTTTTCATCCTCTTTAACCGGAAGCGAAGCCGCGCGCGCCAATTGTTCCCATTCGTTCATAAGCCTTCCCCCTTTTTTATTTTTCCCCCCTTATTGCTGTCTTGTTATATTTATTCGGTGATTATTATTTAATAAAATCCCTGGTAAGCCGTGTTTTTTCCAAAACTCGAAACCAGAAACTCGAAACTACAAACTTATTTCTTTATTTTTCCACTTTTTCCCGCAACGTTCCTGAGCTTGAATTCCAGGCTGTCCACCAGGGCCTGCCAGCTGGCCTCAATGATATTCCGGGAAACCCCCACCGTGCCCCAGTTCTTTTTCCCGTCGCTGGATTCGATCAGGACCCGGACCGGGGCGGCGGTGCCCTCCTTCTCCGAGAGGACCCGGACCTTGTAGTCCTCCAGGCGGATATCGGAGAGCGGTGGGTAGAACTTTTCCAGGGCCTTGCGCAGGGCATTGTCCAAAGCGTTCACCGGCCCGTTTCCGAGGGCCGCGGTGTGCTCCACCTTCCCGTTCACGTCCACCATGATTGTCGCTTCGGAAATGACCGGTTCGCTCTCGGTGCGTTTCTCGTTGATCACCCGGAACCCGTGAAGCCGGAAATATTTTTTCTTCCCTTCGATCGCCCGCCGGAGGATCAGCTCGAAGCTCCCCTCGGCCCCTTCGAACAGGAAACCTTCCTTCTCGAGTTCCTTGAGTTCCCGGAGCAGCTCGCCGGTCCGGGGATCTTCGGCCTTGAGCCTGATTCCGTATTCGCGGGCCTTGGCCACCACCGTGGAGCGTCCCGACTGGTCAGAGACCAGGACCTTCCGCCGGTTTCCGATCTTTCCCGGGTCGACATGCTCGTAGGTGGGCGAGTGCCGTTCGACCGCGCTGATGTGCATGCCTCCCTTGTGGGCGAAGGCGTTGGCTCCGACGTAGGGCTGGTGCCGGTTGGGGACCTGGTTCAGGATCTCATCGACAAAATGAGAAACCTCGGAAAGCCTGGTCAGGGCCCGGTCGGAAACGCAATCCACCCCCAGCTTGAGCTTGAGCGCGGGAATGATCGATATCAGGTTGGCGTTCCCGCAGCGCTCCCCGATCCCGTTGATCGTGCCCTGGACCTGGACCGCGCCCAGCCGGACCGCGGCCAGGGTATTGGCCACCGCGAGTTCGGAATCGTTGTGGGTGTGAATCCCGAGCGGGACCGAAATCGCGGCCCGGGCCCGCGTGAAGATCTCGGCGAGTTCGAAGGGCAGGGTTCCCCCGTTGGTATCGCAGAGGACCACCGCGTCCGCCCCGGCCCCGGCCGCCGCCCGGATGGTCTCCAGGGCGTAGTCCGGATTTTCCCGGTAACCGTCGAAAAAATGTTCCGCGTCGAAAAAGAGCCGGTCCACCCGGGGGCGGAGATAGGAAAGCGTGCTCCCGATGATCTCCAGGTTCCGCTCACGCCCGATCCGGAGGGCTTTTTTCAGGTGCAGGTCCCAGGATTTGCCGACGATGGTAACCGCCCCCGTTCCGGCCTGCAAAAGCGCTCTGACCGCGGGATCGGACTCGGGCCGGTTTTTCGGATTGACCGTGGAACCGAATGCGACCAGCCGGGTCCGGCCGATTTTCCGGGAGCGCATCTTCCGGAAAAACTCGTCGTCCCGGGGATTGGCCCCGGGCCACCCGCCTTCGATGTAGTGGATCCCGATCTCAGCCAGCCGTTCCGCGATGCGGATCTTGTCGATCACCGAAAAGGAGATCTCGGCCGCCTGGGCCCCGTCGCGAAGCGTGGTATCGTAGATTTCCACGCTCCGGGGGGGAAGATTTCGTTTTTCCTTCGTCATTGAATCAGCTCTTAGGTTTTTTCCCCGCTTTGGGCAATTTCTTTTCTTCCTCCAGAAAGGCGGCGTGCAGGGCCCGGACCGCGAGCTCGGCGTATTTTTCCTCGATCAGGCAGGAAACCTTGATCTCGGAAGTGGAGATCATCAGGATATTGATCCCTTCCTTGGCCAGGGCCGAGAACATCCGGGCCGCCACCCCGGGCTGGCTGTGCATTCCCGAACCGATGATGGAAACCTTGGCCACCTTCACGTCGGTCCGGACTTTCCCCGCCCCGAGTTCCCCGATGATCCCGGCCACCGTTTTCTGCGCCCGGGCCAGGTCGGCCTTGGTGACGGTAAAGGTGATATCGGTGTACCCGGATTCGCTGACGTTCTGGACAATCATGTCGACCACCACGTTGGCATCGGCGACCGCCTGGAACAGCCGGGCCGCGATCCCCTGCCGGTCGGGGACATGGCTGACCGTAACCTTGGCCTCGTTCCGATCCGCGGCCACCCCGGAAACCA
>JAQTNV010000123.1 GCA_028713675.1 bacterium
GGTCAGGTCCAGATCGTAGCCAATGTTAGTACCATCCCGGTCCATGCTGGTCAAGAGAATCTCCCCCGCTCCCCTTTCCATCACTTCCCGCGCCCACTTCACCGCGTCCAGGCCGGTGGGGGTTCTCCCGCCCTCGACAACCACTTCCCAGTAATTGCCCCGGTTTTTGGCGTCAATCGCCACGATGATGCACTGGCTGCCGAACTGCCGGGCCGCGCGGGAAACGAGCTCGTGGTCGCGAACGGCGGCGGTGTTGATGGAAACCCGATCGGCCCCGGCGTTCAGGAGATTCCGGATGTCCATAAGATCGCTGATCCCCCCTCCGACGGTCAGGGGAATAAAGACCGCCTGGGCGGTCCGGCGGACCACGTCGATGATCGTCTTGCGTTTCTCGTGCGAGGCGGTGATGTCGAGAAAAACCAGCTCGTCCGCCCCTTCCCGGCCGTAGATGGCTCCCTGCTCAACCGGATCCCCGGCGTCCCGGAGATTCACGAAATTGACCCCTTTCACCACCCGGCCATCCTTGACATCAAGGCAAGGGATGATTCTTTTCGCTAACATCGGCCGGTCTCCGATAGGACCAACTGATAAAAATTCCTGAGCACCACCTGGCCGAGATCACCGCTTTTTTCGGGGTGGAACTGCATGGCGAAGATGTTCCCGTGCCGGATCATGGAGACGAAATCCCCCCCGTAATCCGTCCGGGCCGCGACGATTCCTTCCTCTTCAGGATCGACATAATACGAATGCACAAAATAAAAGAAGCTCAGGTCCGGCACCCCCTCCAGGAGAGGGTTATCCCCTACCTTGCGGACCCGGTTCCAACCCACCTGGGGGATCTTCAATTCGTGCCGGAACCGTTTCACCCGGCCCCGGAACCAGTTAAATCCCAGGTGGCGGCCTTCCTCTTCGCTTTCCGTGAAGAGCATCTGGAACCCGAGGCAGATCCCGAGGAACGGCTTGTTTTTACGAAACCTGTCTTCCAAAACCGGGATCAGTCCCCGGTCCCGCAGACGGTTGATCGCGTCCCCGAACGATCCCACCCCGGGGAGAACCACCCCATCGGCCTTTTCGATTATTTTTCCCTCGGAGGTTACGTCGACGTCGGCCCCGGCGAGTTCCAGGGCCTTGCTCACGCTGGTCAGGTTCCCCGCCCCGTAATCAACAACCGCGATTTTTTTCGCCATACGAAAAAACCCGTTGAGGTTTAATTAAGAAAATTTATGGTAGCCGCAACCTTCAGGTTGCGACATTTTCGCAGGTAAAGCGACTACCATAAATTTTCGTCAGTTGTGGTGGCCAACCTTGGTCGGCTTTGGATGTCCCGCCAAGGCGGGACCACTACACGCAGGCTTCCCTCGGCCACAATGCCTCGGGATCTGATCGAAAAGCCTGCGGCTACCGTACTATATTAAAAATAATTATTGAAACCCTCTCCACTCTTTACTCGTTACTGTCTTTATCCATCCCGATCCCGTATTCCTTCATTTTGGTCCGGAGGGTAGTCCGGCTGATGCCCAGGTTTTCCGCGGCCTTCTTCTGGTTCCCGCCGGAAAACCGGAGCGCCTGCTCGATCGCCATTTTTTCCATGTCTTTCAGAACTTTCCCTTTTCCCTCCCGGAAGGTTTTTTCCCAGAATCCGCTTTCCCCCGCCGGGACCTGTTCGCTCCCGGGGATCAGGTGCAGACCTTCCGAAATCGAGATCTGGATGTCATCGGGGAGAATCATATTCCCGCGGGCCAGGACCATGGCCCGCTTGATGATATTCTCCAGCTCCCGGACATTCCCGGGCCAGGAGTAATCCTTAAGTTTCTGCAGGGCGGCCGGGTTGACCGCCTGGATCTCCTTGCCCAATTCCCCCCGGTATTTATTGATGAAATAATCAACCAGCGGCGGGATATCCTCTTTGCGCTCCCGGAGAGGCGGCAGGAGGATGGTGATCACGTTCAGGCGGTAGTAGAGATCTTCGCGGAATTTCCCCGAGCTGACCGCTTTCTGGAGATCCATGTTGGTGGCGGCCAGGACCCGCACATCCACCCGCACCACTTCCTTCCCTCCCAGGCGGGTGAATTCCCCTTCCTGGAGCACCCGGAGGATCTTGGCCTGGGTGGGAGGAGACATCGATCCCACCTCGTCCAGGAAAATAGTGCCGCCGTTGGCCTGTTCAAAACGCCCGATCCACTTTTCGCCGGCGCCGGTGAAAGCCCCCTTCTCGTAACCAAAAAGTTCCGACTCCAGGAGAGTGTCGGGGATGGCGGCGCAGTTAACCGGGATGAAAGCTTTTTTCGCCCTCCGGCTGTTCTGGTAGATGGCCCGGGCCACCAGTTCCTTGCCCGTTCCGCTTTCTCCCCTGACCAAAACGGTAATGTCCTTCTCCGCCACCTGGCCGATCAGTTTGTAAACCTCCTGCATCCCGGCGGAGGCCCCGACGATCTGTTCGTCCCCGGTCACCGTGCTCGAGGGATAGCTCACTTTTTTCTTGGCCGCTTCCCCCACCGCCAGCGATTTTTTGACCAGATCCAGGATCACCGGGACATCGAAAGGTTTCAGGATGTATTCAAAGGCCCCGAGCTTCATCGCTTCCACCGCGGTCTGCAT